>NZ_JAMYLX010000015.1:0-124571 GCF_040318265.1 Mesorhizobium sp. M1252 | reverse complement strand
AAGAAAGCTTGACCCCAGCACTCCGGTGCTCAGGTTCTCCTGGCTGCCGGATGCGCACGTCTGCGGTCTTCACCGGATGCGTACGGTTCCGGGATGGAAGAGCTCGGATTTGAGGATGGCAAAGAAGCTCTCCATTGGGGCGTTGTCGAGGCAATTGCCTTTGCGTGACATGCTCTGTTGGAGGCCTCTGGCTTCCAGCCTGCGTTGGAATGCCGACATCTGATACTGCAATCCCTGATCGGAATGCAGGATCGGCCTTTCGTTCTCACCAAGCCGGGCGAGGGCTTTGGTCAGCATATTGTCCACCATTTTGAAGCGTGGCCGCCGCGCCGTCTCGAACGCGACGATCTCGCCATTGTAGAGATCCATGACCGGGGGAGCTTGTCGCCGGCCAGGCTGAACTCCGTCACGTCGGTCACCCATTTGCGGTTGGCGCGGTCGGCGCCGAACTTGCTGCAGGTGCACGCTATCTTTTGAGATGTGGAGGCGCTGAGCTTGCGCACCGCTCACAATCCCACCCCAAAGGCGGCTGCTCCGACAGCCAATCCTATTGTTCGCGCAGAGCCCGACCCATGGCAGCGTAGACCGGAGCGCTAAGATATTCCCATGCTGACCTCGCTCCAGTCTCGATCATCACTTGTGTGTTCATTCCGGCTTGCAATGCCACGGGCGTCGCCTTCAGGGACTGAGGTGTCAGAGCGATGCGAGCTGCATAAAATGCCTTGCCAGTGCGCGGATCGACCAGCCGGTCTGCTGAAAGGGTGCGGACATCACCGTTCATGGGCTGCTGATACCGCCTGCCCACCGCGCTGAGCCAGATGGTCGCGTGCAGCCCCACTTTCACCTGGTCGACGTCAAGCGGGTCCACGTTGGCAATCACGACGAAGTTGTCGTCGACGGGCACGATATCCATCAGAGGATCCCCTGCTGCTATTACCCCGCCAATGGTGTGAATCTTGAGCCCCACTATGGTGCCTCCGATGGGAGCGCGGATCTCGGTTCTTGTCATCACGTCATCAGCGGCGGCTATTCGTTGAGCGCATTCATATATCTTGGCACGCACCACCCCAAGCTCAGCGACAATGTCGGCCGCCGTGGATGCGTTAAGTTCAGCAATCTTGAACTTCGTCTCCTCCATTTTTTGCCTGGCAACGCCAATTGACGCGATATAGCCGCTCAGGTCGCCTCCCACATCCGCCTTTTCAGTCTCCAAATCTGTCAGGCGCGTCCTTACAACCAGCTTTTTTTGATACAGAGCACGAACATCGCCCAGCTGCTCCTCGATCAACTCCAGTTTCCGTGTGGCCGCAGCCACCTGCCCTTCATAGCCCTCTATCTCCTTATGCAGGCTTCCGGTCGTTTGCTGCAGCAAGGAAAGTCTCTCACGAAGCAGGGTCTGACGTGTTCGAAAGATACTCTCCTGGCCGGAAACAGCCTCGGCCGCCATTTTACCGGGCTCCTTTAACTCTGGCGGAATCTCGATTGAGTCCTTGCCGTCTCTCTCGGCGATCAACCGTGCCTCGGTAGCTTTCGCCTCGTACCATTGCGCCTTGATCTCGTTCGCGGCGGCCGTAGAAGCAGTGCTCTGCAGTCGTACCAGGACCTGACTTGCCGATACGCGATCGCCCTCCTGAACCAATATCTCGGATACAATCCCACCTTCGAGATGCTGCACTGTCTTTACGTTTGAGGCTACCTCCACCAACCCATTGGCCACAATGGCGCCCTGGATTGGAGCCGCAACAAGCCACATGCCGGTCAGGGTCGAAAAAATTGCGATTATCGCGAAACCGAGAACAATGAAGTTCTTACCAAAGGGCGCAGGATCGTCTCCGGGTTGTTTGGCGCCAACGGCGAGCGGGACTGTCACTTTACACTCCGCAACTCAGTTTTCACGGAACGAACCGCGCGCTCCGTGGGATCGGAGAGCTCAGGCGTTCGGCCGCCCAGGATCAGCGTCCGGTCGATCAATCCGACAAGACGGTTGGTTTGTCCCGACATGGTAATGACTACCGAGCATCCCGATCCCTTCATGACTTTCACCGCTGCTTCAAGCGCCCTTCTCGACGAACTGTCAAAATTGGCGAATGGCTCGTCCAGAACGATAAGTCTCGGAGCGCGAAACAGCGCCCTTGCAAGCGCAATCCGTTTCCGTTCGCTGCCAGACAGCCCGATCGTGTCGTCAAGCACTGTGTCATAGCCTTGGCCCAGGCGAATAATAACATGGTGGATTCCTGCTATTTTTGCAGCAGAAACCACATCATCGATGGAGCTTTGTTGAAACCGGGCAATATTCTGGGCGACGGTTCCCTCGAACAGTTCGACTTGCTGTGGCAAATAGCCAATGGCCTCGGCTCTAATATAATCCGGAAGCCGAGTGACGTTCATGTCTCCCAGGCGAACCTGTCCGGTTCGTGGCTTGAGCAAGCCTATCAGGAGGCGGGAGAGCGTTGTCTTGCCGGTCGCTGCGCGCCCGATGACCAATAGCAACTCGCCTGGCCCCAGCGACAGCGACAATTTCCTGAATACGTCTTCTCGCGATCCCGCGTGCCTGAACGCCACTTCATCAAGAATTAGTGTGCCGCGCGGAGTTCCGGGCAGCAAGGACGGGTCCCCGTCCGACGGCCTGGCCAGGTCCGCCTTGATTTTGGCGTATCCCTCGCGCGCCTCGCGAAGGCCTCTGAGTTCCCCAACCGCCTTGCCCACCATCCTGTAAGCGAAGTTGGCTATGAGTCGGGCTGCGAATATTCCCCCTAGCGACGCCTGGTCGTTCAGGAACAGCCATATGCCGGAGGCCAGCAGAATAATGTAGAGGCTACGATTTAGCACCCGGATCGCGGCATCCAGGCTTGATCCCCAAGCATTAAGCCGGTCTCGTTGCAGGAAGCCGTCCGCCCGGCGACTGCCCCAGCGACCAGCGATCGCATCCGCCATTGCGAACGCGCTGACAACGTCTCTATGCCTATCCGCCGAGACCAACACCTCTTCTGCCTGCCTGACGGCATCACGTTCCGCCTGGCGGGGCTCTCGCGTGAAATTTTCTTTCAACAGGCCCAAGCCAATCAGCAAAAGCGTGGCTGCTATTGCGATCAGGAAGAGAACCGGATGGATGAAGTACACACACAACAGGAAAATCGGCGCCCAAACCACGTCCAACCAGGGAGTTAGCCCGCGCTCAATAAAGCCCGCGACTTTCTCGATGCTGGCCAGCAACGGCGGATTGGCGACACCTGACGTCAATCCGGCTTTCACGGACTGGCTGGTCAACTGGTGCTCGATCCATACGCTCCAACGCGAAAGCATGCGACGGCGAATGGTTTCCAGTGCGACGCCGGCTACCAGGGCGAGCAAGGCAGCCAGGGTCAGGATGACAAGGGTTTCAACGCTGCGGCTCGAGATGACCCGGTCGAATATCTGTATGAGATAGAGCGGGCCGGCAAAGCGCAAAACATTGATAGACACGCTGAATACCACCAGAGCCGCAAGGCCGGGTATCGACTTTCTCCACATTTCGCTGAGGGGGCCGCTATACCGACGCCTGCCTCGTGTGTTCATCGGGACACCGTCTTTCACGCGCGTCCAAGGGGAGCGTGCTGATCAGAATGCTCATTGAAGAGGCCAGAGAAATTCATGATCACCGCATCAATTTCATCATGAGCATCCAACGGCGGCGCCTCAAGTGCGTTTTGCAGAGGTCTATCGTGATGATCGGCCGCCTCAAACATTGACCAGGTTTCGTTCAGCAGGTAGGACATCCGGGCAGCCGGGAGCGGAGCGCAGCCGAGGGCCTGCACGATGCCGCAGAGCGACGACTTGAGGGCACCGCGGCTTTTTGCCAGCACTGCTGCCTCTACTAGTTCCGCGGGCGCCTGCACCGACATGAATGTGGGGATAGAACCCTGGGAAGGCCGCTCAGGCAGAGTGACCAAGATGCTTCCGAATGGACTGGGCCACGTCGCCAGACTGCCATTGGCATTTACTTCTCCCAGTTCGGCTACAATCAACTCGCGCGCGACCTTTGCCAAGAAATCAATCCGGAGTTGATGAGAATGGGCTCGATCCACGCCGACCGGCATGGCTGCCTCCGACGATGCCGCAATGCGCCGCAGGTACGGGTTGTTGCTCTGTCCATTGGACAGTTTTTCCGCAGCGCGGGCCCTAAACACAGGACCGAGCGCGCCATCCTGCAGATCCCACGGCGAATAGCAATGCAGCCCGGTAGCTTCCTCAGCCTCTCTCACGCCAAGCGGCGATCGGCCAAGTCTGCCGCTGATGGCCAGCACCTTGTGGCCGGCAGCGCGCAACGTATCCACCCCATACTTTGCACCCATCGCGTCGTAGGACGCGAATATCGTGCCAAGAGCCATGCTGCGAAATGATTCCGCCAGAATTAACTCGGACGTTTCCTTCTGCTGCAGCCCGTCGGCAATCTCGATGACAGCAACGTCGCATCCATTTTCGGCTGCATGGTTCAGCAGGCGGAAAGCGCCCTTCTCGATCATTTCCACCGAGGCAAGATAAGTGGTTGCAAACCCGGCGTCGGTGAAATCAAGAACGATGTCAGCGCCCGCATCGCGCACAATCCAGGTGTCGCCACCGGACCCGGTTCCGGTAATCTTCAGCGCGGCAACCTTAAGCCCTGCTCTTTTGAAACCTCTTACCAACGACGTCGCCGTCAATGTCTTTCCCGCGTTCATGGATGTTCCCAGCGACAGGACAATCGGCAGAGAGGGGCGAAGGTCGTCGGAGCTGACCTTGTAATCCCAAACATTCAATCGGCGACCGAACTTGTCCCCGATCAGTCCGAGGGGGGTGATCTTCGTTGGCGCGATCATGCGATCATGTCTGGAAAGCTCACACGCTGCGATGCCCCCCCCCGCCACTAGGTCACATGGTCCGAGATCAGGGCCAATAACAGCTTCGAACTGGTCCGGTGCGTATCTGTTTCCATAGCAGATGATTATCTCATCGCCGGGAAACATGATCGCCTTTCTCCCGTTGATCAGCTCCAATCTGCTGTGATTGCCGAGTTTGTCCACACGAGCCAGGACAAGATCGCCTGCGACCGGCTGCAAGGAACCTGTGATCAACGTGCGCATATGCGAGGCCGCGACCCGGCGAGTCGCGAACGAACGCTTGGCTTTCTTCATGCGCCCGCGCTGAATTCTACAAACAGACATGATACCCACCCCAACGCTACTTCAATTACGCAGTCCGAGTCTTTTTATTTAAAACATTATTTAAGATTTATTTTCCTCTGGCTCCAACCTTCTTTTATTTTTTTGTTGCCTTAACCATTAGCTAACCATAATATAACTGAGGGTTGCGCGCAAGCGATGGAGGCAGGAACCTTTCGTAAAGCAGACGGAAGGTTAATTCGGGGGGCAAAATGTATGGCTATAGTATGCCCAGTTGGGGAATTAGAGCCGTTTGAGATCACCGGGTTCAAGACGCTATCCGGCCTCAACGTGTATAACGCGAATACAGTCGTTAAATTGACGCTGAATTTAGGGCAACTGGCTACTGCCCCCGTGTCCGGTTTTACTGATGAGGTCCGATTGGTGCTTTCCGGTCTCTTTCCGGAGTGCGAGCAGGATGCTTTGGTGGCTTCGTATCTTGCTGATGCGATCCTGGCCGCGGACCTCGAGCTTCGCCGCGCGATGAATTTTTATTCGTTTCCAACTGTGGCCACGTTGGTGAGCGATCCGTCCGAAAGCAATTCAGTGATCGTCTGGGAGTCGGACGACCCGCAAATGTCGCGCGCGGCCGCGGCGGCTGTCGTTCATGCGGTCAGCGAGGCAACGCGAGATGGGGATGCCACATCGAAGTATTCCCTCGCACGGGAATCGAACCTCGAAAGAGCAAAGAAACGGCGACTTTCAAATTCGACCGCAGTGCTGGTTGCGGCCGCCAAGAGGAACCGCATCCCGTTCGAGTTTGTCGCGCGCAACCACCTTCGTCTCGGCCAAGGCAAAAACCAAAAGCAGCTCTTCTCAACGATATCAGGTTCGACATCGTTTGCGTCCGCGAAAGTGGCCCTCGACAAGAGACTGGGCAACAGGCTTTTGGCGCAGGCCGGCTTGCCCGTACCGCGCCAGCTTACGGTTCGCAGCAAATCCGAGGCGGTCGCTGCCGCCAAGCAGCTGGGCAAATCTGTGGTGGTGAAACCCGCCCAAGGCAATCAGGGGCGCGGAGTTTCAGTCAAGCTGCGGGGACGCCGCGCTGTTGAAGCCGCATTCTACATAGCGTGCCAGGTGGCTCAGTCTGACCGGTATGGCGTGCTGGTAGAAGAGTTCATCGCCGGCCCGGAGTATCGAGCGACGATTGTTGATTTTCGTGTCGTGGCGGCAGTCCTATGTTGCCCGCCGCAGGTTACTGGCGACGGCGAAAAAACGCTGCGCCACTTGATCGATGATTTGAATCGGGAACCCGACAGGGACGGCAGGCGTCTGTCGCGTCTGGAAATCGATGACGACCTGCTTAGACACCTGTCATTGCACCATCTTACGATGGAGACTATCCCGATTGCCGGGCAGCAGGTGGTTCTGCGACCAAACGGTCACCTCGCACGCGGAGGCGTACCGGTCGACGTTACAAGCTCCGTCCATCCGGACAATCATAAGCTATGTGAACGTATCGCCAGGGTCATTGGGCTCAGTATTGCCGGGTTGGATCTGATCATGCCCGACATTGCGCAATCTCACAAAGATGTCGGGTGCACTGTCATCGAGGTGAACGCTAGACCAGGGATCGAGTTTCATCTTTGGCCGCGGGCCGGCACGGCAAGGGATGTGAGCGAGATAATCCTGGCCAATATGTACGACGATCCGGCTTCATCGGAAGTTGCCACGGTGCTCGTCCTTGGCGACCGGCATACCAGCATGGTGGCAAAAGCGATCGAGCACCGGTTCATGGCAGAGGGGCGGAGCATCGGCCTCTTGTCGAAGAAAGGCGCCTACATCAACACCGCACCGCAAGAATTCAGCCAGCGAGCAACACCGCAAATGCTGGCCAGGGATCCTTTATTGGAAGCGCTGGTTTATGCCGCTTCTCCAGCAAGAATCTCGGAGAACGGTCTTGGTCTGGGCGCTTGCCACGCCGTGTCGGTGACGGCGACCGACGTCGAGAATTGCGAGCTTCTCAAAAACCTGGCCAAAGCAGTTTTGAACACCGGTAACCGGGGCTGTTTTATAGTCCACAATGAGGATTTAGTATCCCGCCAGGCGTTGTCGGCGCTGCCTGTTGAAAGATTGATTCTGACAAGTGCCGAGACTGAGCTTGGCCCTGATTTGCGGCGACATCTAGAACGCGGTGGATTGGCTCTATCGATGCGGTGGAGCACCGATGGGTCCGGAGCCAAGATGACGCTTGCATCGGGATCTGGCGAGCTGGTTGCGGAACCTGCCACGTTTGCGTCGCGACCGCCGCAGCTCAAGGCTGCCATGCATGCAATGGCAATTTCGTATCTGGCAAAACGGGATGCATGGTTCGATGAGGTGGCGTCGCCACCATCGAATCGACCTTACGCAAATGGAGTTCAGCAGCAGGCAGGAGTTTCTCTGCTGAGGTAAAAAGGGAGTAGCGTTCATGGATACTGTTTTAGCAACTGCGACACCAAATGTTTCGCAAGGCGACGCGGCAGCACTCGTCGCCTTGGCCCTGCAACGCACCAAGAACAAGGCGGGGGAGCCTAGAACCCGTGCAAGGATGTCTTACAAGACATTCAGGCGCTTGACCGGGCGTCGTATAGGGGGGGCAAAATTTGTGCGGGAGTTCACTGCGGAGATGGTGAACCTGGGCTGGCTGATGGTCCGCATGCCGTCGGCGTATGGCTTCGTGCGCGCAGCGTCCCTAAACAAATGGCCGCTCACAAAATCGAATGTGGTCGCGAAGGAACTCAAGCTGATCGGTGAGGGATCGCTCTCGGAAGTGCTGGACAATGCACGGCGAGAGCTTGGCGAGGCTACTGACGCATCAGGTGCCCGCAATGGGTCGACCGGGAACAAGAAAAAAGACAGTAGTCCGATAGACACGCATTGACGGGAAAGCGAGGGTGAAGGCACCTCGGGGCAGCAGTTACTGCTTTGCGCACGGCATGACGGCGAAAGCAGCAAGCTCGACAAGGGAGTAAATATGGCGACTGGCTCTGTTTACGTCTGGGAGCCATGTGACTCGGACTTCACCGGCGGCCGCGTGTATCTGGCGGACGTCGAATTGCCCTATCTTTCCCAGCTCGCTGGAAGGCGGGGCCTGCGGGGGCGGTACGTGGACGTCATCAGCCATCCAGGCATGGAAGAGGATTGGCCGACTGGCCAGATGGGCGAGGTGTCGCCCGACGAGTATGGCAATTTTTCTTTCAAGCCGTCCGGCGATGGCGATTGCGGTGGATGGGAAAGCCGCGAGGCCGCCGCGGGCTTTGGCCAGGTCAACGTCTACTACCACGTCTCCTTGATGAGCCAGCGCATCAACGATGCACTTCGTTCATCTGGAATAGGCTCCCTGCCGAAAGTCAGGGCGATCGTCAATGCACGTCGGCCGAGCCCACGACCGGGCAGTCCTGAGGACACCAGCAGCTGGGTGCCGGTCAAAGGGGCCAGATATCGTTACCCAGCAAGAACGGAAAATCTCGACGACTTTTCAATTCCGCTTTGCGGAGAGTTACTTTTCGGGCCGGGGCACGGGGTCACCGCGGAAGGGTGGCTGCCACGAATTTCAGGCGGCACCTATCGCTGCGACCCATCCCACGACGCCGGCAAAATATACCAGGCGTTCGGGCTTCACGTCGTGCGTCATACCGCTGATGTGCAGGCCGACAGGTTGCGTGCACCGCGTGCCGCGTTCAGCAGACCGGGTGCCCTTGAATATGCCGTGAGCACTTATCTGGCCGCCTCCATGCTATCGAGCCCCCACGTCGGGTGCTGGCACGCTCGTCACGATGCTGAGTTTGTGCCTGCGGGCAGCCTTGCCAATGAGACCCGCATTGACGATGACGAGATGCAGCCGCAGGAGGCGCTGGTCGCACAAGCCCTCGCGGGGGCGATGTGGGATCTGCACAAAGTATTTCTCGGGCACGAATTTGCCTGCATGGAGTTGGTTGTTGGTGCCCTTTTGGAGCTTGGGCGACTTTCTGACAGCCCCTTCGCTCCCTCCCGGGTCAAAACCAGGTCGATCAGATCATCACCACGCAGCTTTGTCTCGTGCCTTCTTCATACGGACAGCGTGGCGTCCGGCGGGCTTTACAAAACGCCGATCCGGGAGATCTTCGAGAAGCGCGGGATCGGTTTTAGTTCGCTTGTGACCGACATGCTGCTCGCGCCGTCAGTTCCGCCTCTCCCTTACCGCCTCAGCGGCTCTCTAGACGTGCAGCGCCATGTTGCCAAAATTCGCGAAAAGTTTCCGGAAGTCATAATTCCGGACGATGGCGATCTCCTCGACCCGGACCAACTTGAACTGTTCCTCTCGTCGTCTACCACCGCCCCATACCATCTCGCCGCAGTGGGAGACGTCATGACAGGCATGCGGATGCGCCATCGTATTCGCAGGTTCGGCCCAGACTACCCCCTCGCTTGGGTCAAGCCGATCTTCAGGCGCAGCGCGCTAATAACGGGAAACCTTGAAGGACCGTTCGCCTCCACATCCGAGCGGTTGGACACCACTCGGAAATACTCATATAAGGTCGACCCCAAATCAGCCCCGGTCTTACGCCGCGCCGGCTTCGCGGCCATGACCATTGCGAACAATCACATTCGGGACTGCGGCCCAAGCGGCGTAGTTGAGACGCTGGAGACGCTGGAGCGACATTCTATCAAACCGTACGGTGGCGGTAGGGACCAGAACTCGGCCCACGATCCGGCGATTTTTGACGGCGTGGATATCCGCATCGGACTGCTCGGATATTACTGGAACGACCGAACGGCGGCTCGTGACGACCTCCCGGGCTCCGCCCAGGATCTTCCCGAACTCGTCGAGAGAGATCTCGCACGGCTGCGGCCGTTGGTCGATCGGATCGCCGTGATGGTGCACTGGGGCGATATTACATACCAGCGCCATCCTGCCGAGCAAGACCGCGTGAAAGCACGGCAGTTTATCGACTTCGGCGCCGACGCCGTCATCGGCCACCATCCACATATCCTCCAGCCGATCGAGATCTATAAAGATCGGCCGATACTATACAGTGTCGGCAATTTCGCCTTTGGGTCGGGAAGCAGCCGGGGTGAGTCTATCTTGCCGTGCTTCCACTTTGGTGCGCGGCAGATAGGTCTGGATATATACCCCGTTTACGCTCAAAACAGAGATCCGCGCCTCGACTACCAACCAAAAATAATGGGAGGGGCGGCCGGCCGGGCGACGATCGATCGGCTGCTCGATTTGTCGCCTGGACTGGGCAGTGCAGTAGCCGATGTCCAGGACAGATGCCTCAAATTGTCTATCCCCTCGTGCTGACGGCCAGCCTTCGGCAAGCGCCAAGTCCCCATGACTGAAACGAAGTCTTTACCGCCCAGGCGGTTTTGATTTGTTTAGAAGTCTCTAATGAACTATGGCATCATGCCAATCGTCATAAGGAGGGGCAGGTGCGATTTCCAATCCGTCTGTTGACTGCGGCGGTGATGGCCTGCAGCCTGGTTTACTCAGGCCCGGTGCTTGCCTGGAAGGTGGGCAAGGGTACGACCACAGCAACCATCAACGGGACGAAGCTGACGGTCTATACCTACCACCCAAAGAGCTGCAGCAATCCCGCGATTCTGTTCGTCTTCCATGGGTTGAGCCGAACGGCGTCTTCCTACAGGGATTATGCGCAGTCTCTCGCTGATCGAAACTGCCTGATCGTCATGGCGCCACTCTTTGACTTGGAAAGGTTCCCAAGCTGGAGCTATCAACGTGGGGGGATCGTCAACAGCGGCGCTATTCAGCCGCGAGAACGATGGACCGTCTGGTATGTGAAGGGCCTGGTGAACTGGGCGAGGTCACGAGAGGGATTGCCGAACGCGCAGTATTACCTTTTCGGACATTCCGCCGGCGGCCAATTTACGTCTCGTGTTGCCGCGTTCGCCTTGGCCGACGCGAAGAGATTGGTGGTTGCCAACCCATCATCATATGTTCTGCCCTCGCTGGCGGAATCCGTGGCCTACGGGCTCGGCTGCGTCTCCTCGGGATGCGTCTATACGCCGGATCAAGCCATCGAGGAGATGAAAGCGTATCTGGCCTTGCCGCTGACGATCTATCTTGGAGAAGAGGATACAGGCGATGCCGAGCTGAACGAAGGCGCGGCCGCTATGCGCCAGGGAGCGACACGCCTGGAACGGGGCCAGTACACATACGAGTTAGCGCAAGCTGTCGCGAGCGCCAACGGGTGGCCCTTTAACTGGCGTCTTGTGATCTTGCCGGGCGTCGGGCATTCGGCAATGGATATGTTGGGTTCGGATCAGGCAGCTAGCGCATTCGGACTCAAATAGCGGGATCTGCGGTCCTGTAGCTCGGCAAGATGTAGATACCTCGATGAGCGAGATAGCCTAGCGCGAGTCGCTTGGCCAAAGTTTGCGCAGCCTGCGGCGGCACGCAATTTAATTAGGATATTCTAATTTAGCAAAGTTTAAACGCGATTCGATCTAGCCTGCTTCCCTGCGAGGGCATCTCAATGCGAAAGCTGAAGGACCTGCTGCTCGATAGGAGCGGAAACTTTGCCGTGGCAGCGGCGTTGGTGGCGCTACCGCTATGCTTGGTCTTGGGCGTGGCCATTGACCTTACCAGTGCCGTCACCTGGAAGTCCAGACTGCAAGAATTGGCCGATTCAGCGGCTCTGGCAGCTATAGAGAGCGAGGGTGGAGACGAGGAAGCCGTCGCGGCCGCCAAGAACATTGCGCTTGGTAACGGCTCTTTTGCGGTGGGAGCGGTGGTTGAAGTCGACATCACAACGCCGACTCCCGTGTCGCGGGAGGCAGCAGTTGAAATCGCCGCAACAATGCCGACGGACTTTATGAATCTTGCCGGCATTCAGGCGATCAGCCTTCACGTCACGGCAAAGGCACGAAAGGCCCCCCCGGAGTATTGCATCTATGCTCTCGATCCAGAGTCAACCGGGGCGCTGAGTGTGACCGGTTTAGGAAAGGTGTCGGTGCCAAATTGTGGCATTCAGGTAAATTCTTCCAGCCCCGAAGCACTGAGACACGTTGGGGCCGGCAAAATCGCCGCGACAAAAATCTCGGTAGTCGGCAATTACGAAGGCGGCGGATACAGCGTTTCCCCGAAGACGAACCAGCCCTTCCTCGCCGACCCACTTGTCAGCACACCAGAACCGGTTCCCCCGACCGGTTGCGACTACAGCAACCAGGCGCTCTCGGATGTCACCATTCCGGCCGGGCGGGTGTTCTGCGGAAGCATCGACTTCGGTGGAAAAATAGTGCTTTCCCCAGGCGTTCACTACTTTCACAATGCGATAGTCGGCATCAGCAACAATGCGAAAATCACAGGAAAGGAAGTCACCATATTCGTCGATTCCAAGTCCAGCATCATACAGGCAGGTGGTAACGGCGCCATGGAACTTTCCGCTCCTACAAGCGGCGTTTATACCGGAATTGCCATCTTCGGATCGCGTACCGCCTTGCCATTGTTGCCGGCTATATCGCTTGCAATAAATAAGAATTACTCGATAACTGGCACAATATACTTACCAATGCACCACCTTAAAATGAAAGGGAGCAATGACAAGAAGTTGGCTACCGGCCTGGGATGGATTGTTGCTTGGCAATTCTCTTACAATGGAGATTCGAGCGTCAACCTGGATGGCTATAGCGGCACCCCACCAAAGGGTCTCGGAGATGCAGCAATCGCGTTGCTGCAATAGGTCGAGACGGTACCCGCTTCGTGGCTTCGAAGGCGCCTTCCGGCTGAGTTAGCGAACTCTCAAACGCAGTCCTTAACGGAATGCGACCCGCTTCTAAAGTCACCGTCGCGGGGTGACCGTCGTTTTCACCGATCTACGCACCTTTGCAGCATTCGCCGAGACTGCGAACCCGAGCGAGTTGCAGCAAGCTGACGATGGTATTTGCAAAGACCTCTAGCCCTCGCTGCTCTAGACGGCCATCGGTCTCTCCTTTCTAGTCATCGTAGTAGTTGCTTCTTAACCAAGTCGAGCGCATCCTCTCTCCCGGCTTGAGGAGCGATTTCCGCGTGGGCTTTTTGAGAATGCTTCTGATTTGCGCGATTGCGAGCGCCGGTGCCGGTGGGTTCGTCACCGTTGTCCAATACTTGATGTTTACCCCACCGGCTCCGGTCGCGGCCGACGCTCCGGTCCTTCTGAAGAAGGCCCCCCCAAAGAAGCGAATATGGCGGCGAGCGCTGACCTAACTTCCGCACCGAGGATAGGCCTATCGGCAAAACTGGCGATCTTCGGCCTTTGCTACGCTGGTGTCGCGGCTGCCCTGTTCCCTGAAACCTACCTCGCGGCACTGGGAACGCAGCGGCTGCTGATCCTCTATTTGCTGCTGCCCTTCATCATCCTGCTCGGGATCGGCATCGCGGCACCATTCAGTGACAGGCGCGCCCCTGCGACTTGATTCCTCGCGAAAATCAGCTCCCGCTGGCGCGGCGCGACCCTCACCCTTGGCATCTTCATTCTCTGCCTGGCCGCGTTCACCACCTACAAGTATGAGCTTGCGCAGATGGTGCCATTCTTCGCCGACCAGCAGCTTGCCGAAATCGATGCGACCTTGCATTTCGGGCATGTCTGGAAATGGGCGCGCTCGGTTCCTTGCCAGGTGTTGTCGATTAAATCCTCTATGTCCTCTATGCCCAATTGTGGTTCGTGGTGGTCGCCTTCGTGGTGGTCGCAGCCGCATGGATGGATCACGCCGCCGAGCGCCAGCGATACTTCGTGTCGCTCTCTGCGACCGCGGTCATCCCCGGCATTGTTGCGCGGGTAGCAGGATCATCCGCAGGCCCGACTTTCTACGACCGGCTGTTTGACCCGGACCTGTTTGACGATCTCACCGCCTCGCTTCGAAGCAGCAATGCAGGCGCGGCCATCCTGCGCATAAGCGACTATCTCTATTCGTCCTATACAAGCCGCCAGGCCTCGATCGGACCGGCATATCCGCCATGCCAAGCTTCCATGTCGCCATGGTCACGCTTAACGCGCTGCTGCTTAGCAGCATCAACCGGCCGGCCGGCATCTTCGCCTGGCTCTACGTCGCAGCGATCATGTTGGGCTCGGTCTATTTCAGCTGGCACTACGCCATTGACGGCTACGTCTCGATCATCCTGATATGGCTGATCTGGCGTGGCACGGGAGAGTTTGCAGGCGCAAAGCAATAACAGATTATATTTCGACGGAGCCACCCGTCGAGTGGCAAGCGCTGTTTAGCCGCGATGCCAAGTCTGCATGTAGCCATGACGCCGCCCCTCAACGCGCGTTGTAGGCGATTTGTTGGTGGAAAGGTGATCTCGTTGGAATAGGAGGTAGCCATGTACAATCGCGGTACAAGCAGGCTCAGTTTATTTCGACCCGACGATCTTTCATATCGATCCGAAGGCCAGGCTGGGCGTTCGACAGCCATCCTGCAATAGCCCAGATGATTGGCGTCACCAGCATGGAAGCGTATCCATCGACCGCATAGTGCCAGGCCAGGTGCACCGAGCCCAGCTGGATTGCGGCCAGAAACGCAATGCTGGCCCAGCGGAGCAAACGCCCGAAACGCCAGAGATAAATCGCGTTCAGGGTCGCGACAGCCACGTGCAACGACGGAAAGGCTGAAATGCCGCTGCCCAAGCGTGGACCATCAAACCCGGCATCGACCAGCAGATAATTTTGCGTAGCCAGCGCCGAGACGGGATAGGTCAAATTGATCGACTGAAGGTAGTCCATCAGGGGAGAAAACGTACCATCGCCGTAAAAGGGCATAAAGAATGCCGGCCCAACTGAAGCGAAGGCTGCCGCCAAAACGTTACCTATCAACACCCAGGTAAGGACAAACGCGACCAGAAACTGGGAACGCAGCCGTCCATTCCTCGCTGAAAAAGCGACGCAAAACAAAACTATGAAAACCTCGGCAAACCAGAGATTGTAAAGAACGTTCAGCGAAAAGGTGACAGGGCCAAAGCCAAGCATAGGATGAAAAAACCTCCATGCATCGACCCCGCCATGAATTGCCCTGTCGATCGCCACCAGGGACGTGTCGGCGTAGAATGGTTGGATCCTGCTGACTCCCCCCTTGATGCTGGTGAACATCGAGAAAAAGAGCGGGACGACGAGCGCAACCGGCAGTCCGGCTGCAATTCGATCCGGCAGGTTGTTGGCCAGCATGAGATCCTTCATGGCACGTAGCGGTTGCTCCGGCCGTTGAATAGTCAACCGAATCAAGACTACAGTGAGAAGGATCAGGGTCACGGTTGCCCCGAAAAATAAGAAATTCTTATTATATATTTTCAAGTTTATGACGATGTTCCAATGCGCCGCAGCAATAAACGCGAGTAGAACATAGCCGATTACCGTCAGGAAAAATGGTTGATTGGCGCGCCAAGCCTCCGAAGTGCTACGGACCGCCAGCCGCGCTATCGACATTGAAGAAAATCCCCGGACCTAAGCGCTAGTTAAGCTGCTGCAGTATCCCCGAACTGCCCACCAGCGCCAGACTTGCATAAATCTGGAACGCTATAGTGCAGATCGCAGCCGCTGAAATCGGCACGCCGAAGGGCACGACGCCCTTGCGGTCCAAGTGCTGTATATAGACCCGAAACGCGCCTGCCGGCAGCATGAAAGGGTTTTTCATGATCGCCACCGTGGCGACGGCGAAAACCAATAGCAGCACCGAGAACAGGGCGAGACCGTTTCCACCGGTCAGAAACGGAACGACCGCCATCAGCTTGACGTCGCCGGCTCCGACCTTGCGCAAAATCCAGAACGGGAAGAGCGCGGTGAACAGCACAAATCCGGCGATCACGCTCAAGCCCATGTCCCACCACGATCCGCTTGCTATGGAAACAAGCTGGAGCGATCCCAGCCCGAGACACAAGAGCAGCAGCACATTACGGTTGGATATCTTCTGGGCCGAGAAGTCTATCCAGGCGACCCATGCCAGCAGAGGGATCACAAGCGCCTTTATCGACAGCGACGCGGCAAACAACATCCTACCGCTCGATGTTCTGCACGCTGGACGACAGCAGCTTCAGATTGTTGACCACAGTCGGGTCATTGGGCGCCAGCTCGTAGGCCTTGAGGAAATTGCTGCGCGCGTCCTGCAGCTTGCCGCGCAGCAGAAAGGAATAGCCGACATTGTTGTAATATTCGGGCGTCGCACCCAACAGCTTGAAGGCCCGGCCATAGGCCCGATCGGCAAGGTCGAAGCGATGGATCCGGTCGCAGGAGGCGGCCAGTCCCATCCAGGCGCCGCCATCATTGGGGGCAAGCTGCGTCGCCTTGAAGAACAGTGCGCCGGCATTGCCGTAATTTTCTGCACGAAACTGGTTCTTGGCCTCCGCGACGGCCTGGTCCGAGGCGTAGTATTCAACATCGCCGACCGTCTTCAACCCGTCGAACGCATCGCCAAAGGACGTTACGTCGCCTTTCGACGGCTCGTTGGTTCGAACGACTCCGTCCGCTCCGTTCGTCTGGCAGCCGGCGAGTGCCGCCATGAACAGGCAGGCCACCACTGCAATTGGCCTTTTCATACAATCTCCCCGAGTCCCCCGACCGATATTAGGAACAGAGCATATAGGCAACTAGAAGAAAATGCCCTTCATGCGAATGACCACCGGCAGCATGATTACCATCATCACCACCGGAAAGATGCAGAGTCCGAGTGGGATCATCATTTTGACAGGCAAGGCGTTGGCGCGCTCTTCCGCCTGCAGAATCCTCTGGCTGCGCATCTCCGCGCTGTAGACACGCAAGGCGTCAGTCAGGCTGGTGCCCAGTTCTTCCGACTGCCGGAACAGCACGGCCAGCGCCCGCGCCTCGTCAAGGCCAATGCGGTCAGACAGTTCGCGAAGCCCTTCCCGAAGTGGCTTGCCGGCGCGCAGTTGCAGAGTCATGATCGTGAGCTGAATTCCCAGCCATTTGTGCGTGGCCGCAAGTTCTTGGCTCACCCGTTCGACCGCGGCCTCGAGGCTCATACCGGCGTCGGCGCATGTGATCATCATATCCATGAAATCAGGGAAGGCGCGACGATAGATCTGCTTCTGTGCATTCTCGAACCGGTCCAGCATGATGCTGGGAATGACAATGCAGGCTAACCCAAACAAGGCCGAGCCGCCGAACGTTACGAATCCCGGCAGCCCTGGCGGCAGCACCCACGACAGCAGGGCATACATGGCCAGAAACCCTATACAAACGGCGCCGAGGCGGCAAACCGTGTAGACGAGAGGTGCACCCGCTCGATAAAATCCAGCGCGGAAGAGTTTCGCCTCCAGAGCATTGGGCTCGGTGCGTTCTTTCTCGATCGACCTGAAGTAAGCGTCGACCGGCTTCTGCGCCGCGATCTTGGCGAGGCGCTCCCGTCCCAGGATCGATCGCGGATCGACAGAGCCTTCGCCCAAAAGGCTGTCCGCGACCAGCTTTCGCGTTTGCAGTGCCGGCAGGAATACCAAGGCCGCAAACAGGAACAGCGCCACCGCCGACGCGAAGACCGCGATGGATACAAAAAAGGTCAGGTCGTCGGTGTTCGAAAACAGGTTTATGACTGGCTCCTGTCAGAAATCGAAATGAACCATTCGATACATGATGTAGTCTCCCAACAGGGCCCAGCTGCCGAAGATGACGAATGCAGGCGTAATGAGAGGACTGTTCCAGACCTTGCCGTAGTAGCCGGGCGCGGTGACCCAGAGCAGCCCAAACATGACGAGCGGAAACAAGGAAATGATCCAGGCCGACGCCCGGCCCTCGGCCGACAATGCCCTGATCTTCAGCCGCAGTTTCTGACGTTCCCGCAACACGGCTGAGAGATTCGCGAGGATTTCGGTAAGATTGCCGCCGGTCCTCGCCTGGATCGAAAGCGACACCGATAGCAAATTGAGTCCCTCGAAGCCGACCCGTTCCGTTAATTTCCGCACTGCCTGCTCCATGCTGAGTCCAAAAGTAATCTCGTCAGAGACGATGCCGAATTCCGTGCCAAGCGGGTCAGGTATCTCGCGGGCGACTAGACCTATCGCAACTGACGCAGGATGGCCCGCGCGCAAAGAACGAACGATCATGTCCAGAGCATCGGGCAATTGCTTGGCGAATTTCTGAATCCGTTTGTTACGTGCCCGGCGCAAAACAAGAATAGGCAAGGCAAAGCCCACCACGAGAAAGATGATGAAGGCTAGCGGCGCTGCAACGTGCAGGAAAAGCCAGAGCAGCAAAGCCGACGCCAGGCCGGCCAGGAAAAACGACGCTGCGAAGGTCATCGGGTTTCCGGTGATGCCGGACTGGGTATAAAGCCTGTTCAGCGAGACAAAGCCGAAGATAAAATCTCCTGAATCCGTCAGGCCGCGTTCTCGCAGCAAACCTTGCAAGGTTTTTTCCGCGGGCGCCTCATCAGCGAGACGACGGAGCCGGTGGTTCACTGCCACGAGTCGAGAGCGGCGACCGGCCAGCGAAAGGTAAAGGGCTTCGCCGGCAAGGATCACCGAGGCTGCCGCGAGCATGTAGATGAAATAAAGCAGCGCCTGTCCGGTAAGCATCAGAGGGCGACCTGCGGGTTGAAGGCATCCTTGGCGAAATGGAGCCCCAGCGTTGCGGCCTCTGGCGCGAAGCGTGGACGGATACCGGTGGCGCGAAACTCGCCGATGATCGTTCCATCCGCGGCTACATCGCGCCTCACGAAGTTATAGATTTCCTGCAGTTGGACGACGTTGCCTTCCATGCCGGTAATCTCGGAAATCGACGTTACACGCCTGCCGCCATCGGCGAGCCGCTGCGTCTGCACGATGATGTCGATGGCTGAGGCAATCTGCGCCCGGATGGATTCGTGCGTCATTGGCATGCCGGCCATGCCGACCATCTGCTCCAGCCGCGAGATCGCGTCGCGCGGCGTGTTGGCATGGATGGTGGTCATCGACCCCTCATGGCCGGTGTTCATGGCCTGCAGCATGTCAAAGGCCTCCTCGCCGCGAACCTCGCCGACGATGATGCGGTCCGGCCGCATGCGAAGCGCGTTCTTCAACAGTTCGCGTTGACGAACCTCGCCTCTGCCCTCGACATTCGGTGGCCGCGTCTCCAGACGACCGACATGCGGCTGCTGCAGTTGCAGTTCCGCCGCGTCCTCGATGGTGATCAGGCGCTCTCTGGCCGGGATGTAGCTCGAGAGCGCGTTGAGCAAGGTTGTCTTGCCGCTGCCGGTGCCGCCGGAGACCAGGACTGACTTGCGGGCCTGGACGGCGATCCGCAGCAGCTCGATCATTGGCGGGCGAATCGAATTGAACGTCATCAGGCGCTCGAGCGAATATGGATTCTTGGAGAATTTGCGGATCGACACCAGCGGGCCGTCCACGGAAATCGGTCGCACCGCAATATTGACGCGCGAGCCGTCCGCCAAGCGGGCGTCGACCATAGGCGCGGATTCATCGACGCGCCGACCGATAGCCGAGACGATCTTGTTGATGACACGCAACAGATGCGCCTCGTCGCGGAAACGGATAGCCGTCTCCTCGATCACGCCGCGCCGCTCGATGAACACGCGCTCATGCGTGTTGATGAGGATGTCGGTGATGGAGTCGTCCTTGAGCAGCGGTTCGATCGGCCCGAGACCCAGCATCTCGTCAGCGGTGTCGCTGGTCAGCTGATCCAGCTCGCGGGCGTTTAGCGGCACGGCACGAGTGCGAACGAACTCGCGCACGATCGGACGGATCTCGTTCAGGATCTGATCCTTGGAGGCTGTTTCAAGAGCGGACAGATTGAACCTGTCAATCAGATGTCGATGCAGCTCGACCTTGAGCGTCAGAAAATCATCGCCATGCGGTTCAACTTCAAGCGGCGGGGCTGGTGCCGATACGCTTGCTGGCACCGGCACTTGCGCCTGCGGTTCACTCGGTCCCTTGATAAACCGCCCCAGCATAATCCCTTATACCCCCGCTAGCCCCTTATTAGCGGAAACTAAACGTTAACCAAGCGAGGCACAAGCGCTGGAGGGTCTCACGTGAGGCCAATGCTTTCAACATAGTTAAAGAGGACGCCAGAAAAATATCGTTTTATTTCGACTCGCGCGCTTAACCCTCTGCCCCAACTTCCACCTCACGGGACCTTTCATGCCGAAACAAATGAGATGCGGGTGAAAAATCTCCGTAAACCCTTAGATATAAAGGAATATGCAGGTACGCTAATACTGCTATCGTTTTGCCTTGGCTGCGGCCAAATTGTGAACGAATGGTTAAGGAGGATTGAAAAATCAGCAGAATCAAGCTCTTGTAAGAATTCAAGTCGCCCTTGAGCTCGCGAGCATAGGTATTGGAAGGTTAAGGAATTGTTAATCCCGTTTGACTCTGCTTTTTCGCGAGCCTTAGGATTGAGGTGACGGGGGATGCTTGGGTATGGAGTTCATCCTTGGCTCTGTCTCGTCGGGTTCAACTCCAAAGGGGAGAAATTGACATGAAGAAGCTCATGACGATGACCCGGCAGTTCCGCGACGACGAAAACGGCGCTGCTATGGTCGAATATTCTATCCTGATCGGCATCATCGCGGTGACCGCGATCGGATTCATTATCGGTATCGGCATGTGGGTCACGGGCCGGTTTACTGATCTTTGCACCGCTTTGAACGGCCATGGCGGCGGCACTTGCGCCAGCGGTGCCGGTTCTTGATCGTTTGATCGGCATCAGGCCCGGGTTGTCCAAACCCGGGCCTGACATCAGTCGTGGCGGGCGAATTCCCGCTCTATTGGCTGGGGGCTTGGGGTTATGCGCGCCAACACACTTATTATGATAGTCCTCGCCGGCGTCTTCGGAGTGCTGGCGGTCGTGCTGATCAACATCTGGCTCGCTGGCCAGCGTAGTGCTTTGGCTCAATCAAACGGCAAAGGCAATACGATCGTTGTCGCGGCACTGCCGCTGAAGTTCGGCGACACATTGAGCGCCGACAAGTTGCATGAGATCGCTTGGCCCGCGGGCGCAGTCCCGGCTGGAGCGTTCAAGACCACCAAGGAAGCCTTGGCCGGCAGTGGCGCAAGGCAGGCGCTGCAAGCGATCAGCACCAATGAGCCGATCCTCGGCAGCAAGATTACCGGTCCAGGCCAGCGCGCCACACTTTCGGCGGTGCTGGGTGAAGGCATGAAGGCCGTATCCATCCGCGTCAACGACGTGCTTGGCGTTGCCGGCTTCGTCTTCCCGGGCGACCGGGTTGATGTGCTGCTGACGCGCTCGGTGCGCGGCGATGACGGTGCGGACAAGAGTTTTGTCGACGTTCTGCTGCAGAGCATGAAAGTGCTCGCCGTCGACCAGGTCGCTGACGTAAGCAAGGACAACCCGACGGTTGTGAAGTCGGTGACGCTTGAAGCCACCACAAAGGACGCGCAGAAACTGACGCTGGCCGCCGGTGCGGGGCAGTTGTCTCTTGCACTGCGCCAGGCTGCCGCCAACAAGGGCGAGACAACCGAACGAGTCACGCTTTCCGACCTGAATGGCGAGACGCCGGACGATGTCGCAAAGAGGCAGGCCGAACTGGACAAGCAGGCCGCAGCCGACGCCGCAGCCGCAGCCGAACGCCAGCGCGCAGCTGACAAGATCGCCGGATTGGAAAAGGCCGTGGACAGGGTGGGAAGCCAGCTCGACGAGTTGAGCAAGGTCAAGCCGGTGCCGGCCGTGGTGACGGCACCCGCATCAAAAGAAGTCGTCAAGGAAGTTATCAAGTATTTGGAGCCGGAACCGCCGAAGAATGTTACAGTGGGCGTCTTTCGCGGCGTGAAGCTTGAATCCTATGACGTGCCGCGACAACCATAAAGGGATGCGGCGAAGCGGGGCAGCCGGCGGCAGCAGTTTGGGAGATGGGGATGCAGGGGTTTTGGATGAGGGTAGCGGCGGCCGCACTGTCCTGTTTGGCTGCGCTGCTGACGTCGATTGCGGCGGCTGAAGCAGCCGACCGGTTCATCGACGTATCGAACCCGAGCGTCCATCGCATCTTCCTGCCGATGTCGCAGTCGGTGACGCTCCAGGTGAGCGCCAATCTCGGCGACATCGTTGTCGGCGACGAGAAGATCGCCGATGCCCAGCCCATGACCGACCGAACGCTTTATGTCATCGGCAAGAGCGCCGGCACCACCACGGTCAATCTCTTCTCCCCGGAAAAGCGTTCGCTGGGCGTCATCCAGATCGAAGTCGGTGTCGACGTCAGCGACATGGCGCAGGCGATCCGCCAGGTGGCGCCCAGGGCGCGCATCGAAATCGGTTCGATCAACGGCAAGGTCAGGCTCGGCGGCCACGTCAAGGATGGCGCGACGCTGGCATCGATCCTGGAGGTGGCGCAGCAATATGGCCCCGACGCCATCATAAATTCCGTCATTGTCGACGACAGCCAGCAGGTCAATCTCGAGGTGCGCGTGCTGGAAGCCAAGCGTAATGCCGGCCGCGACCTCGGTGTGTCGATCAAGAGCACAAATCGCAGCGGCACGACCCGTACAGGCACGGGCGTTGCTGCCGTCGACGAAGATGATGTGGTGCTGGGGCCCGGCAACCTGATCACCGGCCTGCTGTCGAACACCAATCCCTTCGCGGCGCTGATCACCCGCGTCATCGACAGCAACATCAAGGTCGACCTGATCATTGAAGCGCTTGAGGCCAAGGGCGTCGTGCGCACGCTGGCAGAACCCAATCTCACCACTCTGTCCGGTGAGCCAGCCAGCTTCAACGCCGGCGGCGAAGTGCCTATCCGTGTCGTGGGCAATGATGGCCAGATAACCATCACGTATAAGCAATTTGGCGTAAATCTGCTGTTCACGCCGGTCGTACTCGACGACGGCAAAATCCATATGAAGCTGGCGCCGGAAGTGAGCGACCTCACCGGTTTCACCACCGCCGGCGACCCGATCTTCACCAACCGCAAGCTGGAAACCGTCGTCGAACTCCGCGACGGCCAGAGCTTCGCGGTCGGCGGGCTCCTGTCCAGCAAGACCACCAAGCTGCAGAACCAGGTGCCGTGGCTGGGCCAGGTGCCGGTCATCGGTGCGCTGTTCCGCAATTCGAGCAACCAGAAGGAAGAGACCGAACTGGTGGTTATCGTCACGCCGCACATCGTCCGGCCGGTGAAGCCTGGCGAGCAGCTGGCGACCCCGTTCGACAAGACACGGCCGGCCAATGACCCGGAGTTCTTCATCCTTGGTCAGCTCGAGGTGAACAAGGACATGATCCGAAAATATGAAACGGGCGACGGCGTCACCGGCCCCTATGGCCACATGCTGGACTTCAAATCGAAGGACAAGATGCTCTATGTCAAGAAATAGCGCCTTGATCTTTCTGTGCGCCGGCGCCCTATCGGGCTGCGCTGCGGACTATCTGAACCACTACGACACGGTGACGCTCGCCGCCGGCGACACGCAAAAATTCAATTCGCTGGCGCAGACGGTGGATCCGTTCAATCCGAACGCGAAGAACACACATATCGAAGGCGACGGCGCCCGGGCAGCCGCTGTTGCACAGGGCTACAAATTTCCACCGCCACCACCGCCACCGCCAGCGATAACGGTCAATGTCGGCGGGTCGGGTGTGACCAACGGAGCGAATTGAACAGAAGGATGCGGTTGCATTGCGCCGGGCGAGCGAGGGGCCTGGTGAAAAGGAAGCAGAGAGTAAGGTCATGTTGGGGACCATTAGGGCGTTCTGGAATGATCAACGCGGCATAGCGATGATCCTTGTCGCAATCATGCTGCCTGTGCTGGTTGGCTTCGCATTGTTGGCCATCGATATGAGTCGGGCCTACGGACTGCACAATGATCTTCAGAAGGGTGTCGATGCGCTTGCGCTTGCGACAGCCGCGGAACTGGATGGCAGATCGGATTCGATCACCCGAGCCAACCTAGCGAAGACGACCCTTCTGACCGAGCAGAAGACTAAGTTTTCGACCGCAGGCGATCATACGCTCGCCCTGTCTGATGTAACGGTAACATACTTGACCGGCATTCCCGCCAGCGACGACACGAGGTTGAGCGCTGCCGGCGTCGACTCTAACGGCGTCAACTGGGCAAGCACCGATCCTAAAGTGGTGTCATTCTCGTTGGTGACGGTGAATGCTTCCGGCCTGACTGATGGTGCGGGTGCCTTTGCAACGATCTTTCCTGCAAGCTTTATCGGCAGCAACGATACTATGGACATCCGGCCGCAGGCCGTGGCCGGGTTCGTTCAGTCGATCTGCGAAACCGTGCCGATCTTTATGTGTAACCCATTCGAGACGGCAGACCCATTGACCAGCAAGACTATTCAGCAGGCGTTTGCATCTGGGGAGACCTATAGCCGCGAGTTCCGAATCCTGAAATCGGACGGCAACGCTTGGAACCCCGGAAACTTCGGCTTGCTCGACAACAGCCTGGTCTCCCTGCGCGATGCAATTGCTATGGGTACGGCCGGCACTTGCTACAACCGAAATGCCATCACTACCAAAACCGGCGTCACGCTTGGTCAGGTCAATGCCGGGCTAAACACCCGTTTTGCCATCTACAGCAACTCGCTGAATAAGTATGACAAGGATTTCGCCTACCGCCCATCAACGAACGTTCGGAAGGGGCAAAAGAGCAACTCCTGCAACAAATACTCTCCGGTGACCGACGGGTCAGCACTACCTCTCCCCGCCGGCACAAACTATGCCAACGGGAAATCTGACAAGATCGCCAGCCAGATCTCGTGGAGCGCATACTGGCTTGCCAACCACAAGACCGCCTACATCAACGTGCCATCGAAGACCAACCCCACCGGGGTTACCAACATGCCGGCATCTCGCTATGATGTGTACCGGTACGAAATCGATCATACTCTCGTAGGAGATAAGTCGAAAAACCCGACCCAGGAGGTAGGCACGCCGCAGTGCTATAAGGGAACCCAAGCTCCGACCGATAATCCTGACCGTCGCCTCCTCAACATGGCGATCATCGACTGTATGGCCAACACGACCAAGATCAAGGGGCATAGTCAGATCAAGCCGGATGGCTATGCGAGCGTGTTCGTAAACACTCCAGTGCAAAAAGACGACAACAGCAAGGACGACGAGGACGCATCGGCCAGCGAAAAGCCTATCAGCCTTGAGATCGTCGACGTCGATGGCGGCTTTGCCAACAACACTCTGGTCGACAAAGCATTCCGCAACGAAGCCCAGCTGTACCGGTAGAGCCGACATGACCAAGCTTGGCCACATCATCAGGCGGTTCCAGGGCGACGAAAGGGGCGCCGCCTTGGTGGAAGTCGCGATCACCGTCCCGTTCGTATTGCTGCTATCGGCCGGTGTGTTTGAATTCTCCAACATTCTGAACACGCGCCTGCTCCTTGCAGCAGGCGTCGAGGATGCAGCTCGCTACATGGCGCGATGCAGTAGCGACTGGGACACTTGCAAGGGGTGGGCGCAAAACCTTGCTGCCAAAGGGGCAGTCGTTGGCGGCAGTGACAGAGTGTCTGGATGGCTTCCTGCGACAGTTAACATTACCCCTACGTCTACGCCTGCGACCGATGTATCCACAGGCGCCCAGCTTTATCTCAGCAACACGAGCATGGTCGTCGTCGTAAACGTCAGTACATCCTATGCTTACCCGGACGTTGGATTCTTGTCGTATCTTGGCTTTGGTGCCCTTACCCTCAGTGTCTCCCATCAAGAACGAGTCATCGGATGGTGATGGGAAACCAAAGGTTTTGCGCGGAGCAGTCGGGCACCGCGATGGTCGAAATGGCCATCGCTCTGCCATTGCTATTGACGCTTCTGCTCGGCTTCGTCGATTTCGGCTACGCCTTTTACCAATGGAACGCGGGAAACAAAGCTGTGCAAGCTGGCGCAAGACTGGCGCAAATTTCTGGTCCTGTAGCACTCGGCGTTCCATCTGAAACGATAACGCAGGCCGATGTGACCAAAGTCGGCACCGCAGTGCCGGCCGGCACGTACGATTATGTCTGCACTGCAAGCACGGCAGGTGTCGCCTGCTGCAGTATCGGAGGAGGCTTGTGTCTACCCGCGAATGCGAGCCAGGCCTCGTTCGACGCGATTTATGACGGCACGGCCAACCGTGCCGGAATGGAAGACTACCTGCCGATGCTTGAGAAATCGCAGGTGCGGATCGAATACGCCGCCTCCGGCCTCGGCTACTGGACGCGCCCCAGTGGCCCGGTCCCGACCATTACGGTCAGCATCACCAATCATCCCTTTCAGTTTTTCTTCCTCGCCGGGCTGCTCGGATTCGGAAACATCACCATGCCCTCCATGCTGAGCACGGTTACGGGCGAAGACATGAAGAGCACGTGGACACCATGAACGCCATCAACACCAAGGTTACACCGACCAAGCGAAAGCAGGTGGCGCTGTTCTCGTCGGATGCGAATTTCAAGCGCGATGTGGCGACGCGCCTCGATGCGCTGGCGATCTACGACGTCAGGGTTTCCGAGACCGGCGACTTCCTCGGGGGGCCGCCTGCGGACACCCGCCCAGGCATCGTCATCCTCGACCTCGGCAATGGCGAGTTGCTCGGAAGGCCGGGCATCGTCGACGCGCGCGCCCTGTGGGCGGCCGTGCCGCTGATCGCGGTCTCCGACGAGCTGTCGTCGGAGCAGACGCGGGTGCTGGTGCGCATGAATGCCTCGGACTGGCTGCACAAGCCGCTCGACGGCAAGGAACTGCTGAACGCCGTGACCTTCCACGACACCGGCAATCAGGGAACGAAAAGCCGCATCATCACCTTCATCAGCGCCAGCGGCGGCGCCGGCGCGACGACGCTCGCTTTGTCGGCGGCCGAATTCCTGGCGTCGAAATCGAAGGAACGCGGGGCTTCCACCTGCCTGGTCGACCTCGATTTCCAGAGCGCCAATTGCGGCGCCTATCTCAACCAGTTCAACCAGTTCGACCTTGGCGGCATTATCGGCCAGCCGGAGAGGCTCGATGTCGAACTGATGGACGTCATCAAGCTCTCGCGCCCGTCCGGGCTGACGCTCTATTCCTTCGAGAGGCCACGATTGCCTTTCGAACCGCAGGGCAGTGACTTTGTCTTCCGGCTGCTGGACCTAGTCGCCTACCGGTTCGACGACATCGTCATCGATCTGCCGAACATCGAGACGCCTTGGCACAATTCGGTGCTGTCGACGAGCGACGAGATCTTCATCGTCTTCGAACTGAACGTCGCCTCGCTGCGACAAGGCAAGCGGCTCTACAAGAAGATCCGCGAGTTGCGTGGCAATGCTGTCAGCATCACGCTGGTCGCCAACAAGCACAAGCGCAAATGGTTCGGCAACCACTTTTCGCGCAGCGAACTCGAAAAGATCTTCAAGGCGCCGCACATCAAGTCGGTCGCGCTGGACAATGCGCTTCTCACCGATGCGTTGAACCGTGCTATCCTGCCTGCCGAGGTGGATGGACGTGCGCGCTTCAACAAGGACCTCAAGCGGATGTTCAAAGAGCGGCTCGATGACGCTGCCAAATAGGGGGCGGCCAAGTAGGTATCGGATTGGCCCGGGATTGGCCTGCGTCATGAGCATTGCGCTGATGATGCTGGTCCAGGATTTCGCCAGCGCACGATCGGCACTTTCGGATCGGCCGCCGCTGCCGGCAATGGGACCCAGCCTGCGCAAAACCGTTGCCTTCGAGACGACAGAACAGCCCGGAACGATCGTTATCCGCAAGGGCGAGAAAGCGCTTTATTTGGTGACCCGACAAGGCCAGGCGCTTCGCTATCAGATCAGCGTCGGACGCGACGGATTTGGCTGGACCGGGGTCGTCAAGGTGGGGGCGAAGACCGAATGGCCGGAATGGCGCCCACCCCGCGAAATGCGCGCCCGCCAGCCGGACCTGCCGCAAATGGTGCCTGCCGGTCCCTACAACCCACTCGGCGCCAGGGCGCTCTATCTCTCTCGGGACGGGCGTGACACGCTCTATCGGATACACGGAACCAACGATCCCAAGGGTGTTGGCTTCGACGGAACATCGGGGTGTTTTCGCCTTACCAACACCGATGTGATCGATCTCTTCAAGCGCGTCGCGATCGGCGCAAAGGTGGTGGTTCAATGACGATGATCAGCGAACCGGACATGCCGGCAATCGAGATTGGGACAGCAACCCGCATTGGAGAGCAAGCTGCCGTTGTGAAACCGAGCGACAAAACCATTATCGGCGCGGTCATCATCGGCACGTCCCTGCTCACTTTGGTGAATATGGTAGCCGCAGTTTATCTCTACCGCGGTATCAGCGATATGCGGTTTTTGGAAGGGCGGCTGGAGGAACTCGGGACGTTCGAACAACGAATCGGCGGCCGGTTGGACACGGTCAACAACGGTTTTCAGAGCCGATTTGAAAAACTGGACAGTCAGCTGCAGAGCAGCTTTGGTGAAATCAACCGGAGCATAGCCCGGCTGGAACAGAACCAGCCTATTGTCCGTGACGAAATCACGTCGAGCGCAGCGGAACCTTCCGTCGACACGACCAGCAGCATGGCGGAGGCGCCTGCTGTTCTCGATGGTGAAGACGCGACCGAGCCCAGCGTCGTCGATACACCGCGTCCGCCCAAAAGGACGATTGCAGCTGCTTCGCCTGCCCCAAGCCCCGACTACCAGCGCATAGAGCAGGCCGACGGCAAGGTTTACTACCGGAAGATCAACTAACGCCGGAAAAATTGGGGCTGCCTTAAAGATCTCGCTGCAGTGCAACAAGCCTCGCGGCCAGCGCTCCGGATTGCTCTCGAGCTTCGCTGAGAAAGGCAACATGACAGTAGGCGCATGCTGTCAGACCCAGAACCAGCACAAGGCTGTTCTTCAAGGTGAAATCGACTATTAGCGAGAAGGGAAGCCCCCCGGGCACGGCGAATGAAGCGATCGTGCTCGCTGTTTCGGAATGGCTGGTGACGGCGATCATCAACCCGGCGAAAAGCAGGGCGACGTGATTGGCAAGAAAGAAAAAGGCAGCCGACCTTCTTGTGCGGCACGCCGTCCAGCAAACGATCGACGCGGCTGCCAGCATGGAGGCATCTACGACCATCGACGACCCGAGATAAAGATCGACCTGTTGCCAGAACATCGTCGACAGCGGCCTTAGTTCAAGCCAAACCCGCCACATTGTGGGGCTGGCCGGATATGCTCCCAGCAAGAAAGTCGCTATGCGCTCCCCTGCAAGGATCAGCAGGATCAGCGATGGGAAGGCAAAGAGCATTATCGACTTGCGCTTCATGTCACCCTCAACAATCTTGCTTTCAAGATAGATTGCAGAGATTACGCGAGGCTTAACGGAGCGGTGGTGATTCTGTGGTGGCGCGGCCAATGGGGCATGGCAGCCTGCAACAGCCATTCGCGTATGGCGCAGCCATTAGTTGTTTTGGCTGAGCACGAGCGTAACCACCTTAGGCTCGGCTCGCTGCAGACATCGTTCCGGAATATCGGGCCACATCGCCTTGGCGCATCCCTGATCTTCGCCTGGCGCCGTCGCAAGCGAGAGTTCTGCGTTACCGGCTTCGTCTGCGGTCGACAGGAATACTTGCGTGGCGAGCGCAGTCGCCATAGATACTTGGACGAGGATAAGGGCGTAGGCAAATCGTCTGATCATCCGCTCGCAACGTTCAATCCGCGAAGTGGTTCCAACGTCGCGACCCGCCGATGTAAAACCCGATCACGATGCTCGAGCCTGCGCCCTGCCCGTCCTCAGCTTTCCTAAGGACAACCCTTCGAAACCGGAAATCAGCCTTTTGGTGCAACAAACACGTCAACTCGACGTTGCGGAATGGACGTGGCGATCCTCACCGGCGATCAGCCGATCGAGGCGTCGACCCTCGCCAATCCTTACTATGCCAGCGCCTTGGTCAGCGCCTACAATGATTATCAGATCGATCAATGGTTGCCGAAAGACGATCGTTTCATGGGTTCGATCATCATCGCACCACAGGATCCGAAGCTCGCTGCCGCCGAGATACGCCGTCTGGGCAGTCATCCGCGCATGGTCCAGGTTCTCGCTTCCCAAGGGTCCGTCAAGCCGTATGGAGACCCGTTCTACCATTCGATCTACGAAGCTTGGGCTGAAGTAGGGTTGCGATTCGCCATACATCTGGGCGGGCATGGCGGCGTGAATTCAATTGCCATTGCGCCTGCGCCCACGACATTCTTCTGGGAAATGCATGCCATTTTGCACATGTCGGCGATGTCGCACGTGGCAAGCATGATCGCCCATGGCGTCTTCGAGAAGTGGCCGGACCTCTACTTCGTGATCATCGAGTGCGGTGTCGCCTGGGTTCCGTCGGTCCTGTGGCGCCTGGATGCCGACCACAAAGCGCTGCGCAAAGAGACGCCATGGCTGAAGATGCTGCCCTCGGAATATTGCCGGCGCAACATTCGCTTTTCCACGCAGCCGCTGGAGCAGCCTGCAAATGTCCAACATCTCTGGTCCACGCTCGAAGCGATGGACGGGGAAAACACGCTGATGTTTGCGTCGGACTATCCGCACTGGGATTACGACGATGCCAACACGCTGCAAATCCCTCCTGCGTGGAAAAGCAAGATCATGGGACTGAACGCGCTGGAAGTCTACAAACGCATCCCCCGTGCGCAAGCCGCGAATGCCGCCTGAGGAAGCATACGATGCCCGAGAAAACATATATCTGCGGCGTCGACGAGATCGAAACAGGATCTCCGTTTATCGCCAAGATCCGCAGCCTTTCGGTCGGGATTTCCGCATCGGAGATTCATTCCACGCGCTGCTGAATGTCTGTCCGCACCGCGGAGCTCCACTTTGCGAAGGACCGCAATGCGGGACAACCGCGCCCGTTGAACAAGCGCAATTCATCTATCATCGCGAAAACGAGATCGTCCGATGCGCCTGGCATGGCTGGGAATTCGACATTAAGTCAGGTGAAGCCTTGGTCGATCCGTCCATTCGCGCTCGCACATTTCCAGTCACCGTCGAAGCCGGCAGCATCTATGTGACGGCCTGATTGGCCCAAAAGCCGATTGGGATTTGAAAAATTCGAAGAAAGATGGCCGCAGCCAACTAGCAGATTTGTTCGCGGTGCTTGAAAAAAATAACGCGGAGAACTCCGCAATGGGAGAGTCAAATCTCAGAATCTGAATGCAAGCTTGGTATCGCGCAAAGCCTGGTCGGTGGCGGCAAAGTTTCCCGCCGCGACTTCATTCATCTTGGAATAGCCGCAGGCCTGACGGTCGCCGCCGCCGACACGCTCTTCGTCGCCAAGGCGCGTGCCGAACCGATGCAGGGCGGCTTCGCCAAGCTCGGCATGGCTCACGGCGCGACGACGGATTCAATCGATCCGGCCGGCTACCCCGATACGTTCACACAAACCGCGTTTTCGGGCTCGCTATCCAACAGCCTCACTGAGGTCGACGCCAAAGGCAATGTCCAACCGGACCTCGCCGAGAGCTTCGAATCTTCGGACGGGGCCAAGACCTGGGCCTTTAAGCTGCGCAAAGGCGCAACCTTCCACAACGGCAAGACTGTGACGGCGGATGACGTCGTGACGTCATTGCAATATCACATGGGCAAGGACACAAAATCGGCGGCGAAGTCGCTGTTGGAGTCCGTCGCCAGGATCAAGGCGGACGGCCCGGAAACGGTGGTCTTCACGCTCAAGAGCGGCAACGCCGATTTCCCTTACATCATGAGTGACTACCATCTGGTCATCATGCCAGCCAAGGACGGCAATTCGGACTGGGCTTCAGGGGTTCGCACCGGCGCTTTCGTCCTTGAGAATTTCCAGCCCGGCGTTTCGGCGAAACTCAAGCGCAATCCAAACTACTTCAAAAACGGCAAGCCCTATCTCGACGAGGTGGAATTCATCTTTATCACAGATCTTGCCGCTCGCATGGCGGCCTTGTCGACGGGCGAGGTGGACCATCTTTTTCGACCGACAGACCGCTCAGACGTGGTACTTGGTGCGTACAGCCACCGGTGAAGTCACTTGGCTTGCGCTCGGTGATCCGATGGCAAAATAGAAAAGCCCCCGCCCGCCAGGCGTCCGGGCAGTTTTTGCCCGTTCAGATCGATCTGTGAGGTTTGTCACAGACGCATCGACGTAGGCTACGTGCAGTTTCCTGCAGGGGTAAGGGAGTGGTCCCGATGCTTGTAACCTTCCTATGCTTGTGAATTTTCCTCTTGTCGCCGTTGCTCCCTTGCCGATTGGGGCCGTCATCGAGCCGAGCAGAAGCGCTGTTGAAGGCAACGGACGAGTTGAGCGAGTCGACCAGACGACGTGCTCAGAGGCAGCGAGTTCTCTTTCGGAAATGATGAGCTGCCTTTTACGGCCGGCCTTCATGGGGCGGGGTTGCGGATGCCTCTGGCCGGACATTCGACGTCAGTGAAGCGAGGCACTCCTCCAGACGTTCCAGCCGCGCCTTCTGGCATCGCAGTGTGTGCGCGACGTCATGCAGCCTGGATTTGCCCTGAGAGTTGGCGGCAGCGATCAAGTCTATTTGGAGCCGACTGATCTCGCTCCGCAGATCGCGAGCGTCAGCTTCCATCAGACCCCTGATCCATCCAGCCCCGCGCATTCCAGCACACCATCCACCGAGCCCTGCGTCGCACGATAGCAGCGAGTTTGCTAACAACCATGCCATGAACCTTCTCGAATTTTACGCATTGCTAATATATAAAAAGCCCGCCACCGTCAGGCATCCGGGCAGTTTTTGCCCGTTCGGATCGATCTGTGAGGTTTGTCACAGACGCATCGACGTATCGGCGTAGGCTACGTGCAGTTTCCTGCAGCGGTAACCTGCAGCGGTAAAGGGAGTGGTCCGATGCTTGTGAACCTTCCTATGCTAGTGAATCTTCCTCTTGTCGCAGTTGGTCCCCTTGCCGATTGGGTTCGTCATCGAGCCGAGAAGAAGGCGCTGTTGAAGGCAACGGACGAGTTGAGCGCGTCACCAGACGACATGCTCAGCGACATCGGGATTTCCCGTGACGACATCACGACGTTTGCGTTCCGCAGCCGGCGTCGAGACGTAGGGGCTGAGCAATAAAAAAGCCCGCCACCCTGAGGCTGCGAGCCAAATTCTTCGAGAATTAAACTGGATCGTTCCAGGTTCTGTAGCGCGGGAAGCGCCAGCTAATGGTTTGCGGATGACCGCCTCCAAACATAGCGAGCACAACGCACCCGTCCTCCAGTTCCGCGTCTGGATCAATGATAAGGCTTTCAGCCCGAAGCTCGGGGTAGGTGTCTGTCACCGCAAACACGTTGTAGGCCCACTTGCTGGCGGCACTGCGAGGCAAAACTGCTGCCCCAGGGTCACGTGACCGTGCCGAGACGATCGCGGGCTATCAGATGCCGTCGACGTTCTCTTGAGCCGCGACCGAAATTCGACTAGTCGAGTCAGCCGCTTCCGATGATCGCCAGTATATCAAGCAAACGACCAGCCCGGCGTACCCGACTTGCAGAACGATCAGCGCAAGGACCGCACAGCCGAGCGCGGTCCAAATTGAACCGGCTTCGATGTAGGTCCAGATCGCCACAATGATCGCAGTGGCAGACATGCCGACCAGGAACTGTGGAAAATACATTCCTCACGCATTTCATTAATTTAGCGATTGCACAATTAGCCGATTCTAAAATATCGCTGCAGCATGATGTCGCATCGGCTAGCACTACCCATCCACAGAAATGGTCGCTGCAGTCTTTGGGTGTGGGGCCGCACCGGCCACCGCGCGCGAAGATAGAGCCCCCGCGCTGCCTAGATATAGTCATATCAGCAATCACGCCATTAACCATGTAGGCGCTCCCAAGCCAAAACTCAGGGAATCCCTCTTGAAGGCTCAAACGAGAGGACAAGCTAATACCGTTGAGAGTCGCGGGCATGGACGACGGTATGGGCGAGCATCTTGGGGTTTTCGACCTTGACGCTTTGCGCAAGGCTTTCCTCGAGTTCGTAGAAGAGCATAAAACCACGGATCATCCTGAGTGGTGCGAACTCGCCAAGCTGTTCCTCGAAAATCAACGAGAGCGGCACCAAGAACCGGACCCTGCCCAGCCGGAGGGGTGAACGCACCAGCGCTGTGTGACCGGACCGGCGCAGAAGCCATGACCAGAACAAACCGGGGATTCACGGATTCGCGGTGTCGATCTACATTTGCTCTGAGATGGCATTGGCGTGGCGCTGGCCGGTTAGGTAAGCGAGCCCCTTGTCAGGCAGTCCGGCATGTAGGACATGACCGGCACGTCGGGGAAGCCTCAGGCTAAGTCCACCCTTTCGGCGACACGACGATTCACTTCGATAATCAATTCGAAGACGCTTTCAAGCTCGCCGTTGATCTCGTCGGCAAGAATCCCGGCCTTCTCGGCAGCTGTCATCAACTGGTCTTTCAAGTCGCCAACCGAGATGGGGTCTCCCCGCGCCACAATGGGCAGTTGTTGGCTACCCACTTATCGAGAAACCTCAGGCCACGGACGCTCATTTGTTAGCAACCTCTCATCCTTGACACTGCACCCGCCCGCGGCCGGGTGACACCCGATCGCATAAGCGTGACGATTCCCTCCTATGACTTCCCGCATGCGGTTGTCGATTCGACTTCGAAGGCCGTGATCGGCCAGATATGGAATTAGTCGGCCCGGTCACGCGCATCGACGGCGACAAGGTAACCGTCAGCCTGCGGCCACTGGTGACTGTCGACGCCGAGCACGTGCGCGTTGTTGAGAGCCATGTGGGGTCGCCACGGCGAAAAAAGCCGATTGTTGGCAAAGCCTAACGGCGCTGCTTGAGGAGATCAAAGGCCTCGTCGCAGGGGCAGCCGCCGGAAAGAATGGGATTCGGGCCGCTTTGGATTATTATGCGGTTCCCGAGCCAGCACGGCGACAAGTACCGAGCAGTCGAGTTCCTCGTTGAACGAAAAGTGCGGGTCGGCCTCGGGCAAGATCTGAGCCAAGCGTAGCGATTTCAACCTGGCTGTCTTGGCGGCACGTTCTGTGCATTCAACCTCATTGATCGCTTTCGCGGACCGCACTGCACCTCGGCGTTCTCCCAGCCAACACATTTCCTGGTAGCCTCATTCTCACCTCCCCCAACGCAAATTTCTAACATTCGGATGAACCATGTCGCCCTTCATTCTGATGAAGCCCAAGCTCAAGCAGCGGACCAGATGGCCGCGATTGTGAGCTCGCACCGACCGGCGAGGTGATGCGAGCCCGGCCGAGTCTTGCGGGACCCTGGACAGGGACAGCGCCGAGTGGCTGGTGTCGGCGCTCCTCGAGTTCCTCATGGAAGGCAAACACCCTCAAACACGAAAGATGACTGTTGAACCGGCCGCTGACGCCGCCAGAGGCCGCGACCAGCTTCTAACCGCCATTTTTGAAGGCTAGCAGCAGCCTATCAAGCCACGCTCTATGAAAACAATGGTCCTTTGGACAATTGCGCGACCTTTGCAGAGACGGCACTAGCGTCGCTGGAGTCGAGTGGCTTCAGAGTGGTGCGTTAAGCCACCTTTGCTGCCTGCACGGTTTCGGGCGAACCGTGCAGGTTGCCCAATGGGGGCGACAGTGGAACAAACAGGGGATTCACATTCCCGGAGTTCCGATCTAGAATCATTCCATGGAAACGGTGTTCGATGATATCGCCAACGCCCTCAGAGAGCCCCGCTCACACGTGTGGCGCCCAGTCTTCGCCCTCGATCTTGCCGCCAAGCTGTTCCTTGGCCTCGCTGTCGGCCTAGGCGTTGGCTTTAGAATGGCGCTGGCTGGTTAGCTATCTCGCTGCGGCCGGCTGAAGTGCGACAGCAGCAAAATCTGCCGTTGAGTTTCCCGAAAACGTAGCAGTCTCTGATTCAGCGGAGGTCGAACTTGTTGATGCATGGATGCCAAGGAAATCCTTTCCACAAAGGGCACTAAAATCTTCGGTGACATTGCTCAGGGAGCCGGAGGTGGTGCCGGAAGCGATGAGCCAGATAAAAGCCGCATTGACGGAGAATAGAGGCTCCCGCCTTCGTGGCGCCATGTCGTCACCACAGGCACGCCGGTCGAAATGGCAGTACTGGCAACCTGCCAAGGGTACGACACGAAATTCGATCCTTGGACAATCGGCCCCCCGGATAGAAGTGCCATTTGCAACTAACCAGCGTCGTCACCCCACAGGAAATCATTGTTAGCGGCGTTGCCTGCGCCAGTGTTGTGGGTGTCGATGGCATCGATGTAGCCCGAGCAGATCACAAAGCCGGACGACAGCCCCACGAAATTGGAGATGCTCGCGCCTTTTGGCTGGTGATGCCGTTGAAATCGGCGCATGTCCGGCTGTTTGGACCTGCAGTTGTAACGGCCGGCTGCGCACTGGTGACCCAATCTTCTCGAAGTACCGGCCGCCGCCGGTCTGGTCCTTGAAGGAATCGATGCCGGGCGTCGGAATCTTCGCCCTGGAAGGGTTGTCGATGTTGGCTTCGATCTTCAGTGCTTCGAGCCTGCCGCTCAGACTCCGCCGAGCGTCGGCTCTTTGCGGTAGGCATTTTCCGCCGCGACGAATTCCGAGGTCGGTCTCGGGAGCTTCAGTGCTGATCTGAAGTAAGCGGCGCTGGCCGTTTTCGAAGGGCGAGATATCTTGGCAGCGATGTTCATTGCCATTATGTCCATCGCAAACGCGATGCGTCCCGTCGCGTTTGTCACTTTTGCCGAAAATATTCCCGCATAGCCGCTACGTCGGCTTTCCATCTGCCGCCGACGCGCCGGCCGAAACCTTTCCGATCTTCTGGCCGAGAGCCTCGGCGGCAACCGCCGTCTCGACCCAATCTCCAGAACCCCGATCCTCGAACTCCGTTCGATCCCAGCGACGAGCGCCGCCATTTGCGCGAGTTGGCGTCTGATCGCTGCGAGTTTGCGCACGGTGCTCATGGGCACGTCTCGATCGATGCCGGAACCAAAGTCGTTGAGCAAAGTTTCCTTACCGAAGGGCGTTTTAGGCTTTTTTTGGAGAACTCGAAATGAAGACCATCATCCTTGGCGCATTGGCGCTTTGCTTGGCTGCGCCTGCGGTCGCGTCCGCAGAAGAAGGCATCGTCTTCCAGACCCAGCGACATCACCACCGCCATTATTGGGACGACAACAATAACGACCGTGTGGTCATCTATCGGAACGGACACCGTCTCCATCGCCGCCATCATGGCGAGCAGGCGTTTTACGACAATGGCGAGCGCGCCTGGCGCCGGCATCATCACCGGTCCAGCGACTTTGTGGTCACCGGATCGATCAACCGTCCGATGCATCACCGCCGTCACGTCGTCATTCAGCAGGACGACAACAGCGATTATGACACCGACTATTGATCGCAGTCTAACGGCCCGGCCTTCAACGAGAGCCGGGCACCGAAGGGAGGGGTTTCGCCATGACGATGCTGTTTGAACCCTTGGACTTGGACGGTCATAAGCGCAGCGAGCTTTACCATGCGGCGCGGTTGTCGTTCCTCCAATGTCGTGTGTTGACGCGCTTCGATCGGGTCGAAGAGGCTGCCGATAAGGTGCAAGCAGCGGCTGAGTTGTTCGCTGAGGCGACTCGACCTGTCGGAAGCACTCAAACGCTCGGTATGTGAGCGCCAAGTCGGCGGCGGAACCGGCAGGCGGCAACGAGCGTTGCCTTTGCATGGTCGACTATCTCAAATTGGTACTGAAGGAACTGTGTCCTGCCTGGCTCATGCGGAAGGCGGGCGTCGTAGACGTTCGCCCTGTTGAGCAGCAGCCAGCCATAAGCGATCTAATAGGTGCGGCGCCGCCGACGCGATATCGTGGGCCGGTGCGGTCCGAGCCCCCCGACCACAGGCTTAACGAGTCCATAAGCAAGCGCAATTCGGGCTGACCCGCGACGCAGAAAGTTCGACAAGCTTCCAGGAAACCCCAGCCAAACAATTGATCAGGCAAATCATGAAGTTAGCGAACAAGGCCGCGACCGAACCGTGTTACATCGGTTTTCCCGCTCTGTAACGCGCAAACCCTTGTATACCGGGCATGTCCCGTCCTGTACCTTGTTGTCATTGCAACATGACTGCAACACGGAAAGGCGGATTGTTCCCGTCATGTTCGCCAATGAAGGCGCGCGCCACCCATAGCCGATTGCGGCGCCAATTCTTTCCTGCAACTATCGGCAGGTCCGTGGACTTGGACGCGACATGGAGAGAGCTATGGCTGACAACAAATCAAATCGGGGAAAGCAAGATCGGGCCAGGGTGTCCACCAGCGAGCCTTACGAGGTGAACTACTTCGCCCGGAAGCACGCAATCACAAAGGATATGGCCTTGAAAATAATCAAGGAAACCAACGGCAACAGGGACGAGGCAAACGCCGCCGCTGAAAAGCTCAGGTAAAGAAACGCGACATGACAACAGAAAAAACCCGCCGGAATAGAGAAACCCGCCGCTGAGAGGGGGCCCAAGGCGGCGGGTTTCTTCACCTTGAATAGAGCGGCCACTTTCCGGAGAAGACCGCGCACGACATAAACCCGCAGAGGCGGCTCCTGTTCCAGACAATTTTAAGGACCAGCCTGTCGAGGGCTACATGGTGTCCTAGTATTTCATCTTAGGGCCGCTCTCCACCAGCACTTCCTGAGATTTCAGATCCTCGCCCCAAATCACGGTTTCACCGTGGGTGTCCGGGCATGGCTCTGCGTCCGCGCCTTCCTCGTCGACGTTGTCCAGCTCTAGATCATCAAGGCAGCCAAGCGATGGCTCATCGTCTGCCGTTTCCTCCAGATCGCAATCAGCCTGCATGAGATACAGTGCCGTTATCAGGCTCACGGCACGGTCTAGGAGGTCGTTCAGGCGCTTTTCTACGGACTGGCGCCATATGCGCGCGTCGGTTCCCTGCGGGCATCCCATGGGCTTTAGAACGCGAAGGGCGGTCATGACACGCGCTGCAGTTCGAGGAAGGTCAGCGCCGTCTCATTTCATCACGGTGCCACCGGCTCGTTTCGTTGGTGTCAAGCAATGTTTGGAACGCGGTTACCGCCACTGGATCATCAGTCATTGCGTTGGGCAGGTGCTCTGCCATCCACCGATCGAGAAAGTTGATGCCGCGTGTGCTCATCAGCCGATAAGTTCAAAGCGCATATTAGGTTCCGCTACTTGACCCCTGAGACGGCCGCACCAGACTCCAGTGCATGGCTAATGGTCTCAAGATCGGCGATGAGGTGGCGATCGACGCCACCACTATTCGACGCGTCACTGACGACAGGATCAGCGTGTCGATACCGACCTACGGATTTCCGCATTCCGTTCGGGATAGCACCACGAAGGTGGTCAAAGGTCAGACCATCGAACTGATCGGCAGCGTCACACGGGTCGAGAAGGACGCCGTAACGGTCAGCCTGGGTGGCCCGGTGGTGACGGTCGCGCTTGATGTTGTGCGGCTGGTGAAGCTCTAGCTTTCCCGACCTTACCGCCCTAACGGCTGCTTCGAAAGCGAGAGAAGTTCGGCCTCATCTTTTATCCCGGCCATGTAGTTGGCAATGATCCGAGAGGCCAACCGGCCCTGCGCATCGGGTGATTGGTCGTCGACGAGTTTAAGCTGCTCGAAAACGCGCCCTAGCAAGGCCAATTCGGCAGGCTTAAGGATCCCGGCATCCACGGCTTTTCGTCTGATGGGCATGACTAGTGTTCTTCCCTCACCGTCTCAAGCCGCGAGCCCGAAATCGGTTCCGGAACATTTTAGCTCAAACGCATGTTTCAATGGTTATGAAGATCGAAGCCGACGAATGCCGGGCAGCGTTGACGCTCATCCGGCGCACAATCGAGGACCACTGCCCGCCCGGCGTGCTGCCTAGCGAGGAAGCGGTGAACGGTCTCTATGGGCCGGGGCTCATGGATGAGGCGGAAGCGCTGGCGGCTGCCATCGTCGCAACGATCGACCAGATGCAATTGCGCGTGATGACGAAACCGCCTGACCGCGCTGTCCCATTATAGGACGGCGCGGTCAAACCCCAACCTTGGCTGCGCAGGCGGCTTCGGCATTGAGTTCTACCCCGAACTCCGGCCGGCGCTGATCAGGCAATCTCCCACTGCGGCCCCGGCCATTTTCGTTGCACCCCGCGCGGGAGCCGCCTTGGCTGACGTCCACTAGCTCCCGCTCATCTTGACCCCGGGCGCAATGTATTGTCCGTATATGAACTCGACGAGTGAGGGCACTGCATCGCCATGTAGGCGGTCGGCCCCCGCGGCTGTCGAGCGATGTTTGAGGGAGCAGCGCATTGTTCGTCGATTACTACGAACTCTTGGAGATCAGCCCAAACGCCAACTCGGAGACACTTGAGCGAATATTCCGCTACTTTGCGATGCGCTATCATCCCGACAATCAGCAAACTGGTAACGAAGCCCGCTTCAGCGAAATAGTAGAAGCACACAACGTCTTGAGGGATCCCGTTAAGCGCGCCCAGTACGATATCTCCTATCGAGAGCATGCCGGTGAGCGGCTTAAATTGGTCGAGGAGGCAAGCGACCCCAAAGGGGTCGAGAAGGATGCTATGGTCCAGGCCAAACTGCTTTCGCTGCTCTATGTGAAGCGCCGCCAGGATGTCGGCAATCCGGGCATTGGCGACGTCGAAATCGAACGGTTGTTAGGCTGTCCACCAGAGCATCTGGAGTTTCATCTCTGGTACATGAAGGCAAAGGGATGGATTGCAAGAATTGAGAACGGGACAATCGCGATCACGGTGGAAGGCGTCGATCGCGCCGATTCCGAACTGCGTCGCGATACCAGCATTCGGCTCCTGAGTAGAGACTAAAGAGGGTATCTGCCCAAGATTCCGCAAGGCTCCAGGGGAGCTTCGCGCGTCATTTTGCCGAGACCAGATAGGCTGAGGAAATTCGGTGGCCGCTTGCGGACGGGGGCAATGAGGATCATGCTGACGCTGGTCCTATCGCTTCCCTCGAAGTAGGCCAGCGAGCCCTATTGTGAGGCAGTCCGGCATGTAGGATTGTAGTCCGCATATTATACTTGACGTACCCAAACAATCGGAATAGGTTGATTCCATAAGGAGTTAGACCGATGTCCGTGCTTTCAGACCGCCACTTTCACGACGAAACCGCCGCCTACAAGTTTGTAGAGGCCAGGATTTGGCCGAACGGCCCGACTTGCCCGCATTGCGGTGGCGTCGAACGTATCTCCAAGATGGAAGGCAAGAGCACCCGCATTGGCACCTACAAGTGCTACCAGTGCCGCAAGCCCTTTACCGTGAAGATCGGCACCATCTTTGAAGCCAGCCACGTCAAGCTCAACCATTGGCTACAGGCGATCTTCCTTATCGCTTCTTCCAAGAAGGGCATTTCGAGCAACCAGCTTCACCGCACCCTTGGCGTGACCCTGAAAACCGCTTGGTTCATCTCGCATCGCATTCGTGAAGCCATGCGCGACGGCAAGCTTGGCCCGCTCGGCGGCAACGGCATGATCGTGGAGGCCGACGAGACCTATTACGGCCCGACCAAAGAGAAGCGCACCATGACCACCAGCGGTCGCCCCTTCACCAAGAGCGGCAAGACTGGCCCCTCGAACAAGCGCGCTATCCTTGGCCTCGTGGAGCGCGGCGGCAACGTTCGCACCTTCCACGTTGTACAGGCGACCAAGCTCAATGTCGCGGCGCTGGTGACTGAGAACGTCCACCACGAAAGCACTCTCTACACCGACGAGAGCAAGCTCTATCACGGCATGGACGACCACTTCGCGGGCCATGAGACCACTAAGCACACTGGCGGCGAATACGTTCGCTACGTTGGCGATGCCGTCATCCACTCGAACACCATCGAAAGCTATTTCTCGGTGTTTAAGCGCGGCATGCGCGGCACCTACCAGCATTGCGCAGAGAAGCACCTTCACCGCTATCTGGCAGAATTTGACTTCCGCCATAATTCGCGCGTAGCCCTTGGCGTGAATGATGTAGCGCGCGCCGGTCGCATCCTTGATGGTGTCGTCGGCAAGCGCCTGACCTATGAAACGACTAGTGCAAGGTGAGGCACCCTATGGCATCTGGCGACAGTCCAAATACCGCCCGAAAGCCGCCCGGAAAAAAGACCGGAAAGCTTAGTCAGAAAGAGCAATCCGAGCGGTTCAAGAAAGCCGCTCGGGAGCTTGAGGCAGATGAAACGGGGGCATCTTTCGAGAGGGCTTTAGACGTTGTTTTGCCCTCTAAAAGGACTAAAGACTCTTGAAAATCAGTGCATTCGGATGTATGTTTACATCAGCATTCCGGCGCGCGAATACCTAGGAGAAATCTATGACTGCCGGCACTGTCGGCTAGCGCGTTGGAATGGCTCCCTTTTCCCACTTCGGCACTACATTCCAGATGTTAAAGCCCTTGGTCTCCATCGGGTGAGACTTCTCGATGTCCTTAATCCCCCCGCGTTCTAGCGCCCGCTTTACAACGCCCACCTTGTGGTCGCGCAGTTTCCCATTTTCATGGTTCCCATTTCTCGCTGCCGTCAAAGCTCCTAGGCTGACATCTAGAAGCTGCAACATTCGTTCTAGTTTAGAGTCCCGCGCCACGATGCTGGCAACAGGCCGCGCTTTGAGCTCAAAGCGTTGGCAGATGTCTGTATTCAAACCCATCATCATAGCCGGAAGGTATGCGGTGCACTCACCCATGTCCGGCCGGATCAATAGCCGCCTCACGTCGCCGTAATATCGTCCGGGCCGATGCAGCAATAGCTGATAGAACGCCTTGCTGATGGTGTCCGTCTCTTTGCGTCTTCCGCTTGCAGAGTGGTCATATTTTTTTGAATGGTGAAAACCGTACGTGGAAATGCACGTACCCTTGTTCGATTGCGTCGAAAAGATAATCAACATAGGCCAAGTGGGCGCTACTGCGCCTTTCCCTGCACTTGGAAAACTTGATTTCAGAATCTTCGCCTAAGTTGCATCGCACGTTTATAGCCGCCAGATCGGCGGCTATTTTTGTCGCCCGAGAAGGTGGGACCGCAATCCCGCCTATGCCAATCCAGTCAAAAGTCCTGATATGCGATTCATCGCAGAAATACAGAAGCGGGTCTGCCGTCGACAGCGGGAAAAAGCCGGGGAGTTCCAAGGCGTACTGCCGATTCTTTTGTAGGGCGCGGCAACAGTACTATGAAGGCGATAATCACACCAGCTTCGCCGCATGACGGATGAACACCCGGCTTGCCTCAAAGACCTCTCTCGCCTCCTCGTCGGTGTAGGTTTGTTTCGGGTGCATAGTTTCATTCCGCCAAACCTCTTTCACCTGCCATAGGTAGCTAGAGGCGGCGGCCCATCGGCTCTTTTGCTCTCCTTTGGCCATAGCATCGATCTTCTGGTTGAGATCCGATAGCAAGTGTCCCCAAACCCGTTGGGTGTTCGTTATGCTGAGTTTGCCGCACAGGAACTGCAGCGTGACTTCCAAAGCCCGCATGAGGTGGAACACCGTCGCGGTGTTTCGTGCGGTGGCTAAGCACTTTCCTGCTTCCTCAAGGTCGTGTTCCGCGTCGGGAAACTTATCGATCACATCAGCGCCGAACGTCTCAGTGGCGAGCGCAAAGCAATCTGCTGCCCGCGCGTTGAGAGCGAACAACCTGGAACTTTCCAACTCATCCCGGAATGTTTGGTTAAGGGTCTCGAACTTCACTCCCAACTCTACGTAGTTGAGGCTTCTTTCCTTGAGCATCTGGACAATGCGTTCAGCCCCTTTGCCAGATATTTTTGCTCCTAGAGGACCGCAGGACTCGATAAACGGAACAAGCAAAGCCTCCAGTCCCTTGCCGGTTTTCTTGTCGATTTTAACCGTAGGCATTTCTGGTTTGTGTTCATTCAACGTGCGGATCATGGCCGACATCGATGCTAGTTTCGATATCGCCTCAACAAATGGCTTAGCTTTGACCTCCAGCATATCCCACAAGCTCCCCGGCTTGCCGGGTACGAATTCCCCCCGGTCAATGTGCTTCATAGCACACTTTCCCGAGTTGGGTACGCGAAGTACAATATGCTGATTGTAGTCCTCATTGCGGCGACCCCTCAAGCGGAGATCGCCAATGGCCAGAACCAAACCTTCCGAACAGCTTTCCCGGGCTGAAATCGAGCGCTTCATCGCGGCAGCCGAAGCGCTGCACAAGAGCATCGTCGGGCCGCTCCTGGCGTATCACAGCGTGCACTACCAAGCTCTACGTGAGGTCCATCGACCGCTGTTGAAGTCGATTGAGACCATTACCGGCAAGAGGGCGCCATTCATCCAGCCGAACATGACAGGACCGGCACAGCACGAGGACGATCTCGCGCCGATGCGCATATCGGGGTTCGATGCCGAGGTTCTCCGCTCCGCATTTCAAAACCTAGTCAGGGATGCAGACGTGCCCGAGTGTCAGTGGCGCGTTGTCGCTGAATGCTTGGTACGCGAATATGTCGGGTGTGAGCAGATCGAAGCCGGCTTGCTGGATTGGATCACGAAGAAGTAGCGCCCGTTTTTGTTGCGAGAAACCCGCCGCACATATTCGCGATTTGGATCTAGAATCTGGTCATGGAAGCGATCTTCGATGATATCGCCAGTGCCCTCAGAGAGCCTAGCCAGAACGTGTGGCGCCCTGCTCGCGCCTTCGCCATCGATGCGGCAGGTAAGCTGTTCCTCGGCCTCGGTATCGGCCTGGGCGTGGCAATTTGCAAATCCGGCTCCCCTGTCTTGGCAAACGCGACGTGAGCCGCCTGCAAGGCAAGGCAGCACTCGTCACGGTCGCGCTTGATCAATTCCGGTAGGATAACGGTCCCTCCGGCCAGCCGCCCAGCGGCAACCAGCCGTTTTACTCAGCGCTAGCACCCTTTGGCTCCGGCGTGATCTCCTCGACCTGCACGTTTTCGCCGATCTCTCTCGCCCAGGCCAAGGCTTTAGCCTTGTCGTTGGTCGTAAGCACCGTGCGCCAGTTCGGCGCTTCAAACACGCTCACAACGTAGGTTGTCACCGACTCGTTGACCATGCTCCACCTTTGCCTAATTCATAAAGGTGTGGTGCCCTCATATTAGCATGAGCGTATATAACTTGGTAGTCAGCCTACGCGCCAGGCCTGGCCGGCTGGGAAATAGGCAAATTCGGCCGTGGCGCCCGTCAGTCCGCCAAGGGCTGCGCCGTATATTAGCTACATCTTGACTAAAAAGCTGTCCGCTCAGAATCCTGTCATGGCTCGGGGAATAGGCATCGGCGACGAGGTGGCGATAACGGCCGCAGTGCGCAGGCGGGTCGACGAGGACCACGTCAGCGTCAGCATACCCAGTTACAACTTCCCCCATTCGATCCTCGATCGCACGACGAAGGTGAAGCGAGGGCAGCAGATCGAACTCGTCGGCAACGTCACCTATGTCGACGAGGAAGGCGGCAAGGTGACAATTATCCTAGGACCGCCGGTCACGGTCGACATCGACAAGGTCAGGCTGGTGCAGGCCTATGTGCCGCCGAAGCGCAAGAAGCCTCTGCGCGATATGGCCCACTAGGTGCCCTTAGCTTGGCCTTGGAATGGCGAATCGCCGGCTGATCCTTACTGGAACGAGATGCCCACGGCCTTGATGATAGAGCCGGACAGGGTGACTGTGAAATCTCTGGTCGCATCGTTCTCTGTTGTGGGTGTCGACCATGCGTCGGTCGCAACAGGCCGATCGTTGGTCAAAGCAATCTCGTCATGAATTGGGCTGTCGCCCCCGCTCCATGAGCCGACTGCGCCACTGCCGGCGATCGACCCTGACAAGAAGAAGGCCGCCCCGGACGTTTTGACTTCAACGTCGGCCAGGGTTTGTGGTGTGCCTCCACTGATGCTTATTCGCATTGGAGCGGATAGTATCGTCGGCAAAAGAGGGTCCGAAAAGGCCTTTCGGCAGCTCCCTCGTAGGAACGAAAAAAGAAGAGAAGCGGAACTTGCGTGTGCAGTATTTGCACACGAACCCTCATAAATATTTGATTTTGTTGATCTATCTATGCCATCCATCATCGGTGCAATGGCCAGTCTATGCTCTTGATTTTTCAGCTTCTGTTTAACATCAGAACCTTAGAACCTACCGCACACGCTGCGTCAGCGAGACCTTCCTGCAACGCGACGATGCGCGGCGCTGGGGCACCGACACCAAGTCGATCGCAGTGAGACTGTATAGCCTGCCTGAAGCCTTCGGCGAACTCATCGACCTCCATATCGACGACCTGTGCGATGTAGGCAAGTCCCCTCGCCGCTCCAAGGCCGCAGCCCTCGCTATGCTCCGAACATCTGGGGAAGTGCAGCATCGCCACCCTCGATCGCGAACGGCTCGTTCGCTTCGGTCGTGATCGAGCCGCCCAGGGTGCCGGACGATGAGTCTCGGTATCGACATCACCTAGGGAAAGTCGTTGAGCGTCGTTCCTGGATGATCTGCCTGGTCGTGATCGCGACAGCCGCTGGCGAGAGCCGCCAAACTCGCATGAGATTGTCTGAAGCGGAGGACCATCCATGGAAGGACCCATTTCGACCTATTTTGCATCGATTGAACCCGTGGCCCCCGACGTTTTCTGGACCGCTTGCTGCATCCGGCGCGGCATTTCAAACATCCCCACGACGTTTTGACCGACGTTGCCCTGGCTGTTCAGGAGTAGCGCGCCATTCTTTCGTCATGGGCGTCGGATGCCTGCGCCGTAGAATCCGTGCCAGCGCTTCGCATGCTGCCGGGAGCGGGTGAACCGGTCAGCTTCGACACGATCATGGATGCGTTGCAACAGTTGGATCAATCGGATGAGCGCGCCGGTCCTGACTGCAGCGACAGCGCGGCAGTGGCCGCGTTCGTACCATTCGTCGATCGGATTTAAGGGCGACGTAGTTGTTCTTGCACCATGGACCCGTCGGCGAGTGACCCCGCCGGCGGGAGGGGTGTGGCATCGGTGCGTTCGCCCAGATTGCCGATGAAAATTTTCCTATTCTTCCTCTTGAAGGTGCACGTCGCGATTCTAAATGATGGTCGCCGGCCGCCCAATGGGGCCGGCAACACCAGGAGGCGGCAAGGCTCTTGGCGCCTTCTGTTGTCCATGTTGCTCAAGGAGGATGTGGCTATGAAGACAAACCTCGATTTTACCCCTCTATACCGGTCCAGCATCGGCTTCGACCGCATGGTCGACATGCTTGAAAGTGCGAGCCGTGTGGCCTCGTTCGACAACTGGCCGCCCTGCGATATCGCCAAGGTTGATGATGATCAGTATCGCATCACGATGGCGGTCGCCGGTTTCTCGCAGGACCAGCTGACCGTCACCCACCAGCCCAACATGCTGGTTGTGAGCGGGTCGCAATCCGGCGATGAGAACGGCCGGTATCTGTACCGCGGCATCAACGGGCGCGCTTTCGAGCGTCGGTTCGAACTGGCCGATCATGTCAAAGTCGAGGGCGCCAGCCTTGAGAACGGGCTGCTGAGCATCGATCTCAAGCGCGAGGTTCCCCAGGAGATGAAACCGCGCAAGATCGAAATCTCCAGCGGGGCCCCCATGCCGAAGATCGAGGCGCCCAAGGTCGAGACCGACAAGCTGGCCGCCTGAGCAATCCACCATGAAGGCTTTCGCTTGAGCCGGGCGTCCCGCCCGACTCAGAGACCTACAAAAGGAGAAAGACAATGAGCGTACGTGACTTGATCCCATGGGGCCGGGGCAACGGAAACTCGGCGCCCAGTCTCTTCCCCGACGGAGATCGAGACCCCTTCGTCTCCCTCCACCGGGAGGTAAACCGGCTGTTCGATGACGCCTTCCGCAGCTTTGGCGCCAGACTGCCGGCCTTCGGTCCCTCTTTCGCCGCCAGTTGGCCGAGTGTCGAAATCTCCGACACGGACAAGGAAGTCCGCGTCACGGCGGAAATACCTGGCCTGGACGAGAGCGACATAGAAGTCCTGCTGGAAAATGGGGCGCTCAAGTTTAAAGGCGAGAAGCGTTCCGAGACCGAGGACAAGGACCGGCAGTTCTCCGAGCGCTTCTACGGTCGCTTCGAGCGCCTCATTCCGCTCGGCTACGAGGTTGAAGAAGACAAGGTCAACGCCGCCTTCAAGAACGGGGTGCTGACCGTGACGTTGCCCAAGACCGAGCGGGCGCAGGCGAAGGCCAAGCGGATCGCAATCAACGGGAAGAACTGACGGATGCAGTATGGGTGGCGGCCCTTACGGCCGCTGCCCGTGCGACCCTTCATAACGGGAGGGACAGGCAATGGAGACAGTTCAAAGCAGCGACAACATCAGGAACCCAACCAAGACGTCCGTCCGGCCGGACAATGACAATCGGCCTCGTCTAGACGGGCCGGCTTTGTCATGGGGACGGTCAGTGTTTCCGGACGGCGCAACGGCGCGGATCTACCAGCCCTGCCGCTCGGCCATGACCTCGGCAAAGCCCCGCAAGGACTGGCGATTGGTCTTCGAACGCCGCACAGCCCCGTTCATCGAGCCGCTGATGGGCTATACCGGTGGCCGGGACACCTTGACCCAGGTTGAACTTAACTTTCCGACGCTGGAAGCGGCCATCCGTTATGCCGAGCGTCAAGGCCTCAATTACGTGGTGCAGGCGGCACCTCCTGCTTCCCAGGCCAAGGTCACGCGCCAGCATGCATCGGAGGAGAAACAGGCCTTTCCGACCTGGTTTGGCAGCGGCTGCAGTTGGCTTGGCTCCAGGCAAGCCACGGCTATGGCGCCGGCGCACAGGCAGCGCACATACAGACGGCGCTTTCCGAGCCGGAGACATTCTACGCCTCTCCGATGGAGGTTGTGGATGACCCGGTGCTCGCACCCGACGAGAAACGCGCTGTGCTCAAGAACTGGGCCTGGAACGAGTACCTGATCGACCTGGCCACCGCCGAAGGCATGCCGGAAAATGCACGCCCGTCGCGATTGGACGAGGTCGAACTCGCCTTGCTGGCCTTGGAAGTCCGAAACCGGGGCTTCCAGACCAGGACCAGCCCGGTGCACTCCCGGATAGCCGCATGATAAGGCAAGAAGGAACCCACTGATCGTCTTCGACGCCCAACGGACCATCCCGAAACCCTTCCCGCTTGCGGTCGCGGCAGCGGGCGGGCGCGCGCCGACAACTTTCCCAATGCGTGGGCGCCCGATTGCGCCTCGGCAGAACTCGGCCCAGTTGTTAGGATCGCGCTGATATGGACTCCAATGAATTGGCGACAGAGGTTCCTATGTATCAATCCTTCAACGGCTCCGCCCATCCCCTGGCACCGAAAGAGATCGCGATCGCTGCCGTCCCCGAAGACGAGCGTGTCTGGGTCCCACAGGCTAAGGGCGTGTGGTTCCGACCACTTATGCTCAACACAATGCAAGGCCAGTGGTGCAATCTGCTCCGCGTACGCCGGGCCGGGATATTAAGCCGTCATCTGCATCCGGCCCCCGTGCATGGCTATGTGATCAAGGGGCGTTGGCACTACCTTGAACACGACTGGGTGGCAGAGACCGGATCTTACGTTTTCGAGCCGCCCGGTGAAATCCACACGCTCACGGTCCCAAGCGACGTGCCCGAGATGATCACCTTCTTCAACATCTCCGGCTGCATGGTTTACCTGGACAAGGATAACAAGCAGATTGGTTTCGAGGACGTTTTCACCAAGATCGACATGTGCAGAAGCCACTATGCGAGCGTGGGTCTCGGGGACGATTTCGTCGATCAATTCGTGCGGTAGACATCCGCCCGTTTGTCTTCCGCTGCGGTAAGTTCGCGCTCCGCCACAGAGGCGAAACGAGGAGATCTTGGTGACCGATTCCATATGGGCGATGCCCTTCTTCGCGGGCAAGACCGTCGTCATTACCGGAGGCACGACAGGCATCGGAAACGGCATGGCCATGGCGTTCGCCGGGGCCGGGGCAATCGTCCACGCGACGGGGGCCACGGCCGCCGAGGTGGCGGCCGCTCGTGCATACGGCACCGCCGTCTCGTATTCAGTACTCGACGTCCGGGACATGACTGCGGTCGAAGGATATTCAAGTCAGTTCACATCCGTTGCAGCGCTCGTAAATTGCGCAGGGGTAAACCTGCGCGCCGCCGAATTCACTGTCCAGGGTTTCGAAACGGTGGTCGATATCAATCTCACCGGCTCCATGCGGAGTGCGAGCGCGTTCCGAGGGGCACTCTCGAACGGGGGCGCCATCGTCAACATCGCATCGATGTTCGCGTTTTTCGGCGCGGCTCATTCGCCGGCTTACGCCGCATCCAAGGGCGCGGTCGTGCAACTTACCAAGTCACTTGCGATCGCCTATGCCGGGGATGGCATTCGCGTAAACGCATTGGCGCCTGGCTGGATCGAGACCGCCATGACCGCCGCGCCACGGGCCGATCCAGCTCGCAACGCGGAATTGATGAAACGCACTCCGATGGGTCGCTGGGGTACGCCGGGCGACCTGACCGGCCCCGCCATGTTCTTGTGTTCGCCGCTCGCGGGATTCATCACTGGGGCAATTTTGCCGGTTGACGGTGGCTATCTCATTGCGTGAGGCGTTGGCTATGCTGCGCGACCGATCTCCAAGCCTGTGTCGTCGAGATCAAGATCGAACGCGACCAATCGACCATGCCTGACCGCAATTGCCGCCACCAACTCCGCAAGCTCGCCATCCGTATGCTCGCAAAAAGCTGCCTGTTTCCTGACAATCGTGACCGCATCCCGGGTCGATACGACAGAGAACGGCCTCCGGGATCTCACGAATGATTCCGCAACCTCCGCGACGGATGAAGCTCGGTCAAAATTATCTTGCATACTTGCACCTCTGTACGACGCTAGCCCAAGCTCGGCCCGCGCAAATTGTTCCCATTGGCCTAATGCAGCCTGGTTGGCATCCGGCTTGGGCTCCTTGTGTGCGAAGGCCGGGAGCAACGCGACATGGCCGTCGCCGTGCCTTGGACAGTGGGCTGGACGCATTCGTCTCCACTCAACGAAAGGTCACGCCATCGGCCAGTCTCACTACATGCTTCAAATGCGAACACGAGCCCGACGCTAGAGACGAGGAGGATCAGATGTGTCCAAGCCGCTCGCCAAAGTTTCCGATCCTCGGATCACCGCAGTTCCCGCGCAACAAGTCGCCGGGAGACCTGTTTGCTCGCGTTGATTGCGGTCGACTGACTCCTGGCTCATTCGCCGCCTCGCCGGCTGGCTCCGGTCGGCCGGCCTCGTCCGTCTCCGTCATCGCTGGCCGGCGGACGATCCAATCCACCAAACCGGCTTCGGTCTGCTCGCAGGCCACGAATTCGCGCACCAGACTTCGCGCCAGCTCGCGCCATTGACACTCGGGCACGTTCATCTCCGCGATCAGATCTCGGCATGCAGCGCGTATGATGTCGGCATCGAAGGCTGACACGGCGACAGGACCACGGTCTGTATTCTTTGCTCGAGGAGTGTCGTCGCCCTGACGTTCGCGAAAGCGCCTCAGCACCTCGCGCGATGTGGCGATCGCTTGTCGGGTTTGACTCATAGCCTCGTAAAATCCAACTTCGCGGACCGGTGAGCGGTGCCGTGATAGAATGAATTCCATAACCGCATGCGCAGTGTCCGTACGCGTTGCAACCATCGCCGCCTCCCTGCAGGCGCACCCAATGCTTGCAGCTTCTGCCGGTGTTCGGGCGGCCGCCTGCATTTGTCGTGTCGCTGCTATGATCGCGTGAGTTAAAGCCGGTGAAGCGTCGCTGCAATTACAAATGTAAGTGGGGCATCCGATAAGGGGTATGCCCGCTGGCTGCGGCGGCGGCGAGTTCGTTCTTCAGACGGTCGAAGTCTTCCTCGGCGAAGCGCTCTCCGCGTTGCCGGAACGAGGAAGCAGGATCTGGACAAAATGCATGCGGCCGCCTCCAAGATTTCTAAACGGCAGCGACAGGCACGATGTTCCATGCAAGGCGCTATTGGCGAAAATCCGCCAATTTGCGCCAGTCGAAGACAACGCCCACTCCAGGCTCGTCGGGTGCTATCGCCAAACCATCCTGAAGCCTAAGCGGCTCGGTGGTGTAAAGGTCAATATCGAAACTATGCGCCTCCACCCAGCCGGCATTTGTCTGACCTGCAACGAGACTGACATGAAGTTCCTGCATCCCGTGACTGCAGACCGGAATGCCAGCCTTGCGTGAGAGCGCTGCCACGCGCAGCCAGCCCGTGACCCCGCCGCAGTTGGAGGCGTCGGGTTGGATGTAGGCGAGATCCGACCAAGCGAAGGCATGCTCGAACTCCTCGATGACATGCAGGTTTTCTCCCATTGCCAGGGGCATTCCGGTCGCCTTGGCAATGCTGGCGTAACCCTCATAGTCGTCGGGTATGATGGGCTCCTCGAACCACAGCAGATCGTAGGCGGCGAATGCTCTCGCTGCCTCGATCGCTCGCGGGACGTCGAGCGCGTAGTTGGCGTCAACCATAAAGGTGATGTGATGTCCTATGCGCTCGCGAACTGCTTTCACCCGGGCCACATCCTCGGCCAGGTCGTCCTTGCCGACCTTGATCTTCACCCCGGTGAAGCCGGCATTGAGATAGGAATCGATGCTGGCCAAAAGCTGATCGAGGGTAAAGTTTAGGTCGATGCCGCCGCGATAGGCCTTGGCACTCTTCCCGGCCCCGCCCGCCATCTGCCAAAGCGGCAGGCCGCTACGCCGGCCCTTGAGGTCCCACAACGCGATGTCGATCGCCGAGATCGCGAAAGAAGCGATGCCGCCGCGCCCGACATAGTGGATGTGCCAGAGCATGCCGTCGTAAATCGTGTCGATCTGCGTCGTGTCGCGTGCCTTGAGGAACGGCGCGAGGTCGTGATCGATCATTGCCTTGATGGCATAGCCGCCCTTGCCGCCGGTGTAGGTGTAGCCTGTGCCCTCGGTGCCGTCGGCAAGCCTCAGCGTGACGGTGACCAGCTCGAAATGCGTGTGCGCGCCGTGCTTGGCATCGGTCATCACCTCACGCAGTGGGACCCGGAACAGCCGGGTCTCGACTTCCTTGATTTCGGTGCGGCTCATGCTGCGCTCCATTCAGGTTTTTTCATCGGACCATAATTGCACCGGCAGCGCTGACTAGCAACAATGTGGCTGATCTTTCAGCGGTTCTGAAGCCAGTCTGTCATTTTTGGTCCTACAAAAGCATCAATCCGCTTGTGCTTTGGTCCGATTTACCTTCTAATAACAGGACCATCTGGGAGGAAAAGGCTTGCTGAATACGGAAGAGCGTCCTGAGATGCCCGCGGCTATTCTCGCCGCCCGCGCGGCCGACGCGATGGTGGCCGGCATAGAGGCCGACATCACGTCCGGAAGGCTTGGCGACGGCAGCTACCTGCCGGCCGAGCGCGAACTGATGATCGAATATGGTGTGGGCCGGGGCGTTGTGCGTGAGGCGATTGCGCGCCTGGCCAGCCGCGGCCTGGTGGAAGCGCGTCCGCGGTTCCGGCCCGTGGCGCGCCGGCCTGGCCTGGATGCCGCGCTCGGCGCCCTCGACGGCATTGTAGGACATCTGCTGAGCGACCAGGCGGGCGTGAAGAACCTCTACGACATGCGCGTCTTCCTCGAGGCGTCGCTGGCGCGCAACGCCGCCATCCATGCCCGCAAGGATGACGTCACAGCCCTGAGGGCGGCGCTGGCGATGAACGAGGCGGCCATCCCGGATTCCGAGAAATTCTATGCGACGGACGTGGCGTTCCACGCAGCGCTCTATGACATCGCGCGCAACCCGGTGCTGCCTGTCGTGCACAAGGCATTTACCGCATGGCTGTCGCCGCATTGGATGCGCATGCCACGGTCGCCCGAGCGCAACCGCGTGAATTTCCTCAGCCATCGTGAAATCTGCACGGCCATCCTTGAGCGAGATCCTGACGGCGCCGAGCGGGCGCTGCTCAACCACCTCTCGGCGGCCTGGGAGTATGTCCGCGGAACATTCGAAAGCCGTGAGGCGCCGGAGGCATGACGCAGTCCTACGACCATATCGTGGTGGGCGGCGGAGCAGCCGGCTGCGTCGCGACGGCAAGGCTTGTCAAAGCGGGACGGCGAACCCTGCTGCTGGAGGCCGGCCATTCCCATCATCACCCCTTGCTCGACATGCCGCCCGGCATCTTCAAGATGATCAACGGCTCGAAATTCATGCGCTATCACCGCACCGAGCCGCAGGCCCATCTCGACGGCCGCGTCCATGAAATCTCGCAAGGCAACGTGCTGGGCGGCGGCACCTCGGTCAACGCCCAGGTCTACATGCGAGGCCGCTCGGCCGACTATGAGGAGTGGGACGAACTGCTGCGCGGCAACAATGCCGGCGTGCGCTGGAACTGGCAGGCGGTGCTGCCGCATTTCACCGGCATGGAGGGAAACAACCGCCTCGGCGGCGAACTGCATGGCAGCGAAGGTCCGCTGCTGGTCTCGGATCCAGGCCACATCGATGATGTTTCCCGTTGGTTCGTCCAGGCCGTCCAAGGCCTTGGATTGCCGTACAACCATGACTTCAACGGACCGTCGCAGCGCGGGGTCGGCTTCTACCAGTTCATGAACCGGCGGGGAAAGCGCAGCAGCGCCGCCTATGCCTTCATCGAGCCGCTGACGAATGATCCCAAGCTGACGCTGAAACTCAATTGCACAGTCAGCCGGCTGCTGATCGAAAACGGTCGGGTCACCGGCGTCGTCTATTCGGATGCGTCGGGCGCCGAGCATACCGTCCATGCGGATGCCGACGTGATCGTCTCGTCCGGTGCCCTCGTCTCGCCGAAACTGCTCATGCTGTCCGGCATCGGCCCCGCCGAGGCGCTTGCCGGGCACGGCATTTCCTGCGTCGCCGACCTGCCCGGGGTCGGCGAAAACCTGATCGACCATCCAGAGGTGCCGATCATCGCCACCGCAAACGGCCCATACGGCTATTTCAGGCAGGGCCAAGGTTGGAGGATGATCAGGAACGGCCTGCATTTCAAGCTCTTCGGCACCGGCACGATCCTGTCAGCGGGGGTGGAGGCCGGAGCCTTCGTCAATCCGGCCGATCCCGAGGGCGAACCGACGATCCAGGCCTTCTGCGTGCCGCACGTCTATCTGGACCGCGATATCCTGACCTTGGTCGAGAACACCTATGGGCTTACCGTGACGACAGTGGTGGTGAAGCCAAAGTCGCGCGGTTTCGTAAGGCTGCGTTCGGCGGATCCGAAGGACATGCCGATCGTTTCGCCGAACCTCCTTAAACATCCCGACGACATGAGGGAAATGATCTCCGGCCAGCGTTATTTCCTGCAGGCTTTTCAGACCAAGCCGCTCGCCGATCGGGTCAAGGCCATTGCCGTGCCAAGCCAGGATGATCTCAGCGACGAAGCCATGACAAAGCATTGCAAGCGCTTTGTGAAGACCAACTACCATCCGGCCGGGACATGCCGGATGGGCTCGGACAGCGACCGGATGGCGGTGCTGGACGCGGCGCTGCGCGTGCGCGGAATAGACAATCTGCGGGTTGCCGACATGTCGGCCTGCCCCAACATCAATGCCGGCAATACGGCGGCGCCCGCCATGATGCTGGGCGACCGCTGCGCCGACTTTATTTTGGAGGCGGCATAGCGCCGGATCCAGCTTGCCGACGGCCTCATCGCCGAAGCCGTTTGGGCCGATATCGTGAGGAAATTACACAGTCGCTGAAAGCGACAATAAAGGAGGAAAGAGCATGATCATTACCCGTCGAAAACTACTGGTTGGCTCCGCTGCCGGCGCGGTTGCGCTGACACTCGGCTCACGCGCCTTCGCGGCGCTCCCGCCACTCGCCAAGAAGGACAAGTACAAGGTCGGTTTCGCCCAGACGGAAAGCAACAATCCGTGGCGCCTTGCCGAGACCAAGAGCATGCAGGACGAAGCCGCCAAGCTCGGCCATCAGCTGGTCTACACGGATGCCGCCGGTTCGTCGGCCAAGCAGGCCTCCGACGTGAACTCGATGATCGCGCAGGGCGTCGACGCAATCTTCCTGCCGCCCCGCGAAGACAAGCCCCTGGTGCCGGTCATTCTTGCCGCGCGCGATGCCGGCATACCGGTGTTTCTGGTCGACCGCGACGTTGATCACACCATGGCCAAGCCGGGCGAGGATTATGTCTGCTTCATCGGTTCGGATTTCATCGAGGAGGCGACCCGCGTCGGCGAATGGCTGGTCAAGAACGCCAATGGCAAGTCGAAAATCATCGAGCTGGAAGGCACGACCGGAGCCTCGGCCGCTACCGACCGCAAGAAAGGCTTCGACGATTTCATCGCCAAGCACTCGCAGTTCACCATCCTGGCGTCGCAGTCCGGCGACTTCGCTCGTGACAAGGGCCGGCAGGTCGCCGAGACGCTGCTTCAGGCGCACCCTGATGCGGATATCATCTACGCGCACAATGATGAGATGGCGCTGGGCGCCATCGCCGCTTTGGAAGCAGCCGGCAAGACCCCGGGCAAGGATGTGCTGATCTTGTCGATCGACGGCGAGAAGGAAGGCGTCCAGGCGATCATTGACGGCAAGATCGGCGCTATCTGCGCTTGTAGTCCGCTGTTCGGGCCGAAGGCCTTCGCTACGATGGCCGACTATGCGGCCGGCAAGAAGATCCCGCCGTTCATCAAGAACGAGGATGCCTTCTTCGACGCCACGAACGCGAAGAAAGACTTCGATATTGCGTTCTGATATCCACTTTCTTTCCAGTTGCCCTACCCGCTTCGGCGGGTAGGGTTTGGGAGTTTGACGATGACCGCTCAGCCGGACCAAGCCGCGCTGCTCCTGGACATGCGTGACATCCAGAAGCGTTTTGCCGGCATCCCTGCCCTGGCCGATGCCTCGCTCCAGGTTCTTCCGGGCGAGATCCACGCACTCATCGGCCAGAACGGTGCGGGCAAATCGACACTTATCAAGGTGCTCACCGGCTATTACCGCCGGGATGCGGGGCAGGTGCTGTTCGAACGGAAGCCGTTCGAAGTTGGGTCTCCGCATCAGGCGCAGGTCAGCGGCATCAGCACCATCTACCAGGAGATCAATCTCGTACCGCTGCGCTCGGTGACCGAGAACATCTGCCTTGGACGCGAGAAGCGCCGCCGCGGCCTGCTCGACTGGAGCGCGATGCATGCGGAAGCCGAGCGCCTGCTCAGCCGCTTCTCGATCGGCATCGACGTGCGCCGCCCGCTCAGCGATTTCAACACCGCCACGCAGCAGATGGTGGCGATCGCCCGCGCCATCGGCTTTTCCGCCCGCCTCGTGATCATGGATGAGCCGACCTCCTCGCTGGACGAGCGTGAAGTCTCGGTCTTGTTCAGCGTTATCCGTCAGCTCAAGGCCGACGGCGTCTCCGTTCTGTTCGTCAGCCACAAGCTCGACGAGTTGTACGAGGTCTGCGACCGGGTCACGATCATGCGTGACGGCCGCACGGTGCGAAGCGCGGCGATGAGCGACATCGGCAAGCTGGAGCTGGTCGCGGCCATGCTCGGCCGCGACGTCGCAGCCGTCGAAGGCCACGCGACCGCGTTCGGCGAACGCGATCGGTCGAGGATCGGTGATGTGCTGTTTACCGCGCAAAGGCTGGCAGCCGGCCAGTTGGTGCGTGACGTGAGCTTCGACCTGCGCCGCGGCGAGATCGCCGGCTTTGCCGGCTTGCTCGGCGCCGGCCGCACCGAAACAGCCCGCCTCGTATTCGGCGCCGACCGCCGGAGCGCAGGCGAGATGACGATGGAGGGCGCGTCCTACCATCCCGCACGTGCCGCGGATGCCGTCGCCGCGGGGATGGGCTTCTGCACCGAGGACCGCAAGGCCGAGGGCATCGTGCCGGAAATGACCGTCGCGGAGAACATAACACTGGCACTGCTGCCGAAAATCAGCCGCAATGGCATCCTGAACGAGGCCCGGCAGAAGGAGATCGTCGAGCGCTTCATTCGTGAACTCGACATCAAATGCTCGGGGCCCAACCAGAAGGTCCGCGAGCTGTCGGGCGGAAACCAGCAAAAGGTGCTGCTTGCCCGCTGGATGGCGATGAACCCGAAGCTGCTCATTCTCGATGAGCCGACGCGCGGCATCGATGTCGGGGCCAAGGCCGAGATCCAGCGCCTCATCCGCAAGCTTGCCGATGACGGGCTCGGCGTGCTGATGATCTCCTCGGAACTCGAGGAAGTGATGGAAGGAGCCGACCGCATATTCGTGCTGCGCGAAGGAGTGAGGGTGGCCGAACTGGAAGGCCAGGCAGCCAACGAGGAGGACGTGCTCGCGGCGATGGCGCATGGCGGCGCGGCGAAGGAGGCAGCGTGAGCGATCTGGCCACACCATCCGCAGCCAACGACGCTGGAAACCGCCGCTTTGATGTGTTCGGTTTCCTGGCGCGCTACGGCACGGTGATCGCGCTTGTGCTGCTGGTGGTCTTCAACCTTGCCTATACGCGCAATTTCGCGACGCTGCAGACACTCAACGTCAACCTAACCCAGGTCTGCACAATTGTGATCGTCGCGGTGGGGATGACCCTGGTGATCGCCACCGGCGGCATCGACCTGTCGGTTGGTTCGCTGATGGCGATCTCCGGCGCATTGGCGCCGATGATCTTCATGGGCACGATCTTCCCGGTCGGAAACATCTATCTGGCGGTAGCCGTCGCGATGATTGCCTCGATCCTCGTCGCCGGCCTGTTCGGGCTGTTCAACGGCTGGTTGGTCTCGCGTTTCCGCATCCAACCGATCGTCGCAACGCTCGTGCTGTTCATCACCGGGCGCGGGATCGCGCAGGTCATGACCAACGGCAATCTGCAGACCTTCCGCGTGCCGCAATTCCAGTGGATCGGACTTGCCCGCCCGCTCGGCATTCCCGCGCAGGTCATCATCATGGCCGTGCTGGTTGCGGCGGCCGCTTGGGCCCTTCACCGCACGGTGTTCGGGCGAAGCATCCTGGCGGTCGGCGGCAATGAAAAGGCCTCTGAACTCGCCGGCATCGCCGTATCGAGGATCAAGCTCGCTGTCTATGCGATCAGCGGCCTGTGCGCGGGGCTAGCCGGTCTCGTCGTCATTGCGATCAACTCCTCCAGCGACGCCAATCTCGTGGGGCTGGGCATGGAACTCGACGCCATCGCGGCGGTCGCGGTGGGCGGCACGCTGTTGAGTGGCGGAAAGGCCACAATCATCGGCACCCTGCTGGGCGCACTGACCATCCAGTTGGTGCGCTACACGCTGCTCGCCAATGGCGTACCCGACGCCGCTGCGCTCGTCGTCAAGGCCGGCATCATCGCATTCGCCGTCTGGCTGCAGCAGCAACACCGGGTGTAATCCATGAACAGCGCCAGACTGGTTCGCATCATCGGCACTTACGGTGTCGTCATCGCGCTTGCAGCCCTCGTCCTGTTCGGATTCCTGCGCTACGACCGCTTCCTCGGCCTCTTCAACGTGATGAGCGTTCTGCGCTACAACTCGATGTTCGCGCTCGTCGCGCTCGGCATGTGCTTCGTGATCATGACCGGCGGCATAGACCTGTCCGTCGGCTCCGTCGCCGCCTTGGGCAGCGTCGCGTCAGCCCTGGCGAGCCCGCACGGCATCGTGGCAGGCCTTGCAGCGGGCGTTGGCGCCGGCCTGGCAGCCGGGCTGATCAACGCGCTCCTGGTTACGCGCGGCAACCTGATGCCTTTCATCGCCACGCTTGCCACCATGCTGGCCGCAAGCGGCTCGGCGCTGCTTCTGGCCGGCAACCAGACCGTTTCGGTGTCTTACGATTCGGGTTTCACCGCCATCGGCCAAGGGAATTTCTGGATTTTCCCGATTCCGGCAGTCATCGCCCTGGTTGCCTATGCCGTCGGCTCAGTGGTCCTGAACTACACCAGCACGGGACGGACGGTGCTGGCCATCGGCGGCGGCGAGGATGCCTCGCGGCTGATGGGGCTGCGCACGGACGGCGTCAAATTTCTCGTCTATGTCGCAAGCGGGTGCCTGGCCGGGCTCGCCGGCGTCGTCCTCGCTTCTCAGTTCGGCGCAGGCCAGCCGATCGAGGGCGTCGGCTGGGAACTGTTTGCCATCGCAGCGGTCGTCGTGGGCGGGACGCTGCTGACCGGCGGCTCTGGCTCGGTGTTGACCACGCTGGCCGGCGTGCTGTTGCTCGGCATCCTTTTCAACGTCCTGAACTTCGAAAACGGCATGGGCTGGATTTCGCTGTCAGCCTACTGGCAGTCGGTGATCCGCGGGCTGTTTTTGCTCGTCGTCGTCCTTCTCCAGGCACGGCTTACGGCAAGGCGCGAAACTGCCTGAGGATGGCGAGCGCCTTCGAGCACGATGGCGCTGCAGAATCAGTGCGCGTTGCGCACCCGGCCGATGAGCGCATCCCGCAGACTTTCTGCGGCGATGCTTCCCCGGTGCACCTGGGGTCCGACACCCTTGGAGCAGGATCCGCAAGCGGATCCTGGTGCAGTCACATGGCCGTCCTGGAGACGGTCATTTCCCGGCGACCGCCACGAACACGGACTGCCCCTGCCTTTCCAGCCGAAACAGGATGGGCTTGCTCTGCCGGCGAGAGTTCGCCCACTCCTCGACGATATCCGAAGGCTCCGTCACGCGGCGATTGTTGGCCGATATGATGACATCGCCGGGCTGCAATCCGCTCCGGGCGGCAAGGCCATCGGGAACCACTTCCACGACGAAGACGCCGGTTGTTCCTGATTTGATGCCTAGCTGCTGACGCGCCTGATCCGGAATCGGGCTGAGGGATAGGCCGAGGCCTTCGGCCGCCGACTTCTTGTCGGGAACAGCGCCGGTCTTCACCTCCGCATCCTTGCGCTCACCGATGACAAGCGCGATCTCCTGGTCCTTTCCGCCGTTACTCCGTGTCAGAGTGGCCTTGCTGCCAGGCTTCTGGCTAGCCGTCGCAAGCGTGAGGTCATGGACACCCTCAATGCCCTTGCCGTTGAACCGGGTGATCACGTCACCCGGCTTCAAGCCGGCTTTCTCCGCCGGGCTGCCGGGCTCGACCGAAGCAACCAGCGCGCCCTTGTCATCTTTCATCCCGAGGGCCTCAGCCAGCGACGGCGTGATGTCCTGCAGGCGGACCCCGATGAAGCCACGCTCGATCCGGCCGGTTCTGATCAACTGGTCGGCGATGCTTTGGGCGGTGCGCGATGGCACCGCAAACCCGATCCCGATGCTGCCGCCGGACGGCGAGACGATGGCGGTGTTGACGCCGATCACCTCGCCACGTGCGTTGAACAGCGGACCGCCCGAGTTGCCTCGATTGATCGACGCGTCCGTCTGGAGAAAATCGTCATACGGCCCGGCTTGAATGTCTCGCGAGCGGGCCGAAAGAACGCCGACAGTGACAGTCCCTCCGAGCCCGAAGGGACTGCCGATCGCGATTGTCCATGCGCCCGGCTGCATTGCATCCGAGTCACCCCATTTGGTCGTGGTCATGTTGGGCCGCGGGTCGACCTTCAGCACCGCTATATCGGTGGCGGGGTCACGGCCGACCAATTGCGCCGGCGCCGTTTCCTTGTCGGAAAATACGACATGGATCTCTGTCGCATCGGCAACGACATGGTTGTTGGTGACGATGTAGCCGTCGGCACTGATCACAAATCCGGAGCCAAGCGCCTCCCTCACCTGCGGCTGAACGGGTCCGAGGCCCTGGCCGTCGAACGGACTTGTAAAGTCGCCCGCCGTCGTCTGGTCCTGGACAACCTCCCGGGTCGTGATCGCGACCACGGCCGGCAATTTCTGCTGGATGATCGCTGTGAAGTCGGTCGGGGTATCCTGGGCCAGGACAGGCGCCACGCCACTGGCCGAGAGCATCAGCGCAACCGCGATCAAGCGCGTTGCAAATCGTCTTTGCATATCGTGAGACATTGCTGGACCTCCTGCCGGACAGCCCCGGCCGCTCGGCCGCGCCGCGCGGAGCCGGTGCTCCGGACGCTAGAACTGCCAACAAAGCTGTTTGTTTCAGCCCCCCGGAAAAATGGCACGGCCAGGAAAAATAGCCCGACCGCGGGGGTCCGGAAGGCAGCAGCCGGGAACCATTGAGGCCGTTGAGTTCAACCGTCCACAGGACTGGTCGCGGACGTGGCAGAAATCAGCAAAGCGACTGCGTCAGCTCCGGCAAATGCCCGATATGCCGATGGAGCCAACCTAGCGGCTGAGGTGCCTCTACCGGGCCTGGTGCGAAAAGGATCTGCAATGAAAGAGGGAGCTCCACAGCCGCCGAGAGACGCGGCTGTGATCACCACCGCTCGAACTCCCTCAAGGGAACAAAAGGGTACCAACTAAGTTCGGCCCCCATAATGAGGATGCCTATATGGACCTGTTGCCCCAGTCAGCCGAACACACCGTCTCCCCGCCGCCCGCTCCAGACCTTCACCGGCTTTTGTTCGATCCAAACTTGCGTATACACGGCTTGATTGATGACACTGTCGTCACCAAAGCCTTGGACGATTTGAAAGCCGTGCGTTCCGGGGAAGACGATCTCTACGTTGAAATCGACACGCCCGGAGGCGACGCCGACGGCGCGCGACGTCTAGCTCTAGAGTTCAAACTTTTTCTGAAACACTCGGGCCGCAACGGCTACATCATTGGCAAGAATACGGTTTACTCTGCCGGGGTAACGGTCCTTGCCGCTTTCCCGAAAGCCTGCAGGTTCCTTTGCCCGCAAGCAGTCCTGCTGATTCATGAAAGAAGGCTTGAGAAAGACTTGGTTCTGAATGGACCAATTCGAAGCTGTCTTCAGATCGTTCGCGAACAACTTGCGCTGTTGGAAACGGCAGAGCGACTCGAGAATGAAGGGTTCGCCGATCTCGTCCAAGGTTCTCGAACATCGCTGGAAGAGCTGCGCGACCATGCCTTGACCAACTGCTACCTGATGGCAGCCAGAGCTTTGGAGTTGGGCCTTGTTGAAGACATTGCCGATTAACTTGACGCCTCGGATGCAAACGGCAGAGCCGAGTCCAACACGCTTCCCTCACTCATGGCTCCGGCGACCATGAACGGCAAGGTTGAAAAGATAGAGCGGACCGGCGGCTGTCTTTGCGGGTCTGTGAGGTATGTTGTCACCGGCGCGCCGTTGCGCGTTGGCTTGTGTCATTGCCAGGATTGCAAGAGAACCAGCGGCAGCACCTACAGTGCCTTTGCCGTGTGGCCGCGGTCGGCTTACCAGTGCAAGGGCGAGCTTGTTGCATTCAACGGCAGAGGTTTTTGTCCGGCATGCGGGTCGCGCCTGGTGAACCTCCGCGACGACGAAGCCGAGATCATGATCGGCACTCTCGATGATGCGCCAAACGACCTTCTCCCGGCATACGAGCTTTGGACCCCCCGGCGCGAAGCCTGGCTCCACAACCTGCCTTGGGCTGACCAATTCGCGGGCGATCGCACCGAAGAAGGCCAAAATTGGCGCGAAGCCCGACGAGTATGACCATGCTCGAATGGCCCTCCACCCATGAACTGTGAAAGTCAGCTTCATGCGCGATGAATCACTCAAGTTCTTGAAGAAAATTGTGGCGACCCCGTCGCCGAGCGGCTTTGAGCAACCTGTAGCGGAGCTTTTCCGCGAGTATGTTCGTCCGTATGCCCACAGGTTGACGACGGACGTCATGGGCAATGTCACAGCGATCATCAATCCTGAGGCGTCTATGCGCTTCATGTATGCCGGGCACATGGATGAGGTCGGCTTCATCGTCCACTACATCGACGATGACGGTTTTCTGTTCTTCAGCACCATAGGTGGAACGGACGTTGCCACTGAAATCGGCCAGCGTGTCTGGGTGCACGGCAAAGAGCCGATCCTGGGGGTCGTGGGTCGCAAAGCAATCCAGACCTTCAAAGCCTCTGACACGTCTCAAACACCCTCGCTGATGGAACTGTGGATCGATATCGGCGCGAGTTCGCGAGAGGAAGCGTTGAAGGTCGTAGAGGTCGGCAGCGCGGTGACTATCCATGGCGAGTTTGCAGCGCTCCAGGGCAACCTTGCTGTCGGACGAGCGTTCGACAACAAGGTCGGCCTCCTCATCGGCGCCGAGGTGCTGCGCTGCCTCTCTGAGGAGGGAGGCGTTCACCCCGGCGTGGGGCTCTATATCCTGGGTACGGTTCAAGAGGAAATCGGTTCCCGAGGCGCGATGACCTCGGCGTTCAATATCGCGCCTCGAACCGGCCTCGCAATCGATATGGGCGTGGCGATGGACTATCCGCGCGCTCGCGCCGAGGATCAGGGCAAACTGGACCTTGGGAAAGGGCCGGCAATCACTCAAGGCGCGAACACCAACCCGGTGGTGTTCAATCTGCTGAAGTCGGTGGCCGAGAAAGAGGGCCTGCCTTATCAGTTTCAGGCGGTGGGCAGCTCAAGCCCTACCGACGCGCGTGTCATGCAGCAGAACCGCGGCGGCGTCGCAAGTGGGGTGCTCTCCGTGCCTTTGCGTTACATGCATACCCCGTCCGAAGTTGTTTGCTTGGATGATGTGCAAACGACGATTGACTTGGTTTGTGCATATTGCCGGCAATTGACGCCGGAGATCGACTTCACGCCAAGATGATCGCTGCGGGATTGATTGTGGAAGTCGTGGCTCCAACAGTCGCCGATCTGGCGCCTGTCGGCCACCGCCCGGTTCGTCGGTCACCGCGCACCTGCGAAAACCCAACCACGGTCCACTGGGGAGCGCGCCTCAGGTCACCGCGACCGCTTCCACCAAACGCCTGAGGAAATCCGTCAGACCGGCTTCAGGATCATCACCTGCGCCAACGAGCACCGAAATACCCCAGCGCCCAAGCACGGCCTCCTCCACAGGGTTGCGGCTGGGCATGAAGATGAACGAAGGGGGACGATCTTTCTCATATCCAGACCGGTGCCAGGTTTGCCAAAGCCGGTGCAACAGCAGCCGGATGTTTGGATCGGAGAGGCTATAGCCAATGAACAGGATCGTGCTGCCGAGAGCGTCGGAGCGAAAGCGGACATCAAGGGGAGAATTGAAGGACAGGCGGTCAAGATAGTCGGTTTCGGTGAGGACAAGGGAAGAGTCCTCGTCAAAGTCGCCGTGAAATTTCACGATGTGCGTTATGCCTCGACGGGCCTGCGCAACGTGCCGTGCGTTGGCCACTTTCACGTACTCTCGACCGTGGATTTCAAAAGCGAGTTCCAGGTTCCGGTCATAGTTCGTCGTATAGATGACGGGAAAATCGAGCGTCACGATGAGACGGTGCAATTCCGATTTCTCGATCCGTTCCTTGGCGACAGACCAGTTTCTGTCCATCCAACTGCGAAGTGGTCCGATGCTGCCATGCTTGATCCGATAGTATTCGGCCAAGGTCTGAAAACGATCGCGTCGCGTGGAAAATTCATCGTCGACGCCGAGCTCCTTTGCCATTCGCTCGATGAGCTTCTCCCAAGACGGAAGTCCGACGCTGATCGATACCCCCGCCCCCACAAACAAAATTGCGCTGCGATGACGAATTGCATTGGCGAGCGAATTTATAGGATCATCATCGTTCATGGATAGGTCCTCCGAAGCCACTCGCGTGGGCCGGACCTAAAGGTGCGTGCCCCGTGAGCGGATCGTGGACGCGGCCCCGCAATTCGAGCCAGCACGGCGCACTGCGGGAGCATCGTGCTCCGCCCTCATCGACGAAATCGGATCGACCACGCACCAGCCAGCCCAGAGGGGGCGGCCCTTGCAGTCCTGCCGAGCCGCTTGCCACCCGAACCGAGGTAGCGGCCGCGAGGACACTGGCTGTGAACTGGAACCGGCGGTGTTGCGGTTTACTGGCCACGTTGATTCAGTTCTGCGCCAGCCATATTGCGCAAAACTCTATCGAGTTTCGCATTCACCAAGAGGTTGCGCCGCTTCGCGCCGATAAAGATGGCGAGAGAGTAAATCATTGTAAGAACAGAGATCATCGTCATTCCGGCCTAAACATCAGCGGCCGGAGATGTTCCATGCGCCCGGAAATATTCCAGTGCAGGTGTTTTTAAATCGCCGAAGCTACGCGCTCAATGCGCGGTTGGTTTCGTGTCCAGGGCGGACGAATTAGCGCAAGGCGGTATTCATCCTCCCACATCGGCGGCGGACTGAAGCGAAATGCTGGTTGTGTCCCCCAGAATTGCAATGAAACGCCGATGCTTTGCATGCGGCCCGGAACAAATGCTCGCTTGCACAGTTCGAGCCATGCAGCGGTCGACCCCCGCGCTGCAAGATCGGTAGCCCGATCGCCCGCGCCGGCCCCTCCCACGGCGCGGGCTTTCGTTTGAATTCACGCTGTCGGGGTTGGAGTCGCTCCGCCGTTGTCGCGAGCCGGCTGATATACGCGCTGTCCGGGGCTCGCGCGGTGTCGGCGACATCGGCATTCGCGCAGTCCGGCAGGTCAGCCGATGCACGGGAACAACGCGGCACTGTGATGGTTTGGTGGCCTCGGAAGGTGGCAGAGAACGATGGGCAAAAAGCCCAAACAGCACGCAAAATCCACGGCGGATCGCGAAAAGGCGATCGAGGCGCTCTACTTCGCGCGCAAGTGCGGCCTTACGAAGGAAGAGGCACTCAAGATGCTTAGGGAAGCCCCGATCGGGATCGATGATGAAGCCGAAGAGCGCTCCGGCAGTTAGACGCGATCGCCGGTCGCGCGTCGCAGCCGGCCGCGGCGCATGATCTTCTTCACTTCCGATACGCATTTCAACGATCCGCGCATTCTGCGCCTCGACCGGCGTCCCTTCGCCTCGTTGGTCGAGCATGACCAGGCGCTGGTTGCGTTTTGGAACGAAACGGTTGGCCCGAACGACGAGGTCTGGCACCTCGGCGATTTCGCCAAGGGTCCAGCCGAGACCGTCTCTTCACTGCTGTCGTCTCTTAACGGGTCCAAGCACCTGATAATTGGCAACAATGATGGCGCCGCCACCATTGGCGACCCGGCCTGGGCGAGCGTGCACCACTACATGGAGCTTCTTGTCGAGGGCAGCTTGCTGGTTCTGTGCCACTATCCTTTTCGCACCTGGAACCAGATCGGCAAGAGGTCGGTAAACCTGCACGGTCATTCGCACGGTCGTCTGAAGCCGATGACGCGCCAGCATGATGTCGGCGTCGACGCCTGGGGGTTTCGTCCGGTAACCTTTGCTGCCATTCAGGCCAGTCGCCGGCGGGGTTAGCCCGGCAGAACGCCGGGCGAGCGAAGGTCTCAGCTTTGCGGGATTCGAGCCGACGAGAGGCCGTCTGTAATCCTGCCGGGCCTGCCACAACGCGACAATCCTGGTTGGGCGACTTCAAATAGGAGAACTGCTTCATATATGCGGTTTTCGCGGTACGCGGACCGCGCCACACCATCAGCTTGAGTGTGGCGAAGTCTTACGGAAGCCCCACCGGCCGTCGCAGCGCGAGATCGAACGCATCGCCTGAGCTCAGCACGTGAACCCTCAGATCATGAATCGAAAGGGCGGCATCAGGCTCACCTTCCGCGATGTTGGAATGGGTCACGCCGGCTGCATCGACCAGATAGACAGCGCCGCTGCCGATGACCTTGAACATCTCGCCCTTCACCACGATCGCCGTGTCTTCATCGATGCCGATGCCGAGGACGCGCGGGTTCTGCGACACCGCCCCGATGAGCCGCCCAATGCGGCCCCGTTCCGCAAAGTGCTGGTCGATGATGACATTCGGCAGCAGGCCCAGTCCCGGCGCCATCCGAATGTGGCCGATCCGAAAGGACGCTGCGTTCGGCCCCTTCACCATCATCGTGTCGCTCATGACCGACGCGCCCGCGGAGGTGCCGGCAATGACGCCTCCGGCTTCATAGATTTCGTGCACCCGCTCGTCGATGGGCGTGTCGCCGATCTGGCTGGTGATCCGGAGCTGGTCGCCGCCGGAGAAGAACACCGCACTCACGTCTGCGAGCGCACTTATTTTCTTTTCATGAGCTGCCTCGAGGCGGTCGTTGACGTAGAGCTCGATGACATCCTTGATGCCCAGTTCACCGAAGGACCTCTGATACTTCTCGAGATAGCCATCCGGCTCATGAGACGCGATGGTGGCAAGCACCAGGCGGCCGTTCGGAACCAGGCTCGCCACCTCCTTCAAGATGACACGATCGCCATCATGGTCCTCGTGGCCGCCGATGATGACGAGCGTTCCGGCTTTACCGTTCGAGGATCGTTTTTTCTTCTTGTCGGTCATTTGTCCACGTCTTTCTTGCGCAGGAAAACGTGTGGGTGGTTGTCCTCGCTGGTCATGAATGCGACTGCGAACTCCCTGCTGTTATGCGCCCATCCAGACACGCCGGTCGCGGTAAGCACGATGGCTCCGGCTTCGCCGCCGATCGCCTCGACTTCCTTGAGCGCGGGATTCAGCACCTGCTCCAGGCCGCCTTCAGCCTGCCCCGAGGACAATGCCTGCCGCGCCGAGAGTGCCTGCATGACACGGGCCGCGAGAGCCTTTCGCGCAATATGCTCACCGTCTCCCGAGAAGGCGACGGCTCCCAATTGGTTGTCGGCATAGTAGCCGCAACCGGGTTGCGGAGAATCCCCCACACGACCCGGAGCACTGCCGTCCAGTCCGCCGGTCGAAGTGCCCACGGCGATGTCCCCGTACTGATCCAGGGCAACCACACCGATCGTATCCTTCGCCTCCGACTTGCTGGAGGCGTCGCGCTGCTGCGGCGTGATCAAATCCGCCGGATCGCAAAGCTCCAGCTGCTTGTCGGCGGCGAAACGCCGGGCCCCCTCCGACGCCAGCAGGATCGGCTCCTCATGCAGCATGGCCTTCGCGACACTGATTGGATGGCGCACGCCCTTGATCACTGCGACGGCACCTACATTGAAGTCCCTGCCCTCCATCAGGCCAGCGCACATCTCGACCTCGCCGTCCGAATTGAGGGCACTTCCATATCCCGCATTGAATGTCGGGTCGGCCTCGAGGACGCGACCGGCAGCTTCCACGGCATCGACCGCCGTTCCGCCGCCGGCCAGGACGGCCCGACCTGCCTCGAGCGCCTCGATGCATCCGTTGCGATGCGCCTCCTCCTCTTGCGGATCGATCTCCTTGGCGCCGCCGTGCAGGATCAGCGACCACATCAGCCAGCCCTCAGATGGCGAATATGGGTCTGATCGGGCCCTCCCCTCGAAGGCGTCGCGCCTCCGAAGCCGGTTACTTGCCGCCACACGGCTTCAACGTCGTCGACGGTCAGCACGACAAGGTCGTTTTCCCGTGCAAGCCGGAGACACACGTCGACGGCCTCCTTCTCGGGACAGACGGCGTGAATGCGGCCTGGGGCGCAGCCGGCGTTCAAGGCACCTTCCCGCAGCAAGCCGGCGATCGCTCCGGGGGCTCGGCCGCGCAGCTCCTGCTCATCCTCCTTGAAGACGATGACGTCGAATATCCGCGAAGCGATCGCGCCCATCTCGCGTATGTCGCAATCGCGGCGGTCGCCCGGTATGGCGACCAGGCCGATCGTGCGCTGATAGCCGCGCCTCATGTGGGAAACGAGCTTTCCGAGCGCCTTCAGCCCCTCCGGATTGTGCGCATAGTCGACGATGGTGCGGAAACCATGTCCGTCGAAGACGTTGAGGCGACCGGGAGATTGCTCGAACGAGGTGCCAAACTCGGCCAGCGCCGCCCGGATCGTTGCCGCCGGAACGTCGTGGCAATGCGCCATGGCGACGGCTGCCAGGCTGTTGGCAACGTTGAATTCGGCCGAACCCTCGAAGGTCGCGGGAATTTCGTCGACGCTCATCAAGAACATCGATTCCCCATCCTCGTGGATGAAAATGTCCCAGCCGTCGCTGCTGGGCTCCCGCGTCACGGCGCGGCCGCCTTCCGCCAGGTGGCTGCGCAAGAAACCGGGCCACTCGCTCCTGCTCGCCAGCGAGAAGTAGCAGATCCTGCCGCCGGCATCGCGCGACATTGCGGACGTATGGACGTCGTCGGCATTGAGAATGCTCCATCCGCCGCGGCGGACGGACTCGACCACGACCGATTTCACCTCCGCCAGGTCCTCGATTGTGTCGATGCCCCTCAGCCCGAGATGATCGCCGTGGACGTTCAGCACCGCGCCAACATCGCATGCATCGAAGGCAAGCCCTTCGCGCAGGATGCCGCCGCGTGCACATTCCAGCACCGCGACATCGACACCCGGCTCGCGCAGCACGATCCTGGCGCTCTGCGGGCCTGAGCAATCGCCTGTGATGATTCGTTCGCCGTTCAGGTACACGCCGGTGGTCGAGGTGAGCCCGACGGTTGCGCCATTCGCCTGCAGGATGTGCGCCAGCATTCTGGCAGTGGTCGACTTGCCGTTGGTCCCGGTGATCGCGAAGATCGGAATCCGGCCGTCCTTGCCGCCTTTGAAGAGAAGATCGAGCACGGGCCGTGCGACGTTGCGGGCGCGCCCCGACGAGGGTTCGAGATGCATGCGAAAGCCAGGACCGGCATTCACCTCTATGATGCCGCCGCCGGTTTCGCTCACCGGCCGTGAGATGTCGGGACAGACGAAGTCGATCCCGGCAATGTCGAGGCCGACGATCTGTGCCGCCCGCCTGGCGATCAGCGCGTTTTCGGGATGGATTTCTTCCGTTCGGTCGATCGCGGTCCCACCGGTGGAGAGATTGGCGGTGGGCCGCAAGAGCACCATTTGACCCGGCGCTGGAACGCTCGCCAGGGTGAGCTGCGATTTTGACAGGAAATGCTCGACACATTCGTCGATCTCGATGCGGGTCAATACCGAGGAATGGCCCTCTCCCCTTCGTGGGTCGCGGTTCGTCTCCTCGACGAGCTCGGCGACAGAACTCCGGCCATCGCCGACCACATGGGCCGGAACCCTCTCGGCGAGCGCCACCACCTTTCCGCCGATCACCAGGATCCTGTGGTCCGAGCCGACGAAATGCTGCTCGACTATAACGCTACGGCTGTGTTCTCGCGCCTGTTCGAAGCCCCAGCGGACCTCGTCTTCTGTTGCCAGACCGATGTTGACGCCGCTTCCATGATTGCCATCGAGTGGTTTGGTGACCACGGGGTAGCCCAGCCGTGCTGCCGCCGCGACTGCGTCCTGCGCCGATCGCACCAGCTCCCCGCGTGGCACCGGCAGGCCGGCCTGTTGCAGCAGGAATTTGGTCAGGTCCTTGTCCGAGGCGATCTCGGTCGCAATCTCGGAAGTGAGGTCGCTGCAACTGGCGCGGATCCGCTTCTGATGCTTTCCGTGACCAAACAGCACGAGGCTGCTGTCGTCGATCCGCGCGGCGGGTATGCCCCGCCTCTCGGCCTCGCGCACCAAGGAAGCAGTCGTAGGCCCCAAGGCACGCTCGGCGGCCAGACGCTTGAGCTGCTGCAGCCTGGCTGCGAACTCGAATGGCCCCTGCGTTTCCGCAATGTCGCCGAGCCCCTCGACACCATGCAGATTGGCCGGCAGCAGGCTGTCCACCAGTTCGAGCGCGACGCGTCCGGCGAGCAGCCCGACAAGCTCATCCTTGTAGGCGAACATGACGTTATAAGTGCCGGGACTGCCTTTGACCGACCGTGTCTTTCCTCGTGTCACCCGGTGACCGAGCATGCTCTGCAGTTCCAGGGCGACATGCTCGACGACGTGGCCGAGCCAGGTTCCTTCCTGCATGCGGCGGACGAAGCCGCCGGCGGCGCCATAGCTGCAGCCATGGCCCGCAAGGCCGGGCAACAGTCGGACGATTTGTTCGGAAAACCCGGGCAGTTTGTCTGTCGGGAACGCCTCAAGGGCTCCGAGGTCGATCCGAATCTGGACCATTGGCGTCATACTATAGAGGTGCGGCCCGCGAAACACGCGGGCGTCCACGACGCGGATAGGGCGAAAACGCGAGGCGCCCCGATGAATTTCTTTGTCCGACATAGTCCGTTTCTCCTGACTAACTCCGCAACATCCGGAGGATCGGTTAGTTCCCGGCTCTTTCAGCCCAAATATTTTTGCAGGAGAGAGAAACAAAAGTGGCCGTTAACATATGTTGGCCCAAGAACACCCTCTGGTCATCTCGGCCACGTGCGGTCGCTGTTCTGAGGGCTACTTATCTCTCGGGACGAGGCGGGCCAGGCATTCGCTCGTTTTCACAAGCATTCGCCGGGCACATCGCGCCCGTTGAGCTAGTGCCCGGCTTTAGCTCATGGCGACCCATTGTGCGGGTCCAGCACTGAGGCATTAATCTTCAGCACGCCTTCGGCACCCGGGAACATTTCCAGACGCGTCAGGTTTGGAACCATCCTTGCACCGGAACTACAGCCATGCAGAGTCGAAAATCGGTGAAGGCCGCGCTCGTCAAGGAGATCGACGCGGTCCGCCTTCGTATCTCGCTGCTTGAAAGCGAGCTATGCAGAGATGGCAGACCCAGGCAAATTGGATGGCGTTCAGGATACGAACTGAACGCCCACAAAGCCCGCCTTGCTCGACTGGAGACCGTGCTTGCCCACTATCCGTCGGCACCGACGGCCCGGGCATCGAAACAGCAACAGCTTGAGTTGCCCGCAAGTCAACCAAGTAATTTTGGGGAAACGCCATGGCTGACAGACCCTCAATCAGAACTCCGCTAGCTCGAGTGCGGGGCCTTGGATCGGCGAAACACGGAACCGAAACGTTCATGCTGGAGCGGCTGACATCTGCTGCCCTGTTGATCCTTGTCATTTACATCGTCGCGGTCGTTATAATGCTGGTCGGTGAGCCTCGAGACGCCGTCCTCAGCGTCGTAGGATCGATCTATGTCGCGCCAGCCCTTATTGGCTTCATTCTCGTAAGCTGCGTTCACATGCGGCTTGGAATGCAATCGATCATCGAAGATTACTGCCATGCCACCGTGCTCAAATCGCTTCTTCTGATCGCCAATTGGTTATTCTGCTGGGCAGTCGCGCTCGCAAGCTTGTTCGCTGTGCTGTTAATCAGCTTCAGATAGCGATCCGGTTCTCAGCTGCAGCCAACGTCTGCCACCGGCAGGCTGAAGTTCGCCTCAGCGGCGAACCGGGCTGGCTTGCGCACAGGAGTTCGACAACCCGGCCTCATCTGATTTGCGGCAGCCTGTCCCATTGATGGAAAGGGGGTGGAGAGGTCAGCTCCCACTCCAATGTGGTAGCTCCTGGCCCCCATGGGTTCATGCCGGCGGCTCTTTGCCGGTAGAAAGCTTCCAAGATGCCGAAGAGGAAAATCACGACACTCGCGGCCGACAGGTACGATCCATACGAGGACACCATGTTCCAGCCGGCGAATGCGTCGGGATAGTCGACATAGCGACGCGGCATGCCCGCCAATCCAAGGAAGTGATGGGGGAAGAAGACGAGGTTCACGCCGACGAAGGTCGTCCAGAAATGGACCCCAGCCAGAAGCGGATTGTAGAGATATCCCGTCATTTTCGGAAACCAGTAATACCAGCCCGCGAAGATGCCGAAGATCGCTCCCAGTGAAAGTATGTAGTGGAAATGCGCGACGACGAAGTATGTGTCGTGCAGTTCACGGTCGAGGCCGGCATTTGCGAGTTGAACGCCCGTCACCCCGCCTACGGTGAACAGGAATATGAAGCCGAGGGCCCAGAGCATCGGCGTCCGCAGGCCGACCGAGCCGCCCCACATGGTTGCAATCCAGGAGAACACTTTTATCCCGGTCGGCACTGCGATCACCATCGTGGCGAAGGTGAAGTAGCGCTGCGTGTCGAGGCCTATCCCGCTGGTGTACATATGGTGGGCCCAGACGACGAAGCCGATCACCCCGATCGCCACGATTGCGTAGACCATCCCGAGATACCCGAAGATCGGCTTTCGCGAGAAGGTCGAGATCACCTGGCTGACGATGCCGAACGCCGGCAGGATCATGATGTAGACTTCCGGGTGGCCGAAGAACCAGAAGAGATGCTGGTACAGCAGCGGGTCGCCTCCGCCGTCCGGCGCGAAGAACGTGGTTCCGAAATTGCGATCAGTCAGGAGCATGGTGATGGCGCCGGCCAGCACCGGCAGAGCCAGCAGCAGCAGGAAGGCGGTGATGAGGATCGACCACACAAACAGGGGCATCTTGTGCAGGGTCATCCCCGGCGCGCGCATGTTGAAGATGGTGGTGATGAAGTTGATGGCTCCCAGGATCGAGGAGGCGCCCGCAATGTGCAGAGACAGGATGACCAGATCCACGGCGGGACCGGGATGGCCGGAGGTCGACAGCGGCGGGTACAGGAACCAGCCGGTCCCAGGGCCATAGCCGCCGGGGACGCTGGGCATGAAGATCGACAATAAAAGCAACATCAATGCCGGCGGCAGCAGCCAGAACGAGATGTTGTTCATGCGCGGGAAGGCCATGTCGGGGGCGCCGATCATGATCGGAACCATCCAGTTGGCGAAGCCGCCGATCAGGGCGGGCATCACAGTGTAGAAGATCATGATCAGCGCGTGGGCCGTGGTGAAGACGTTGTAAAGCTGCTTGCCGGCGTCGATCGCCGCGTCGCCCTGGTAACCGTAGATCATCGACGCCAGTCCGGGGAAAAACTGGATCCCGGGTTGCTGCAGCTCGATTCGCATGCTCACCGACAAGAGCATGCCGATCACCCCCGCGATGAAAGCGAAGACCAGATAGAGTGTGCCGATGTCCTTGTGGTTGGTCGAAAACAGCCATCGGGTGATGCCGCTCGGCTGATGGCCGTCGAGACCGCCCGGATCTGCCGCCGTATATTCGTTCATGACCTTCTCCGCTTGAGCCGTCCGTCGCCAGCATCGAACCGTGCTGGAACTTGATTGTTCCCTCCACCGAACCGACAGCCAGGAACATTCCACGGAAGCCGCTGTTAGGTTCCGCGCGGCCGACCCTGCGCGGCTGAGGATCGACGTCCATGCTGGCGATAATTGCTGCGACACTGGTTCTGACGACGGTGGTTGGTGGGCTGATATCCGCCTTCTGGCTCGAGGCGCGTCATGGTCTCCATGACCCCATGCCGCCGGACATGTCGGTGCGCAGGCAACTGAACGCCCCGGCCTGGAGCCGGTGGTCCTGACATGGACGCGATCACCGCGACACTCGACCCGAGAACGCGAGCCGGCTGGCTGCTGCTCGGCTTCGCGCTCGGCGGTTTCTTCGACGGCATCGTCCTGCATCAGATCCTGCAATGGCATCATCTTCTCTCGGGCGTCGCCGATCCGGTGGGTTCCGACCTGCGCTTCCAGATCATGGCCGACGGCCTCTTCCATCTTTGCATGTATGTGCTCGCCGTCGCCGGCACGGTGCTGCTGGTGGCCGCGAGGGCGGCCGGCGCGCGGCCCGGGACCACCACGGAGATCCTGCGGCTCGCCTTCGCCGGGTTCGGCGTCTGGCATGTCGTCGATGCCGTCGTGTTTCACTGGCTGCTGGGTCTGCACCGGATCAAGATGAACAGCGACTTGCCGCTCGCCTGGGATATTGCGTGGCTGGTCATCTTCGGCATCGTGCCGCTTGTGTTGGTGCTGGTGCTGCCCAACCGCGGCGGACCGGCACGCGGTGCTTCGGCAGCGCTGACCAGCATCGTCCTGCTTGCGGGACTGGCAGCCGGCGCCGGCCCGTTCTTCAACGGCGCCGCCAATTCCATCATCGTCTTTCGGGCCGGGATGGAACCGGCGGCGATGATGCGGGCCGTTGAAGTCGCCGACGCCCATCTCAAATGGGTCGACGCCAGCGGCACCATCTGGGCGGTCGACCGCGTCTCATGGCGCGGGTTGGTAGCTCTTCACGCGCGCGGCGCCCTTGTGGTCAGCACGACGCCTGTCATTGCCGGATGCCTTGCCTGGACCGATGCCGCCGGAGTGAGCAGTAGCTCCAGCCAGCAGCGAGGCACTCCTGCCAGGCTATGACTTCCGGACAGGGATAGGGGAGTATCAAGCATGCAATTCGCCACCGAGAGCAGCCACGGCCGGAGCCTGACACCGCGCATCGTCGTGGTCGGCGGAGGCTTTGCCGGTCTGGAGGTTGCCAAGGCGCTCGGCAAGGCGGAAATCGGGGTGACGATCATCGACCGCCACAATCACCACCTGTTCCAGCCCTTGCTCTATCAGGTTGCAACCGCCGCCTTGTCGGCGCCTGACATCGCCGAGCCCATCCGCAAGATCCTGGGCCGCTATCCCTCGGTTCAGGTCCTCTTCGGCGATGTCACCGAGATCGGCACCGAGGCCAGGATACTGGTGCTGGCCGATGGGACCACGGTCCCCTACGACATCCTGGTCTTGGCCACTGGTTCGCAGCCATTCTATTTCGGCCAGGAGAGCTGGGCTCGGGTCTGTCCCGGTTTGAAGACCATCGAGGACGCGCGCACGATCCGGTCACGGCTGCTGCTATCGTTCGAGCACGCGGAACGGACCACCGATCCAGTCGAGCAATCCCGGCTGATGACGATCGCCATTATCGGCGGCGGCCCGACCGGTGTCGAACTGGCGGGCTCGATCGCCGAACTCAGCCGGCACACACTGGCGCGCGACTTCCGCAACATCCGGCCCGAGAAGACAAGGATCATACTGGTAGAAGCCGGCGAGCGTCTGCTCGCCGGATTCGCCCCGGAGCTTTCCAGATATGCACGTCTGCGCCTTGAAAGCCTGGGCGTCGAGGTCGCGCTCGGCAACCGGGTCGAGGCGATCGAAGCGCATCAGATCACCGTCGGCGGCCAGGTGATCCCGGTGGCCTTGACGCTCTGGGCCGCCGGGGTGGCGGCTTCTCCGCTGGTCGCCCAGCTTGGTGTCGGGCTCGACCGCGGCGGTCGGGTGAAGGTCGAATCCGACCTGCAGGTCGTCGGCCATCCCGATGTCTTCGCGCTTGGCGACGTCGCACTGGTCCTCGATGGGAACGGCCAGCCATTGCCGGGTCTTGCCCAGGTCGCCAAGCAGCAGGGCGAGCACCTCGGCAAGGCACTGGCACGCCGGATAGATGCTGGCGATACGCTGCCCGCTTTTGTCTTCAGCAATCGAGGCAACACGGCCATTGTCGGCCGCCACGCTGCCGTGTTCGAATCGGGTAGGCTGAAACTGAAAGGCTGGTTCGCCTGGTCTGCCTGGGCGCTCATCCATGTCTACCTGCTCGTCGGTTTTCAGCACCGCGTTCAGGTCTCGATCCAGTGGCTCTGGCGCTACCTGACCTATGAGCGTGGCGCCCGGCTCATCGCCGAGGAGCGAGTCGAACCGGGTTCGAAATCATCGCCGGGAGCGGCCCCGAGAGAGCCGCTGCCAACCAAGGCAGACGCCGCCCCGGCATTGCACGCCCGCACTGACTAGATTGCCGGGTGCTCAGTTCGGAGACAGTGGCGATGCGGGGGTCATCTCTGGATTCCGCCACGGCCCGTCGTCCCACGGCAGCCTGAACCTCGAAAATCGAGGCGGGTGGTTCCCAGCTTGTATCCGGTGCCGGCCTGATGGGATCCGGATGGCACCAGCGGCGTTGCGTCCCTATATGCTCAAATGAACACAGGCTCCTCGAAACGGGAGCTGTTGAACCCTCCTCTTCAGAGACAGCTTGTCATGACGTCACCTGCGACTGCTGAACAACCCCCGGTCATTCAGACGGGGCTTCCCGCCCTGAGCAACAGCTATGGGCAATTGCCGGAGCGCTTCTTCTCGCAAACAGATCCGAAGCCGGTATCCGAACCGCGGCTGATCCGGTTCAACCGGCCCCTCGCGGAGGAACTCGGGCTCGATGCCGACCAGCTTACCAGCCCGGATGGAGTGGCGATGCTTGCCGGCAACAGATTTCCGGAAGGCTTGCAGGCAATCGCCCTGGCTTATGCGGGCCACCAGTTCGGAAACTTCGTGCCTCAGCTTGGCGACGGGCGCGCTCTGCTTCTTGGCGAAGTGGTGGACGTCAACGGCATTCGCCGTGACATCCAGCTGAAGGGATCGGGACCAACGCGGTTCTCGCGCAACGGTGACGGCCGCGCCGCACTCGGCCCTGTCCTGCGCGAATATGTCGTCAGCGAAGCGATGGCGGCGCTCGGCATTCCGACGACGCGAAGCCTTGCGGCGGTGCTCACCGGCGACCCGGTCTATCGCGAGGTCCGGCTGCCCGGCGCCGTCCTGACACGGGTGGCGGCAAGTCATATCAGGATCGGCACGTTCCAATATTTCGCCGCGCGCCACGACACCGAGGCGCTCAAGATATTGGCCAACTATGCCATTCAGCGTCACTTCCCACAGCTGGCGGGGGAAGCACGGCCGTACCGGGCTTTGCTGGAGGCCGTTGTCGCCGCACAGGCGGACCTGGTGGCGCGCTGGATGCTGGTCGGCTTCATCCATGGCGTCATGAACACCGACAACATGTCGATCTCGGGCGAGACGATCGACTATGGCCCATGCGCCTTCATGGACGCTTACGACCCCGGCGCGGTGTTCAGTTCGATAGACCGCGCCGGTCGCTATGCCTATGCCAACCAGCCTCGTGTCGCCACATGGAACCTTGCGCGCTATGCCGAGACCCTGCTGCCGCTCATGAGCACGGACGAGAATGAAGCAGTGTCTGAAGCGGAAGAGGTGCTGAGGTCGTTCCAGGCCTCCTATGAGGCTGTGTTGCAGCGCGGCTTCCGCAGAAAACTCGGACTGCTGACCGAAGCGGAAGGCGACTTGCAGCTCGCTGCCGACTTTCTGGACGTGCTGGCTCACGGCGAAGCGGACTTTACGCTCGGCTTTCGGCGCCTGGGCGATGACCTCGACGCTGCGGACGGCCAAGGCACGGCGCGGCAGTTGTTTAAGGATCCAGGCTCATTCGATGCCTGGTCGGCGCGGTGGCGCCAGCGCATTGCAAGCGAAGCAGCCGACACGGCCACGCGCCGGGCAGCCATGCAATCCGTCAATCCCAAATTCATCCCCCGCAATCATCGCATCGAGGCGATGATCCAGGCGGCGTTGGGCGGCGACTTCACACCGTTCGAGGAGATCCTGGCGGTCGTCAGCCGTCCCTTCGATGAGCAGCCGGGAATGGAACGCTATGCTGAGCCGCCACGCCCGGATGAGCGCGTCCTGCAGACATTCTGCGGTACATGAGACATTCGTGATGGTCGCTTAACATGTGCAAATGCGGAAGACCCATTTGCAAGCTATCGTCACGGGCACTCTCGTAGGGGCTGAGCTATGACGATCATAGAATTGGCATTCGAATTGCTGGCACGGAAGCTCGTAGACCGTACCGGAATATCAGACGAAGATGCTCGAGACCTTGTCTCAGCCATGGGAGCTGACTGGTCATCGCTCGTGCGAGCAGCGAGGGCGATCAAAGAGGCTTAGGTCTTTTGACGTCGTTTTAGCTGCCATCAGCTGCAGGCAGATCGGACCAGAGGCTGCTGCCGCGATCCAGGCGCGACACCGCGCTCGTCACCGATCATGTCAGCAACGTGGTCAAGCACTGTATTTCGGTCGCTCCAATTGACCGGGTACAACACGCTGCTCTCCTGAAAGCCACTGCAGCCCGCTACGCAAGTCGCCGGAAGCTCGCAATAAACTGCGATAGCAGCCCAGGCTTAGGATTTATATTGCAGGCCCGCACCACTGGCGGGGCGACGCGGGCAGGCCGCTGCCGTTCGTTGAAATCCGCGTTGGGAATCAGATTCCGTCGGCACCGAAATCACAGGTGCTGACGAAGCAGACGGAACTTCCCCCCACGATCACGGTTTCGAGTCACGAGACCAACCCAAGGAGATGCAGATGTCGAGCAAAATGCCGCCCGTGCCGCCTGAGAACCAGAGCCAGAAGGGTCGAGGAGAAGGGCGACAGGTTAGCCACGATGATGCCCAGCACGGCACTCACGGAGCGCCGGATCCGGAGCGCCAAGGGCAGCAAGCCAACACCAAGGTCAACACCACTCATCAGGGCCGTCAGCAGGATCGGTGATCATGTCCACATCGAAGAAACACCCGAACACGATCCGGCAGGGCGGGCCAGGCGCATCGCACGAGAACGCCAGAAAACCCCTGCGGGTCAACAAACCCCCGGCGGATGAAGACCGTCGATCCAAAAGCCGAGTTTCAGGGGGTGGCGGTGAAAAGGACAGTCATCATTCGCACAATCCAGCCAAGAAGGGTAGCAACAGTTGAACCCACGGCTTTGTGAATGATTGTGCTAAAGCGCGCCGCGTGTGCATGTCATTGTCTCACAACCGAGCCTTTTTTTGAGTGACATGCATAGCCGGACCAGGGTGAGGATCAGCGAGTCGAGACGCCCGGAAAAACCGGAGGCCGTGGGCCCGCACCACTGGCGGAGCGATGCGGGCCCGGCCAAGGGTTACGGCCCTCGACCAGCAGCGAGGGGCTCGCTGCCGCATGCAGAACAAGCCCCGTAATTTCAGGTTCCGCTAATATACAAAAAAGCCGGCCACCTTTCGGCAGCCGGCCAGTTCCAACAGAACAAGGGAACGTGCACTGATGGGGCAGTGCAACGCCCGAAGTGTTTCGAGGCGACGATGTTCCACCGGAAATCCACGGATTCGCCGTTTCGATCTACATTGGCCGGATTGAAAGATCTTTGACGATCTCTCCCAAGTTCTCGCGGAGCCCGGTCCGACGTGTGGCGCCCTGTCTGCGTCTTGGCTCTCTATGCGGCCAGCAAGCTCATCTTTGAAGAATGCCCGCCGCGACTGCCGCGCGCGTCAAACACCGGCGTGCAATTGGTCGAGCGCGCGGCAGACCGGGGACGCGTCAAGTCGAGCGTCGGTCGACGTAGGTGTAGACGCCGGCCCCAATGGCGACCGCGCCGACCGTGATCACGATCGATGGCGCGCCCATCAAACTGGCAAAGACCGCCCAGATGAGGGCGATGACGATAGCGCCGAGTGTTCCCAGGATCAGTCTCGGCATTGTCTACCCCTCCACGTTCGGGCCGCCCGTGGATGGTCGTCACCCACCGGTCATGCGAAACGCCGCATGAAAGCACAGTGTGGCCCATGAGGTGAAGGGCCGCGCCGGAATACTCCGGTGCGGAAAAGATGATGCCCGCGCCGCCAAAGCCCGGGTGTTCAATAGCCAAATGGCTGGACCGGCGCCTAGCGCCTCAGCGCGTGGACTTCCGCCATGCTTTCGCCGCCCATCGGCAGGGCCATGTCATCATCGAGCAGCCGGGTGATGCGGGCAAAGCCCGTAAACGCCTTCCTGGCTGCTTCGGCCGACATTCTGCCCGACAGGGCCGCGGAGCAGCAATTCACGGCGCACTGATACACAGGCCCACGCCGTCCCAATGGCCATTTCTGCAAAAAGACCATCGCTTCGGCAACGCTATCGACTTCCTCGACGGGGTGTCCCTGCCCGCGCGCAATGCGCACGGGCGTAAAGAAATGCAAGCGGTCCATTTTGTTCTCTCCCTGGTCGGCCGCAGCGCGAACCAACCCTACTAAATTCGCGGATGGCGCGTTTGTTCCGCTTATTGCAAAAAAATCTGCGCTGGTGGGCTTGGGTTGCCGACGCCCGCTTTTGTCCGGAACGTTAGGCCGGCTGATGCATTTCGCTCTCGTGATTGCCTTGAGGGACACGTTCAAACCATGCGCATAGCCCATGTCGCCCCTTTGCACGAATCGGTGCCACCCCTTCTCTATGGCGGCACCGAGCGCATCGTTTCCTATCTGACCGAAGGGCTGGTCGAACTCGGCCATGAGGTGACGCTGTTCGCCAGCGGCGACAGCCGGACGTCGGCCAGACTGATACCAGGTCGCGAACGCGCGCTACGCCTCGATCCGCGTCCACTGAAATCGGACACGGCGGCGCATCTTGCGATGCTTGCCGATGTGAGGAACCGAGCCCACGACTTTGATATCATTCATTTTCATCTCAGCCATTTCCTGCATTTCTCGTTCTTCGAGACCATGCCGGACAAGACGGTGACAACGCCTCATGGCCGGCTCGATTATGTCGATCTGGCGCCAGCCTATGAGCGTTTTCCGCGCTTTCCGCTGATCTCGATCTCGCATAGCCAGAAGACCGGGCTTGCGAATGCCAATTGGCTGGCCACCATCCATCACGGGCTGCCGACGGGTCTCTATCAGCCGACCTTCGAGACGGCGGCAGGCGAACCATACCTCGCCTTTCTCGGCCGGCTTTCGCGCGACAAGCGGCCGGACCGGGCCATCGACATCGCCTTGCGCTCGGGCATGAAACTCAAGCTGGCGGCCAAGATCGGCGACGATGATCGCGCCTATTTCCATGAGACGATCGAGCCGTTGATCGATGGCGACCGCATCGACTATGTCGGCGAGATCGCCGAGAGTGAGAAGACTGAATTCCTCGGCAATGCCGCTGGTCTGCTGTTTCCGATAGACTGGCCCGAGCCGTTCGGCCTTGCCGCGATCGAGGCGATGGCGTGCGGTACGCCAACCATCGGCTGGAACTGCGGTGCGTTGCCGGAAGTCATCGACCATGGCGTTACCGGATTTGTCGTCGATTCTCTCGACGCCGCGGTCGCCGCGGTGCCGGCCTTGCTGCAACTCGACCGGCGAAAGGTGCGCGCCGTCTTCGAAAGTCGGTTCTCCGCCAACAGGATGGCGCGCGACTATCTCACTGCCTATGCGCGTCTCATCGGCGCCCCGGCTGAATCGAAAGCGTCGTGAACGACGGCGGACGTTCCGAGCCCGAAACAGAGATTTGTGACTGATGACCGAACTTGACGAGCGCAAGCTCGACCCTGCCGTGGCCCTTGCCTCCCTGGACGAAACCGCGCCGCGCGAGCCGCACCGGCTGTTTGCCCTGAAGCAAGGCGACTGTTTTGCCGTGGCCGATGCCTACGGCGATATCAGGGGTGCGGGCGACGGTTTCTTCCGTGACGACACCCGGGTGCTGTCGGAGTTCAGGCTCACCGTCGGCGGCCGGCAGACATCGCTGCTCGGCGCCTCCCTCAGCCAGGACAATGTGCTGTTCACCAGCAATATGACCAATTTGCCGATGCAAAGCGTCGGTGGCCGCGACATCCCGCAGGGCGCCATCCATATCGAGCGCGTCAGGCTGTTGTGGCAGGACCGGCTGTTCGAGCGCATCACCCTTTCCAACTACAGCCAGGAGCATTCGGCAATCCGCGTCTCGCTGCATTTTGCCGCCGATTTCCGCGACATGTTCGAGGTGCGCGGTTCGACCCGGCCGAAGCGCGGAATGGCGCATGCAGCGGAGATCGAGCCTGCCTCGGTGCTGCTGCGCTATGACGGACTGGACGGGCTGGCGCGGGTGTCTGCGATCACGTTCTCGCAGCCGCCGGACCAGCTGAGCGCCGAGCGCGCGGATTTCCTCATCGCAGTGACCAAGCGCAGCAGCAAGATGCTTTACGTCGAGGTCGGCGCGGAACTGACCGAAACGCCCGACCGCGACCGCTTCCGGGCGGCCGCGGCGCGCGCCCGTTTCGGCATGCGGGCCAAGCGCCGCCATGGAGCGACGGTGCACAGTTCGGGCCGCGTCTTCAACGATTGGGTCGAACGCGCTCGCGCCGATGTCGCCTTGCTGACCACCGAGCTGTCGACCGGCCCTTACCCCTATGCCGGCATCCCCTGGTTTTCGACGGCCTTCGGCCGTGACGGCGTCATCTCGGCGCTGCAGATGCTATGGCTCAACCCCGGCCTGGCGCGCGGCGTGCTTGCCTTCCTCGCCCAGCACCAGGCGACCGAGACATCGCCTTTCAGCGACTCGCAGCCCGGCAAGATCATGCACGAGACGCGCAAGGGCGAGATGGTGGCGCTGCAGGAGCTACCCTTCGGCCGCTACTATGGCGGCGTCGATACCACGCCGCTCTACATCCACCTCGCTTGCGCCTATGCCGAGCGCACCGGCGACATGGACTTCATCGCCAGCCTGTGGCCATCTCTCTGCGCCGCCGCCAAGTGGACGGAAGAGGCGAGCCGCGCAACCGGCTTCGTCACCTATCAGCGCGCCGCCGAATCCGGCCTTGCGAACCAGGGCTGGAAGGACAGCTTCGACTCCGTCTTCCACGCCGACGGGCGCATTCCCAAGGGGCCGATCGCGCTGGTCGAAGTGCAGGGTTATGTCTTCGCAGCCTTCAGGGGCCTTGCCGCTCTCGCCCGCCGCCGGGGCGAGTTCGCGCAGGCCGAGCACTGGGAAAATCGCGCCGAAGAGATGCGGATCGCCGTCGAGCGTGATTTCTGGCTGGACGATCTCGGCTTCTATGCGCTGGCGATCGACGGCGCCGGAGAGCCGTGCAAGGTGCGCACGTCGAATGCCGGACACCTGCTCTATGTCGGCCTGCCCGAACCGGCGCGGGCTAAGATGGTCGCCGACCAGTTGCTTTCGGCTTCCTTCCACTCCGGCTGGGGGGTGCGAACGCTTTCCGACGATGCTGTGCTGTTCAACCCGATGTCGTACCACAATGGTTCCATCTGGCCGCATGACACGGCGATGTGCGGCGCCGGCCTGGCGCGGTTCGGCGAGCGTGACAGCGTGGTGCGGCTGATGAGCGGCACGTTCGAATCCGCCGTGCATTTCAACATGCGACTGCCGGAACTGTTCTGCGGCTTTACCCGCTCGCCGGGTGAAGCACCGATCGCCTACCCCGTCGCCTGCCTGCCGCAAGCCTGGTCGGCAGGCTCGGCCTTCATGCTGATGCAGGCGTGCCTCGGTCTGGAAATCGACGGCTGGAACGGCGAAATCCACGTCACTCGACCCCGTTTGCCGATCGGCATCGATACGCTGACGCTCAGGCATCTGGGTGTCGGCGAAAAGAGGGTCGATCTTACCTTCCAGCGTGTCGGCGACCGCGTCGTCGCCTTTCTCGCCGACCGCCATGAAGGGCTGGTTCCGCTGATCGTGCGGACATGATCGGAACGGCTTTCAACGGGAACCGATCCCAGGGTTTGTGCGTTGCAAAAAACACAGGTTCTCACGGGCGATCGTCGGCTGCGAACACTCAAATGGAACCATGAAGAAAAAGGCCCTGACGGCCAAAATTGAGTTGGAATTGGAATGACCGATTATGGCATGGCCCTGCTCTGGGTCTTGATCCTTGCAAGCCTTGGCCTTTCGATTCTAGCCGTTCTGTTATCGATCTCCAGGCAACGTCGTAGCCATAGCTTGACGGTTGCACCGACTGCCGGCGAGGACGTCGCATCGGAAGCGACGCGCAAGGTTTTGCGGGAGTTCGAGAAGAATGGACAATCTCCCGACGCGGCGCTGGTGAACTGGTCGCCCGACACCTTGCGCAAGATACTTGCCGACGACCTGCCGGACGCGCAGGTCATCGTCGTCTCGAACCGAGAACCCTATATCCACAACATCAAGGACGACGGCGTCGAGCTTCTGGTGCCGGCCAGCGGCCTGGTGTCGGCGCTTGAGCCTATCACCCGCGCCTGCAGCGGCACCTGGATCGCCTATGGCGGCGGAACGGCGGATCGTCTGACGGTCGATAGCAACGATCGGGTTCAGGTGCCGCCGGACAATCCGTCCTATACGCTGCGCCGCGTGTGGCTGAGCGACGACGAATATCAGGGCTACTATCTCGGCTTTGCCAATGAAGGGCTTTGGCCGCTCTGCCATATCGCCTTCACCCGGCCGGTCTTCCGTGCCTCGGACTGGGAGGCCTATGAGGCCGTCAACCGCAAATTCGCCGATATGGTGGTTGCCGAGGCGCGCAATGAGCGGCCGATCGTGCTGGTTCAGGATTACCATTTCGCGCTCCTGCCGCGCATGATCCGCGAGCGCCTGCCGGAGGCGATCATCATCACCTTCTGGCACATCCCGTGGCCGAACTCCGAAGTGTTCAGCATCTGCCCATGGCGCGAACGCGTTCTTGATGGACTGCTCGGGAGCTCGATCATCGGCTTTCACACCCAGTTTCATGCCAATAATTTCACTGAAAGCGTAGACCGGTTCCTGGAAAGCCGCATCGAGCGCGCCGACGCCGCGATCTCGTATGGCGGGCGGACGACCCTGGTGCACGCCTATCCCATCTCCATCGAATGGCCGGCCGAACTCCTGGCCAAACTGCCACCGGTCGAGGAAAGCCGCGCCCGCCTGCGTGAGCGGTTCGGCCTGTCGGCGGACGTCAAGCTGTGCGTCGGCGTCGAGCGCCTGGACTACACCAAGGGCATCCTCGACCGCTTCCATGCGCTGGACGAATTGTTTACGCGCCACCCCGAGTGGATCGGCAAGGTAGTGTTCCTGCAGATTGCTGCCCCAAGCCGCGGCACGCTGCCGGCCTACCAGCAATTGCACGATGAATGCCTGCGTTATGCCAACGAGCTCAACCAGCGCTACGGTCATGACGGCTACAAGCCCGTGGTCATGGTGGCTGAGCACCATTCGCAGCAACAGATCTATGAGATCTATCGCGCCGCCGACATCTGCATGGTCACCAGCCTGCATGACGGCATGAACCTCGTAGCCAAGGAATTCGTCGCCGCGCGTAACGACGAACAGGGCGTGCTGTTGCTCAGCACGTTTGCCGGCGCGTCGCGCGAACTGCTGGAAGCACTGATCGTCAATCCTTACGACGCGGCGATGATGAGCCAGGTGTTGCTGCAGGCGCTGACCATGTCACCGGACGAACAACGCGAGCGCATGCGCCCGATGCGCGAAATAGTGCGCGACAACAATGTCTTTCGCTGGGCCGGCAGCATGCTGCTCGATGCGGCGCGCCTGCGCAAACGCGGCGACCTCGAAAGAGCGACAAGTGTCGCCGAGCGGCCCGCAAACACAGGCAGCAACATCGTCTCACTGTTCGACCGCATGCGGAAGGTGGCGTCATGAATAGCCTGTCGAAAGCACCGGGCCTGCCAACCGCACCCGACCTGCCGGAAGGACAATGGGCGCTTTTCCTCGACATCGACGGCACGTTGCTGGAGCACGCCGCGCACCCCGACGCCGTGTCCGTGAGCGACGAACTGCGCAACCTCCTCGGCATCGTCGATGAACGGCTGGACGGCGCTGTCGCCTTTATCACCGGCCGCTCGGTCGAAGGCGCCGACCGCCTGTTTCATCCGTTGAAGCTGCGTGTTGCGGGTCTTTATGGGCTGGAACACCGGCTGACGCCGGACGGCCCGGTCGTTACCGCCGATGCTCCCGCCGATATCGCTGCCCTTGCCGACGCCATCGAAGCCGAACTGGATGATGGCCTTGTTCATATCGAGCGCAAGGGTCCGATCCTCGCCATCCATACGCGTGCGGCGCCGCATCTGCTGGCCAGGGCAACGCATCTCGCCGAACAGGCATTGACCGAGCTTCCCAAGGGCTATCGGGTTATCCCGGGCAACGCCGGCGTCGAACTCATGCCGCTCGAAGCGGCCAAGGGCGCTGCCGTGCGGCGTTTCATGGCAATCCCGCCCTTTGCCGGACGGCGGCCGGTCTTTCTCGGCGACGACACCGCCGACGAAAACGGTTTCGAGGCGATCAACGAGGCCGGCGGCATCTCGATCCGGGTCAAGCCGCGTGGGCCGACCGTGGCCCAATACAGGCTCGATGATGTCACCTGCGCGATAGCTTGGCTTGCCGCCAATTTCGACGCATCACCGGCCCTCAACCGCAAAGCGTCCTGATCGCTGCCCCTGCGGATCGAATCAAGATCGCCGCGTTTGCGCCGACCTTCGCCAAAAGCCGATCGATAAGCGCTGTTCTCATTGAATATCTTTAAGGCCAAAGCCGGCAAATGGATTGCTTGCCGGTTCCCCTGCGTCAGGCATAACCTGCGCAGTCGACGCGTGAGGGCGCGTGCGGCATCAAGGGGAGGACATCGCAGTGACCATACAAGGCGCATCACCTGATCTATACAATGAGGATCTGGCTCCGGCCAAAGTCCGAAACTGGGGGCCGTTCTCTATCTTCAACGTCTGGACGTCGGACGTCCACAGCCTCTGGGGCTATTATCTCGCCGCAAGCCTGTTCCTGTTTTGCGGCGGCTTCGTCAATTTCATCATCGCCATCGGCATCGGTTCGCTGATCATCTACGCGCTGATGAACATGGTCGGCTATGCCGGCGTGAAGACCGGCGTGCCCTACCCCGTGCTGGCGCGCGCCTCCTTCGGCATCTGGGGCGCCAACATTCCGGCCCTGGTGCGCGCCATCGTAGCCTGCTTCTGGTACGGCGCGCAGACGGCGGCGGCATCGGGCGCGATCGTGGCGTTGCTGATCCGCTCGCAATGGTTCGCCGATTTCAACGCCAACACGCATTTCCTCGGCCATACGGGTCTGGAAGTGATCTGTTTTGTGGTCATCTGGGCACTGCAATTGCTGATCATCCAGAACGGCATGGAAACGGTGCGCCGCTTCCAGGATTGGGCCGGCCCGGCGGTGTGGGTGATGATGTTGATCCTGGCGATCTATCTCTGTGTAAAATCCGGGAGATTTGCCTTCACCAGCGACATCCCGATGGATGTGCTGCTCGACAAGACAAAGGATGCCGGCGTACCCGGAACCCCTGGCTCCTGGACGTCGCTGTTTGCGGTGGCGGCGATCTGGGTCACCTATTTCTCGGCGCTCTATCTCAATTTCTGCGATTTCGCCCGCTATGCCCCAGACAAGGCATCGCTGCGCAAGGGCAACATCTGGGGCCTGCCGATCAATCTCATCCTGTTCTCGCTGGTCGCCGGCGTGACCACCATCGCTGCCTTCGACGTGTATGGCGAAGTGCTTCTGCATCCCGACCAGATCTCGGCGAAATTCGACAGCTGGTTCCTGGCAGCGCTTGCAGCCCTGACTTTTGCCGTGGCGACGCTCGGCATCAATGTGGTGGCAAACTTCGTCTCGCCGGCCTTCGACTTCTCCAATGTCTTTCCCCGGCAGATCGACTTCAAGAAGGGCGGCTATATCGCGGCCGTGATCGCGCTGGTGCTTTATCCCTTCGCGCCGTGGGAAGGCAGTGCCGCGTCTTTCGTCAACGTCATCGGCGCGACGATGGGGCCGATCTTCGGGGTGATGATGGTCGACTACTATCTGATCCGGAAGGGCGAGGTCGACGTCGAGGCACTGTACCGCGAACATGGCGAGTTCCGCTTCCAGGGCGGCTGGCACGTCAACGCCTTCATAGCCGCCGGCATCGGCGCCATCTTCTCCTCGGTCCTGCCGAACTTCACCAACTTGCTGCCGGCATGGTGGGGCGTTTATGGCTGGTTCTTCGGTGTCGGCATTGCAGGGGTCATCTACTACGTCCTTCGCACCGCCGCCCTTGGCGCAGGGGCCAGGACGGCAAAGGCGTGAAATGAGAGATAGGGAGTAGTCAGTAGTCAGTAGTCAGTGGGAATAGTATAATCCCTACTCCCTACTCCCTACTCCACCATCTCAGCCAATCTCCGCACCGTGTTCCAGTTGCGTGCGGTGCCGATGCCCATGCGCTTGTGGTTCATGGCAGCGAGCAGCCGCGAGCTTGGCCGCTCGCGCGAAAAGACGACCCAGATGTCGCCATCGACCGAAGCCACCTTCTCGTCCTCGGCGGCATAGGTCTGGAGCGCGGCCACACCATCCGCTGGCGCTGGCTTGCGCATCACCCGCACAGCCACCTGATCGCCTGCCTCGGCAGAGTCGGCCGGGAATGGGTTGCCGGCGGCAAGTTTCAGCCAATCCTCGGCAGTGCGCACGATGATGACGACGTTGCGGCCGAAGGTTTTTTCGAAGGCCGTTTCCAGCCGCTGTTCCAGCTTGGCGATGCCGGTCGCGCGTGTCTCGAAGACCAGATTGCCGGTCGCCACCAGGGTGCGCGGGTTCTTCAGCCCAAGCTGTTCAGCCATCGCCTTGAGGTCGGCCATGACGACCCGGCGGCCTTCGCCGAGGATAATGCTGTAGAGCAGCGCAACATAGGTCTGCATCAGCTGCGAAACCTCACCGTGGCCCTAGACCAGTCGCGACTGGTCCACCGCGGCCGAGATGAAGCTGGCGAACAGGGGATGCGGCTCAAGCGGCCGGCTCTTCAGCTCCGGATGGTACTGGACGCCGATGAACCAGGGATGGTCGGGGTATTCGACCGTTTCCGGCAGCACGCCGTCGGGCGACATGCCGGCAAACACCAGGCCGCAATCTTCCAGCCGCTCCTTGTAGTCGATATTGACCTCGTAGCGGTGGCGATGGCGCTCGGAAATCTGGGTGTCGCCATAGATGTCGGCGATCTTCGAACCCTTGGCGAGTTCAGCCTGATAGGCGCCAAGCCGCATGGTGCCGCCGAGATCGCCCGTTTCGCGGCGCTTCTCCAGCATGTTGCCTTTCAGCCATTCGGTCATCAGGCCGACGACCGGCTCGTCGGTCGGACCGAATTCGGTCGACGAGGCGTGTTCGACGCCGGCCAGCGAGCGCGCTGCCTCGATGCAGGCCATCTGCATACCGAAGCAGATGCCGAAATACGGCACCTTGCGCTCGCGGGCGAATTTCGCCGCCAGGATCTTGCCTTCCGAGCCGCGCTCGCCGAAGCCGCCGGGCACCAGGATGCCATGCACCTTTTCCAGCCACGGCGTCGGGTCTTCCTTCTCGAAAATCTCGCTCTCGATCCAGTCGAGCTTGACCTTGACGCGGTTGGCCATGCCGCCATGCGACAAAGCCTCGATCAGCGATTTGTAGGCATCCTTGAGGCCGGTGTATTTGCCGACAATGGCGATCGTTACCTCGCCTTCCGGATTGTGGATGCGGTTGGACACGGCCTGCCAGGGCTCCATGCGCGGCTTCGGCGCCGGATCGATACCGAAGGCGGCCAGCACTTCCGAATCGAGCCCTTCCTTGTGGTAAGCCATCGGCACGTCATAGATGTGGGGCACGTCGAGCGCCTGGATGACGGCACTTTCGCGCACATTGCAGAACAGCGACAGTTTTCTGCGCTCTTCCTTGGGGATGGCGCGGTCGGCGCGGACCAGCAGGATATCGGGCGCGATGCCGATGCCGCGCAGTTCCTTGACCGAATGCTGGGTCGGCTTGGTCTTCAGCTCGCCGGCCGTGGGGATGTAAGGCATCAAGGTCAGGTGGACATAGACGGCGTTGTTGCGCGGCAGATCGTTGCCGAGCTGGCGGATCGCCTCGAGAAACGGCATCGCCTCGATATCGCCAACCGTGCCGCCGATTTCGCACAGCACGAAATCATAGTCGTCATTGCCGTCGAGCACGAAATTCTTGATCTCATCGGTGACATGCGGAATGACCTGCACGGTGGCACCGAGATAGTCGCCGCGCCGTTCGCGCTCGATGATGTTCTTGTAGATGCGGCCGGTGGTGATGTTGTCCTGCTGGTTGGCCGAGCGGCCGGTGAAGCGCTCGTAATGGCCAAGATCGAGATCGGTCTCGGCGCCGTCATCGGTGACGAAAACCTCGCCATGCTGGTAAGGCGACATCGTTCCGGGATCGACATTGAGATAGGGATCGAGCTTTTTGATGCGTGCGCGATAGCCTCGCGCCTGCAAGAGAGCCCCAAGGGCCGCTGCAGCGATGCCTTTTCCAAGTGAGGAAACCACGCCGCCTGTGATGAATACATATCGCGCCATGGGAGTCATCGCTTAACGCGGCCGAATTGATTCCGCCAGAGAAAAAACCGCCGCTGAGGCTTTTTCCAGAGAAGGCGCGATAGTCCCGAGGTTCGAGACTGGTGTTTTGGTCAAAACAAAAGGGCCGGCAAAAGCCGGCCCTTTCGGCAGGTTTGTGAAAGCGTCAGATGATGACGACCTTGGTGCCGACCCTGACGCGGCTGTAGAGGTCCATGACGTGCTCGTTGATCATGCGGAAGCAGCCATTGGAAGCGCTGGTTCCGATCGACTGCGGCGCGATGGTGCCGTGGATGCGCAGATGCGTGTCCTTCTTGCCGTCGTAGAGATAGATGGCGCGGGCGCCGAGCGGGTTCTGGCCGCCGCCGGGCATGCCGTCCTTGTACTGGCCGTAATGCTTGGGTTCGCGCTTCTGCATGTCAAGCGTCGGGATCCAGCGCGGCCATTCCTGCTTGTCGCCAACGGCAACCTTGCCCTTGAACTGCAGGCCTTCGCGGCCGACCGCGATCGCATAGCGGCGGGCGGTGAAAGCCGATTCGACGAGGTAGAGGCGGCGCGCGCTGGTATCGATGACGATCGTACCCGGCTCATAGCCGCTGAATTCGACGTCCTGCGGCACGAATTCCGGCTTCACCTTGAACTGCTTCTTGGCTTGCCGCTTGGCGAGAGCCTGGTCGAGCGCGCGCGTTTCGGGGAGATAGGCAATCGACGAGGCAGAGGACGTGCCGCCGAACAGGCCGGCGAACAGTCCGCCACTCGTCGGCTTCTGGCCCGGGGCCTCGCTGCGCAATTCGCCATTGTTGCCGGTCAGCGCGATATTCATCGCTTCGGCCGGAAGCGGTTCAGCCGATTCGATCGGCTCGATCGGCGCGATCGGGTCAACCGGAGCGATGATCTTGGTGGTCTTCTTGCCTGGCTTGGCGTCGGCAACCACGACCGGCTTGCCCTTGCTTGCCAGGAACGCCTGGCGCTGGGCATCGGCCCTGGCTTTCGCCGCATCGCGCATCGCCAGCTTGCGGGCCTCGAGCGCCTTGACGCGGGCGAGATCCCTGTCGGCGGCGATCTTGTCTTCGAGCTTGCTGATCTGAGCCAGATCATCCGGGCTCGGGTTTTTCTTCTTCTTGAGAAGCTTCAGCTGCGTCGCATCGCTCTTGGCGGCGACGTTGATGACAGCGGTTTTGCCAACCGCCTGCGGTGAGGTCATTGCCGGAGTGCCGGCGAAGACCGCGGAGCTCATGCCGAATACGGCACAAAACCCCATGAAAATGAAGCTGCGAAGCTGCATGGCGAAGATCCGATCGTTCAATGCTTGTTGCCCACGGCGTCGCCCGGCGCCCCCCAAGGGCGCAGAAAGTGCCGCCGGCAATCTATAATCGAAGTGGCGTACGGGCCTCAAGCACGGGGTGCGGTCGAATCTTCGTGATCGTGTGCCATTTGCCGCGACTGTGTTGAAACAACAACAGATCGCGGCACCGGACGCTACCGACTACTGGTTCGGAACCTGCGGTGTGACCGGCAAGGTAACGCCATTGGTAGCCGGCGGCGCAGCCGAATCGGTTGCAGGTGGCGTCGCCGGAGATGGAGCCGTCGCCGGGGCCGTGGTGGCGGGAGCCGTCGCGGGCGGCGGCGTGGCGGCGCCGTTGGCCGCGGGCGCGGCCGGTGCGGTGTTGCCCGAAGGCGGCGACGGCGCCGTCGTGCCGGGCAACTGATTGAGCACGCCGTTGCCGCTGTCGGCCGGCACGCGGTCGAGAATGTCGATCGGTTTTTCGCCATAGCGGGCAACGATCGAGAGTGTCAGCGACGTCACGAAGAAGGCCGCGGCCAGGATCGCCGTCGCCCGCGTCAGCGCATTGGCGGCGCCACGCGCGGTCATGAAACCGGAACCGCCGCCAATGCCGAGACCACCGCCTTCGGAGCGTTGCAGCAGCACGACGCCGACAAGGGCGAGCACGACCATGAGGTGGATGACGATCAGTACGGTTTCCATATTTTATCCTGGCAAGCCCTGCCGCTCCCTGGCGATCAGGGCCGGTGATTTGGAGGCGGCTCCATACAATGCTTTAACGGCATTTCCAAGCCCGTGGCCAGAATATGGGAAGCAATGCGCCCTTTGCAAAGATTTCCGCCGAACTGCTGCGTTCATAAGTCGATGACGGAACTGGTCGGCAACGAGATTCCGGGGCCTACGCGATATTCTGGTATGCCTCGGCGATGGCGAGAAAGTCGGACGCCTTCAAGCTGGCGCCGCCAACCAGCGCGCCATCGACGTTTTTGACGCCCAGCAGTTCGACCGCGTTGGACGCCTTGACCGAGCCGCCATAGAGGATGCGCATCTTGCCGGCCACGGCTGCGCCGAGCGCTTCCGCCAGTTTTTGGCGGATATGCGCGTGCGCCTCCGCCACGTCTTCGGCGGTCGGCGTCAGGCCGGTGCCGATAGCCCATACCGGCTCGTAGGCGACAACGGTGTTGGCGGGCGTTGCGCTCGGTGGCACCGAGCCGGCGACCTGGCGCGACAACACGTCGAGTGCTGTGCCCGCTTCACGCTCCGCCTTGGTCTCGCCGATGCAGATGATGGCGACGAGCCCTGCCCGCCACGCCGCCGAGGCCTTGGCGAGCACGATGGCATCGTCCTCGCTGCGCTGTTCGCGGCACTCGGAATGGCCGACAATGACGTGGCTGGCGCCCGCATCCTTCAGCATCTCGGCTGAGACACAGCCGGTGAAGGCGCCGCTTTCCTTGATGTGGCAGTCCTCGCCACCGGCCCGCACCGGCGTGCGCGACAGGATTTCGACGGCGCGCGACAGCAAGGTCGCCGGCACGCAGACCAATGCTTCGGTCTCTGCGTCGAGCCCGCTCATGAAGCCGTTGCCGATCATCCTGAGCTCGTTCAGCGAAGCGCTGGTGCCGTTCATTTTCCAGTTGCCGGCAACGAGCGGTCGAATTCCTGGCGTCATGGGGATCTGGTTCTCCGGGCGACATTGGGGTCTCGCCCTCCCTATCAAAATCAGGCCACAAAGCAATCGACAGTGAGCCGGAAGGGCGCTATTGCGCTTGTTTCAGACTCGGGCGCACGCAAAACTGCGCAAAAATCGGAAGTAACAATGCTTGGTATATTGAGAAGCGCGGCAGGGACCTGGGTCGCGAAAGCCCTGCTGTCGCTGCTGGTGTTGAGTTTCCTTGCCTGGGGCGTCACCACGCGGATGACGGGCGGCTTCCTGGCTGGCCATCATGCGGTGATCACCGCCGGCAGCACCACCGTGTCGATCACCGAGTACCGCCTCGCCTATGATCGCCAGATCGCCATGCTGCAGCAGCAGATCGGCCAGCGCATCAGCCGCGACCAGGCCAAGGCCTATGGCATCGACAACCAGGTGCTGGCTCAGTTGGTGTCCGGCGCCGTCCTTGACGAACAGGCGCGCAAGCTCGGGCTTGGCTTCTCCAAGGACAGGCTGGCCGAACTGACGCGGCAGGAACCCGCCTTCCAGGGCCCGAATGGCCAGTTCGACCGCCGGCTGTTCGAATCCCGGCTGCGCGAACTGGGAATGCGGCCGGAGGATTATCTGAAGAACCGGGCTCAGGTGGCGGTGCGCCAGCAGATCGTCGAAGCGGTTTCGGACGGCCTCAAGGCTCCGGACACCTTCTTCAAGGCAGTTGCGCTCTATCGGGGCGAAGACCGCACCATCGACTATCTGATCTTGCCAAAGGCGTTGGTGGAGCCCATCGAGGCGCCATCCGACAGCGTGCTTCAGGCTTATTTCGAGGCCAACAAGAAAACCTACGCGGCGCCAGAATACCGCAAATTCTCCTATGTCCGGCTCGAGCCCGAAGACATCATGGATGTCAGCGCCGTAACGGACCAGCAGGTCAGCGACGACTACAACAAGAACAAGGGCCGCTACACCACGCCGGAAATGCGCACCATCGAACAGCTGGTGTTTCCTTCCGCGGACGCCGCCAAGGCGGCATCCGATTCGCTGAAGACGGGCGCCACTTTCGACAAGATCGTCACCGCGCAGGGCAAGACCCCGGCCGACACGCTGCTCGGCACGCTCTCCAAGGATAAGATCACCGACAAGGCGGTCGCCGATGCCGCATTCGCGCTTGCCGTCAACGAAGTCAGCCCGGTCGTCCAGGGCGCGTTCGGTCGGGTGCTTTTGCGCGTTACCGAGATCAAACCGGAAACGGTGAAGCCGCTGGCGGAAGTGTCAGACCAGATCCGCAAGGATCTGGCGCTTGGCGAAGCAAGCCGCATCCTGCTCGACGTGCACGACAATTACGAAGACACCCGCGCCGCCGGCAGCACGCTGGCCGAAGCCGCCGCCAAACTCAAGCTCAAGGACGTCACCGTCGAGGCCATAGACCGCACCGGCCTCAAGCCGGACGGCACCATCATCAAGGACCTGCCGGCATCGGCGGACCTGATCAAGGCGGTGTTCGAAGCCGAGCCCAACACCGAGAATCAAGCCCTGACCACGCCTAACAACGGCTTCGTGTTCTATGAACTGACATCGATCACGCCGGCTCGCGACCGCACGCTGGACGAAGTCCGCCAGCGCGTGGTGGCGGACTGGACGACAGAGGAAACGACCAAGCGGCTGACCGCGAAAGCAGACGAACTCGACAAGCGCCTCAAGGCTGGCACCACACTCGACGTCATCGCCGGCGAACTGAAGCTTGAAAAGCAGACCAAGCGCGGCGTGAAGCGCGAGGCCGACGATGTCGATTTCGGCAAGGAGGGTGCTGCTGCGATGTTCGGCGTCGGCGAAGGCGGCACCGGGCTGATCCCCTCGCCCACCGGCGACGGCCAGATCCTGTTCAAGGTCGCCGAAGTGTTCGAGCCGGCCGGAGCCGACGCCAGCTCGGTACCCGACGATGCGCAAAAATCCTTCACGCAAGGCATGTCCGACGATCTGCTCGACCAGTTGGTGGCGCAGTTGCAGACGCAGTACGCCGTCAGCGTCGACCAGGCCGCCGTTGCCCAAGCCCTCGCCCAATGAATGGCCCTAGCCCAATGAATGGCCCTAGCCCAATGAACGTCTTGGCCCAATGAGCGCCCTAAAGACCCATATCGCCAAGGTCGCTACGGGAACCGGGCTTACCTTCGACGAAGCGCGCGAAGCTTTCGACATCATCATGTCTGGCGACGCGACGCCGGGCCAGATCGGCGGCTTCCTGATGGCCTTGCGTGTGCGCGGTGAGACGGTGAGCGAGATTTCCGGCGCCGTCGCCACCATGCGTGCCAAGATGCTGCGCGTCGAAGCTCCTGAGGGCGCCATCGACATTGTCGGCACGGGCGGCGACAATTCGCATTCAGTCAACATCTCGACCGCTTCGGCCTTCGTCATTGCCGGCTGCGGCGTGCCGGTCGCCAAGCACGGCAATCGCGGCCTGTCGTCGCTGACGGGCGCTGCCGATGTGCTGGTCGCGCTCGGCGTCAAGATCGATATCCTGCCAGAGGTGATCGGCCGCTGCATCCAGGAGGCCGGCGTCGGCTTCATGTTCGCGCCGGCGCACCACCCTGCGATGAAGCATGTCGGCCCGACCCGCGTCGAGCTCGGCACGCGCACCATCTTCAACCTGCTCGGACCGCTGTCCAATCCGGCCGGCGTCAGCAGGCAGATGGTCGGCGTGTTCCTGCCTGAATGGATCGTGCCGGTGGCCGAGACATTGAAGGCGCTGGGCACCGAGCATGCCTGGGTCGTCCATGGCGACGGCTATGACGAAATCACCACCACCGGCGAAACGCAGGTGGCGGAACTGGCCGGCGGCGAGATCCGCCATTTCACGCTCACCCCGGAAGCCGTCGACCTGCAGCGCCACACCAAGGACGAGTTGCGCGGCGGCGACGCCGCCTACAACGCCAAGGCGTTGCGCGACATGCTGGGCGGTGCTGCCGGCGCCTATCGCGATACGGTGCTGATGAATGCCGGCGCCGGCATGGTGGTAGCCGGCAAGGCGACGACGCTTGCCGACGGCATGGCCGCGGCCACACAGGCCATCGACAGCGGCCGGGCGCTGGGCGTGCTCGACAGGCTGGTCGAGATTTCGAACGGATGAGCCGTGGCTGACATTCTGCGCAAGATCGAGGCCTACAAACGCGACGAGATCGCGGCGGCGAAGGCGCGGATACCGTTGGCCGAGATCAAGGCGCGAGCCAAGGATGCCGACGCACCGCGTGGCTTTCTGAGGGCGCTTGAGGCGAAGCGCAGATCGGGCAGCTTCGGCCTGATCGCCGAGATCAAAAAGGCAAGCCCATCCAAAGGCTTGATCCGTGCCGATTTCGACCCGCCCGCACTGGCGCAGGCCTATGAGAAAGGCGGTGCCGCCTGTCTTTCGGTGCTGACCGATGCGCCATCCTTCCAGGGCGCGCCGGAATTTCTCACCAATGCACGGAAGGCAGTGTCCCTGCCCGCGCTGCGCAAGGATTTCCTGTTCGACCCTTACCAGGTCTACGAGGCTCGCGCATGGGGCGCCGATGCCATCCTGATCATCATGGCCAGCGTCGATGATGCCTTGGCGAGCGAATTGGAAGCGACCGCATTCGAACTCGGCATGGACGCGCTGATCGAGGTGCATGACGAGGCCGAGACGCAGCGCGCGGTAAAACTCTCGTCGCAGCTGATCGGCATCAACAACCGCAATCTCAGAACATTCGAGACCAGCCTCGAGACCTCGGAACGGCTGGCATCGATGGTGCCGGGCGGCCGATTGCTGGTCAGCGAGAGCGGAATTTTCACCCACGACGATTGCTTCAGGATGCAAAAGACCGGCATCAGCACCTTCCTCGTCGGCGAGAGCCTGATGCGGCAAGAGGATGTCGCTGCGGCAACGCGGCTGCTTTTGACAGGCAAGGCGAAAGCAGAGGCCATCTGAGGATGGCAGCCGCCCTCACCCATCTCGGCGCCAAGGGCGAGGCCAACATGGTCGATGTCGGCGAGAAGGCGGAGACGACGCGCACGGCGGTCGCCGAGGGCTTTGTCTCGATGCGGGCCGAAACCCTGAAGATGATCCTCGACGGCGACGCCAAGAAGGGCGATGTGCTGGGTACCGCGCGCATTGCCGGCATCATGGCTGCCAAGAAAACGCATGAGCTGATCCCACTCTGCCATCCGCTGCTTTTGACCAAGGTGTCGGTCGACATCGAACCGGACACCACGCTGCCCGGCCTCAGGGTCACCGCGCTCGCCCGCGTCACCGGCAAGACCGGGGTCGAGATGGAGGCGCTGACCGCGGCATCTGTCGCGTGCCTGACCATTTACGACATGGCCAAGGCGGTCGACCGCGCCATGGTGATTTCCGGTATAAAGCTGGTGGAAAAGACCGGCGGCAAGTCCGGCGACTACAAGGCGGGTTCGTAAATGGCGCTGGTTCCGGTCGCCGAGGCGCTTCAACGCCTACTCGACGGCGCTGTGGCGTTGCCCGGTGAAAGCGTCGCGCTGGCGGATTCGGCCGGCCGGGTGCTGGCGGAGCCGGTCGTGGCGCTGCGTACCCAGCCGCCTTTCAATGCATCTGCCATGGACGGCTATGCCGCACGGGCGCGGGATGTGGCGACCCTCCCGGCGAGGCTTTCGGTGATCGGCAAGGCGCCTGCAGGGCGAGGCTTTGACGGCGCTGTAGGTAAGGCGGAAGCTGTGCGCATCTTCACCGGCGCGCCGCTGCCGGAAGGCGCAGACACCATCGTCATCCAGGAGAATGTCCGCGATCTCGGCGGTGGCCGGATCGAGGTCACCGAACCGACGGCGAAGAACCGTAACATCCGCCGCCTTGGACTGGATTTTGCCCAAGGCGACGTGCTGCTGGAGAAAGGCCGCGTGCTCGATCCGGCTGCATTGTCGCTGGCGGCGTCGGCCAATCATCCCCGGTTGAACGTGGTGCAACGGCCGCTGGTCGCCATCATCGCCACCGGCGACGAATTGCTGCCACCGGGTAGCGAACCTGGCCCCGACCAGATCATCTCGTCCAACGCCTATGGCGTCGCTGCTGTGGCGCAGTCGGTCGGCGCTCGCGCGCTCGATCTCGGTATAGCGGCCGATCGCAAGGAAGCGATCGCGGCGCTGGTGAAAAAGGCGGTCGATGCGAAAGCCGACGTCATCGTCACGCTCGGCGGCGCCTCGGTCGGCGACCATGATCTCGTCCATGACGTGCTGACCGGCGAAGGCATGAACCTCGACTTCTGGAAGCTCGCCATGCGCCCGGGCAAGCCGCTGATGTTCGGGCGGCTGGGCGATATCAGGTGCATCGGCCTGCCCGGCAATCCGGTGGCGAGCCTGGTCTGCTCGCAATTGTTCCTGAAGCCGTTATTGGCGCAGCTCGGCGGCCGTCCCCACCGGCAGGACATCCGCCAGGCTCAGCTTGGCGCCGCGATGCCGGCCAATGATCTAAGGCAAGACTATGTGCGCGCCGTGGTCCGGGAAGAAGCCGGCGCATTGGTGGCGACGCCGTTCGGCATCCAGGATTCCTCGATGCTGAGAATGCTGGCCGACGCCACCGGCCTGATCGTGCGCGAGCCCTTCGCTCCGGCGGCAGAAGCAGGCGCTGCTTGCAGCGTTCTGATGTTGCGCTGAAGGTCGCGGATCCAAGCCGTTAATTCCAAGAGATAAGACTGGTTGTTACTCCGCCAGCAATGTCCGCGTCAGCGGATGTGTCGGATCGGCAAGCCCGTCGACGATGCTGAAATGATGCCGGTCCGGCTCGACCACTGTGCTGGTCGTGGCGCCGAGGCCGATCCAGATGTTGGCAAGCAGCGCATTCTGGCGCAGGAACTCCGCCCGCTCGCCGCCGCCGGCCCAGCAGGTGATGCGCGCGCCCTGCATGGGGCGCAGCAGAACCGGGCTTTCGGCCAGTGCTTCCGCTTCATCGATGGCCAGTGTCGCGTTCATCCCCGTCCGCATGATCGGCCGCAGATCATGAACCCCGGAGATCGAGACGACATTGCGTATGCGGCCGGCCACATCGGCGGCCAGAGGCGTCGTTGTCGTCACCATCCTGGAGGCGAGATGGCCGCCGGCGGAATGCCCGGTCAGGATCACCGGCCCGCCGACCATCGTCGCCGCCTTGCCGATCGCCGCCGCGATTTCCCTGACGATGCCGGAAATGCGTATGTCGGGACAAAGCGTGTAAGTCGGCATTGCCACGGCAAAGCCATTGGCAACCGCGCCGTTGGCCAGATGCGACCATGGCTTGTTGTCGAACGCCTTCCAGTAACCGCCATGGATGAAGACGACGAGCCCTTTGGGCATGACATCGGGAAGGAACAGATCGAGCCTGTTGCGCGGGCTGTCGCCATAGGCGATGTCGAGCTTGGCCCGACCGGACGCCGACATTGTGTCGCGAAAAGCCTGTGCCGGTGTGTCCCACGCGGCCGGCCAGCGATTGCTGCCGGCAATGTTGTCGCCGTTGGCGTAGGCATTGTCCCAATCGGCAACACGATGTTGGAGCATCTGCATCCCTCCCGGATGGCTTCAGTTCAGTCGACAGGAATGGCCGCCGAACAGGGCGGCGTCAATCCTGCGACCTAAAAACATTTTAGGCTTGAAACAAATTTCGACTGGTGCGATCCTGCGCCTTGTTCAGCCATGGGCGCGAGGCAGACAGGGGCAGCCGAAAATGCTTGGGCCATCAGCGCATATCGACACATTCACGCGCGACAACCTGCCGCCGCCGGAGCAATGGCCGGAGTTTTTGCTCGACGGCTTCGACTATCCCGACCACATAAATGCCGGCGTCGAATTGACCGACAGGCTGGTCGAAAAAGGGTTCGGCGACCACACCGCGCTGATCGGCAATGGCCGCCGCCGCACCTACAAGGAACTGTCCGACTGGACCAACAGGCTCGCCCATGCCCTGGTCGAGAATTATGGCGTCAAGCCGGGCAACCGGGTGCTGATCCGCTCGGCCAACAACCCGGCCATGGTCGCCTGTTGGCTGGCCGCCACCAAGGTTGGCGCGGTGGTCGTCAACACCATGCCGATGCTGCGCGCCGGCGAACTCGCCAAGATCGTCGACAAGGCGGAAATCACGGTTGCGCTTTGCGATACAAGGCTGATGGACGAGATGACCGCCTGCGCCAAGGGCAGTGCGTATCTCAAGCAGGTCATTGGCTTCGACGGCACGGCCAACCATGACGCGGAACTCGACCGCGCCGCCCTCGACAAGCCGGTCACCTTCACTGCCGTCAACACCGGCCGCGACGATGTCGCCCTGCTCGGCTTCACCTCCGGCACCACCGGCGTGCCGAAGGCGACGATGCATTTCCACCGCGACCTGCTGATCGTCGCCGACGCCTATGCTCGCGAAATCCTGGAGGTGACGCCCGACGACATCTTCGTCGGCTCCCCGCCCCTTGCCTTTACCTTCGGTCTTGGCGGGCTCGCCATCTTCCCGCTGCGTTTCGGCGCCGCGGCGACGTTGCTGGAACAGGCGACGCCACCCAACATGATCCACATCATCGAGACCTACAAAGCGACCATTTCCTTCACCGCTCCAACCGCCTATCGGGCCATGCTCAAGGCCATGGATCAAGGCGCTGACCTGTCCTCGCTGCGCGTCGCGGTTTCGGCGGGCGAGACGCTGCCGGCGCCTGTCTTCGAGGAATGGACTGAGAAGACCGGCAAGCCGATCCTCGATGGGATCGGCGCCACCGAGATGCTGCATATCTTCATCTCCAACCGCTTCGACGACATGAAGCCGGCCTCCACCGGCAAACCAGTCGGCGGCTATCTGGCACGCATCGTCGATGACGAGATGCGGGAGTTGCCGCGCGGCTCTGCTGGCCGGCTGGCGGTGCGCGGCCCGACCGGCTGCCGCTACATGGCCGATGCCAGGCAAAAGGACTATGTCCGCGACGGCTGGAATCTCACCGGCGATACGTTCACGCAGGACGAGGATGGCTTCTTCCACTTCGCCGCGCGTTCCGACGACATGATCGTCAGCGCCGGCTACAACATCGCCGGCCCCGAGGTCGAAGCGGCGCTGCTCTCGCATCCCGACGTCGCCGAATGCGCGGTGACCGGCGCCGAGGACGGTGAACGCGGCCAGATCGTCGAGGCGCATATCGTGCTTGTGCAAGGTGTTTCGCCGGACGCATTGACCGTCAAACGCCTGCAGGACCACGTCAAGGCAACGATCGCGCCCTACAAATATCCGCGTTCGGTGAAGTTCATCGACGCCTTGCCCAAAACCCAGACCGGCAAGATCCAGCGCTTCCGGTTGCGCGCGGAGAAGAGCAATTGATTAAGCCGCACGATCCGGCGTCCGATGGCGCGCAGATGTCGTTCAAGGAGCGGATGTCCTACAGCGACTATCTGCAGCTGGACAAGGTGCTCGATGCGCAGGCGCCGCTGTCTTCGGCCCATGACGAGATGCTGTTCATCATCCAGCATCAGACATCGGAATTGTGGATGAAGCTCGCTTTGCACGAGATCGGCGCCGCGATCCGCTCGATCCGCGCCGACCGCCTCGAACCGAGCTTCAAGATGCTGTCGCGCGTCGCGCGCATCTTCGAGCAGCTCAACAATGCCTGGGACGTGCTGCGCACGATGACGCCAAGCGAATACACCGAGTTTCGCGACGCGCTCGGCCAATCCTCGGGCTTCCAGTCGTGGCAGTACCGCGCCATCGAGTTCATGGCCGGCAACCGCAACCCAGCCATGCTCGGGCCGCACAAGCACCGGCGCGATCTTACGGACAGGCTGGAAGCGATCCTGGCCACGCCGTCGCTGTACGACGAGGCGCTTCTGCTTTTGGCGCGCAATGGCTTCGACATCGGCGCCGATGCCGGGCGCACGGACTGGCGCGAGACGCGCGGTGAGAACGAAGACGTGCTGGCTGCCTGGCAAACCGTCTACCGCGACCCGCAGCGCTACTGGATGCTCTACGAACTGGCCGAGAAGCTGGTCGACTTCGAGGATTACTTCCGCCGCTGGCGCTTCAACCACGTCACAACGGTCGAGCGCATCATCGGCTTGAAGCGCGGCACCGGCGGCACCTCAGGCGCCTCCTATCTGAAGAAGATGCTGGAGGTCGTGCTGTTTCCGGAGCTCTGGACGGTCCGCACCCGGCTCTAGAGCATTTCACCGTTTAACGGAAACGGCGAAATGCTCTAGCTCTTTGATTGACGCAATTTCGGACGGAAAACCGCTTCACACTTTTCCTGAAATTGCTCTGGTTTCTCACGTAACCGCGGTCTTCACCGCGAAGCGGGCGTCCTGCCAGGCGCCGGTGCGCAGAATATCCTCCAGGACTTCGACCGCCTGCCAGACATCGCCATATCCGACATAGAGCGGCGTGAAGCCGAAACGGATGGTCGACGGCGCCCGGAAATCGCCGATCACGCCGCGCTCGATCAGCGCGCGCATCACCTGATAGCCATGCGGATGGAGGAACGACACCTGGCTGCCGCGCTGGCTGCCGTCGCGAGGACTTTCCAGTTCAAGCCGGTAGGCGCCGCATCTGGCTTCGACGAGCTGGATAAACAGGTCGGTCAGCGCGATGCTTTTTCTGCGCACCGCCGCCATATCGACGTCGTTCCAGATATCGAGCGCGCCCTTGAGCGCCCGCATCGACAGCACCGGCTGCGTTCCGCACAGGAAGCGGCGAATGCCGCTGCCGACGGCAAAGCCCTGCTCGAAGGCAAAGGGCCGCGCATGGCCCCACCAGCCGCTGAGCGGCTGGTGGGCATCGTCATGGTGGCGCTCGGCCGCGTAGATGAAGGCCGGCGAGCCCGGGCCGCCATTGAGGTATTTGTAGGTGCAGCCGACGGCGAAATCGGCATTGGCACGGTCAAGTTCGACCGGCAAGGCGCCGGCCGTGTGGCAGAGATCCCAGATGATCAGCGCGCCGGCGTCATGTGCCTTGCGCGTCAGCGCCGCCATGTCGCGCAACTGGCCGGATTTGTAGTTGACGTGGTTGACCAGGATGACGGCAACGCTGTCGTCGATCAGCTCCTCGATTGCGGCCGCGTCGACGCCCTCCAGCCGCAGCCGCGTTCCCGGCCGGGTCGAGGCGACGCCTTCGGCCATGTAGGGGTCGGTCGGGAAACTGTCGCCCTCGGCAACGATGACCGACCGATCCGGCCGCATGCCGAGCGCTGCGTGCAGCAGCTTGTAGATGTTGATCGAGGTTGTGTCGCAGACCACCGTCTGCCCATCAGCCGCGCCGATCAGTCGCCCGAGCTGATCTCCGAGTTCCACCGGCATGTTGAACCAGCCGGCGGTGTTCCAGGCGCGAATGAGGTCGTGCGCCCATTCCTGCGTGGCGGCCTGCTGCAGTTCGCTGAAGACGACCGCTGACGCGGCGCCCAGGGAATTGCCGTCGAGATAAATCACGCCTTGCGGCAAGACAAAGCGTTCACGCATGGAGCGCAGCGGATCGGCGGCATCCATTGCTTCGATTGTAGCGAGATCGGGTGTCGTGCTCATGATCCGGCGCCCCTCCATGGACAAACGCGCGCGGCGGAGCCTGCCGCCCAAACATGCCGGCGATCTTGAGTGGTCGCCCTTGAACTGTCAAACATTATATATAATTCACCCATTGAAAGGCTTTGATATATAATGATCCGCCCGAGCGTTTATGTCTGATGGATCACGATGCTGGATGACGAGCAGACCTCGAAGACGGAAGTGGCCTATCGCCTGCTCAGGCGCGATATTCTTGCGACCCGGCTGGCGCCTGCCGCGCCGTTGAAGCTGAGCACGCTGCGCAACACCTACGGCATCGGCTGGACGCCGTTGCGCGAGGCGCTGTCGCGGCTGGAGGCGGAACGGCTTGTGACCGCCATCAGCAACCGCGGGTTTGCGGTCGCTCCCGTCTCTCGGGCGGAGCTCGAGGATTTGGCACGTGCGCGGCTGGTGGTCGAACTGCCCCTGCTGGTGGAATCGATCGAGAAGGGCGACCGTGAGTGGGAAGACGCGGTCGTTGCCGCCCACTATCGTCTCTCACGGTGCGGGTCTGTTCTCGACGATCCATCGGATGATGCGGTCGACGCGTGGTACGAAAAACACGATGCCTTCCATGCGGCGCTGCTCAGTGCCGCGACATCCAGCTGGCTGCTGCGCTTCAATGCAACGATTTCCGACCAATTGCATCGCCATCACCGCTTTCTGGGTCTGGCCCCGACGCTGCGCGCCGCCGCCGGCCGCACGGACGGACACCGGAAGGCCGTGGCGGCCCTGCGCGACGCCGTGGCGATCGAACACCATACCGCCCTGATGGAAGCGGCCCTCGATCGCGACGTCGAACGTGCGAAAACTCTGATGACCGCTCACATCGGCTACACGCTGCGGGTCTATGCCCAGAGAGAACCCCGCGCGGATGCTGCGCAGCCCCGTCCGAAAAGGAAGCGGCGATCGTAGCCGACGACGCAGGGCACTTTGTCTTCGTTTCACCCCGTTGCTGGCAACTGGGCGCAGGCGGCGCTCGCAGCGCCGAACGTTACGCTGAACAAAACGTCAACACATTCATTAAACTTTAAAAGGTTGCGGAACACAACTGGAACAGATAGTGTTTGTTCTGGGTTTGTTTTTTCTGATTCTGGTTTCAGAACCCTTGGGGGCCGCGATGCTGACGCGCAAACAACATGAGCTTCTGATGTTCATCCATGAACGCCTGAAGGAGAGCGGAATCCCGCCGTCCTTCGACGAGATGAAGGAAGCGCTCGACCTCGCCTCCAAGTCCGGCATCCACCGCCTGATCACGGCGCTTGAGGAGCGCGGTTTCATTCGCCGGCTGCCGAACCGGGCGCGCGCGCTGGAAGTGCTGCGGCTGCCCGACTCGATCGCACCAGGCCTCAATGCGGCGAGGAAGTTTTCGCCGAGCGTCATTCAGGGCAGTCTTGGTCAAACCGGCCAAGGGCAAGGCGGCCAAGGACAAGGCGCGTTGGGCCAAGGCGGTCTCGGCCGCCAGATCAAGCCGGGCTCGCCGTCGCGTTCGATGTCGGCCGGCAATGACGATGCCGTTTCCGCGATTTCAATCCCGGTTATGGGACGCATCGCCGCCGGCGTGCCGATCGACGCCATCCAGCATCAGACCCATTCGATCTCGGTGCCGCCCGATATGATCATGGGCGGCGAACACTACGCGCTCGAGGTCAAGGGCGATTCGATGATCGAGGCCGGCATTTTCGATGGCGACACGGTCATCATCCGCAATGCCGACACAGCCAGCCCCGGCGAGATCGTGGTGGCGTTGGTCGACGATGAGGAAGCGACCCTGAAACGCTTCCGCCGCAAGGGCGCCTCGATCGCCCTGGAAGCCGCCAACCCGGCCTACGAGACCCGCATTTTTGGACCGGACAGGGTGAAGGTGCAGGGCAAGCTTGTCGGATTGATCCGGCGCTACTGAGCCGGCTTGGGTTTGTACTTTTCACGCTGGTTGTAAGGCGGCAGGCCGCGCGCTTCGCGGGAGAAGCGGCGTTGCTCGTGCCAGGGGCGATACGGCTTGTCGACGGCGAAGCGGATGGTTGGCGCTGCAGCTGCCGATTGCGGATCGAAGAAGACGGCGGCGCTGCCGTCGCGGGCCAGCTGTTTCTTCGTCACGACCAGCACCAGCGGGTCGCGGCACGGATTGTAGGCGGTGGCGTCATCGATGACGATCAGGCTCGCGAAGGCACAGGCCGGCCGCGCCGTCTTGCGGTCTTTCGCAAGCGCTACAATGGCTCCGGAAGGGTGCCGGGCGATACAGAGATCGCCGGTGCAATAGAAGGGCGAGCCGGGCGGCAGATCGAGCGGATCGAGATCGAACCGCGTATCTGTTGACTCGAAAATCTCAGGTGGGATAATGGTTTCGGCCCGCAGCGCCCGTTTCCAATTGTCCGTGGTGAATTCGTTGGAGCGTTCGCGGTTGAGGGCGAGTTCGCCGCCACCGATCGGCATGGCCACCAGATGCGCATCCTCGGATATGAGCACGTCGGGCGTAAGCACCTGCGGCACCGTCAACAGGCCGGCCAGCGCGAAAGGCACGGCCGCCAGCCTGAGCCAGGTGGTGGCCATGGTGGCGATGACGAGGGCGACCGTCACCAGCAGCACCGAGCGGATGGAAATCAACCCGACGGCATCGACCGGCGAGCGCTCGGAAATCCAGGCCGATATGGCGATCATCGCCGTCAGGCCTTTGCCCATCACATAGAGGAACGGTCCGTCGGCGCCGAACGGCATCGCCAGCGCGCTGAGCACGGCAAACGGCATGACGATCAACGATACAATCGGCATCACGGCCAGATTGGCGATCAGGCTGAGCGGCGACACACGCTGAAAATGCCAGATGGCGAACAGCAAGGTTGCACTGCCGGCGATGATCGAGGTCATGGCGAGGCCGCCCATGGCCAGCGCGAATTTTCGCGACAGGAAGCCGACGAAGGAGCGCTTTGCCGGTGGCGTTCTCACCTTGTCGGCGCGGTAATCGGCCCAGCCGGCATAGGCGCCGACAAGGGCGGCAGTGGCGGCAAACGACATCTGGAAGCTGGGACCGACCACCTCGTGCGGCGACACCAGGATGACGGCAATGGCGGAGATCGCCAGATTGCGCATGGTGAGTGCGGCGCGATCAAACAGCACGGCGACAAGCATGACCGCTAGCATGATGAAACTGCGCTCGGCAGCCACCACGATGCCTGAAATGACGAGATAGGCGGCGATGGAGACGAGTGCTGCCACTGCTGCATATTTCTTCACCGGCCGGCGCGAGGAGAAATCCGGAAACAGCGCAAAGGCGCCGCGCAGCAACGCCATGATGGTGCAGGCAACCAGCGCCATATGCAGGCCGGAGATGGAGATGATGTGATAGATGCCGGTGCGCCGCATCGCTTCGTTGACCTCGTCCGGGATGCCGGCGCGCACGCCGACAATCAGCGCCGCGGCAATCTCGCCTTCGGCGCCGCCGATCTTGCCCCTGATATGGTCGGCAATGTTTTCGCGCGCGCTCTCGATTGCCGAGGAGAGCCGCGCGGTCAGCGGCGGCGGTCCCTGCGTAGCAATGGTTTTCGGATTGCCGAGAAAGAAGCCGCTGCCGCCGATACCGGTGAAATAGCTGTCGAAGGAGAAATCGTAGCTCTCCGGCCGCACCGGACCGGTCGGCGGCAACAGCCTGGCATAGCCGGTGATCAGGGAGCCGGCGGTCATATCGGCGGGAACGGTCCGCGCCGAGAGCCTGACCCGCTCCGGGGCGTAGCGCAGCTTGGGGTAAGCGGTCGAAACCACGTCGAGCGTCAGCCTGATGCGCCCGCTCTCCATCTGTTCGAGACTGACGACGCGGCCGGTCAGCCGTGTCTGGATCTCGGAGCCGAGCATCTGCGTTCCGGCGCGCCAGGTCTCGACTTTGGCGGCGACGACGCCGAGCGCGCACAGCATCGCGGCCATGCAGAACAGATGCGTCCTCGGCCGCGATCGCGTGGCGACAGCGCAACATGTCGCCAGCACCACAATGGCGATTGGCTGCGCAAAGCCCGGCTCGCCGGCCAGCGAGAAGTAGACGATGACGCCGGCTGCCAGGAAAACCGGGACCAGCAGGAAGGCGACGCCCCGGTCGAGCTCCGTGTTGGCGGCCACGGCAAGGCTGCGGCGGAGCGCGGGCCATGACGGGCGGCGAAGCCGTCTGCGCAGTCGGGCGATAGATCCGGGCGCTGTGACTTGCGCCGGCAAGGCGTGACCGGGCAGCGCGGGCGCTATGCCGGGATGCGGCTCAGGCAGCGCGAGGGGCAGCGGCTCGGCATAGGGACTATCGGCAAACAGCGAGCGTTCGCTGACGCTTGCCTCGCCGCCTTCGCCTTCCTTCGTGCCCCGGCCACGTCCAGCCATCGGGTCTGCCCCTTGCGCCCCAGACCTCCTATGCTACATGAACGCGCAAAGCGCGAAAGTCCGTGCGGTCGCGTCCACCGCGCCGGAATTGACCCGCCAAGGACGCTCAATCCTCAATCATATCCCGGCCCTCCGCCCTCAGGCGAGCAAGCCCATCGTGCATTGCCTTCAATTGTTCCGGTGTATGACCCTGCCATTCACCGAGTTCACCCAGGATGAGCAACGGATCACGGGAGCGGTAGGATTTCGTCGGATTACCGGGAAATTTTTTGTCGGTCAGGTTAGGGTCATCCATAAAAAACCCCGTCGGCTTTACGATGTAAATCCTTTGACGACCGTCACCCGTTGCAAGCTCTGCTCCCCAGATGGCGGCTTCCAGTGTCTGGGTGAAATAGATCCATGACAGTGGTTTACCTCTGAAATTGGAAGGGTGGCCGACGCTCAGCAGATCCCCGGGTTTCAAATCCGCCCGGGTACCATGGTAGAACGGATCACCCTCCGTATGGTCGGCGTTTTCGGTCATCGGTAGTCCTTCTTTCAATCATGCCTCCTTCGTGGCGAGACCGGCCTGCACACAGTTGCGGTGTTCACGATAATGATTGCAGAAAGGTCAATATCCGTGACCAAGCCAAGGCTGTCACGGCGGCGTTGTAGTCGGGCAGTGCCGCATCCGTGAAGAAATGTCCGCTCGTCAGAGGGGGCTACCACCGTCGCAGCGATGTTCCAGGCACTGTGACGGACGCTGCAGCCGAATGAAACCCAGACATTGACGCTGCTGCCAAACGAGGTTGCGCGGAGGGTGCGAACAGATTTTGTGCTACAAGGCTCCAGCGCCAGTTGACGCAACCGATAATTGCCGACGTGCCCCGGCCACGTCCAGCCATCGGGTCTGCCCCTTGCGCCCCAGACCCCCTATGCTACATGAACGCGCAAAGCGCGAAAGTCCGCGCGATCACGCTCCGCTTTCCAAGGTTCCAAGAGTTCCATGTCCGACACGGTCGTCACCCGTTTTGCCCCCTCGCCCACCGGCTATCTGCATATCGGCGGCGCGCGCACGGCGCTGTTCAACTGGCTGTACGCCAAGCACACCGGCGGCACGATGGTGCTGCGCATCGAGGACACCGACCGCGAACGCTTCAACGAGGCGGCGACACAGGCCATTCTGGATGGGCTGACCTGGCTCGGCCTTTCCTGGGACGGTGAGGCCATATCGCAGTTCGAGCGCGCGCCGCGCCACCGTGAGGTGGCCGAGGAGCTGGTGCGCCTGGGCAAGGCCTATTACAGCTACGAGACGCCTGCCGAGCTCGAGGCGATGCGCGAGGCCGCACGCGCCAAGGGTCTGCCGCCGCGCTACAACGGCCAGTGGCGCGATCGTGCCCCCTCGGAGGCGCCTCCCGGCGTCAAGGGCGCCATCCGCATCAAGGCGCCGACCGAGGGCGAAACCGTGGTGCACGACCGTGTGCAGGGCGAGGTGCGCTTCCCCAACAAGGACCTCGACGATTTCATCATTCTGCGCTCGGACGGCAATCCGACCTACATGCATGCCGTCGTCGTCGACGACCATGACATGGGCGTCACCCACATCATCCGTGGCGACGACCATCTGACCAACGCCGCGCGCCAGACGGTGATCTACAACGCCATGGGCTGGGACGTCCCGTCGATGTCGCATATCCCGCTGATCCACGGCGCCGACGGCGCCAAGCTGTCGAAGCGGCACGGCGCACTCGGTGTCGAGGCTTATCGCGCCATGGGCTATCTGCCCGAGGCACTGCTCAACTATCTGGCAAGGCTCGGCTGGAGCCATGGCGACGACGAGATCATGTCGATCAAGGACATGATTTCGTGGTTCGACATCGGCGATGTCAACAAGGGTGCGGCGCGCTTCGACTTCGCCAAGCTCGAGTCGATCAACGGCGCGCATATGCGCAAGATGGCCGATGCCGAGCTGTTCGACATTTTCGTCGCCACTCTGCCATACCTGGAAAGCGGACCGGCTATCGCCGCCCGTCTCGACGACGCCAGGAAGGCGCAGCTGCTGGCTGCCTTGCCGGGTCTGAAAGAGCGCTCCAAGACGCTGGTGGAACTGGCCGATGGCGCGGCCTTCCTGTTCGTCGAGCGGCCGCTGCCGATCGACGAGAAGGCGGCAGCACTGCTCAGTGCCGACGCGCGCGCGATCCTGCGCGGCGCACATGCCGCTTTGCAGACTGTTTCGGGCGATTGGTCGGCTGCCGCGGCTGAAGCCGCGGTGCGCGAGTTCGCAGCGGCCGGCGGCCACAAGCTCGGCGCCGTGGCCCAACCGCTCCGGGCGGCCCTTACCGGCCGTAGCACCTCGCCCGGCGTGTTCGACGTGCTTGCCGTGCTTGGCCGCGAGGAAAGCCTGGCGCGGATTGCGGATCAAATCGATTAGGAGCGAGCTGGCCCAAAAAGATTGGCATTGAAAGGCGGGTTTCGCAGTGCAACATTAGGCCTTGGCCCAATCAGGCACGCACCTCCCAAAATGCGGTGGCGAGTTCGCGCATTCCGGTGATTTCGACGTGTCGTTTGCAGGAATTGCCTTGCCGGCATGAGGAACATGAAGGAGTTTGAGAATGAGCGAAGCTGCGACAAGACTGGAAACCGGCAGCAAGACGACGCACCCGTCGACTGCCACGCTCGAACTGGCCGGCAAGACGCATGAATTCAAGGTGCGAAGCGGGTCGGTCGGGCCCGACGTCATCGACATCGGTGCGCTCTACAACACCACCGGCGCCTTCACCTACGATCCCGGCTTCACTTCGACGGCGAGCTGCGAGTCGGCGATAACCTTCATCGACGGCGATGCCGGCATCCTGCTTCACCGCGGCTATCCCATCGACCAGCTGGCCGAGCATGGCGACTTCCTCGAAGTCTGCTACCTCCTGCTCTACGGCGAACTGCCGACCAAGGCGCAGAAGGACGATTTCGACTACCGGGTGACGCGCCACACCATGGTGCACGAGCAGATGTCGCGCTTCTTCACCGGCTTCCGCCGCGACGCGCATCCGATGGCTGTGATGTGCGGCGTGGTCGGCGCGCTGTCGGCCTTCTATCACGACTCCACCGATATTTCGGATCCGTATCAGCGCATGGTCGCCTCGATGCGGCTGATCGCCAAGATGCCGACGATTGCGGCCATGGCCTACAAATACCATATCGGCCAGCCCTTCATTTACCCGAAGAACGAGCTGAACTTCGCCGCCAACTTCCTGCATATGTGCTTTGCGGTTCCGTGCGAGGAATACAAGATCAATCCGGTGCTGGCGCGCGCCATGGAGCGCATCTTCATCCTGCATGCCGACCACGAGCAGAACGCCTCGACCTCGACGGTGCGGCTTGCCGGCTCGTCGGGCGCCAATCCGTTCGCCTGCATCGCCGCCGGCATCGCTTGCCTGTGGGGCCCGGCGCATGGCGGCGCCAATGAGGCGGCGCTCAACATGCTGGGCGAGATCGGCCATGTCGACCACATCCCGGAATTCATCGCCCGCGCCAAGGACAAGAACGATCCGTTCCGGCTGATGGGCTTCGGCCATCGCGTCTACAAGAACTACGATCCTCGTGCGAAAATCATGCAGAAGACGGCGCATGAGGTACTCGGCGAACTCGGCATCAAGGACGATCCGCTGCTCGACATCGCCATGGAGCTGGAAAAGATCGCGCTGACCGATTCCTACTTCATCGAAAAGAAGCTCTATCCGAACGTCGATTTCTATTCCGGCATCACGCTGAAGGCGCTGGGCTTCCCCACCACCATGTTCACCGTGCTGTTCGCGGTCGCCCGCACCGTCGGCTGGATCGCGCAGTGGAAGGAAATGATCGAGGACCCGCACCAGAAGATCGGCCGCCCGCGCCAGCTCTATACCGGCGCCCCGGAACGCGACTACGTGCCGATTGCGAAAAGGTGAAAGAGAGTGAATGGTGAATGGTAAGTAGTGAATAGCATGTAGTAAGTAGCAGGTAGTAAGTAGCAGCTTGATTATAGCGAGAGCGCATTAATCACTATTCACTATTCACTATTCGCTATTCACTATTCATCGTTCACTCCTTACTAAGCCCTATTCGCTCTCCCGATGTGGCGAAGAACGACATCGGCGGCGATGTCGCCGGAGGGCCTGTCGGTGGCCATGCGTCTGGCAACCTCGCCAAAGCCGTCCTTTTGCCAAGCGCGGTAGGCGGTGTCTGAGAACAGTGCCTCGAGCTGCCGCGCCAGATAGTGCGGCCGCACATACTGGTTGTAGCTTTCCGGCACTACCGGCCGGTCGGCAATAAGGTTGGGCAAAGCAGCGCTCCACACCGTGATCAGGCTCTGCGCCATCAGCATGATCGGATCGAACTTGTAGCAAGAGATCATCGGGACACCCGACATCGCCAGTTCCAGTGACACCGTTCCAGACGCGGTCAGCGCCGCATCGGCCTTGCCGAAGGCCTGCCACTTGCGCTCGGGATCGAGGATGACTTCCGGCTCCTGATCCCAGCGCGCCACCGATGTCTTGACCAGTTCGGCGACATGCGGCACCGTCGGCAGCAACAGCCGCAGCCGGTGGCCACGCGCGCGCAGCGCCGACACCGTCTCGCCGAACGGACCGATAAGCCGGCTCACCTCGCCGCGCCGCGACCCTGGCAGGACGAGCAGCGTCTTGACGTGATCGGCCGAGAGATCGCGTGGCTGGGCTTGCGCCCTGGCCGCGCCCTGCACGCCTGGATCATGCGTGAGGCGATGTCCGACGTAAGTGCCAGGCGGGCCGCCGAGACGGCTGAGCTCCTTTACCTCGAAAGGCAGGATGCACAGTATGTGGTCGACATAGGGCTTCATCGCGGCCGCCCTACCCGGCCGCCACGCCCAGACGCTCGGGCAGACATAATGGACGATCGGGATCGACGGATCGGCGGCGCGGATCTTTTTGGCGACGCGCAGCGAGAAATCGGGGCTGTCGATGGTGATCAGACAGTCGGGTTTTTCGGCGGCGACAGCACTTGCCGTCTGGCTGATCCGCCGCATCAGGCGCGGCAAGTCACGCAGGATGGCGCTGAGCCCCATCAGCGCGATCTCGGCGCCGTCGAACAGCGGCGCCAGTCCGAGCGCCTGCAGATGCCGCCCGCCAGTGCCGACGAGTTGCACCTCGCGCCCGGTCATGCGCTTCAGCGCCTGCACGATGTCGGCGCCGAGCAGGTCGCCGGATTCTTCGCCGGCGACGATGGCAATCTTCAGCGGCTTCTCAGCTGCCATGGACAGACTCCGCAGCCGGCAGGCCGAACACGAACAGGCCGAGCGCATTGGCGCGCGCGACAACGGCGGGGCCTTCGAGGATGAGCGAACGGCGGGCTTCGACGGCAATGCCGGCGAGCCCCGCGGCATGCGCCGCCTCGACGGTCTGGGGGCCAATAGATGGCAGATCGGCACGCAATTCCTGGCCAGGTTTGGCGCATTTGACCAGGACACCGCGCGTCTTGCCGGCCAGCCTGCCATGGCCGCGCAACTGCTGCGTCCGCTCGAGCAGTCCGTGGGTGCCCTCGACGCCTTCCAGGGCAACAGTGCGGCCACCGATGGCAATTGCCGCCTGACCAATGTCGAGCGCGCCGATGGCCTTTGCCGCCGCGTGTGCCGCCTCGATATCGCGCCAGTCGGACTTTCGCGGCACTGCTTTGGTCAGCGGCCCTTCGGCCGCGACGAGCCGGGGCACGACTTCATGCGCACCGACAACCTTGACGCCCCGTGCCTCCAGGCCGCGGGTCAATATCTTCAACAGCCCGTCATCGCCGCGGGCAAGCGCCATGGCGAGCGAGGGTATAAGTGCCAGTAGCCCAAGGTTCGGACGCATGTCGACCAACCGCGGCCTGCGCCTGATCTCGCCGGCAAGCACAAGATGGGTGATCCGCCGGCGCCTCAGCAACGCAACCAGCGAGCCGATGTCTTCCAGCGCAAGGCTTTCATGCTCATAGATTGTGAGGTCGGACTGACGGTCGGCCTGACCTTCGACCAGGATGATGACGGGCGGATGTCCGGCCTCCGCCAGGCCGGCGGCAACTTCGACCGGCAAGCTACCGCCGCCGGCAATGATGCCGACCCTGGCGTCCGGCGCAAGATCGAGGGCCGTTGAAGTGGCCTCAGCCTTCGTCATCGGCATCGTCGCCGTCGCCACCCTTAAGCGACGGGACGGCAAAATGCCGCTTGCCGCGACTGGTGATGAAATCGATGATTTTCATGGCCGTCGGCGACGACGCAAACTCGGCCTTGGCGAATTCGATGTTCTCGCCGACAGTGCGGGAGCGGTCGAAGATGGTCTTGTAAGCCTTGCGCAGCAGGTAGATTTCGGCGCGCGGCAACCCGGCGCGCTTCAGGCCGATGATGTTGAGTCCACGCAGGCTCGCGCGATTGCCCACCGCAATGGCGTAGGGAATGACATCGCCGACAAAAGCCGAGCAGCCGCCGAGAAAGGCGTTGTCACCAACACGCACGAACTGATGAACGGCGCTGAGGCCGCCAATATAAACGCTGTCACCGACCTCGCAATGGCCGCCCAGGGTCGCGCCATTAGCGAAGGTGGCGTTTTTACCGACGACGCAATCATGGGCAATGTGGGCATAGGCAAGGAAATTGCCGTTGTCGCCGACGGTCGTCTCGCCGCGGCTGGAATCGGTGCCGAGATGCATGGTCACGCCTTCGCGGATCGTGCAGTTCTGGCCGATGACCAAAGTGGTGCGGCCGCCCTTGTGCTTGGTGTTCTGCGGCGGTCCGCCCAGTGTCGCCATTGGATAGACCTTGGTCGCGGCGCCAATGGTTGTCGCGCCCAGCACCGAGACATGGCTGACCAGTTCGACGCGGTCACCGATCACGGCGTCAGCGCCGACATAGCAGAAAGGTCCTATTGCGGCGCCTTCGCCGATCTGCGCGCCGGCCTCGATGACGGCCGAGGGGTGGATTGAAGTCTGTATTTTCATGAGCATTTCGAACCGTCAGCCGGTAACCATCATTGCCGAGATCTCGGCTTCGGCGGCCTTTGTGCCCTCCACCATGGCCTCGCAGGCGAATTTGAGCAGGTTGCCGCGCATCTTGATTTTCTTGACGTGGATTTTCAACTGGTCGCCCGGGACGACCGGTTTGCGGAATTTCGCATTATCGATGGTCAGGAAATAGACCAGCGACGGCTTTTCCGTGTTGAGGTTACGGATGCAGATCGCCCCGGCGGTCTGCGCCATGGCCTCGACGATGAGCACGCCCGGCATCACCGGCTGATCCGGGAAATGGCCCTGGAAATGCGGCTCATTGATGGTCACGTTCTTGATGCCGATGGCAGAATCATTGCCGTCGATTTCGATGATGCGATCGATCATCAGGAAGGGATAGCGATGCGGTAAAAGCTTCATCAACCCCAATATATCGACCGCTTCGAGCGTCGCCGGCACCATCTCAGCTACTTCCCCCTTCGCCCTGCTTGCGCGTCCTGGCGAGCTTCCTCAGCATGGCGATCTCGCGCATGGCTTCCGCCATCGGCTGCGCCGGATAGCCTCCCCAGATCTCGCCCGCCGGCACGTTGCTCATGAACCCGCTTCTTGCAGCAAGCTTGGCCCCTGATCCGATGGTCAAATGATCGGCAAGGCCAACGCCGCCGCCCATGGTGACACCGTCGCCGACGGTGACGGAGCCGGAAATACCAGAGAGCCCGGCAATAATGCAATTGCGGCCGATGCGAACGTTATGGGCGATCTGCACCAGATTGTCGATCTTGGTGCCCTGACCGATGACCGTATCCGACATGGCGCCGCGATCGACGGTCGTGTTCGAGCCGATTTCGACATCGTCCTGGATGATGACGCGGCCGACCTGCGGCACACGCTCGGGTCCTTTGGCGCCGCCGACAAAGCCGAAGCCGTCCTGGCCGATCCTGGCGCCGCCATGAATGATGACGCGGTTGCCGATCAGCGCGTACTGAACACTGACACCCGGCCCGATGTAGCCGTCACGGCCGATCTGGCAGGAGGGACCGATTACGGCGTGGGGGGCAATGACTGTTCCGCTGCCTATGGAAGCACGCGGCCCGATGACCGCTCCGGCTTCGATGATCGCGCCTGCCTCGATATGCGCCGTGGCATCGACATGAGCTTGCGGCGAGACCCCGGTTTCGCTGGTCATCGGTCCCGGCGTAGCCGCTGTCGGGAACAGCAGCCGGCCGATCATGGCGAAGGCCTGCTGCGGGCGCGGATGCACCAGAACCGCGATGCCGGCCGGCGCCTTGCCCGCGAACTCGGCGGGGCAAAACACGGCCGCCGCCTTCAGCGACTGCATCAGCGCGAAATTGCGCTTGCCGTCGACGAAGACGAGCGCACCCTCGCCGCCTTCATTGGCTGGCGCCAACGCATCGATCGATATGTGGGCGAGGTCGGAATCAACGAGCGACGCGCCGGTCAGATTCGCGACTTCGCCGGCCGTATACCGGCGTGATGGCGCGAAGAACACCGGATCGGTCATTCCAGAAGCAATATCCAGCTAGGTCGGATCAATTCTCTTCCGGACCCCAACGGCCCGGAAGCATCGTTACCGCAAGATCAGAAGCGGCTCGACATGCCGAAGTTGAATTCCTGCACGTCGTCGGTCTTTTCCTTCTTGACGGGCATCGCGTAGTCAATGCGGATCGGGCCGAAGGGCGATGACCACAACAAGCCGACACCAACCGAGGCGCGCAACTTCATATCGACCGAGGCCTGATCGACGCCGGCGGTGTCGATCTTGCTGCCGTACAGTGTGGCGGCATCAGCAAACACAGCGCCGCGCACACCAAAGCTTTCCGGAATGACCGGTATCGGAAATTGAGCTTCCGCCGACGCATTGAAATAGGTGGTGCCGCCGAGGTGATCACCTGTTGCAATATCCACAGGGCCAATGCCACCATACTCGAAGCCGCGGATCATGCGGTCGCTGCTCTTGAACTGATCGAAGATACGCAGTCCATTATCGCCATAGCCCGCGATATGGCCAGCACCGCCGGAGATCAGGCCGACCAGATCCAACTGTTCTGATAGAGTCTGGTAGACGGTGCCGCGACCGGTAACCTTGACGAATTTGGCATCGCCACCAAGGCCGGCCACTTCCACAGTCGTGGTGGCGTAGATGCCTTCATGCGGGCTCTTCATGTCGTCTATGGTGTTGTAGACCAAGCCGAGACTGACGGACGATTTGATCCAAGGGCTTTCATCAATACCCTCTCGAATTGCGGCAGAAACGTCGCATTTCGAGGGATCATAGGTGCCGCTGGTCAAGCAGTCATCATCATATTTATACTTTTCCTGCGCGATATTGTACGCTAGCTGCGTCGAGATATTATCGGTGATCGGCAGGCCGAAGCGAACCGTCGCACCCAGCGTCTCGCTGTCGTAGTCCGAATAATTTCGCGTCTGCTGGAAGATATCGAAACCGGCGGCGATACGGCGCCCGAGGAAATAGGGCTCGGTGAAGGACAGGCTGTAGTCGCGCGAATTCTTGCCGCCGCCGGCTGAGACCTTGATGTACTGGCCGCGACCGAGGAAGTTGCGCTCCGCAACCGATCCCTCGACGGACGGACCGGCAGTCTCGCCACCGGTCGAATAACCGGCGCCGATCGAGAACTCACCAGTCGACTTCTCGACCACGTCGACCACAAGCACGACCTGGTCAGGCTCGGAACCCGGAACAGTCGAAATGTCGACTTTCTCAAAATAATCCAGCGCTTCCAGCCGCTTCTTCGCGCGCTGAATGAGAACCTGGTTGAAGGCGTCGCCTTCGCTGACATCGAATTCGCGCCGAATGACATAGTCGCGCGTGCGGTCGTTGCCGCGGATTTCGATGCGCTCGACATAGGCCTTGGTGCCCTGGTCGATCGTGTAGACGACCGAAATGGTGTGATTCTCGAAGTTACGGTCGCCGCGCGGCGTCACCTGGGCGAAGGCATAACCAGAACCCGCCACCTTCTCGGTCAGCGCGATGATGGTGTCCTCGACATCCTTGGCGTTGTAGACGTCGCCCTTGTGGGTCTGAACCACCGATTCCAGCGCCTTCGAGTCGACTTCGGGAATGGTGCTCTCGACGCTGACGTCGCCGAACGTATAGCGGTCCCCTTCCTGGACGGTGATGGTAACGGTGTATTGGTTGGTCGTGTCGTCGAGCTCACCGACAGCAGAGACCACCTGGAAGTCAGCATAGCCGTGATTGTAATAGAAGCGGCGAAGCGATTCCTGGTCGGCGCGAAGCTTGTCCTCGTCATAGACGTCGTCACGCAGCACGAAGGACAGGAAGCTTGAGCGCTTGGTGGCGATGACGTCGGACAGGCGGCGACTCGAATAGGCGCTGTTGCCGACGAAATTGACTGCGGCGATCTTGGTGCGGCCGCCTTCGTTGATGTTGAAGACCACGTTCACGCGGTTGTCGCCGAGGTCCATGATCTGCGTCGTCACGGCGGCATCGTCGCGGCCAATTCGCTTGTAGGCAGCTTTCACCGCCTCGACATCGGAGTCCAGCGTTGCCTGCGAGAACGTTCCGCGCGGCTTCAACTGCACGGCGATTGCCAGCGCATTGTCCTTGAGCTTCTTGTTGCCCTGGAACAGAACCTGGTTCACGACCTGATATTCGGCAACCTTGACCACCAGCGTCGAACCGACCTGATTGATCTGAACGTCCGAGAACAGCCCGGTACCAAACAGTGCCTTGACCGCATCGTCGATATCGGCGCTGGAAAACGCCTTGCCCGGCTTGATCGTGATGTAGTTGCGGATGGTGTCGGCGTCGACACGCTGGTTGCCGCTGACCTCGACTCTCGAGACAACGGCTGCCTGCGCCGCAGATGTGGCAACGAACTGCACGGCGAGCGCACCTGGTACAACCAGAGCGGCGGACATAGCCACCGCGGACGCGGCGCTCAAAAATTTGGATGCTGCCTTCATCGGGCTTTTGTACCTTTTCTCGAAGTCCCCACGGCGAGAAAACCGGACGTGCGGTAATTTCTCCTACCGTATTAACCGGATTTTCCCTACACGCAAGGCTTCAGGTTAATTTGTAATTACTTAACCCTGATGCGTGGCTTTCGCGTCACGCATACCCCCGTGCATGGTAAACGGCGTCTCAACATTGCCGGTGCTGAAGCCAAATTTCTTCATGATTTCAGCACCCAAACAGATCGTTCCAGAAGACGAAGCCCATAAATCCCAACACCAGAAAGAGGCCGGCCCGGTATCCCATTTCCATCATCCGCTCCGATACCGGACGCCGGAAAACGGCTTCGAGTGCGTAGAACAGGAGGTGGCCGCCGTCGAGGGGGGGAATCGGCAAAAGGTTCAGAATTCCGATCCCGACCGATAGCCCGGCGACGAGTTGCACCAGCCATAGGAAGCCCAGCTTTGCCGCCTGCCCCGACATCTTGGCGATCTTGATGGGGCCGCCCAGCTGGCATTTGTCTTCGCGGCCGACAACGAATCGCTGCAGGAACTGGCCGGTGCGCTGAATGACGTGCCCCGTCTCCTCGACCGCGGCGCCGACTGCTCCGACAGGGCTGTAGGTGATCAGCCTGGGCTGGCCGACATCCTTGTTGTTGACGACGCCGATGACGGCCACCTTGACCTTGTTGCCCAGCGCGTCCAGCTGCTCCATCGGCTCCGGCGTCGCGACGACGGTGACCTCCTTGCCGTCGCGCAACATGGTGAAGGTGATGGCGTCGCCGCCGCGGCCTGAGACCAGGCGTTGGACGTCGGCGAAGGTCTCAACCTTGCTGCCGTCGACGGCGACGAATCGGTCGCCTGGCAAAATGCCGGCCCTTTCGGCTGGACTGCCGGCGGTGACCGCCGCCACCATCGGCTCAAACACAGGGCGGCCATAGAGGGAAAACAGCACGGCAAAGACGGCAATGGTCAAAAGGAAGTTGAACAGCGGTCCGGCCACCACCGTGGCGGCGCGTTTCCAGATCGGCTGCGTGTGGAAGGCGACCTTGCGTTCAGCGTCAGTCAGCGTTTCCAGATCTTCCGAACTCGGCTGGCTCGACGTGGCGCTCATGTCGCCGACGAATTTGACATAACCGCCGAGCGGTATGGCGCAGAGCTTCCAGCGCGTGCCGTGGCTGTCGTTGAAGCCGAGAAGTTCGGGGCCGAAGCCGATCGAAAAGGCCTTCACGCCAATGCCGCACCAGCGGCCGACCAGGTAATGTCCCATTTCGTGAATGAAGACGACCACGGTCAGCACGAACAGAAACGGCACCAGCGTGCCGAGGACAAAGCCTTCCGTGCTGAAAAACGCGTGAAGAATTTCGTTCAAGTCGTGCCCTCAAATTCACCCGCGGCAAAAGGTGTCGCCGCGACTGTGACATCAATCCAGGCGAATCCGTGGCGTGCGCCATTTCTTCGCCGTGAAATATCACTCAAGCCGGAAACAGCCCCTGCGCCGGATGATCGGCGCCCGCCGAAATCCAGCCGATCACGTATAGGGCAAAAGCCGCCGCGACAAGCCCGTCCACCCTGTCCATGACACCGCCATGCCCGGGTATCAACGCGCTTGAATCCTTGCGGCCGTGGCGGCGCTTGACCCAGGATTCGAAGAGATCGCCAGCCTGGGCAACAATCGACAGCACCAGCGCAACCAAGGCGAGGACGCCAAGATTGCCGGCCCCGGCGGCGGCAGCCAGAAGCACGCCGGCGGCCACGCCGCCGACAGCGCCGCCAAGTGCGCCGCTCTGCGTCTTGCCGGGGGATATAGATGGCGCGAGCTTGGGCCCACCGACGGAGCGGCCGACGAAATAGGCGAAGATGTCGGTCGCCCAGACCACGGCGAACAGAAACAGGATTGCGACCAGGCCGGGATGGTCGCCGCCGCGCAGCAGCGCCAGCGATAAGCCGGACAAAGCCGCGTAGGCAAGACCGGCTGCATCCCATTGCGCCGCTCCACGCATACGGGCGCCGACAGCAGCGACCACAACCATGGCCAGGACAAGAGACAGAAGCCACGATGCCGGCACGCCTGCAACCAGGGCGACGACGAAAACCAGAAGCAGCGCTTCGGGAATGAAGCCGAGGGTCGCACCGGCCAAGGGGCGCGACATGCGCGCCCATTCATAGAAGATGACCGCCGATATCCCGGCGCAAAGCAGGCGGAACCACAGCCCTCCCAACCAGGTCAGGCCAAGCGCTATTGCGGCCAGCACCAGCGCCGAGACGATGCGAAGCTGAAGATTGTTCATCCCGCCGCCGATCACGAGGCAGCGACATCTTGAGCGGCAAGCCCGCCAAAACGGCGCTCGCGGCCAGCAAAATCGCGCAATGCGTCGGCCAGGTGTTCGCGGCTGAAGTCAGGCCAGTAGCAAGGCAGAAAAACCAGTTCGCTGTAGGCTGCCTGCCACAGAAGGAAGTTCGACAGCCGAAGCTCGCCACTGGTGCGGATGACCAGCTCCGGATCGGGAATGCCTGCGGTGTCGAGGGCGCCGGCAAAAGTGTCTGCCGTGATCGCCTCTGCGTCGATCTCGCCGCGCGCCACTGCGGCTGCGAGCTTGCGTGCCGTGCGCACGATCTCGTCGCGCCCGCCATAGTTGAAGGCGATGACCAAGGTCAGCGATTCATTGCGCGCAGTCAGCGATTCGGCCTCTTCGAGCAGGCCCCTGATGTCCGGCTGCAGCCCCGCCCTGTCACCGATGATCCTGACGCGCACGCCGTTCTGGTGCAGTTCGGCCAGATCGCGGCGGATGAACAGCTTCAAAAGCCCCATCAGGTCGCTCACTTCGGCCTTGGGCCGCGACCAGTTTTCCGACGAAAAGGCGTAGACGGTCAGGAAGGAAATGCCGAGACCGGGCGCGGCGCGCACCGTCTTGCGCAGCGCTTCGACGCCGGCGCGATGGCCGGCAAGCCGCGGCATGCCGCGCGCTTTGGCCCAGCGTCCGTTTCCATCCATGATGATCGCGACATGCGCGGGCGTTGCCATTGTCTCGCTTTCGGGCCGGTGTGGGCCGACCCTAGACCTGCATGATTTCAGCTTCCTTATCGGAAAGCAGGTGATCGATGGTGCTGATCGTTTCGTCGGTCAGCTTCTGGACCTGATCGGAGCGCTTGCGCTGATCGTCCTCGCTGATGTCGCCGTCCTTTTCCGCCTTCTTCAAGAAGTCCATGCCGTCGCGACGGACATGGCGCACCGCAACGCGGGCGTTCTCGGCGTAGCCATGCGAAATCTTGACCAGTTCCTTGCGGCGCTGCTCGTTGAGCTCGGGCAGCGGAATTCTGAGATTGGTGCCGTCGACGATCGGATTGAAGCCGAGATTGGATTCTCTGATGGCACGGTCGACCGCGCCGACCATCGACTTGTCCCATACCGAAACCGAGATCATGCGCGGCTCCGGCACCGACACGTTCGCCACCTGGTTGATGGGCATGGTGGTGCCGTAGGCCTGGACCTGGATGGCGTCGAGCAGATTGCTGGAGGCACGGCCGGTGCGCAGCGAAGCCAGATCGTGCTTGAAGGCGGCGATCGCGCCATCCATGCGCCGCTTGAGGTCGTCGAACTCACCACTCATCTTAGTCTCCTCGACCCGTTTGATCCGGGTTCAGTGCTTAGGGCCTATATTCGGACCCGCTTTCGAAAACTGATCCCCTTTTTAGGAGAGTATACTCCGGGTCACTCGTCGGCGACGATCGTGCAACGGCCGCCGCCCCGCAGAATATCGCCGAAACCACCTTTTTCGTGGATCGAATAGACGATTATCGGGATGTTGTTTTCGCGCGCAAGTGCAATTGCGGCGGTATCCATGATCGAAAGGCCCTTGTTGATGACTTCGGCATGGCTGATGCGCTCGAAGCGGGTCGCATTCGGATCCTTCTTGGGATCGGCCGAATAGACGCCGTCGACCTGGGTGCCCTTGAACAGCGCGTCGGCGCCGATCTCGGCGGCGCGCAAGGCCGCGGCCGAATCGGTGGTGAAGAACGGATTGCCGGTGCCGCCGGCGAAAATGACGACCTTGCCCTGGTTCATATAGGCGGTGGCCTGGCGCTGGGAAAAACTCTCGCAAAGTTCGGGCATGGCTATGGCCGACAGCACGACGGCGTCGACGCCGATCTTGTTCAGCGAGGTGCGCAGCGCCAGCGAGTTGATGACGGTGGCCAGCATGCCCATGTGGTCGCCGGTGACACGGTCGCCGCCCTTGGATGCCACCGCCACGCCGCGAAAGATATTGCCGCCGCCAATGACGACGCCGACCTCGATACCAAGTGCGCGGGCTTCGGCGATGTCGGCGGCGATTCGGTCGACCACCGAGACATCGATGCCGAAATGCTGCTCGCCCATCAACGCTTCGCCCGACGCTTTCAGCAGGACACGTCGATAGAGGGGCTTTGCCGTCATCTGGACCTCGTCATTGTTGCGTATGGCAGCCTGGGCAGGCCGCCCTCGCGCGGGCGCCGCCGCTGGCGCGATGCCGAGTTCCGATACACGAAGGGCGCCGCCATGTCACGCCGCGCCCCGCGCCCCAAAACGCGGTACCCTCGCGGCCCGGGAGTTTCTGGTGGTGGAGACCGCCGGGCCGGGGGGGGGTTATACACATCTGCCCCGGCCGACGATCC
>NZ_JAMYLX010000014.1:0-138153 GCF_040318265.1 Mesorhizobium sp. M1252 | reverse complement strand
CCCGTCGCTTCGAGCGCCAGAAGATAGCGGCTCGACGCATCCATCACCGTCAAGGGTTCGCAACGCCAGCCGTCGCGGGTCCGGAACCAGCCCTTGTGATCGCCAGTCCACACCGCGTTCGGTTCTTGCGGCTGTGGCCAGGGTCATTGCCGCAGGCCCGCAGGCGGGGTCGCTTGCGGGCGCGGACAAGCCCATGCCGCGCAAGGATCGCGCCGACCGTCGAGGCTGAAGGCCACATGAACTCGGGAGCCGTGCGCCTGAGCCGTGCCACGATCTTCTTTGGACCCCAAAGCGGATGCAGCTCCTTGGCCGCCACAATCCGCTCAACCAGATCCTGAGCTGTCGCCCGGCCATGATTGAGCGGGGCTCGCGGCAGGTCGTGCAAACCCTCAGGCCCAAACGTCCGATAGCGTCCTAGCCATTTGTAGCCGTTCTTGCGTGAGATCCCGTAGGCCGCACAAAGCGCAACCATCGTCTCATCCCCAGAAAGACACTCCACAACAAACCGTAGCCGCTCGTCCATGATGCCAGTCTCTCGCCAAACCATCGCCGGTCCTCCGGCGGACAAGAAAACTGTCACCCATGCTATCGGTCCATTCTGTTACCTATCTATCCGGTTCGGACAATCGGACCTGCGGAACATTGTCTCTCGCCTCAGCGTTCATATCCGCGACGGGACGCTGTTTTTGTGGAGGCCGGTATGGGCCAGTTCGAGATGATCGACCTCGTCAGCGTCGTTGACGCCTGCACGAGCGATCGCGTTGCCGGGCACTGCGTGTCAATGGCCAGGGCGGTGGAGGAGTTGCGAGTGCTGACCGGTGATTTCGTATCGCCGGACGAGACGGTGGCCAACGCGCTGTCGGCAGTGGCGCTGGGGCGCGGCTGCGCGGTGGTGTTCGACGAGCGAGCGGGCGCCGACATCTTGCTGACGCCGTAGCGGGGCGGCGCCGGGTTGTGGCAGCCAGAAAAGTCGAACAGCGTGCAAAAAGCTGTGCAGGCATGGCCCATAAGCGGGCGTGGAAAATTTCTGCGCGTGGGTGTATTCTCCAGGACGCAAGCGGTCGCAGACCGCATAGGGGGAGAAATGACATGCCGAGGGTTTCAGAACTCTTTTTCAAAACTGCCATCTTGTTCCTGATGTTGGGGATTGCGGCCGGCCTGCAGATGGCGATCTCGGGTGACCACGCCGCTTTTCCGGCGCACGCGCATATCAATCTGCTCGGTTGGGTGACGAGCGCCATCTTCGGCGGCTACTACGCGCTCAATCCGCAAAAGGCGGCGCGTCGCATCGCCATGATCCACTACGGGCTCTACACACTCGGCCTGGTGATCATGCTGCCGGCGCTGTATGTGATGCTGCAGGGAAACCCGGCGCTTGAACCGATCGTCGCCGGCGGCTCGCTCATCGTCGCCGCTGCCGTTCTGGTTTTTGCTTTCGTGGTGTTTTCGCCCGAAACGGCGCGCTCGGTGTCCGGCGTGGTGCCGGCTTCTCGCTGACTGTGCGCGCAGCGATCAAGTCCGACCCGCGTTCGCGACCCGCGACGCGGGTTGGCCAGCCCGATGGACAGCCGCTGGTTTGCGGTGTCTACCGCCGCGTGGGCGACCAAAACTGAGCCCCACACGTATTATTTCGTGACTATTTGGCGCCGGAACCTTCCCAGATATCGCGCGTTGCGGCGACTGTATTCGCGCTGCCTTATATATAGGCAGCCTTGAGTACGTCCACAGCATGGGTTGGGGGAGGAGCAGGACACCATGTCGAACAGAGAAATCGGAACGTCGGCCTCACTGGGCCGACGCATCGCCGATCTGAAAGCCAGGATGCGAGACGCCAGCGTTACTGAACACGAGATGCAGACCTTCCAGAAGGTCGCAGCCATCATGGGAGGTGTCGAAGGCTCCCTACGCCTCGACGCCGACGACCTGATCGCGGCGTCCTTCGTCACCGAGGCGCTCGGCGATCCCGGGTCGAATTGAAGCCATGCGCCCGTCGGCACTAAGTGCCGGCGGTCGATGGGCCGTTACGCCGGTCGTCTGCGATACTGGAGCGTGTGCGCACCGCCTGCGGCGGACAATCTCTTGCGCACTTTGAAGATTTCAGGCGAGCGGCCTCAACGGCGCTTGGAACATTGGACTTCGCGTTCGTGCTCTCGGCTGCCTCGCGGCTGTCGAAGGTGTGTCGCCGTCCACGTCCAGTCCTTGACCACAAGGGCTAAATTTAACCAAACCGCCAAGGCGCCTTAAACGAAGGATCCGACCAGCCGGATCCTTCGAAATATCAATCGCGATGCTCCGGCATCGCCTTCAGCTCATCCTTGGTCCAACTGGTGACGGCGTGGACGTCCCGGGAAACTCTCGAAAGTCCGCGGTCGCTGCCCTTACACCTCGTCGAACGGGCCGCCGCGCCTTGCCAGGTGGTGACCAATGGCGGCTTCCTCGGCGTCGTCGGGCAAGGCATCGTCACTGTCCTGGTAGGGGTTGTCGTCATCCTCCTCGGGCAGTTCGCCTTCCTTCTCGACTCCGGTGGTGTCCGGCAGGCTTTCCTCATCTGCTCCGTTGGGCAGGACCGTTGCGCCACGCAGCGCATCCCAATCCAGCCGGCGCGGCGTCGGCGCTTCCACGTCGTCATTGGCGATCCTGTCGCGGGCATCGTTTTTGCTCGGTGGCGCCTCGACCTCGTCATTGGGTTTTCTGTTTCGTTCTTCCATGATTGCCTCCTCTGGGCGGCTTAGCGTCGAGAAGGTGGAACTCACTTCCGGCTGTCAGGTTCCGGCAACCACTCCATCTCCGTGGAACCAATTGCCGCCAGTCTGCTTTGCCAAGGACTAGTCTGCTTTGCCAAGGAGATGAATCCAGAGGAGCTGGACCATGAAGACTTTCCCCCTCATCCCATGCGTGCTGCTCTTGGCGCTGGCCGACCCGGCGGCCGCGCAGGACAATAGCGACCAGCACGGCCCTGCCGCGCCTTGCCAGGCGCAGCCTCAGGACGATGGTCAGAAGCCGCCGGCCGCCAATGGCGGTGGCGAATCGTCCAGCACGCTCGGTCCCTGCGGCGGCGTGCTGCAGCCGCCGCCCAGTGGTGACCAGGGTATGACGCAGCCGCCGCCGGATCAGGGCAAGACGCCGGTGATCAAGCCTGGCGAGGTGCCTGCGCAGCCGCCGAAGCAATGACCTTTGCTTGAAACTTCACGGCGTGGCACGAAGGCGGTCGGTTCCGGTCTTGGCCGGGCACGACGCGGTCACCGGATCAATGCCGGCGCCGGCCGCGATCGCCACCGGAATTGGAGCCGTGCATCGTCCATGTCGAAGGTCTCCTGAGGGATTGTGCTTCAATGCGAATCTTGCGGGTGCGGGTTCTGCTGGCATGACCGGAAGCCGATCAATTTAGTCTCCGCTTGCGGAACAAGACCGTACCGGCTGCGTTTGCCTCCAGGAGCCCGCCACCTCGATCTGCGCTGTTTTCGCCTCATGCGGGAACACGGCGGAGCTCGCCAACAACGACAGGAGACGAAGATGAAAACCATCCTTATTCCCGCCGTCGCCGGGCTCGCCATGATCGCTGGTATCGGCATTGCCGCCGCCGACGAGGTCATCGTCACGCAGCCGGCACAGCAGCAGGTGATCATCACCCCGGAACAGCGCACGGTCGTGCACCAATACGTAAAGAAACATCCGCTTGCCTCGGTCAATCTGCTCGGCGTCGAATTGAATGTCGGCACTGCCTTGCCTGACACTGTCGAGCTGCAGGAGGTTCCCGACGTTCAGTACAGATACGCCGTCGTCGACAACCATACCGTGTTGGTCGACCCCAGCACGCGCAGGATTGTCGAGGTGGTCGAGTAACGCTCGACAACCTAACCATTCATCGGTGATACGGCCCTGTCGTTCTTCCCAAAAGGGCGGCAGGGCCGAATGACGAACATGATGAAAGGAGAATTGCCATGTTGCCGCATGTCGAGACCCCGAACTCCGCCAATGTTGCGGCGTGTTGCGACAAGTTGCTGGCCGAGCGCAACACGGCGCCGTTATCGATGAAGGAAGCGATCGCGCTCCTGCGGGAGCGCACCGGCACCGATCGTTCGGATGCCGACCTCGCCGGGCTGATCGTCAAGAAAGCGGCGCTGCTCGGCGTTGCGGTGATTTCCGACCCGCGCTGAGATGTCTCGTCACTCAAGACGCCGGTCGAATTTTCGGCTAATGTTTTCGTGGAATCTGGACCAACCGACCGGACCCAACCACGGAGGCTTAAGTGACGGACGACAAACAGGACCGCATTCGCCAGCGCGCGCACGAGATCTGGGAAAAGGCCGGCCGGCCTGAAGGCGCGCATCAGGAACACTGGGAGCAGGCCACGGCTGAAGTCGATGGCGCGGTCGCCAAGCCCAAAAAGGCGGCGAAGAAAGCTGACGCCAAGCCCGCCAAGGCAGCCGCCAAGCCAAAGGCGGCGAAGCCTGCCGCCGCAAAGTCCGGCAAAGCCAAATCGAAATAAGGCCAGAAATAAGGCCAGTCGAAATAAAGCAAGGCCGGAATTCGCTGGCCGGGGCCATCCTTGGCGCCCGCCGTTCAGGCGCGCCCGAGCCTCTCAACCTGACGAATTGCGCCTGCGACGGGCAGCGCAATTCCTTGTGTTTGGCGACAGGCGCCCTCATGCCTCCCAGGCATAACTCGACAGCGCAAAGCGAATGCCGGCAGCTGTCATGGCCAGTTCGCATTCGGTGATCTGGCGCAGGTGGCGCAGATAGCGCGTCACGGTCTGTGGCAGCCAGCCGGCGCAGGCCTCGACATAGGCGCGGCTGTGAACAAGGGTGCCGGTCGACAGCCTCTCGTCCTTCTCGGCAACGACTTTCAGATATTGGCGGATGAAGCGGATGTCGTCGGCGATGTCTTGGCTGGCCATTCGCCAGGCCCCGGCGAGGCGTTCGCACTGATCGAATGACAAGGGCAACAAAGGCGGCGGCAACGACGGGGGTGACGGCAAAGGACGAGAGAGATCGGCGAAGGCAACATGGTTCGCTGTGCTCAAGGACATTCCTCTCTGCGAAAAAAGATATCGTACTTTATGTACGAATAAGCGTCAAGCCAATTTCGTACGGTTGGGACGATGGAAATGAATATAGCAGCGGTCGCTTCAGCTAATCCCGCATCGTGAATCCTTCAGGAGTCGCACCAATTTCGCGGAGGGATTTCCCCAGGATGGTGTGACTGTTTTCCCTCGTGGCGGCGTCGAACAGGTTCAAGCCGCCCCGGATCGTCTCGCGCCAGTTTTCGCCCTTGTCCCACGCTTCCATGAAGGCGAAGGCAAGGTCGTCCTGGCGACGCGTGGCTTCGAGCGCTTGGGTCAGCAGGCGCGCTTGATGGAGATCCTTCTCCCGCTTGGCGCCAGCGCTCGGCCCGCGTCGCGAGGCGACGATCAGCTTGTGGATGGCGTAGCGCTGGGGCGAGGGGACCAGCACAGGCAAGCCCGAGCGATGCAGGAGCACAGTCCGGATGGGGTCGCGGATAAGGAAATCCAGAAACCGTAAGGGCTGCGCGGAGTCTCTGCCGTTTTCTTATAATTACGTTTATCAGCTTGAATTTCAACGCAGTTATAAGAAGTTCGTGGAAACGTTATAACGCAACGAACTGACGAGTCGTCTGTTAACGCCCGGGCGCCCGGCACGTCTGGCCCAAAACACTTTCCCGCAGTGCCTCAACAAACGGCTTCCCCAATGCCGCGAACGGTGCTTTAACCCGCCCATCCACAGGGGTGCTCCGTATCGTCGGGGCTGAGATGAGGGCGGCAAGCCTTCGGACCCTAAAGCTGATCTGGATAATACCAGCGGAGCGAGGCGGGCGATGTTTTCAGGCGCACAGATTTCCCTTTATCCCATGACCGACGATTTCGTCGGCGTCATCCTCGGCGCGCTCGGCGCGCTCGATCCCTGGCGCGACCGGCTGCGGATCGAAACCGATGACATCTCGACCCTTATGGTCGGGCCGCCCCAGGTGCTGTTTCCCGCCATGCGCGACCTGTTCGTCGCGGCGGCCAAAAGCGGCAAGCACTGCGTGCTTTCGGCGGCGGTCTCGCGCGGCTGTCCGGGCGAGCCCGACGATCCGATCTGCCGCTCCGACGAGACCGGCGGCCCCGCCATTCCGCTGGACGAGCGCAAGATCGCCGCGATCCGCGCTGTCCAGGCCACGCCGTCGACCGGCCAGCCGGTGGCGGCGCAGTTCTCGCTCTATGTGATGGGCACAGGCGACCATATGGACGAGATCTATGGCTGCATCGATTTCCTGAAGCAGTCCGGCGTCTTTGAACGCTCAAAGAACTTCTGCACCAAACTGCGCGGCGATGCCGGTGCGGTGTTTGCCACGCTCAACGAGGCCTTCTGCCGCTTCGGCCCCGGCGCCGGCCACGTCACCCTCGACATCACGATTTCGGCGAACAGCCCGAGCGGGGTCTGAGCCGCGGCTCAAGCGTCGTTCCTCGAGGATGTTGCCGTGGCTGGTTTATCTGACCCATTGCGTGGAGGAGATGCCTCTGACCCCTCAGCACAAAGAGGAGGGGAGCCATTGGCGATTGGCGAAGACCGCGATGCCCACGAATCTCCCCCCTCGAGCAGGAGATGGCCGGCAGGCCAGAGGGGGTCCCAGCGCGTGGAGCGCCGACGTCCTTTTCGCATCGGCAAGGCGTGGGCGCTCTATGCGAGACGACCCCCTCTGTCGCCTTCGGCGACATCTCCCCCTCGAGGGGGGAGATTAGCCGCAGCCATCGCCAAGACCATCCCCGCCGCCTGCGCCTCCGCCCTGCTCCTCGCGGCGTGGGAGCTCTACGCCCGCTATGGTGGCGCTGCGCCCACCATGCTGCCGGCGCCGTCGCGCGTGCTGCAGCAGGCCTGGGAGCATCGCGCTGCCCTTGCCGACAACACGCTGCCCACCATCCGCGCCACATCAGCCGGCTTCGCCTGCTCGTTGGTCGCTGCCTTCGTGCTTTCGGCGCTGGTCGATTTCTTGGCCCCGCTGCGCCGCGCGCTGTTTCCGCTGCTGATTGTCAGCCAGACCTTGCCGCTGGTCGCGATTGCGCCGCTCATCGTGCTGTGGTTCGGCTTCGGGCTGATGCCAAAAATCCTGCTTGTGGCGCTCGTCACCTTCTTCCCGATGATGGTCGCGCTGGTCGAAGGTTTTGCTGCGACCAGCAAGGAGATTTCGCAGATGCTCGCCGCCATGGGGGCAGGGCGCTGGCGTATCTTCTGGCTGGCGCGCCTGCCTTCGGCGCTGCCCTATTTCTTCGCCGGGCTGCGCATCTCCGTCACCTACGCCGTGGTCGGCGCGATCTTCGCCGAATATGCGGGGGCGGCGAAGGGGCTGGGCATCTACATGCTCAATGCCAAGAACAACTTTCGGCCCGATCTGGTGCTCGCTGCCGTCGCCGTCAGCGCCGCGCTCACGCTGATCCTGTTCGGCATTGCCGTGCTCGTCCAGCGCTTCGCCATGCCTTGGGAGAATGCAGGGAGCGAAAGCCGCGACGGCAAGGTTGAAGCTGCAGAAGAGAACCGTCAATGACGCGGCTCGAACTCCGGGACATCAGGAAGAACTTCGGCGCGCTTGAGGTGCTCGCCGGCATTTCGCTGCACGTCGCGGCCGGCGAGTTCGTCTCCATCCTCGGCCCTTCCGGCGCCGGCAAGTCGACGCTGTTCCAGTTGCTGACCGGCGCTCTGAAGGGCGAGGGCGACATGCGCTTCGACGGCGCGCCATTGCAGGGCAGCCCCTTCGCCTTCATGCCGCAGCGCGACGCGCTGATGCCGTGGCGACGCGTCATCGACAATGTGACGATGGGGCTGGAAGTGCAGGGTCTTGGCCGCAAGGCGGCGCGCGAACGCGTCGCGCCGTTGTTTGCCGAGTTCGGCCTTGCCGGCTTCGAGCGCGCCTGGCCGGCGGAACTTTCCGGCGGCATGCGCCAGCGCGCCGCCCTTTTGCGCACCGTGGTGCAGCAGTGCGACATGCTGCTGCTCGACGAGCCCTTTGGCGCGCTGGATGCACTGACCCGCGCGGGTATGCAACGCTGGCTGGAAGGCATGTGGCAGCGCCACCGCTGGACGGCGCTGCTGATCACCCATGACGTGCGCGAAGCCGTCTACCTCTCGGATCGAATCTATCTGATGTCGGCGCGGCCGGCCCGCATCATCGGCGAGATTGCCGTGCCGCTGCCGCGCCCGCGCACCACCGGCAGCGATGCCGCGCGCCAGGCCGCCGCGCTCGAAGCCGACATCCTCGACACGCTGCTCAATCCCAGGACTGACCGAGGCTTGTTTCCGCAGACCGCTCAAAGGAGTTTTTCATGACCGAATTCACACGCCGGCAGGCTTTGCTGCTGACGCTGGCCGCCGGATTGCCGCTGGCCTCGCGCGCTCATGCGGCTGCGCAAAAAATCACCGTCGCGCTCGACTGGACGGTCAACACCAACCATGTCGGCCTGTTCGTTGCCCGCGACAAAGGGTTTTACGGCGAGGCTGGGCTCGATGTTGAGATCCTGCCCTATGGCGATACTGGCGCCGGCACGCTGGTCGCCAACCGCATCGCCGATTTCGGCATTGCCGGCGTCGGCCTGTTTACCCAGCGGGCTGCCGGCGCCGATCTCAAGGCGGTCTACGCCGTGGTCCAGCAGGAGACCGGCCGGTTGGTCTTCAACGCGGATCGCGGCGAGATCAAGAGTCCCAGGAATCTCGACGGTCTGACCTATGGCGGCTTCGGCAGCGCCTGGGAAAACACGCTGATCTCGACCATCATCCGCCACGATGGCGGCAAGGGCGTTTTCGAGACGGTGACATTAGGCACCTCGGCCTATGAGGCGCTGGCCAACGGCTCGGTCGACTTCACGCTGGAGGTCTCGACCTGGGAAGGCGTCGATGCGGAGCTGAAAGGCGTCAGGCAGCGCGGCTTCCGCTACGCCGACTACGGCGTGCCCGACGAGCACACCACCTTGATCGCCTCCAGCAATGCATATCTCCAGGCAAACCCGAAGGCCGCATCGGCCTTCGTCGAAGCAACGCGGCGCGGCTACCAGTTTGCCTGCGATCACCCGCAGGAGGCTGGCGACCTGCTGATCGCGTCCAACAAGGACGCGCTGACCGACCCGGCGCTGATCCACGCTTCGCTGAAGATGCTCGTCGACGGGCACTTCTTGCGCAGCCAGGACGGCGTCATCGGCACCATCGCCAGGGCCAAGATCGAGGCGATCGGAACCTACCTCTTCAGGGCCGGCATATTGCTCGATGGCGATGGCAAGGTTCTGAAGGAGAAGCCGGATTTCGGGGGGTATTTTACGAACGAGTTTTTGGGCGCGTAATCTCCCCCCTCGAGGGGGAGATGTCGCCGAAGGCGACAGAGGGGGTCGGTACGTCCTGACGCGACTTCCTATCGCGGACAGAGGACGTCAGCGCCTTACGCGCGGCGACCCCCTCTGGCCTGCCGGCCATCTCCCCTTCGAGGGGGGAGATTGCGCCTCACCGCCTTCTCCCTCACATATCGATCATCGAGCGCTTCACCCGGCCGATGATGGTGATGGCGCCTTCCAGCGCCGGCGGCGGGATGTCCATGTAGGAGGCCGGCTGGAAGGGCGGGTTCTCGTTGGGGCGGTAACGCTTGTAGGTGGCCTGGCCGGATTCGTCCGAAATGACGTAGCAGCCATTGGTCACCAGCCGCTTGTCCCTGAGGTTGACGAAGATGATCGAATCCGGTGGCGAGATCTTGTTCATCGACGGGCCGTCGACGCGCAGAGCAATCCATTGGCCCTGCTCCAGATCGGTGGTGGGGATGGTCGGATAGTCGCTGAGATTGACCACCATGTCCTGGCTGCCGAGTTCGCCGGCGCTGATCCATGAGACGATGGGCACATCGACGGTGGCCAGCGACGGCATCGGGATCTGCCGGCCCGACTCGTCAAAGCCGAAATGGCCCCCCGCAAGGCTGCCGCCGTCACCGTTGAACAAGAGCCAGCCGGGATCGACGCCGAACAGGCGGCCGTATTTCTCCGCCGCCTTGCGCGACAGCGGCCGGTTACCATTCTCGTGACTGATCAGCGTGTTCTTGTTGATGTCGCGCAATGCCCGCGCCGCGTCGCTCGGCGAGGCATAACCCGCCTCCGCCCGCGCCTGCTGCAATCTGTGCCTCGGTTCCTGCATCGTACAAATGCCTGAAATTTATCGTCCAATATGTACGATTTCGCTTGCGTACGTTTCGTACATATCGTACGCTTAGCGCATGATCGAACAAACCGCAAGCGTTTCCGCAGACATCGTCAGCTTTCTCCCATCGTCCGGGCTGTCCTCCTCCCCGGTCCGGACGCAAACCGGGGCTCTTGCCCCGGATCCGGTCGAACCGTCGTCCCCCCGATCGACCGGAACGGCCGGAGCCGCTCCTCTCCCGGCTCCGGCCACCTCTTCAGCCCATGGCGCCGCCGGTGCGCCAAGGGCTGTCTCCGGCGGGCAGGGTATTTCCTGCATCCGCACGGAAGATGGCACCGTCATCCTGTTCGACCGGCTGACGGGCAGGGCGGTTTCCGCCCTCACCAAAGCGGCCGCCGAAGCCGCCTTGCGGCATCTCGCCGGCTCGCTGCCGGCCGCCAGTATCGGCTGACCGCACCGACCATCCGCTCTGATTTTTTCCCGTGGGCCCTCGGGGCCGGCGCTCGGCCTTTGCGCGCGCAATCAATGGATACCGACATGACTGCCTATACCGACACCGAATTGCAGGAGATCGCCGTCTGGCTGAGGGATGGCCTGTCGGCCACAGGGATCGCCGTCCGCTTCACGGCGCTGCGCGGCAGTCCGGTCTCGCGCAATGCCATCATCGGCATCGTCCACCGCAACAGCGCGTTGAAGACCATCGGCTTCGCCAACCCCAGAGGCGGCAGGTCCGGCGGCCGACCGAGGAAGAATGCGACGGGGAAGACTGCGGCAAACGAGAATACCGCCAAGAGGAATCCGCCGGCGCAGCCAAGCAAGCTCGTAAGGGAAGTAGGAGTTTCGAAGCAGGCCGCGCCGGTCAAACCGGCCGCCAAACCGAGCCGTCAGCCATCGGCCAGGCCTCTGTTGCCAGCCCGTCCGGCGCCCTCGATCCCGGGCGAAGGACGGCTGGTGGTGGACGGCGAAATCTACCGCTTCAATGTGCCGGCGCCGCTCCCTGCCTCGCTCGGGCGTCAGCCGCATGTCGCCGCCATGCGCTTCATCGACTGCCTGTTCGACCGCTGCCGCGCGCCGCTCGACCTGACGCTGGAGGAAGACCCCGACAAAGACCCTCCCGGCAGCCGGCCGGGATTGGAGATGCTGTGCTGCGGCCTGCGCACAAGGGCGCTGAAAAGCTACTGCGAATACCACCAGGCGCGCTTCCACCGGCCTGTGGCGGAGGTGGTGTGAGCGGCTGGGCTCCGTTCCTCGCCTTCGGACGACCCCACCAATGATCGAAAGCCGGCGGGACAGCGCCCCCCTCTGTCCTGCCGGACGTTCGTCGCTCGGAAAGCCAAGCAATTGGCTTTCCGTCCGCTTCGCGGACCACTCCTCAACCCCCACGAGGGGGGCGATCGGATATCGCCGCCGATTTCGCCAATTGCCAACGTTGCAGAGGCGCAGCCGCCGACACTGCCAATCTCCCCCCTCGTGGGGGAGATGCCCGGCAGGGAAGAGGGGGGCGCGAAGGAACGCCAACCTTCCGGCTCAACAACCCAATCCCACAAGGATCCCCCGATGAGCAAAAAAACCGCGCAGAAAGCCAAACCGCCGAAATTGCCTGCGGGCGAAGCCGAGCAGGTGCGCATCCGCGGCGAGATCGGCCATGATTTCGCGCTGAAGGACGATCGCTTCGGCCGCAAGCGGCTGAGCGTCGGCACCGAAGAGGCGCGGCGCGTCTACGAGGTCTCCAATGACGGCTACACCGCGACCGGCGGCATCGTGCGGGTGCGCAATGTCGATCCGCTGGTCGGCATCACCTCACTGACCCGCCAGCAGCGTGAGGCCGGCCAGCGGTTTCGCGACGATTTCGAGCGCGCCTCGCGTGACGGGCTGCGGCCGATGCCGTGGGAAGAGCGCATTGACGGCGGCCGCATCAATGGCGGCATCCCCGACCGCGTGCTCAACGCCGGCCGCGCTCATGCTCACGCCGTCGCCGCCCTGGCCCACTGGGAAGTGGCGGAAGTGGTCCGCCAGATCTGTCTCGAAGGCCAGTCGGTGAAGGCGCTCGCCGAACGCACCGGCGAGGGACGAGATGTGGTGGTGAAGCTGTTGAAGGTCGGGCTCGACCTTTTGGCCGTGGATTACGGGATGATACTGATGCGGAAGCCGCGATAAGGCCGGCAGCCACGCAGGAAGTGGCCGGCCGGCAGATGCCGGCCGAACCGGTTTCACCCTATCGGATCACCGTTCGCAAACGCGAATTTCCTCGACGATCCTGTGATGATGGCGCCAATGCTTGACCAACTCTATGCGGCAATGGCGATGGTGCCTGTGATACCTGTGGTACCTGAAGCCGTTATCGTAGGCATCATACTGGTAGTAGGGGCGAGGAGCGTAGCGATCGTAATAGTCGCCATAGCTGTCATTGTAGTCATCGTCATAGTAGCCGTTGCCGATGCCGATCACGACGCGCCCGCCGGCATTCGCCGGGGCGATCATCGCCGCCGCCGCAGTGATAGCGATAGCCGAAGCAAGCAGGAGCTTTCTCATAGCTGCCTCCTATTCAAGGTTGCGCTAATATAACTCGCTGGGCACGACCTCGTTCCATAATTTTGCAAGATGCGAACGACCCCTGCGCCGTGCATTGCGAGGAAAGTCAGCGTCACCTCCTGTCAGCATCGTCCCCCGATTTTTGAACCCTTCGCCGCCCCAGCCATTAATCCGGCATGAATCAGCAAGGGAAGGACGAGACCATGCATGTCATTCTTGGAGGTACCGGCCATGTCGGCTCGGCGGCGGCAATGGCGCTGTTGCGGCAGGGCGAGGATGTCACGGTGGTGACGCGCGACGAGTCGAAGGCCGCATGGTTGGTTGAACAGGGCGCGGAGGCCGCGGTTGCCGATGTGCTCGATGTCGAGGCGCTGCGTGAAGTCTTGCGGCGCGGCAAGCGGGCGTTTCTGCTCAACCCGCCGGCCGATCCATCGACCGACACCGACGCCGAGGAGCGCAAGACGGTTGGCGCCATTGCGGCGGCGCTGGAGGGCTCCGGCCTCGAAAAGCTGGTGGCGGAATCGACCTACGGCGCGCAGGCCGGCGAGGGTGTCGGCGATCTCACCGTCCTTTACGGCCTCGAGCAGAAGCTGAAGGCCCAAGCCATTCCGGCAAGCATCAACCGCGCCGCCTATTACATGAGCAACTGGGATCAGGCCCTGGAGACGGCGCGGCGCGACGGCGTCATCACCTCCTTCTTCCCGGCGGATTTCGAGCTGCCGATGGTGGCGCCGCAGGATCTCGGCGAGGCCGCGGCGAGACGTCTGCTGGAGCCGGCGGACAAGACCGGCACGCACTATATCGAGGGCCCTCGGCGCTACTCAGCCGCCGATGTCGCCGCAGCCTTCAGTGCGGCGTTGCGCAAAAACGTGCGCGTGGTCACGGTGCCGCGCGAGCGCTGGACAGAAACCTACGAAAAACTCGGCTTCTCCAAAACGGCGGCCGAGTCCTATGCCCGCATGACCGGGGCCACGCTGGACAAGCCGATGCAGCCGGAAAACCCGGAGCGCGGCACGACCAGCCTGGAAAGCTATATTGCGGCGCTGGTCGAGGGCCGGCCGGAAGACCTGTTGAAGGGTGCCGCGTAAAGTGAAGGGTTGCTGTTGAGAAACAGGCGCTTCGACGACCTACGTGGCCCGCTATTCCTATTGCCTGACCGTTCGGCAGTTGCCCGCCGGCGGCGTGGTCTTGCAGATATCGATGGAGGTGCGCGTGTCGCCGTGACCGGTTTCGGTTATCAGATTCAGGTCCAAAAGTTCGTATGTCATGAGGTATCGTATGCTGTCGTCGGGTGTTTTTTGCATGGCCGATACGATCCACGAACCTGCTTTCATCTCGGTGAAATAGCTGTCGACCTTGCGTTCATACCATTTGGGTATCGGAACGAGGACGATGGTCTTCTTGCCGTGGATTTTCTTGGCGGTCGGCAGCATGATCCGGTGAATGCCGACAAAGGCGCGGCTGTCTGCCAGGCGCCGTACGCCGCCCGCAAGAACCATCGTACAAGCTGACGAACAGACTGCGCCGACGGGGTTGGCGACGCCGAAGCGGAGGTCGCCCGGCCCGCAGGCTTTTGTGTCTGGCGCGCATTCGGAGAACTCCGTCTTGCCAACCATCGTGTCGAGCCCGCTGGCGCGGATCATATGGCCAAGCGCCATCGCCGCATCGGTCTCGCCGCCCGGGGAATTCAACGCCAAAGGCAATTTGCGGGGGCCGAGTTTTTTCAGCAAGCCTTCAGCAAAGCTGGCGTGCCGGCCACGATGTGACCTTCCGCCGAAATCCATTCCGGGCATGTCGGCTCGCATCCTGGCGTGCTGTTGCGTACAACGACGAAGTGCATCGGCGGTGTATATGCCAGTATGGCAGGCTCAGGCGTCGTTTGGGCGATCGCGCCGCCAATCGCCAGCAGCACGAAAACCAACGTCCATGCGAATGTCTTCATGCCGAGCCTCGCCTGGCAGAGCATCACTTGAGAAATGGGTCTTTGCAAGCATTATCAAAACAGCCGAGCACGTGTTTCTATGGGCCGCGCACTATCTCTGCATGATGGACAGGCCGCTACTGGCGGCCCCTGTCTGAACCGTCGTCGCTTTCCGCCGCCTTCTCCCACCCGAACACACTGCGCCCTCCCAGCAGATGCGACTGGTCGAACTCGCCGGCGACGATCTCCTTAAGGCTCGGCCCGGTGACGTAGCGCTCCAGCCGGCGCGCCTCGCCATCCAGGCGCTTCAGCGCGCCAAGCTCTTCCTCGCGGCCGAGCTTGGCCTTGCCGACGGCCGATTTCAGCACCGCGATCGTCTCGTCATAGACTTTCAGCGGCACCGGGAAGGGATGGCGGTCCTTGCCGCCATGGGCAAGCGAAAAGCGCGCCGGGTCGGAGAACCGGCAAGGCGCGCCATGCACCACTTCCGCCACCATGGCCAGCGCCCGCACTGTGCGCGCGCCGACGCCGGGCACCAGCAGCAGTTCGGGAAAATTGGCCGGCCCGCTTTCGATGGCCGCCGAGATGTTGCCGTGCAGCCGGTGCATGACGATGTCGCTCTCGCGCACGTCGTGATGCGCCGGCATCACCAGATTGGGCAGCATCGGCTGCGCGGATGATTTCGCAGGCGCTGCTTTCGACGGCGGCTCCAGCACCGCTAGCTCGTCAAGGATCCGCTCCGGGCTCATGGTCTTCAACAGGTCGAGCTGTCCGGTCCGCGATGGCTCGGCGCGATGATCGGTCAGGTTGACGATCTCGCCCTGCCGCTCGCCCTCGATCGCCGCATGCGGCTGGTCGACGAAACTGGTCAGCCCTTCCGACAGCCAGTGGTAGCGGCGCGCCTGCCTGCTGTCGCCGTTCATGCCTTGCTGCACCACCACCCAGCGGCTGTCGTCGGTGACGATGAAGCCGTGCAGATAGAGGTCGAAACCGTCCTGCACGGCGGCACTGTCGACCTTGGCGACCAGGCGGCTGGCGGTCGCAAGGGCCGCGCCATCGATGCCGACGCGCTCGCCGATCGCCGCCAGCTCCTGCGGCGTCTTGCGTGAATGCGCGCCGCGCCCGCCGCAGACATGGATGCCGAGCTCGCGCGACATCGGATTGAGCCCGCGCTTCAGCGCGCCGACGACCGAAGTGGTGATGCCCGAGGAGTGCCAGTCCATGCCCATGACGGCGCCGAAAGACTGGAACCAGAACGGATGCGCCAGCCGCCGCAACAGCTCGTCGCGGCCATAATGATGGATGATCGCCTCGCACAGCACCGCGCCCAGCCGCGTCATGCGGTCACCCAGCCATTTCGGAACCCGCCCGCCATGCAGCGGCAAGTCCGCACTGCCGCTTCGCTGCGTCAAGTGAATGCTCCGTGGCTAAGGCGCACCGGCGGTGCGCCTGTGATCTAGATGGCATTTGGGGGGCGATTTGCAAGCGGGGTGGGGGCGGCGACTATCGTCGCCCTACGCTCTTCTTGGCGTCTCGCCGAAAGATGCAGTTACGCCGCCTGTCGCACCTGGCAATAAGGTCGGCTCCCTGCTTGTAGGCGAGACAGGTCTCGAATAGAGCTTACCCCCGACGGCAACTATTAAAATCAAAAACGATGTCGCAATTCTGGTGGGTAAATCACAGTCAGACCGCCCGCCAAGAGATCGACGGGCAATATCTCTGGTCGCCCAAAACTCAGAAGAATGGGGCACGCAGCGAGTTCTACAAAAATATGCGTCGGGCGACACCTGGTGACCTCGTGTTGTCTTTTTTCGGTCAAGCCGTGCGCTATATTGGTCGGGTAGCGGAGTTTGCATTCACAGCACCGAAACCACCGGAGTTCAAGAACACTGGAGCCAATTGGAACGAGGAAGGTTGGCTTCTCCCGGTGTATTGGGCGCCGCTCCTGCCGACGGTGCGCCCGTCGGACATAATTGGCGAATTGGGTCCGCTTCTGCCTGCCCGATACTCGCCCATCGACCCAAACTCCGGATCAGGCCGTCAAAACGCCTATCTCGCGAGCGTATCGCAAGAGGTGTTTCACACAATTGTCGCGGGTACAGCTTTCGACCGCGAAGCTTTGAGGCGTGGTGGCGCAAACAGTCTCACTTTCGAAGTCGTCAATGAAATTTTAGAGGACGTCGTTGAGCGCCGTATCCGAGACGACCTCCAACTCGAGGACACTGTAAAGACGAGCGTCATTCAAGCTCGTCGCGGCCAAGGTAAATTTCGTTCCAATGTCGAAGCCATGGAGCGCTCGTGCCGACTCACAGGGGTCACCAATCCCTCGTTGCTGATTGCAAGCCACATCAAACCTTGGCGCCTATGCGCTTCCGCGCAGGAGCGCTTGGACGGCATGAACGGGCTGCTCCTCACGCCTGATGCCGACCACCTCTTTGACCGTGGCTTCATCAGTTTTGAAGATAGCGGGCAGGTCCTCATATCCCAGCGCGTCGACAAGACTGATTTGCGGCGGCTCGGATTCGAGCAATTGGTGATGCAGAGTTTCGGCTTTGCCGAAGCCCCCGCCGTCTGGCGCACTAGCACCTTCACCCCGCCGCAGCAGGCTTACCTCGCTCACCATCGAGAGGATGTGTTTGTGGCATAGCTCGCATCAACTGAGCGTCAGCCGTCAGGTCCCCCTACCTCGCCGCCCCTAAAACACCGCCTTCTCCAAGAGCGGCTCCAGTGATTCAGCAAATGGCGTCGCCAGGTGGTGCCGGTCGCGGAAGGCGAGTTGGCCGTTGATGAACACGTGGCAGGTTTGGGCGTCGCAGAACTGGCTGGTCAGGTCGACATAGGTGGCGCCGGGCACGCTGCGCACGACGTCGCGCTCGGCCGCGGCGATGTCGTCGTTCGCCGCCGCGTCCCTCGGCGTGTCGCAGACTTCAGGCACCTGCCCGCGCCACAGCGCCCGCGCCACGCATTTGTCGGCATAGCTTCCATTGTAGGGAACGTCCCGGATTACCGCGACCTTGATCCCGGCCCCGCTGAATGCCGCCAGCGTCCAGCGCAGGCCGGTCTTCCACTCCTCGTTCCAATCGGCGTGCTTCAGTTCCTCGGGCGATTCCTTCATCACATTGCCGATCGAAAATTCCGAGATCACCACCATGTGCGGGTGCAACGCGATAATGTCCTTGACCGATTGCTCCCGCCACTGGTCGCATTCGGTGTAGTCGCGCTTCAGCCGCCAGTTCCAGGTCGTCACCCGCGAGGCACGGCAGGACGATTTGAGATAGGTGACGAGGCGATAGTTGTTCTTGGCCGCCGCCTCGATCAGCGGCGTCGACCAGTGGTCGGCATGCGAATCGCCGAAAAGCGCAATCGAGCGCCCGGCGTCCTTGTTGCCGAACACGCAGGCCTTCGGCGGCACTGTCTCGAAGGAGAGAATACAGCCGGCCGCGCGCGCCGTGGAAGGCTGCGCGGCGCTGGCGGCAATGCTGCGCTGCGCAGGATCGAGATCGTGGACGGCGAGCCTGGCATTGGCATAAGCGGCGACGACGCCGGTACCGGTCAGGAGGACGGCCGGCACCAGCGCCCGCGCCGCACTGGCCATCAGCCAGCCATTGCGGCGGATCGGGTTTTCGATGACATGATAGGTGAACCCCGACAGCGCCAGCGTCAGCGCAAAGCAGCCGAGCCGCTGCAGCGGCGAAAGTTCCGGCGTCAGCATCGTGGCATACACGATCACCGGCCAGTGCCAGAGATAGAGCGAGTAGGAGAGTTTGCCGACCCATTGCAGCGGCGCCAGCGCCAGTGCCTTGATGGGGCTTTTCTTGGCGCTCTCCTGCTGCGCGTGCGCCGCTCCTGCCAGCAGCAACAGCACGGTGCCGGCCACCGGCACCAGGGCGAGGAAACCCGGGAAGGGCGTTTCGTCGCTGAAGGAAAGATAGGCGCTGGCAATCAGCGCCAGGCCGAGCCACGCCAGCGGCGTGGCGAGCCGCGGGCGGTTTTGCCAGACTTGTTGCGGCACCATGCTGGCCAGCCCGCCGGCGGCGAACTCCCAGGCGCGTAGCGGCGAGAAATAGAAGGCCCAGGGCTGCGAGACCGTGGTGAGCCACGCGCAGACGGCGAACGAGACGAGGCCGGCAATGCCGATCACCAGGATCGCGCCGCGCTTGCCGGGGCGCAGCCATGCCGCGAGCACAAGCAGCGCCGGCCAGGCGACATAGAACTGCTCCTCCACCGACAGCGACCAGAAATGGACAAACGGGTTGCTGGCCGCATCGGCGGCGAAATAATCGAACGACCAGCGGATCAGCCACAGATTGATCATGTAGGCCGAGGCGAACATGGCGCCTTTGGAATAGAGCGATTGTTCCTCCGGCGACAGGATGAAGGCGCCGGCCACCAGTGTGGCGAGGATGACGAACAGCGACGCCGGCAACAGCCGCCGAGCGCGCCTGGCATAGAAGCGCCACAGGTTGAGCTGCCCGGTCTCGGTGATTTCGGCAAGCAGGTGTTTTGTGATCAGATAGCCCGAGATGACGAAGAAGATGTCGACGCCGGTGAAGCCGCCGGGCAGGCCGGTGAAGCCGAAATGAAAGGCGATCACGCCTGCCACCGCCAAGGCACGCAGTCCTTCGATATCGGGCCGGAACGATGCTGACACGATTTGCCACCTCGTGCTGGTGCATGACCCCGCCTCGGCGAGTAACGATCGCGCCGGGATCATACGTGCGGCAGCTTTGCGCCCAACGGGACACGGCGCTGCAACCGTTGACAGTCGGACCAAGACTCCGCCCTATGGGTCGATATCGCAATGCAACAAATCTAACGCAGTGCAACATTGGAGGAGGCGACGCCGCTGATCTCCCCCTTTGAGGGGGAGATGGCCGGCAGGCCAGAGGGGGTCGGTTCGACCGGACTGGCCCAATCCTGCAAGTGAAGGCAGGCGCTCCACGCGCGGCGACCCCTCTGTCGCCTTCGGCGACATCTCCCCCTCGATGGGGGAGATTAGCTCCCCGCCTCCTTCGCCAAATCTCCGACATCCGGGGTCGGCCCTTGCGTTGCTCCCGTCACACGCATCGGCTATCCAACCGGCAGCCATGCAATTCAAACGGAGCCTCCCATGACCAACACCACCATTTTCAAATTCGGCGCTGTCGAGCATGCCGAGGGCGGCGACTTACCGGGCTGGATCGTTGTGGCGGGCCGGCCGACCATGCAGACCGCCGTGCAGCACACCACCGCCGACGGCAAGGTGCTGTCGGGCACCTGGCGGGCCTCGCCCGGCACTTATCACGCCACCTACACCGACTATGAGTTCGTGCACATGATCGCCGGCCGCATCATCATCACGCCCGATGGCGGCACGCCGGTCGAGGTCGGTCCGGGCGATGCGTTCGTGGTCGAAGCCGATTTCAAGGGCACCTGGCAGATCATCGAGCCGGTAACCAAGCACTTCGTCGTCAAGCTTGCTTGATCGACGTCGTCAGGCTTGCCTGATCGGTGCCGATACACCTCGGCCGGCGCGGTTCATCGCCAGCGTCCCCCTCGCCCAGCAGGGGAGGGGGACGTAGCGAAGCGAATATCGGTTAAGAGGGCGTCACCTCGTTCGCTTCGAACCGATGCGGATCGAAAAGCTGAGACGATGGCGTTCTGCGGAGCCTGGTCGAGAGAACGCAGGCCAGGACTGCTGCCGGGTCGCCCGCGCGTCAGCCAAGAGCGAGCGGCGCACTTCGAGAGTGCATGCCGCCCGTCCGGCGCCGGGCCGTCAATGCTGTTGTTACGAAACCCCCCAGCCCCGTCTCAACCGCCACGGCCATGGCGTGACCCATGGCTTGCTATACGCATGCAGCACCGCGGTCTGTCAACGCCGCCCGCAATGGGCGCGGGAGGTCCCTTTTGCGCCTCCCGGCCAGCTTTCCAGCCGGCCTCGCGCAAGCCATTCGCCGCTCCAAAATGCGCTTGAAATGGCGGTTTTCCGGGTGTTCCGGCCGCTCCGGAGCGGCCCTTTGGCGCGACAGAGGTCGCGATCTAGGCGATTGGATGAATTTGTCTTTCGCGGCTGAAACGTTTCAGGAGCCGGATTGTAAACCTGACTTTTTTTGGGTGTATTTCCCTCACGTCAGTTTTGCACCCCAGCCGGCCCGATCGACCCGCCGGAGGGCAAGCCTCAGGGGCCGGCGTCGGCGCTCTGAGTCTCTCGGACCGACGGGCGCCGGACCATGCCGCTGACGACATAGGCGGCCGCGCCCAGCGCCGTGATCCAGAAGCTCGTCGGCCAGTCGGTCAGGAAGGCTAGCGTCAGGCTGATCCAGGCGATGATCACGGCAAGCGCGATGGACGCCAGCACGCCGGCTCCGACGCCGCTGGTAAGCCTGAGCGCGGTGGCTGCAGGCGCCACCATCAGCGCGAAGACGAGCAGCACGCCGACGATCTGCACCGCCTCGGACGTGGCGACGGCGACCAGCACCATGAACAGGGTCGAGACAAGAGTGAGCGGCACGCCGCGCGCTTCGGCGAGTTCCGGCTGCAGGCTGGCGAACAGGAGCGGGCGCGCGATCAGCAAAAGCGCGACAAGGATCGCCACCGCCAGCACCGCAAGCACGATAACGGTGCGCAGGCTGATGCCCAGCACATTGCCGAACAGCACGTTGGTCGCCTGCGAGGCGAAGGCGGTGTAGAAATGCAGAAACAGCAAGCCCAGGCCGAGCGACAGCGTCAAGACGATGCCGATGGCGACGTCGCGATGCGCGCGCTCGCCAAGCAGGCCGATGCCGATGCCGGCGGCGACGGTGAACACGGTGAGGCCGAGAAACGGCGACAGCCCGATCAGGCCGGCGCCCGTGGCGCCGGGAAAGCCGACATGGGAGAGCGCATGACCGGCGAAGGTCTGGCCCCGGAGCACGAGGAAGTAGCCGACCGCGCCCGAAACGATGCCGACGATGGTGCAGGCATAGAAGGCGTTGCGCATGAATTCATAGTCAAAGATCGTGGACATGCGCCCCGCTCTCCAGTTCGACATCGTCGGCCATGACGAAGATGCGGCCGGCAACCCGCACCACATTGATGTGCGTGCCGTAGAGTTTCGACAGCACCGGACCGCTGATGACCTCGTCGACGGAGCCGATCGCCGCCTTGCGGTTGCCGAGATAGAGCACGCGGTCGACGGCGCGCAGCAGCGGGTTGATCTCGTGCGAGCAGAACAGCACGGCAATGCCGAGCCGTTCGCCGATCTGATGCACCAGGTCGATGATCGCGCGCTGATGGCCCGCATCAAGACTGATCAGCGGCTCGTCGAGCAAAAGCAGTTGCGGATTGCCGATCAAGGATTGCGCGATCAGGATGCGCTGGCGCTCGCCACCGGAAAGCTCGCCCAGCGGCCGCCGCGCAAGGTCGCCGGCGCCCACCTCTTCAAGTGCCTTCCACGCCGCCTCCTTCTCGGCAGCCGATGCGACGGGCCAGCCCCAGCGATGCCCGCCGGCGGCACTCAGCACGAAGTCGAGGCCGCTGACGCCGACATCGCCAAGCGCGCGCCGCGCCTGCGGCATATAGCCGATGTCGGCGTTGCCGCGCGTCGGCGATTTGCCAAGCACCGAAATGGCGCCGCCGGCCGGTTTGATCAGGCCGAGAATGGCGCGCAGCATCGTCGTCTTGCCGGCGCCATTGGCGCCGAGCAGGCCGACAAAGGCGCCTTGCGGAATCGAAAAGGAGACGTCGGATAAAACCCGGCGTCCCCCATAGGTCAGCGTGACCTTGTCGAATTCGATTGCGTTCATTTAGTCACATTCATTCGCAGTCACGTTCATTGTGTGCGGGCGGCGAGCGCCTTCTGAACCGCGTCGATCTGGCCGCCGAACCAGGTCTGGATCGTCTGGCCCGCCGGTTCCGTCTCGGTGACGCCGATGACCGTGACCTTATTCTGCCTGGCGATGTCGAGCAGCCTTGTCGTTGCCTCGTCGGTCACCTGCGAATTGTAGAACAGGATCTTGGCCGAGCCGTCCTTCAGGCTGTTTTCGAACGCCGCCACCTGCGTGGCGCTCGGCTCCGCATCGTTCATCAAGACCACCTGGAAATCGTAGTTCAGCATCTTGAGACCGAGCGCTTCCGCCATGTAGCCGAAGACCGGCTCGTTAGCCGTCACCTCGGTGCCGGCGTACGTCTTCTTGACGTCGGCGATTTCCTTGTCAATGGCCTCGAGCGAGGTCTGGAATGCCTTCAGGTTCGCCTCGTAGTGCACCGCATTGGCCGGATCGCGCTTGACAAGGTCGGCGCTCAGCGCCTTGGCGATGGCCGGCAGCGTCGCCGGGTCGTACCACAGATGCGGGTTGTCGCCCGACTTCTTGCCGATCAGGTCGGCGGCGACGATGGTCGTGCGATCCTTGGCTGTCGAGGCCGACAGCAGCTTGTCCATCCACGGATCGTAATCGGCGCCGTTATAGATGACGATCTTGGCATCGGCGATGGTGCGCGCCGTCGACGGGCTGGTCTCGAACAGATGCGGATCGTCGTCGGGATTGGCCAGGATGCTGGTGACGGTGACGTTGCTGCCGCCGATCTGGCGGGCAAGGTCGCCATAGAAATTCTCGGCCGCCACGATGGTCAGCTTGTCTTCGGCGCCGACAGCCGTGCCGGTCAAAAGCGGCACCGCGACGAGCAGCGCGGCGAGAAAGGGAATGCGACGCATCCGTGGTCTCCTTGCAGTCTGAAATGTATGTCGCCGGAGAGGCGGGCTGTGTAACTGTATAACAGTAACAATATAACGTTTGCGTCGAAAATACGGCTGATGTCAATGGGCTTTTCGAGCCGCGCAGTTTTTCACGCGCACAAAAGCGTGAGCGGCCTGCGCCGATCAGGCGGAGCCACTCATGCCTGTCGGCTATATGCGAAAGGGCAGGCGATCGCCGGCACCGCGAGGCCGCTGCGAACACACCGGTCGTGGCGGTATCCTGATGAATTCGCGGCGGGTAAGTTCCTTGCTTGTTGCCGTCAGTTTTGCGGACGCCTTCCCTCCCACGCGTCCTGCAACAGGGCGCGGATTGCGGCGCGGTCGAAAGGCCGCGGATTCCAGTATGGGTTCCTGGTCGCGATCTCAGCGGCGCGGTCGAGATCGGCCTGCATGAGGCCGAGTTCTTTCAATGTAAGGGGCGCGCCGACCGCCTCGGCGAAATCCTGGAGACCGCTACCGGCGCTGCCGCCAAACAAGTCGGCGACCGGCTTCAACAAGTCGGGCACCGCGACGGCGTTGAAGCCGATCGTGTGCGGCAACATCACCGCATGGGTCTCAGCATGCGGCATGTCGAAAGAGCCGCCCAGCGTGTGACAGATCTTGTGATGCAGCGCCATGCCGACGGCGCCGAGCACCGTACCGCACAGCCAGGCGCCGTAAAGCGCATCGCCGCGTGCATCGATGTTTCCAGGCTCCTTGGTCAACACCGGCAGCGCCGCCTTCATGGCGCGCAATCCTTCTTTCGCCATCAGGGTGGAAATCGGATTGCGATCCTGCGCGTAAAGCGCTTCGGCCGCGTGCGCCATGGCGTTGAGTCCTGACGCGACGCTCATCGCTATCGGCAGGCCGACGGTCAGCTCTGGATCGTAGATCACCACTTCCGGCAGGATCCTTGCGTCACGCATTGTGGTTTTTTCGCCGTTCTCGGTCTGACCGAGGATCGGCGTCACCTCCGAGCCGGCATAGGTGGTCGGGATGACGATCTGCGGCAGGTCGGTGCGCCAGGCGATCGCCTTGCCGAGACCGGTGGTAGAGCCGCCGCCAAGCGCGACAACGCAGTCAGCCTTGACCTCGGTCGCCTTGGCCATTGCCGTTTGGGTTACCTCGACCGGCGTGTGCATGGCGGCGCCCGAAAAGGTGCCGGCCGCCAGCGCGCCGAGGGACTTGGCAAGCGCCTCGCCGTCGGCAGCCCGATGCGGCGTCGACAGCACCAGCGCGCGCTTGCAGCCGAGCTTTTCGATCCAGGTGCCCACCTCGGACGACGCGCCATTGCCGAAGACAATATGCCCAGGGCTGCCGGAATAGGTGAACGTCCTTGTCATGCCGCTCCGCTCCCTTTGCATACTATCATTGTGACGGAGCCGAAATCGAGCGACCAGCTCTCGCTGCCGACGACATCGTTTGCGTCGTCACCGTCTCGCAAGCGGGGCCTGATCTCTCCCGCGTACTCGCAAACGTATCGCCTTGACCACAAAAACGTCAAAAAAGTATCAGTGAGGTGGACACACCGTGGTGGCGGCTGCATGAATTGCCGCCTAAGCTTTGGTCACTGCAGAGAGCGGCAAACGCGGCCTGCGGGAGATGGCACTGCAACTGGTCGCATGACCGGACCGGCGCCGGGAGGAACTGACATGAATCCGGACTTGGAAGTCGTCCAGATCAGACGCGGCGAGTCGTTCAAGGCCTGGGCCCACGGCTACCCCTTCCACACGGTGCGCTGGCACTTCCACCCCGAATACGAAATCCATCACGTCGTCGCCACCACGGGCCATTATTTCGTCGGCGACTTCATCGGCGAGTTCGAGCCCGGCAATCTCGTGCTCACTGGCCCGAACCTGCCGCACAATTGGGTTAGCGACGTGCCGGCAGGCGCCAGCGTGCCGCTGCGCGGCCGCGTCGTGCAGTTCTCGCAAGAGTTCATCGCCGACGCCACCGCCGCGTTGCCGGAACTTGCCGGTTGTGAAAACATTCTCGAGCTCAGCCGCCGCGGCGCGCTATTCTCCACCGCTACGGCCAAGCTCGCCGCACCTGTGCTGGCCGAACTGGTCGAAGCGCAAGGCGTTCGCCGCATCGCTTTGTTCATGGAGCTGGTCGATATTCTGAGCCGCGCCGCCGATGTGCGGACGCTCACCAGCGCCAGCTATCTGCCAGATCCCTCAGGCTTCATGTCGGCCGGCGTCAACAAGGCGCTTGCCTATATCAACGCCAACCTGACCGAGCCGTTCAGCGAAAGCGATCTGGCGGCGATTGCCGGCCGCAGCCCGAGCGCGTTTTCGCGCAGCTTCCGCCGCCATACCGGCATGGCCCTGGTGCAGTATGTCAACCGGCTGCGCATCAACCTTGCCTGCCAGCTGCTGATGAGTGAGGCCGACATGCCGATCACCGAGATCTGCTATGCCGCCGGCTACAACAACATCTCGAATTTCAACCGCCAGTTCCTGACCCAGAAAGGCATGTCGCCTTCGCGCTTCAGGGCCCTGCTGGCGGAAAACATCAGCGCGGAGATTGCCGCCTAACAGGGAGGACCGGGAGGAGCCTAGACATTTACTGAGGTAAGAACGCGGGGTGCGTTGGAGGCGCCCCGTGCTGGAGATCGCTTGTCCCGAAATCCAGGGATATCAAGAGGATGCGCAGCACGGATCAAGTGCTCCGTTGTTCCTCGCAACAGCCCGACTGCAGTCAAGGCCCGGCGCCATGTGGTGTCCAGGGCTTCATGAAACCATTCCTTGAAACGGAGCTATCGAAATGACCAGATTTGCCTGGAAATCGACGGGAGCCATCGCGCTCACTCTTTCTCTTCTTGGCGGCACCGCTGCCTTTGCCGCCCCGGTTACCGACGCCACGGTCGCCTTCTTGATGCCCGACCAGGCCTCGACGCGCTACGAGCAGCACGACTATCCCGGCTTCGTCGCCGAGATGAAAAAACTCTGCCCCGGCTGCAAGGTGATCTACCAGAACGCCGATGCCGACGCCTCGCGCCAGCAGCAGCAGTTCAACTCGGTGATCTCGCAAGGCGCCAAGGCGATCGTGCTCGACCCTGTCGACTCGACTGCCGCCGCCTCGCTGGTCAAGCTGGCGCAGAGCCAGGGCGTCAAGGTCATCGCGTATGATCGCCCGATCCCGACCGCACCTGCCGACTTCTACGTCTCGTTCAACAATGAAGGCATCGGCAAGGCCATTGCCGACTCGCTCGTCGAACACCTCAAGGCGCTGAAGGTCGACCCCGCCAGCGGCGGCCTGCTGCAGATCAACGGATCGCCGACCGACGCGGCCGCCGGGCTGATCAAGAAGGGCATCCATTCCAGTCTCGACAACAGCGGCTACAAGATCCTTGCCGAATACGACACGCCGGAATGGGCGCCGCCGAAGGCGCAGCAATGGGCAAGCGGCCAGATCACCCGCTTCTCCACGCAGATCGTCGGCGTCGTTGCGGCCAATGACGGCACCGGTGGTGGCGCCATCGCCGCTTTCAAGGCCGCCGGTGTCGATCCGGTGCCGCCGGTGACCGGCAACGACGCGACGATCGCCGCCCTGCAGCTGATCATCGCCGGCGACCAGTACAACACCATCTCCAAGCCGAGCGAGATCGTTGCGGCGGCTGCCGCCAACGTCGCCGTCCAGCTTCTGTCGGGCGAGACGCCGAAGGCCGAAATGACCCTCTACGACACTCCTTCGCAGCTGTTCACGCCGGCGGTGGTGACGCAGGAAAACCTAAAGGCCGAGATCATCGACAAGAAGATCAACACCGCCGAAGAGCTTTGCGTCGACCGCTATGCCGAAGGCTGCAAGAAGCTCGGCATCACAAAGTGAAAATGCAGGTCGCCCAAAATCGCGCAGCGGTTTTGGGATAAGACATGCATAAAAGGATGACCTAGAATCCTGATCCTGCTTTCCGGCCGCCCTTGCGGCGGCCGGAAGTTAGCAGTCACTCTTGACCGCCCATCCGGAAAGGTTTGCCACCATGTCTGACATCTCTGACGGACCGGTTTCGGCAGGCGAGCTGGTGCTCAGCCTGCGCGGCATCTCGAAGAATTTCGGCGCCGTTTCGGCGCTCACCGATATCGATCTCGATGTCCATGCCGGCGAGGTGGTGGCGCTGGTCGGCGACAATGGAGCCGGCAAGTCGACGCTGGTCAAGATTCTGGCCGGCGTCCACCAGCCGAGCTCGGGGACCATCAATTTCCGTGGCAGGCAAGTGACCATGCCTGACCCGAGTGCCGCGCTGACGCTCGGCATCGCCACCGTCTTCCAGGATCTCGCACTGTGCGAAAACCTCGACGTCGTCGCCAACATCTTTCTCGGCAAGGAGCTCAACCCGCTGCGGCTGGACGAGGTGGCGATGGAGATCCGCGCCTGGACGCTGCTCAACGAATTGTCTGCGCGTATTCCAAGCGTCCGCGAGGCGGTCGCCTCGCTTTCCGGCGGCCAGCGCCAGACCGTGGCGATCGCCCGCTCGCTGCTGCTCGACCCCAAGGTCATCCTCCTCGACGAGCCGACCGCCGCGCTTGGCGTCGCCCAGACGGCGGAAGTGCTGAACCTCATCGACCGGGTGCGCGAGCGTGGGCTCGGCGTGCTGATGATCAGTCACAATATGGAGGACGTGCGCGCCGTCGCCGACCGCATCGTGGTGCTCAGGCTTGGCCGCAACAACGGCGTCTTCGAACCCGACGCCTCGAACCAGGAACTGGTCAGCGCCATCACCGGCGCCGCCAACAATGCAGTGTCGCGCCGCGCCGAACGGCGCAAGGCCGCCGAACAAGCGCACAACCAGGAGCAGCGGCCATGAGCGCGGAGCCCAAGCAGGACACCTCCTCGTCGACGGCGCTCGACCGCAGCGACGTGCGCGTCAAGCACCAGGCCGGCGTCGGTGGCGCCATCAGCGCCTTCTTCGACCGCGTCCGCTCCGGCGACCTCGGCTCGTTGCCGGTCATCGTCGGCCTGGTCATCATCTGGAGCGTGTTCACCGCCCTCAATCCGGTCTTCGTCTCGTCGAGCAATCTGGTCAATCTCCTGTTCGACTGCTCGACCGTCGGCGTCATCGCGCTCGGCATCGTCTGTGTGCTGATGGTCGGCGAGATCGACCTGTCGGTCGGCTCGATCAGCGGCTTTGCCTCGGCCATGGTGGGCACGCTGTGGGTCAACCAAGGCTGGCCGGTGGCGCTCGCCATCCTCGCCGCGATTGCCGTCGGCGGTTTCATCGGCGCGCTCTATGCCTTGCTGTTCAACCGGCTCGGCATGCCGAGTTTCGTCTCGACGCTCGCCGGCTTGCTCGCCGTGCTGGGCCTGCAGCTGTATATTCTGGGCTCCACCGGCTCGATCAATCTGCCCTATGGCTCGAACCTGGTGAATTTCGGCCAGTTGCTGGTCATGCCGGACTGGCTGTCCTATGCACTGGCGGCATTGCCCGGCATCGTCATGCTGATCACCGGCCTGCGCACCGTCAGCCGCCGCCGGGCCGTCAATTTGTCGGCGCCGTCTGTCGGCGGCCTCATCGTGCGCGTCGCCGCCCTGACCATCCTGCTCGAACTGATCGTCGGTTATCTCAACCAGGCGCGCGGCATACCGTGGATGTTCGGCCTGTTCGTCGGCCTGGTGGTGGCGATGAACTATGCGCTGACCCGCACCCAATGGGGCCGCTCGATGACCGCCGTCGGCGGCAACCGCGAAGCGGCGCGCCGGGCCGGCATCAAGGTGCGCTCGATCTACCTCAGCGCCTTCGTCATGTGCTCGATGTTTGCCGCCCTCGGCGGCGTCCTGTCGGCGGCGCGGCTGGCCTCCGCCAGCCAGCAGGCCGGCACCGGCGACGTCAACCTCAACGCCATTGCGGCGGCGGTCATAGGCGGCACCAGCCTGTTTGGCGGCCGTGGCAGCGCCTATTCCGCGCTGCTCGGCATCATCGTCATCCAGTCGATCGCCAGCGGGCTGACCTTGCTCGATCTGTCATCGTCGCTTCGCTACATGATCACCGGCGCCGTTCTGGCAATTGCGGTCATCGTCGACTCCCTGGCACGCCGCTCGCGGGTTTCCCACGGCCGAGCCTGAACCAACAGAGAATACGAGGATAGAAGAATGGCTCAGGATTTGAGTGGAAAAGTCGCGGCGATCACCGGCGCCGCGTCGGGCATAGGCCTGGAATGCGCGAGAGCGCTGATTGCCGCCGGCGTTCGCGTTGTGCTCGTCGACCGCGCCGCCGACGCGCTGAAAAGCGTCTGCACCGAACTCGGTCCCAACGCGATCCCGCTGGTGATCGATCTGATGGAGCCGGCCAGCGTCGCGACGATGATGCCGCAAATCCTGGACAAGGCCGGCCAGCTCGATATCTTCCACGCCAATGCCGGCGCCTATGTCGGAGGCCCGGTGCTCGAAGGCGACCCCGATGTGTGGGACCGCATGCTGAACCTCAACATCAACGCGGTGTTCCGTTCCATACACGCCGTGCTGCCGCATATGGTCGAACGAAAGACCGGCGACATCATCGTGACGTCCTCGATCGCCGGACTGGTGCCGGTGGTCTGGGAGCCGATCTACACCGCCTCCAAGCATGCCGTGCAGGCCTTCGTCCACACGGTGCGCCGGCAGGTCGCCCCGCACGGCCTGCGCGTCGGCGCGGTGCAGCCGGGGCCGGTGGTGACAGCGCTGATCAGCGACTGGCCGAAGGACAAGCTTGAGGATGAACTGGCCAAGGGCGGCCTGATTCAACCGGTCGAGGTCGCCGAAGCCGTGCTGTTCATGCTGACTAGGCCGAGAAATGTCACTATCCGCGATCTGGTGATCCTGCCGCAGAGCAATGATTTGTGAGGCAGTAGGCATTAGGCAGTAGGGAATGGGGAGAGGCTCTTGCAACTGACCGTTCACTGCTGACCATCTCGCCTACTGCCTACTGCCTACTGCCTACTGCCTACTGCCTAACCTCTGAGGTTCCCCATGTCCCACTTCCTCGGCATCGACGTCGGCACTGGCAGTGCCAGGGCGGGGGTGTTCGACAATAAGGGCACCATGCTTGCCTCGGCGAAGCGCGACATCGCTCTGTTCATCGAGCCCGGCGAAATCGCCGAACAGTCGAGCGAGGACATCTGGCGTGCGGTTTGCGCCAGCGTGCGCGAGGCGGTGACGAAGTCGGGGCTCGCCGGGCGCGACATTGACGGCATCGGCTTCGACGCCACCTGTTCGCTGGTCGTGGTCGGCAAGAACGGCGCGCCGTTGCCGGTCGGCCGTTCCGGCGACAGCCAGCGCAACATCATCGTCTGGATGGACCATCGCGCGCTCGACCAGGCGCAGCGCATCAATGCCGGCAAGCACGCCGTGCTCGATTATGTCGGCGGCACCATATCGCCGGAGATGGAAACGCCGAAGCTGTTGTGGCTGCGCGAAAACCTGCCCGACACCTTCGATGCCGCCGAGCATTTCTTCGACCTCACCGACTATCTGACCTGGCGCTCAACCGGCAGCCTGGGGCGCTCGATCTGCACGCTGACCTGCAAATGGACCTATCTCGGTCATGAGCGGCGCTGGGACGAAGCCTATTTCCGCGCCATCGGCCTCGGCACGCTCACCGATGAAGGCTTTGCCCGCATCGGCACCGAAATCGTCGAGGGTGGCACGGCACTTGCCCAAGGCCTCACTGAGGCCGCCGCGGCCGATCTCGGCCTGCTGCCGGGAACGCCGGTTGCTGCCGGCCTGATCGATGCCCATGCCGGGGGAGTCGGCACGGTTGGCGGGCAGGGCTCGGTCGGCACCTTGCAGTCGCGCATGGCCTATGTGTTCGGCACTTCGGCCTGCACCATGGCCAGCACCAGCGAGCCGGCCTTCGTGCCCGGCGTCTGGGGTCCGTATTTTTCCTCGATGGTGCCGGGGCTTTGGCTCAATGAAGGCGGGCAATCGGCGGCGGGTGCTGCAATCGACCACCTCGTCGCTTTCCATCCGGCCACGGCTGAGGCATCCGCAAAAGCCAAGGCGGAAGGTCTCGGCCTGACCGCTTGGCTTGGTCAGCAGGCGGCGAAACAGTCCGCCGACCTGTCCGCAGTAGCGCACCTAGCCGATGGACTGCATGTCGTGCCGGAATTCCTCGGCAACCGCTCGCCCTTCGCCGATCCCGAGTCCAAGGCCCTGATCGCCGGGCTTGGCATGGACACGTCCCTCGACAGTCTGGTCGCGCTCTATGTCGCCGGCCTGCTGGGCATCGGCTACGGCGTTCGCCAGATCCTGGCGGCGATGGCCAAAAAAGGCATTGCCATCGACACTATCGTCGTCAGCGGCGGTGCGGCGCAAAGCGAGCTGGTACGTCAGCTTTTGGCCGACACCACAGGCCTGACCGTCGCCGGTTCGACCTCGCCCGAACCGGTGCTGCTCGGCTCAGCCATATTGGCTGCGGTGGCGGCGCAAAAATTTCCCGATGTGATCTCGGCGATGACCGGCATGTCGCGCATCGGCGACATCTATCGCCCGGCCGGTGGCGACCTCGTGCCCTGGCACGACAAGCGCTTCGCCGCCTTCGAATTGCTGCAGCAGGCAGGCCGCGCCATCCGCGATTGAACGGCTTGGCTCACGTCCAGAAATAGCGGACGATGTGGAAGAACACCGGTGCGGCGAAGACCAGGCTGTCGGCGCGGTCCATCATGCCGCCGTGACCCTCGATCAGGTGACCCCAGTCCTTGACGCCCTGGTCGCGCTTGATCGCCGACGCCACCAGCCCGCCGAGGAACCCCATCAGGCAGGCGATGAAGGCGACGCCTGCCGCCGCCAGCGGCGAGAACGGCGTCAGGAACGACAGCAGCGCGCCGAGAAGGCTCGATGCCACCAGCCCGCCGACCAGCCCTTCCCAGGTCTTCGAGGGCGAGACGGAGGGCGACAGAAGATGCCTGCCGAACAGCTTGCCGAAAATGTATTGCAGCACGTCGCTGCCTTGCACGGTGATGATCAGGAAGGCGATGAGCAGGAGGTTGCGGCCCTCGAAACCGGGCACGTTGAGGGTCAGCAGCGCCGGCACATGGCTGACGCAGTAGACCGAGATCATGACCGCCCATTGCTGCGCGGACACGCGCTCGAGGAAGCGCTCGGTGTCGCCGTTGAGCGCGGTGACCGCCGGCATCAAGAGGAAGCAGTAGACGGGGATGAAAATGGTGAAGAGCCCGTACCAGGCGGTCCACACCAGCCAGTACTGGAAGGGAATGATGATGCCGAACATGCCGAGCAGCACCCAGTGGTCGCTGCGCCGGCTGTGCGTCAGCGTCACGAACTCGCGCAGCGCGGCAAACGAGATCAGCGCAAACAGGATGGTCATGCCGGTGCGGCCGAAGAAGAAGGCGACGGTGATCGCCAGCACCATCACCCACCAGGCGTTGATGCGCTGGTTCAAGTTGACGAGCGTCGAGGGCAGCGGCTTCGGCGCCCGCCATGAGAGGATACCGGCAACGATGCTCGCCATGGTCAGCACGCAGATCAGGCCGGCCAGCAGGATGACGGTTTCATGCATTGGCGGCAGTGTCATACGAAGTCTCTTTGCCTGGTCATGCTAGTGGTCCCGATCGGGACGCGGGTTGAGCGACAGCAGCGTCTGGCGCGCGCGCTCGAGGAAGGTGCGGCGTTCTTCGCCGGGCGCGATCGCCACCGGCGGACCGAAGACGACGCGGCACAGAAGCGGCACCGGCAGGAACTGGCCCTTGGGCAGCACGCGCGACATGTTCTCGATCCAGCACGGGATGAGTTCGACATCGGGCCGCGCCATCGACAGATTGTAGAGGCCGGAGCGGAACGGCAGCAGATCCGCCTCCGTCGTGTTGCGAGTGCCTTCGGGAAACAGGATCAGCGAGTGGCCGTCGTCGAGCACCGACAGCATGATCGAGATCGGGTGTTGCGTTTCGTCGGTCCACTGCCGGTGGATGAGCACGGACGACAGCATGTCCTGCGCGATGAAGCGGCGCAGCCGCGACTTGCCCCAATATTCGGCCGCCGCGATCGCATGGGTCCGGGCGCGCACCTTCTCACTCAGACAGGCCGACAGCAGGATGAAATCACCATGGCTGGCATGGTTGGCGAAGTAGATGCGCTGCCGCTCCGACGGCTGGCTGCCGTTCCAGATTGGTCTGACGCCGGTTACCACCCAGGCCGCCGCCGACAGGCCGACCGACGTCACCGTCTGCAGCAAGGTGAAGGTGTTGGCGCGCAGGTGAAGTTTTGTCATGGCTCAAACAAATGCTGCGAAAAGGGATGCCGCAGCAAACATGGCGAGCGCCATGCGCTGCCTTGTCAGCAGGCGGCGCGTGCCTGCAATGCGACGGTCAAGCGAGCGGCCGCCGGCAGCGGTGGGCTTCAGGCGCATGCGCGCCAGCACATCGTCGACCGCGGCACCCCCGGCGGCCTCGCTGGCGTGGCTTGCCATCAGCCGGAACAGCAGCGCATCGAACAAAAGCAAGGCCGAAAGAGCCAGCGTGGCCACGGCGCCCGCCGCCGCGACCAGCCAGGCCGCCGCGGACAGCGCTGTCGTCTGCGGTCCGGCCACCAGGCCGATGACCGGCGCTGCCATCACAGCCGCGACCACCAGCAGGATCGGCCACACCGCCTGCACCATCAGCCCGGCGGCGAATATTTCGGCCTTCTCGGGAAAATTGTCGCCACTCATGCCGGCCAACTCATGTCGGTTCTTCCAGCCCCGGTTCTTCCAGCCCCGGTTCATCCAGCCCGATCTGAACGTGCACGGGCCTGCCCGACGCGGCGAGTTTCTTGCGCGCCTGTGCAGCTGTGTACGAGCGCCCCGTCACCACCAGCCAGTCGGCGACGATGGCCGCACTGCGCTGGAAGCCGAGCGCGCAGCAGACCAGGACGGTGCCGCGCCGGCGCGCCAGCTCGATCGCCGCCACCGCTCGCTCCAGCCTGTCGTGAGGCGGCGCCACGAGGTCGAGCATCGCGTAGCTGATCCAGCGGCAGGTCACGCCGCGCGGCCGTTCCATCTCGCCGGCAAGGTCGATCACTGTGCCGAAGCGGTTGGCCTCGTCGGCACTCGGAAACCGGCCGAGGAAAACACCGTCGGTGATCTCCACTTGCGGCGCCAGTTGGCGGGTCCATACCCACACATTGATCCGGGCGCCAAGCCGGTAGGGCAGGAGCAGGATACGGTTGGCCAGTGAGACGCTACCATCGGCTGCCTTCTGGAACACTTTGGCGCCGGCCCCAGCATAGCCGAAGGCGACGATGGCCAGCGCCAATGCCGGCCACAACAGGATGAGAAAATCGGCGGAGACCAACGCGCCCTCGGCAGCGCCGGCCAGGGCAAGGGCCGCCCCCAGCCCGTAATAACCCGCCAGCCGCCGCGCCCTTGGGTCGGCGGTCAACCGAAAACCCCAGAATGGCAGCTCGCCCTTGGACGGAAACAGCCACAGCGCAAACAGGCCGAGCAGGGCGCCGGTCGGAATGTCGATGAAATGGTGCTGCCAGGTCGTCAGCACCGAGGCGCCGATGAGAAAACACCAGACGTGCCAGACCGGGCGGAGAATGCCGCCGAGACGGTGACGTGCCAGAACGTGACGCCAATGGTCCCAGATGATCACCAGGAGTGCGATGTGCAGGGATGGCGCTTGGTTGAACGGCTTGTCGAAACCACCGAGCACCGCAAACAGGAAACCCGGCAGGCCGGTGGTTTCCGGCCGCACGAAGGTCGCCGTCAGCGGGAACGCGATGAAGCAGGCGACGGCAATGATCTGCGCCGAGAGATAGCGGCCGGCGAGCCGGTCGACGCCGCGCCTGGTCGTGTTGAGCAGCAGCGATAGGCCGTAGAACAGATTGATCGACCAATAGGGCACGATCGTCCAGGCGACGAACGGGATGGCGTATTCCCAGGCAAACACGATGCTGCCGACATGGTCGCGCCGCGACGCCAGCCAGTTGGCAAAGCCATAGGTCGCGTAGAAGAACGGCGCCAGCAGGACCAGCCAAAGGGCTGCCCTCAGCACGATGCCCAAATAGGGTTCCCGCGCCGGGGCAGGGTCAGTGACAGGCAGGGCCATGGTCTCAGACGCGCCGTGCGACCGAGACGGTGAAGATGCCCCATTGGTCGATGCGCTGGTCGATCTTCTCGAAACCGGCAGCCGTCACCAACTGGTCCATTTCGCCCTGCGTGCGCCGCCGCATCACCCAGGCCTGGCCGCCGCGATGCGAGGTCAGGCTGCGCGCGATCATCTCCAGTTGCGGATGCCACGGCTGGTTGGTGTAGACGAGCAGGCTGCCGGGTTGCATGGCGCTGGCCAGTCCACCGAGCGAACGGGAAATCAGCGCATTGTCGGCGAACAATTCGTAGAGCCCGGAGACGATGGCGAGGTCCGGCGCCGGGGTCAACCCAGCCAGCATGTCGGCATCGAAGGCGTCGGCCTGATGGAAGGTGACGCTGGTAGGCAGTTGCCGCTCGGCGATCAGCTTCGAGCCGAGCCCGACATTGAGTTCGGAATAATCCTGCAGCCGGACGCTTGCCGGCGGTTCAGTGCATTTTGCGACGGCATCGAGCACATAACGGCCGTGACCGGCGGCGATGTCGAGCATGTGGACGGGACGGCCAGCCGCCATCAGGCTGGCGGCGGCGTTGCCGATCAGCTCTTCCAGATGCAGCTTGCGCTGGCGGATGCCGCGCCAGCCGATGGCGTCGAGGAAGGTGCGGTCGATCATGCGGCCGATGAAGCCGCTGCCGCGCGCGTCGTTCTCGTAGACATAGTCGAGCGTCGAGCCGGAATCGAAGCCGGTGGCGATGCCAATCTTCATGCCCGAAGACAGCCAGGCGCCCATGCGGATCGAGGCGCGACTCATCGCCCAGAAAATTCCCTTGGGCGACAACAGCGTCAGCGGCGAGGCGAGCCTCTCGGCCTCGTCGCGGGTGTAGCCGGCGCGGTCGGCCTGAAGCAAGTCGATGGTTTTCTCCGGCGTGGCAAATTGCTTTTCGAGGAACGGCCGGATCAAGTCCAGCGCCTGCTTGCGATCGCGCTCGCCCAGCGTGTCGTGGAAGAAGCCGGGCAGCACATGCCGCTCCTTGGCGCTGCTGCCGAGATTGACGAAGAATTCGTGCTGCGGTCCATGCCGCACCACCCAATCGCTGCCGGAGATCAAGAGCTGCGTCGGCACGGTGATGGCGCGCGCGTCCGAGACGATGCGGGCAGCGTGGTCGTAAAGCTCGACCAGGATGTTGGAGGCGATCGGTCGCGTGATCAGCGGATCGGCGTCGAAGGAAGCGATGCGCTCGGCATCATGCGTCAGGAACTTCGCCTTGACGTAGGAATTGACGAAGAAGCGGCCCTTGAGCTTCTGCCACAGCGCAATGCCCTCCTTGGCGAAGGGCACGTAGAGCTTGACCGAAAAGGCCGGTGAAGCCACCACCAGCGCGCGGATGTCGGGCGCATAGTCATGCACCCATGCAGCGGCCAGCACGGCGCCGAAGGACTGCGCGATCAGCGCGATGTCGCGCTGGCCAAAACCATCCCGGCCGATCTCACGCACCAGGCAGTCGATGTCACGAACCAGGGCGGCAAAGGATGGCGCATAGCCGCGCTCGCCGGCCGAGCGGCCATTGCCGCGCGCGTCCCAGGCGTAGAAGGCATGGTCGGGCATGGCGAGTTCGTCGACCAGATGCGCCATGCGGCCGCCATGCTCGTGGCCGCGATGGAACAGAAGGATCGCACCCTTTGGCGTCGACCCGGCGGCCGGCCAGTAGCGGTAGAAGATCTCGGTGCCGTCATGGCTCTTGAACGTGCGCTCCTGCGCGATGCGCTCGAGGCTTGCCGGTGCTCCGGCTGCAATGGTCTGGTGGATCATGGTTTCCCTCTGGCGGTCGGGTGCCTGACGCTTTGGCATCATGCGCCGCCCGCTCTAAGGCCGCCGCGTATCCGGTTGATGGCGGTTACGACTGACAGTGTAGCCATGACCGGAAACACAAAGGGCACAATCGCTTGGAACCACAGGCCGCAGGCGATGAGGAAGGCGATGACGCCGAGCACCAGGGCTCGGTCGCTCTTGCCGAACGGCCCGGCATAGTTGCGCCCGCTGCCTGCGGCAACGCCAAGCACGCCGGCGAACTCGACAAGCATGGCGGTAATAGCGAAGGCGACGACACCCCAGGCCGGGAACAAGGTGGCAAAGGCCAGGATCAGCGCCAAGTCCGAGACGACGTCGCAGAGTTCGTTGAGATACATGCCGAGTTTTGATGCTTGCCCATGTTCCCTGGCCAGCATCCCGTCAATGGCGTTGAGCGCCATGCGCACGAACAGCACCACCGGCATCAAGAGGAAAACCAGGGGATGGAAGGCAAAGGCCGCGACCACCAGGCCGGTGGCGATGGAGAGCGCGGCGGCGAGAAGCGTGATCTGGTTGGCGGTGACGCCGGCATCGGCCAGCCGGTCGGCCAGCGGCCGCAGCCTGGCCTGAAAGGCCGGTTTCAGTTGATAAAGCGTTGGCATGTGCGATCCCCCAACCGCGGCTCATGACAGTGTCGGCGAGATTGGTCAATCGGCAGGCAGGGCGCAAGGGCTCGCACCAGCATCCGCACCGTTGCGGGACTCGAAACTCCCGGCATGGATGCAGAGGCGCAGCCGAAGATCTCCGCCAAGCAGGATGTTGCGCGCTACAAACCGCCTCGGAAATGAGAACTTTACAAATATTCGTATTTATGTGAAGTAAACACTGAAAGGTTCATCATGACAAACAGTCGCTTTGCCACCCGCCTGAATTCCTTCGCCTCGCGGCCGCAAGCCGAATGGCCTGATCTCACCGGCAAGCCGTCCATGCTGCAGATGGCAGCCCGCGCGGCCAAGGTCGACGGGCTGACCGACCTTGATCTTAATTTCCCCGACCATGTCAGTGAAAAGCCGGCTGAGATCGCGCAAAAGCTTGACGATTTCGGGCTTTCCATCAATGGCTTTGCCATGCGTTACTACTCCAATCCGGCCTTCAAGCTCGGCGCCTTCACCAATCCGGACCCGGCGGTGCGCCGCGAAGCCATCGACTTGACTAAGGCCGGTATCGATGCGGTGCGCGCGGCCGGCGCCAGTCTGATGACGCTGTGGCTGGGCCAGGATGGCTTCGACTATGCATTTCAAACTGACTATGCGACGCTCTGGCAGCACGAAATCGAGGGGATTCGTGAAGTTGCCGCGCATGATCCCGGCTGCCAGATCAGCCTGGAGTACAAGCCTAACGAACCGCGCTCCTACTCGCTGATGCCGGATGCCGCGACCACCTTGCTGGCGATCCGCGATGTCGGCCTACCCAATCTCGGCGTCACGCTCGATTTTGCCCATGTGCTCTATGCCGACGAACAGCCGGCCTTCGCCGCGGCGCTGATCGCTCGCCACAGCAAGCTGCTCGGCGTCCATCTCAACGATGGCTATGCCAAGCGCGACGACGGCCTGATGGTCGGCGCGGTGCACACGCTGCAGACCATCGAACTGCTGCGCCAGATCCGTCGCGACGGCTACGCCGGCGCCATCTACTTCGACACTTTCCCCGACATGACCGGGCTCGATCCGGTGCGCGAATGCGAAGTCAACATCGCCACCGTCAAGCGCCTGCTGCGCGTTGTCGACCGGCTGGAGAAGGATAACCGCCTGTCCGCCGCGATGGCCAGCCAGGACGCCGTGACGTCGCAGGCTATCGTCCAGGAAGCCATGCTCGGGCCGGAGACGAGGGGACGTGGATGACGTTGAGCAATCTCGATCTGAAAGCCGTGGGGCCGCGCATCCGCATGATGATGCCGCATCTCACCCCGCTTGAGGCCAAGGTGGTGGAAACCGTCTTCGGCCGGCGCGGTTTCGACGAGACCATTCCGCTCAAGCAGATCGCCGAGGAGGCCGGCGTGTCGGAGGCGATGGTGGTCAAGATCGCCAAGAAACTCGGCTTCTCCGGCTACCGCGACTTCCGCACCGCCGTCTATGAATACAGCCGCCTCCCGACCGCCGAGATGCACCAGGAACTGTCGGTCGACGACAGCTCGGCCGAGATCGTGCAGAAAGTGTTCCGCACCTCGATCCAGGCGCTGGAGGAGACGCTCGCGATCCTCGACATGGACGATTTCGACCGTGCCGCCGATCTGCTCTACCGCGCCAGGAACCGCGATTTCTATGGCGTCGGCGGCTCCGCCCAGATCGCCCGCGATGTCTCGCACAAATTCCTGCGCATCGGCATCCGCGCATCGGTCTATGACGACTCGCACATGATGCTGATGTCGGCCTCGCTGCTTGGGGCCGACGACATAGCCGTCGGCTTCTCGCATTCCGGCAACACGTCGGCCGTCATCGACGCCATCCATCTTGCCCGCAAGAACGGCGCCCGCACGCTGGCCATCACCAATTACGACAACTCGCCGCTGGCCCAGATTGCCGACATCGTGCTGTGCTCGACCGCGCAAGGATCGCCGCTGATGGGCGAGAACGCGGCGGCGCGCATCGCGCAGCTCAACATTCTCGACGCGCTGTTCGTGGCGGTGGCACAGCGCGACTATCAGGCGGCGGAGCGCAATCTCGGCCGCACCATGTCGGCGGTCACCTCGAAGCGAAAAGACCGGGGCACATGACGGTTCCGCTGGTCACCGTCTTCGGCAGCCTGCATTACGACATCATGGTCGACGCGCCCGACCGTCCGCGCAAGGGGGAGACGGTGACCGGCCGTGCCTGGCAGCCGAAATGCGGCGGCAAGGGCGGCAACCAGGCGGTCTCGGCGGCACGCGCCGGCGTGCGCGCGGCGATGATCGGCGCCGTCGGCGACGACGATTTCGGCACGGCGCTGCTGGCCAATCTAGATCGCGCCGGCGTCGATCGCCGCTTCGTGCGCGTGGCGGCAGGCGCAGGCTCCGGCATGAGCGTGGCGATCTTAGACAGCGATGGCGACTATGGTGCGGTGATCGTCTCCGGCAGCAATCTCACGCTGGACGATGATGACGTCGTGGCAGCAAGGGAGGTGGTGGTACAGACGGCAGTGCTGTTGCTGCAAAACGAAGTGCCCGAGGCCGCAAACATCGCTGCCGCGCGCGCGGTGAAGGCATCCGGCGGCCGCGTCGTGCTCAACGCCGCACCGGCGCGAACACTGTCGGCCGAATTGACCGCGCTGATAGACATCGTCATCGTCAACGCCATCGAAGCGGAATTTTTGGCCGGCGTTCCGGTCGTCGATACGCTCGTCGGCGCAACCGAAGCCGCGCGGCGGCTGATCGATACCTACCCCTCGGCGATCGTCACCGCCGGCGGCGAAGGTGTCGCCTATTGCGACCGGATCGGCGCGGCCTTCGCGCTGGCGGCCATTCCGGTAAAAGTCGTCAGCACCCATGGCGCCGGCGACGAATTCGTCGGCGCCTTCGCGGCAGGCCTCGCGCGTGGCCATCCGGTGGAAGCGGCGATTGCCACCGCCAATGCCGCCGCCGCCTCGCTGGTGGCGACACCGGAGGGAGAGCGCAGCTCGCGTTGAAAACTCAGGCCGCATGTTGCGCCTCCAAAACCCGTGCCCCCGTCGATGAGCGAAACGGCAAACCGGGCGCGGCGAGAACCTGCTTGGCTTTGCCCTGACGGAGGCGCGGGACCAAGCTGCGTGGTCGAAAGTGGGGAGCTTCAGTCCGCGTCGCCGGCCGAACCTTTGCCGCACTGCGCCAGCACCTTGCCGATGGCCGCGCTCGAGCCGGTCAGTGGAAAGCTGTTCCCGCCATATTTGTCGGCCGTAACCGTGACGTCGCCCTTGCCGCGCAACAGGCCGAGCAGTGGATCGTCTTTGCTCAGCTCAGCCGTGAAGTAATTATACATGGCTTCGAGGTCGAGCTTTTTGGTCACGCTCTTGTCACCACCCTTGAAGGTGAAGGAAGCGCTGATGCCGGGCTCCAGCTGCTGGCCGGCCGCACCCAGATCGTAGCTCAGCACCGGCTTGTCGAAACAGACGAGCATCAGATGCGCATCGGCCTTCGGTCCGCCGCACACCGAAGCCGTCAGCACGCTGCCGCCTTCGTCTTCTTCCATCTTGGCGCTCCAACTGCAGGACGCGGCAAAAGCCGGCTGCGCGGCTTGCAGCGCGGCAAGAACGGAACCTGCCATGATGAACTTCGCCAATGCACTTTGCATGATCCCCTCCCAAGCTTCCTTCAACGAGATCATACAGGACAAAAGGCCTGGTGACAGCGGCATATGCCGTCTTAGCCCCCGGCGCGCCCCATTGATCAAGCCTTTGAGACCGGCCTCGACGTCCAGGGCGGCTCCGGCGCGAAGCGCTTGCCGATCCATTCGGCGAAGGCGCGTGTCTTGGCGGCTTGTCCCCTGGCCGAGGGCATGACGACATAGACAGCGCCTTCGTCGGCCAGCGTCCAGTCCTCCAGCAACGGCACCAGCCGTCCGTCGGCGAGTTCGCGCCCGACCAGCCAATCGGTGCTCATCATCAGGCCGAGGCCTTGCACCGCGGCTTCGACCAGCACTTCGGCATCGTCGCAAACCATCGGCCCCGAGACTTCGACGTTAACGCGGCGGCCCGAACTGTCGGTCATCTCCCAGGTGGGAAAGGTCTGGAAGCCGGAGAAGCCGAGGCAGGCGTGTTCGGTCAGCGCTTCCGGCGCTTCCGGCGCGCCCCTGCGGGCGAGGTAGGAGGGAGCAGCGCACAGCAACCGCCGCCGTGTCGCGATCTTGCGCGCCACCAGGCGCGAGTCCTCCAGCGCGCCGAGACGGACGGCGACATCGAAGTTCTCTGCAACGAGATCGACGAACCGGTTGGAGAACTCGGCCTCGATGCGGACATCCGGGAACGTCGCTAGAAAGTGCGGCAACAGCGGCCCGATCCACATACGCCCAAAGGTTCCCGGCAGCGCCAGCCGCAGCAAGCCGCGCGGCGTCCCGCTGGCATGCGCGGAAGCAGCAGCCTGGGCTTCGTCTACCGAGGCCAGGATGGCGCGGACGCGTACCAGGAACTCCGCTCCCGCCTCCGTCAACGATACGCTTCGGGTGGTCCGGTGCAGCAGCCGCACGCCGAGCCGCTGCTCCAGCGATTGCAGGCGGCGTGACAGAACCGTCGAGTCGCGCCCGACGCGCAACGCTGCCTTGGTGAAGGAGCGCGCTTCGGTGATGGCCGCAAAGGCGGCCATTTCGGCAAGGCTGGCGGGGTCGTGTGATTGCTGCATAAAGCACAGGACTCAAATGTAAAAATTCCGGATTATCTGCTTGTAGCGCAGCAGATAGCTTCACTCAATCCTGACGATTGACCCCTTAAACAGGAATGCGTGAGCCATGAAAGCCATCGAACTGACCGCCGCCAAACTGGACGCCTTTCGCGCCACCACCATTGCCACGCCTGAACCGCAGCGCGGCGAAGTGCTGATCCGCCAGCGCGCCGCGAGCCTGAATTTCGTCGATGTGGCGGTGGCCAGCGGCAATTATCGCGTGCCCGGCTTTCCGCTCATTCCCGTCGCCGACGGCGCCGGCGAGATCGTCGCGCTGGGGGAGGGCGTTACGGATTTCGCCGTCGGCGATCGCGTCGTTGCCCATGCCAAGCCGCGCTGGATCGGCGGTCCGCCCCGGCCTAACGAGATGACACAGATGCGCGGAATTTCGCTGCCGGGGTCGCTCGCTGAATATGTCGCGCTGCCGGCCAACTCGCTCGTGCCGGTACCGGCTCGTCTCTCCTTCGAGGCGGCGTCGACGCTGCCGATCGCCGGGACCACCGCCTGGAACGCTGTCCGCGCCGCCGATGTCGGGCCGGGCTCGGTCGTCGTGCTGCTCGGCACCGGCGGCGTCTCCATCTTCACCCTGCAGCTGGCGAAAGCCGCCGGCGCCACCGTCATCATCACTTCTTCGTCGGACGAGAAGCTGGGGCGGGCGAAGGCACTCGGCGCCGATCATCTCATCAACTACCGCGCGACACCCGACTGGGACGGCAAGGTGCTGGAACTGACCGGCGGCCTCGGCGCCGACCTCGTCGTCGAGACCGCCGGCACCGCCACCTTCGCCCGCGCCGTCAACGCCACCGCGCCTGGCGGCACGCTGTTCACCATCGGTTTCGTCACCGGCGCCGAGGCCACGGTCGACCTGCTGCCGATCATCATCAAGGCGCTGAAGGTGGTCGGCAATAACACCGGGTCGGTATCTGACCTTCGCGCCGCCGTCCGCGCCATCGCCGCCGCCCGCATCGACCCGGTCGTCGACAAGGTGTTCAGCCAGGAGCAGGCGGCCGAAGCCTACGCGCACATGGCGGCAGGCGGGCAGCATTTCGGCAAGCTTGCGTTCAAGCTCGACTGGTAGCCGAGGCGCGCGAGCAGCCAATCTCCCCCCTTGAGGGGGAGATGCCCGGCAGGGCAGAGGGGGTCGGTCCGACCGGGCTCGACCTACTGCGGCGGAAGGAGGTTGGCGCTCTACGAGAGGCGACCCCCTCTGTCGCCTTCGGCGACATCTCCCCCTCAAGGGGGGAGATTACGCACGCCGCTTCCTAGATCAACTTCTCCAGCGTGATCGGCAAATCCCGCACTCTTTTTCCCGTCGCATGGAACACCGCATTGGCGACCGCTGGCGCTACGCCGACGATGGCCAGTTCGCCGACACCCTTGCCGCCGAGCACCGAAGAGTGCAGGTCGGGAATGCCGACCGAGATGACCTCGATATCGGGGATGTCGGCATTGGTCGGCACCAGATAGTCGCCGAGATTGTTGTTGACGATGCGGCCATGCCTGCGGTCGACGATGCCTTCTTCGAGCAGCGCCTGGCCGATGCCCATGATGATGCCGCCCTTCCACTGGCTTTCGGCGAGTTTCGGGTTGTAGAGCCGGCCCGAATCCAGCGCCGACACCACGCGCGATACGCGCACCGTGCCGAAATCCTCGTCGACGCGCACCTCGATGAAATGCGCGCACCAGGAGTGGCGCGAATAGTCGCCCTCGGTGTGCGGCAATGCCGCCGCGATGGTGGTGTAGTTCTTGTAGCGATCGGCGGCCGTCGAGTTCGCCGGCATGGTGTCGCCTGTGGCCTCGATGCGGTCGCGGCCGACGCTGGCCAGCAGGTCGGCGATCGAGACATCGGGACCATCGCCGCGCGGCGACCTGATGCGGCCGTTGGCGACGACCAGCGTGTTCGCCTGCAGCGCGTGGAAGGGCGAGCGCGAATCGCTGATCGCCAGACCGACCAGCTGGTCGAGCGCCGATGTCGCCGCCTTGTAGACCGCGCCCGTCATCACGCCGGCCAGCCGCGACCCGCCGGCGACGCCGGCGCGGGGATACCGGGAATCACCGAGCTTCACCACGACATGGTCGGCCGCCACGCCTACCGTTTCGGCCGCCGTCTGCGCCAGGATCGTGTAGGTGCCCTGGCCCATGTCGATCGAGGAGCTTTCGACCTCGACCGAGCCGTTGGCAAGGATACGCACGATGGCCTCGCCATAAGCGCGCCGCACCGGGTAGGTGCCGGCGGCGACGCCCCAGCCGATCAGCTGGTTGCCGTCGCGCATTGAACGCGGTTTGGACGTGCGCTGGGCCCAGCCGAAGCGTTCGGCGCCAGCCGCGAAAGCCTCGCGCAACTGCCGCGTCGACCAAGCCTTTTTTGCGTGCGGATCCTGCTCGGCGTAATTCCTCAGCCGGATCTCCAGCGGATCGATGCCGACCTCGTAGGCGAGCTCGTCAATGGCGCTTTCGATGCCGAAGGCGCTAGGGTTTTCGCCCGGCGCGCGCATCGCGCCAGGCACCACCGAATTCACCCGCACGACATTCTGCTTCGAGGAGAAGTTGGGCGTCGCATACATGATCGAGGTGACCACGCCCAAAGGCTCGACCCACATGCCGTCGATCGACGTTTCATTGACGCCGCGATGCACGATCGACTGGATCTTTCCGTCACGGTCGGCGCCGATCGTCACCGTCTGGCGGGTCGCGGCGCGGCCGCCATAGCCGGTAAAAGTCTGCGGCCGCGTCATCACGACCCGCACCGGACGTCCCAGCATCTTGGCTGCGGCAGCAGCCACCGCGCCATGGCCGAGCGCCAGCGCCTTGGAGCCGAAGCCGCCGCCAATATAGGGCGAGACCAGGCGCACATTCTCGAACGGCACGCCGAACCATTCGGCATAGGTGCGGGCCATGCCGTCGAGCCACTGGCTCGGTTCCCACACGGTGAGCTTGTCGCCCTCCCAGCGGGCGATGAGGCCATGCGGCTCCATCGGCGCCTGGTATTCGCGCGGCGTGTTATAGGCGCCGCAGACGCGCACCGGGGCAGCGGCGAAAGCGGCCTGCGCATCGCCCCATTCCTTGGTCATGGCGGCGATCGGAATGCCGTCGCCCGCCTTGGCGTCGCTGAGGTCGACGATGGCCGGCGTCTCGTCATAGCTGACCTTGACCAGGGCTGCGGCCGCAACGGCCTGCTCGAAGGTCTCCGCGATGACCGCGGCGACATGCTGGCCCGAAAAGGTGATATCGCGCGCCAGCGGGCAGTAGGGCTTGTCCGGCGGCGGTGTGCCGAACCAGTCCGATGCAGTCTTCAGCGGCATGATGGTGTCCGGCGTCAGCACCTTGAGCACACCAGGTGCCGCCTCGGCGGCTGACGTGTCGATCGAGCGCACCTTGCCTGACGCGATCGTGCTTTCGACCAGGACGCCGTAGGTTAGCCCGTCGAGCTGCTGCTCGACGGCATATTTTGCCGCACCGGTAATCTTGGCCGGGCCGTCGACGCGCGACAGCCGCCCGCCAACCTGATCGGCAGTGCCGTCCGAAGCGTCGCCGTGCCGTGTCCTCGGGTCGTGAATGGTCATGACATGGCTCCCGTCTTGAGGATGGCGCGGGCAACGACGCGCGGCGCCAGTTCGATCTTGTAGTGGTTGGCGCCGTGGTCGATGGCACCTTCTACGGCGAGCCGGCTGGCGGCCCGCACCGTGTCTTCGCTGAGCACCTTGCCCTTCAGCGCCGCCTCCACGGCCCGCGCCCGCCACGGCTTCGTCGCGACGCCGCCCAGCGCGACGCGCAGGTCGCGAATGGTGCGGCCATCGGCTTCGAAGTCGATGCCGACTGCGGCACTTGCAGCCGCGAACTCATACGACTGCCGGTCGCGGATCTTGAGATAGGTCGAACGCCGGGCCGTGCCGGAAGCCGGTATGCTGATGGCGGTGATCATCTCGCCCGGTTGGATGGCATGTTCCCTGTCGGGCGTGGCGCCGGGCAGGAGAAAGAAGTCGTCGACGGCAACCTGGCGTTCGCCAAGATGAACCACGGCGTCGAAGGCGACCAGCGCGGTGGCGAGGTCACCGGGATACATGGCGATGCAGGCGTCGCTGGTGCCGAGCACGGCATGGCCGCGGGTGACGCCGCCGATCGCCGAGCAGCCGCTGCCGGGCGAGCGCTTGTTGCAGGCGGAAAAATTCGCGGGATCGCGGAAATAGGGGCAGCGCGTGCGCTGCATCAGATTGCCGCCGATGGTCGCCATGTTGCGCAGTTGCGCGGAAGCCGCCTGCCACAGCGCTTCGGAGACCGCGGGAAAGCGGCTCTTGATCTCGGCATGGTCGGCGACGTGGCTCATCTTGGCCAGCGCGCCGATCATAGCACTGTCAGCGTCGACCTTGATGGCGTCGAGCCCTGTGAGATGGGTGATGTCGACCAGGCTGTCGGGTTCGGCCACTCCGCATTTGGCGAGATCGACCAGCGTCGTGCCACCGGCAAGCAGCATGGCCCCAGGCAGGGCGGCTGCCTGTCGTGCCGCATCGATACTATCGGCGCGAACGTAGGAAAAATCCCTCATGACGCGACCTCCAGTGCCGCCTGGCGCACGGCGGCAACGATGTGCGGATAGGCGCCGCAGCGGCACAGATTGCCGGCCATGTATTCGCGGATCTCGTCATCCGAGCCGGCATGGCCCTCGCGGATGCAGGCGACCGCCGACATGATCTGTCCCGGCGTGCAGTAGCCGCACTGGAAAGCATCCTGGTCGAGGAAAGCAGCCTGAACCGCGTTGAGCGTGCCGTCATCGCCGGCCAATCCTTCGATGGTGGTGATCTCGCGGCCTTCGACCTGTGCTGCAAGCGTCAGGCAGGACAGCACGCGCTGGCCGTCGACATGCACCGTGCAGGCGCCGCACTGGCCCTGGTCGCAACCCTTCTTGGTGCCGGTCAGGTCGAGGCGATCACGCAATGCATCGAGCAGCGTGACGCGCGGCTCGACCTGCAGTTCGTGACTGTGTCCGTTGATGGTGAGACGGATTGGGATAGTGGTGGATTTGGTTTGGTCGGTCATGAGGCGTCTGGCTCCAGTTGCTTGACGCTAGGGGATTGAAATGGCTCGAGTGGGAGAGGACAAGCGAAGAGGCGACGGCGCGCCTAATCTCCCCCCTTGTGGGGGAGATGCCCGGCAGGGCAGAGGGGGCGCGAAGGAATGCGACGTTCCCGATTTACATGCGTCGAAATAGACCTTTTCCAAGCGGGTGTTGGTCAGGCTTTGATAGGCTGGCGGGACAGCGCCCCCCTCTGTCCTGCCGGACATCTCCCCCACGAGGGGGAAGATTGGCAGCTCTGCCGCCCCGACTCTCCAGCCGGCAGGGGATGCTTCAGTCTTCACAATCTCAACACGTGACATACCGGCTCCCCTGATTATATGATAAGACTGCTCCACTAAAACGGAGGCGCCTCCGTTTATCTAGTTGGGGGCTTACCCCTTTGGATTCAAGCCCCCATATATCGACAGTGGAGAAAAAATTGACCGAGCAGTCGCAAGCAATTGCCGACGAGAAGCGCGAAGCCGCAGCGCCAAGGCCGCTGCGCGCCGATGCGCAGCGCAACCGCGACCGGCTGGTCGAGGTCGCGGCAGCGGCCTTTGCCGAGCACGGCGTCGATGCCTCGCTGGAGGAGATCGCGCGCCAGGCGGGCGTCGGTATCGGCACGCTCTACCGGCATTTTCCAACCCGCGAGCATCTGGTCGAAGTGGTCTATCGGCGTGAAGTCGAGGCGCTCTGCGCGGCTGCCGATGACCTCGCCAGCCACCATTCGGCCGATGTGGCGCTGGAACAGTGGATGCAGCGCTTCGTCGACTACATCGCCACCAAGCGCGGCTTGGCGGCCAGCCTGCGCATCCTGTTCAACACGAATTCCGCCGTGTTCTCCGACATGTCGGGCCGGGTGTCGCTGGCCTTGCGGCAACTGGTCGAGGCGGCAGTGGCCGAAGGCTCGATCCGCAGCGACGTCGACGCCTCCGATGTGCTGCATGCACTCGGCGGCATCTACTCGGCCCCCGACACCAAGGACTGGCGCGACCGCTCGCGCCGGCTGGTATCGCTGCTGATGGACGGGCTGCGGTTCGGGGCTGGGAAGAGGTGACCTAGCGGCTCAAGCCGAACCATCGACCGCATAGAACCGAAACGCGCCGGGCAGCCCGCTTGCCGCCATTTCGCCACGCTCCTCGAACCGCAGGCCGGAGCCGACCACGAGATCGCGCACCGTCCTTGATGCGATGATTTCGCCCGGCCGCGCATGGTCAAGCAGACGCGATGACAGTTCGATCGCCGCGCCTGAAAATTGATGGCCCCGCTGCTCGCACTCGCCGATATGCACCGCCGAGCGGACCTCGACACCGGATTGCCGCAAGCGATCGCGGATGGCGATCGCGCACTGGATCGACCGCGTTGGCCGCTGGAACACCGCGAGCACCTTGCCGTCCGATCGGCTGATCTCTCTGCCTTCGGCCGCGAGGAGTTCGCCACGGAGCGCTTCGGCGTGCCGCTCGGCCGGGTCGATGCCGAAAGGCGAGCCCGTCATATCGAGGGACAGCACCGACACAAGCAGCCGTTCGCCTGGGGCCGCCGGCAAGGCGCCGGTGACGAAAGCCTGGATCTCGTCGACGATCCGATCGGAATTCTCGCCCCAGATGACGTGGTCGCGGCCGGCGAACTCAATGTATCGGGCGCCCTCGATGTGCGTCGCCAGGTAACGTCCTTCTTCCCGCTTCACCCAGCCGTCGCCAGTCGTCTGCATGATCAGTGTCGGAACATGGACAGCAGGCAGAATGTCGCGAACATCGATTTCGGCTCCCCAGCGCCACAGGGCGATCGCGTCGGCGGGCGAGGCAGAATTCCTGAGATAGGCGGCGAACCATTCTGTCTCGAACGTGTCGCTCATCAGACTGGGCGCCGCGTTGCTCATATCCGCCGCCGCTCCCCATTCTTTCTCGACGATCGCCAGATCCTCTTCCACCTGCTCGCTTGTCTTCGCCCACGGATAGTCTTGTGACCACCTGCCGCGGGCGTAGGCCCCATTGAGCACGAGTGCCGCTGTGCGCTCGGGATAGGTCGCCGCGAACAGCATGCACATCGGGCCGCCCTCGGAGCTGCCGAAAAGCACCGTGCGCTTCGAGCCAACCGCATCCAGCACTGCCCGCACATCTTCCATCCGCTCTTCCAGGGTCGGCAGACCGACATTGCGGTCCGAGAGCCCGGTGCCGCGCTTGTCCATGCGGATTAGGCGCGAGAAAGTGCCGAGCCGCCGGTGCACATGCGAAAGCCGCGGCGAGCCCCAGGCGTGGTCGAGGTTGGAGACCCATCCCGGCACATGGATCAGGTCGACCGGACCGTCGCCGGTCACCTGATACGCGATGTTGATCCCGGCCGATTTGACATAGTGGGTCGGGGGGGCTGCGAGTTCGTGGCTGAAGCCGGTAGCGTCATCCGCATCAGTCGTGGGTGGCCGTGCCGGCGCCATTGTGCGGCGTGTGCGCAGCGTCTCGAACAATTGCCGCGTCTCCGGCTCCGGCTGCAGCTTGAGATCGCGTAGAAGCGCGGTGCGGCAGTGCTCATATTGCTTCAGCGCGAGATTGGTCCTGCCTTGCGCCGCATAGGCGCGCATCAGGGCACGGTGGACATCCTCCCTCAACGGGTCCATGGCCAGCAGGCGCGCCGCCGCGCGCACGCATGCGGCAGGATCGTTCGTCGCTGCATAATGCGCGACGAGCCTGTCGAGCGCCGCGACGGCCAGTGCCCGCAGCCGCTCGCGTTCGATCCTCAGCCAGTCCTCGAATGGCTCCTCCTTCAGGCCGAAGCCGTCGAGCAGGTCGCCGCGGTAGACATTGAGCGCCAGCTCGAGGTCTTCGGGTGCCGGGCTGGCGACCAGCGCCTCGAACCGCGCGACGTCGAAATCAAGGCCGTCGAGATGCAGAGCGACGCTGTTGCCATCGGTGAGGAAGCGGCCGCCGCCGCACGTCTGCATGGCCTTCCTGACAGACGATACCGCTTGCCGCAGGCTCATTCGCGCCTGCGCCTCGCTGTTGATGCCCCAGAGCAGGGTCGCCAGCTTCTCGCGCGACTGCGAATGCCCCGACTGCAGCGCGAGATAGGCGACCATCGCACGCGCCTTGCGGCTGATGGCTGGAACCGTGGCCCCGACGCCGGCAAAGTCGAAACCACCCAGCAGGTGAAGATAAGGTCCGGTCATCGGATCCGCCACGGTCACAGCGCGACGACGATCCGCTCAAGCTCGGTCCATTTCAACACTTATTCCGCCGCCGAGGCGCTTTTCACGATTCCATCACGCAGGTTCCCACGCGTTGCTCACGGCGCTTGAGGAGATTGTTCGCACTGGATCTCTTTTCGCAGGAGGATACCGTGCATCACCCTGGCCCGACCGAGTGGCCCATCTGGCATGACGACCCCGGGCGCGACCGGCAGGAGCTTGGCGCACCATCGCGTCACGATGTTGCGCTGGCCCGCTATCTCGAAACACAACAGGCCCATCGGGCATTGGCGGCTCGCAGACTCGATCCGGCGGCGGTCGTGGCCTCTGCACTGGCAGCGTTCGTCCGCTGCCTTTTCCGTGCAGCGCTGCGCCGAATTGTCCGCTGGCCAACCGATGCCGCGACAGGGATGGACGATTTCGGCTTGACGTTGTCCAAGGCTCATGCGGATCTTAGCAAGACCCTTTGGGGCCGCTGAGTGCAGCGCCCTTGGTCGACGATCTCATCCCCAACCGCCGCCGCCGCCGCCAGCCCCACCGCCGCTTCCGCTGCCGCCGAGAGAAGGAATCACGGGCGGCTTTTGCGGGATCTCCTCGGCCGGCTTGATCACTTTGCCGGTGGCCGCCTTCTTGAATCTGACCACCTTTGGCTGGGGTGCTGCGCGAACCACCTTGCGATGTTTCACCGGCGATGCCGGCTCAAACATCGGCGACACCGAGGTGCAGCCCATGAGCCCGGCCAGAACGCCGGATAGAATTATCCCGATGAATGCCTGCCCGAATGTCTGCTTGAATGCCTTGCCCACCATGGCCTCCTTATTGTTCAGAACAAATCCCGACGCGGATTGGCTTCTTCCCAGACCCCCCGGGCCGCATTGACCAGTTGCGTGTCCAGCGAACCGGACGCGGGAATCTTCGACTTGAGCTCTCGACGCAGGGCGTCCAAAGCTGCCGTTTTCGGCTTGGTGCCGAACTGCGCCAGGCCCTTTTTGGCGTCCGGCAGCTCCTTGCGCAGATCGAGCGCGACGGCGAATGCCAGGAAGCGCACCGCGACAGCCTGATCGGCCTTGTCGCCTTTCGCCATTTCAAGCGCCGCGCGATCATAGGCGCTCGACGGATCGCCGCGCGTGGTCGCCAGTTCGAACAGCCTTTGCGCTTCCGCCGGGTCCTGGCGCACACCGGCGCCGTCCCTGTACATGCGGGCGAGGCTGCCCGGAGCGTAGGGCTGGCCAAGATCGGTGGCCTGCTGGAACAACGCCTGCGCCGTCTTCGGATCCTTGTCGATGCCCTGGCCGGCCAGGTAATTGCGGCCGAGCAGGTTCATCGAATACATGTCCTGGCGCTGCACCCCCGCTTGCAGGAAGGCGACGGCGCGGGCCGGATCGGCAGGCACGCCGTTGCGGCCCTCGGTGAAGATGGCGGCAAGATCGTTCATGGCATAGGTGTGCCCCATGGCCGCCGCCTTGAGCAGCAGGTCGAGGCCCTTGGCCGTATCGCGGTTGACGCCATAGCCATTGAACAGCGCGCGTCCCCACGAGGTCATGCCGTAAGGATCGCCCTTGTCTGCGGCAGCCTTGTAGAGAGCGTTGGCCTGGGTGCGGTCGATGGCCGTCCCGGTTCCGGTTGCGTTGAGATAGCCGAGTTCGAAGACGGCGCGCACATGGCCTTTCTTGGCGGCATGCTCGATGGCTGCCCTGGCCTCGCCGACCCTGCCGGCCGCAAGCAGCGCGCGGCCGAGCTCGTAGTGGAAGCGGGCGACGTCTGGATAGGTTTTCACCGCCGCCTCGCAGGCTGCCACCGCACCGGCGCCGATCTCGTTCGGCAGCAGGCCGGGCACCACGCCTTGCAGGTCGAGAGGCTCGCCGGCGGCGGTGTCGCAAGCCTCGACCGTCGGCGACAGCTTCATCGTCGCCGGCTTGGCGGAGCTGCTGTCGGCGCGGATTTCGAAGCCGACCTCGACCGGCGCGCCGGCGCCGATCTGCGGCTCGTAACGGAGATGGTCGACTTCACCGGCCAGAAGGCTGGATTGCGGCGACAAGGTTCGATCAGGCAATGACAGCGTTCCCGTTGCCGGATACCCCGAGACCTTCAGGCTGACCGCCGGATCGTCGGTGGGGAAATCCAGATTGAGCGCGACCGGGCCGACGCCGACGGGAATATCAAGCTTGCGGTTCTCGATTGCTTCGGCAGCGCCGGTGATGTGGATGCCGCGCTCCAGCACCTGCTGCTTCTGCTCGGCCTCGAGCGAAGCCATGATCTGCTGACCCGCCGCACCTTCGCCGCTCTTGACGCGGAACACCAATATGCCCTGGCTCCCGCCGCCCCAATTGTCATGCGTGGCATAGGCCAGCATATCCACCTCGTCCTGCGTGGCGGCTCCTTTGGGGATATCCATCTGCAGGCGCGGCAGGTCCTTGCCCTGGATCGGTTCGCCCACCGCGACGTCTTTGCCGTCCAGCACCAGACGGCCCATTGCCGGCGGCCGTTCGATGCTGACGCTGATAGCGCCGCCATCGACATCGACCGGCTCCGGCAGGCCGAGAGCGACAGGACCGACCCCCGACAGCACCACCTTCTCCAGCACTGGCGGCAGCGAAGGCCGATTGTTGCGGCGCACCAGCACCACGTCGTCGATCAGTGAGGAATTTTCCCATGGCACCTGCATGCCGTTGGTGGCCTGCACGACATCGCGGCGCACCGCCGACATGACCGTGCGGATCTCCTGGTTCGGCGCCAGCGCGCGCCGCGAAAAGGCCGATGAAAACGGGCTGAGGTCGCCGCTGCCGTCATAGGCGACCGCGCCTGGTTCGGTGGCGAAGGCAATCAGCGTGTTGAGCGAGCTTCGCACCTGCGCCAGCCCGGTATTGCCGGCGGTGACAAGCTGGTCGCGCAGCCAGTAATTGTTGCGCGGGAAGGGGTTGTTGCGGCAGGCATCGAGGATGATCACCTGGATCTTCGACTTCGAGCGCAGCTGCGCCAGCACGTCGTTGAGCTTGATGGCCTGGACCTCGATATCGGCCGCCTTCTTCAACGAGGCGTCGACCGGTATTAGGAAATTCTCGCCGCCGATCTGAAAGCCGTGCCCGGAATAGTAGACGACGGCGAGATCGGCGCCGTCGGCGGCGGCCAGATAGTCCCGGAACTGACCTTCGAACTGCTGCTTGGTGAGATTCTCGGCGACGAAAACCTCGAAGCCCGCCAGCCGGAACGTGGCCGATACGTTCTGGGCATCCTTGGCCGGGTTCTGCAGCGCCGGAATGTTGCGGTATTCGGAATTGCCGATAACAAGCGCGACCCTTCGATCGGCGCAGGCCTCGAACGTCGTGAGGCCGGCGAGGATGAAGACCGCGATGAATCCACAAAGTCGGAGCATGGCAAAACTCCTGGCAACTGCCGCCTTACGCCGACGAAGGCATTCTGCGGCATGAGGTCCGTTAAGAGTATGCAACCTGCCACAGGATAAAGTGAAAGCCCCGTCACCGCCAGACCATGGCAGCCGATTTCTTTCAGCGCTGGTTGACCGTAGGGTGGCAGTAGCACGCGCTTCGAGATCGGGTATGTGACAAGTCTCACAGATCGCTGTTTTGGTGATCCGCCCGGCCGGCCAGCCGCAACCCTACTCCTTGAAGAGCAGGTCCTTGTCGTTCGAATATTTGACCAGCAGCGGAATGCTGGCGCCGCCGATGACGGGACCGAGATGGCCAAACGTCCCTTCGATGACCGAGAACGGCTCGGGACGATCGACAAGGATCCGTGCCAGCTTTCTGCGCATGGCCTTGGCGATCTCCTTGCGCACGCCATTCGGTATGGCGCCATCGATCACCACATTGTCGATGTCGAGCAAGGCAACGGCGCTGCGGGCGGCATAGGCAAGCCCGTCCGAAACCTCATCGATCCACGCGGTGAGCGGCTCTCCAAGGTCTCCCCAATCGTCAGGCGACGACCAGATGCGGCCGGCATCCTTGTCCCCATTGTCCTGGTCGTTGAGCTTGCCGGCGAGCGAATGCAGCGAAGCGACGCGCAGCAACGGCATCATGCGGTCGCCCTTGCGCCCCGGCGCGGGCACCGGCATGTCGCCCAGCGCCCCGGCCAGCTTGTTGCGGCCGGGGAACAAGTGATGATCGAGCACCAGGCCGCCGCCGATGAAGTGCCCGACATAGGCGTAGAGAAAGTCGGCGCGGGATCCGCCGGCGCCAAACATCAGTTCGGCCGCGGCCGACACCGTGGCGTCGTTGTAGAGGAACACCGGCCAGTCGAACGCCCGGTCCAGTTCGGCGCGAATGTCGATTTCCTTCCAGGCATCCAGCCTGCCCGCCGGCACCGCGCCCTCTTCGCTTAGGTTCCACTGATGGAATGGCGAGGCGATGCCAAGACCCGCGATGCGGTCTTTTTCTATCGATCTGTGCTTGCGGCACATGCGCGCGATGGCGCCCTTGGCGAATTTCATCACCTCGACGGGCGTCGGATAGTCGAACAGCGTGCGTTCGAACGCCATCACGTTGCCGACGAAATTGACCAGGGCGACATCGGCGCTGCGATGGTCGACCTTGAGGCCGAAGGCGTACGCGGCTTTCGGGTTCAACGCATAGGGAACCGAGGGTTGCCCCAGCCGTCCGCGCAAAGGCTCCAGGCGCAGCAGCAGCTTGTTGTCGGCGGCGCGGTTGACGATGGTGGTGATGGTTTGCGCGGCCAGCCCGGTCAGCCGCGTCAAATCGGTCTTGGCCAGCTGGCCGTGCCGGCGGATCAGCGAGACGATCAGGCGTTCGTTGTAAATGCGGCTCTCGGCCTGCGTGGTTCCGCCGCTGCGCCCCTCGGCGATCTTTTCGAGACTGAAGAAGCTGGTGCCGGTCACGCTTTCCCCTGCGCAAGGAGTTTGGCCGCAAGGCGAGCCGATCAAAGCGCTGACGTAGCAATGCGGGCCTGGCAAGGCAACACTTAAATCCACCCGATGGAAAAATGTAGTTGACGCCAGCCGGCCTGCTGTCGTTCAAAGTATGCAAGCCTGGAGGAGCAATGCCGTGACGCAGACCCGGACCATCATGTGCTTTGGTGATTCCAATACCTATGGCGCCATTCCCACCCTGGCCCGCGTCGGACGGCACCGCTTCACGCCCGACCGCCGCTGGCCGGGCATCATGCGCCGCCAGCTCGGCAACGGATGGGATGTGATCGAAGAAGGGCAGGGCGGGCGCACCACCGTGCACGACGATCCGATCGAAGGTCTCCACAAGAACGGGCTCAAATCGCTCCCGGTGTGCCTGGAAACGCATATGCCGCTCGACCTCGTCATCCTGATGCTCGGCACCAACGATCTCAAGCATAGGTTCTCGGTAACGCCGAATGACGTCGCTGATTCCATTGAGATCTTGGCCAGAATTGTCCTGCGCAGCGAAGCTGGCCCCGCGGGCGTGGCGCCCGCGGTCCTGATAGTAGCGCCGCCGCCGATGCTGGAGGTCGACTGGTTCGGCCAGATGTTCCTGGGCGGCGCCGCAAAGTCGATGCACTTTGCCGGCCTGTTCCGCGATGCGGCCCGGCGCGCCGGCGCCGCGTTCTTCAACGCCGGCGATGTCGTCGAGTCGAGCGCGGTAGACGGCATTCACCTCGACAGCGACGCGCATCGCGTGCTCGGCACGGAATTGGCCAAAGTCGTCCAGTCGCTGATCGCCAAGGCGTGATCGCGTGGGCGAGTCACCCGACTATCTCTGATTAATTAATTCCACTGGAAAAAGTTTTGACTTGCGAGCGGGAAGGTGGGTATCTGGGGAGACTGGGAAGAGTAGCGACCGCGAGGCTTGCGATGCGCGGCAACAATCAACGACAGGGAGGAAGTAAAATGCGATCTGACAGGAACATGATGCTGGCGACGCTGCTCGGCGTTGCCGGTGTGCTCGCGGGCGGTACCATTCTGGCAAGCGCGCAGGACGGCCCGGCCGGGCTCACCAAGCCGGCGGTATTTGCGCCGTTCGATCCGAAGGCGCCGGCCTGCAGCCCACCGCCCGGCCTGAGCAAGGTGCTGGCCTTCGCGCAGGACAACGAGCGTGAATTCATGCAGGGCGTCGACCGCGGCCTGGCCGCCGCCGCCAAGGATCGCGGCCTGGAATATCGCCGCGCGCTTGCCAACAATGACGCCGCCAAGGGGGTCGAGCAGGTGCAATTGTTTCTCGCCTCCAAGATCGGCGGTCTGGTCGCAGCCCCCGTGGACCCGGCCTCGATGAGCCGCAGCCTGCAGGAGCTTATCTGGTCGGGCGCCTATGTCGGCACCATCGTGCCGCCGCCGGCGACGTCGCTGCTCAACGCGCCGCAATACGAGACCGGCAAGGTGCTGGCCGAAGCGGCCGCGGCCTACATAAAGGACAAGCTCGGCGGCAAGGCCAATGTCGTCATCCTGTCGCATGACAGCATGGAATTCCTGGCGCCGCGCTTTGCCGCCATGCGCGACATCTTCAAGGCTATGCCAGGCGTCACCATCGTCGCCGACATCTCGCCCAATCCCGTCAACAAGGAAGGCGGCTTTGCCACGATGAGCACCATTCTCCAGGCCCATCCCGACGTCGATGTCGTGCTCGGCGCCGACACGGTCGTGCTCGGCGCGCTGGCTGCCCTGGAAGCGGCGGGCAAGGCGCGGCCGGACCAGTTCCTTGGCGGCATCGACGGCGAACCGGAGGCAGTCGCCGCGATCAAGAAAGGCGGCGGTCCCTACAAGGCAAGCATCAGCCTGGCGTCGCCGGTCTTCGCTTATGCCATGGGCCAGCATGCCGCCGACTGGCTGGAGGGCAAGAGCATCCCGCAGGCGATGGATATCCTGCCCGTGGCGCTGACCAGCGACTACATGGCCCAGTACGAGGCCGATGTCGCCGACCCGGCCGCGGTCTACAAGGACCCGAAGCGCCGCGACATCTATCTCAGGATGTACGGCAACATCTGCTACGACACGCGCGACCAGTATGTGAATTTCCCCTGGTCATCCGAGGCAAAGTAGCGCCTGTTTTTCCCGCGCGATACGGGCGGGTCAGCCTGACCTGAAACCGCCCGCTTCAGTCAGAGGCTAGCATGAGCACAGACAGCCTTCGAACGGGGACGACACCGCTGCAAACGGGCCGGTTTTCATCCTTGCTGCCGGGCGTCAAGGCGCCGGGCGAAGCGTCTGGCCGCATCGGGCTGGCGCTGGTCGCGCTGGGCTTGATCATCGCCTTCTCGCTGTTGAACAAATCCTTCTTCAGCCTCGACAATTTCGTCGTCATTGGCGTCAACTCGACCTCGATCCTGATCGCCGTGCTCGGCACCTCCGCGCTGCTGATCGCCGGCTATGTCGACCTCTCCATCGGCAGCATGGTCGCCTTGATCGGCATCATCACTGCCAAGGTTGCGGTGGCGACGCAGAGCGCGCCGCTGGCAATCTGCGTCGGCCTGGGTCTGGGCCTTTTGCTCGGTCTGCTCAACGGTCTGCTGGTGCGCAGGCTGAGCATCTCGCCGTTGATCGTCACGCTGGCGATGCTGGCGCTCTATGGCGGCCTTGCCTTCGTCGTCTCCAGCACCGCGGTCTATGGTTTTCCCGAGGCTCTGCTCGAATTGGGGCGGGGCAAGATCTTCGGCATCCAGTACACCGTGATCATCGCCGCATCTGTCTTTGTCATCGGAGCCTTTGTCTTGACCAGCACGGTCACCGGCTTGAGGCTCTACGCCATAGGCGGCGACCCGCGCGCAGCCGAACTCTGCGGCATTCCGGTGGGGCGCACGGTGGTTGGCCTCTACGCCGCCAATGGCTTGCTGATCGGCCTGGTCTCGGTTCTGATCGCCGGTCGTCTCGGCAGCATCACGCCGACCATCGGCGTTCGCTTCGAGCTCGACGTGCTCACCGCTGCAATTCTCGGCGGCGTTGCGTTTTCCGGCGGCTCCGGCAGGCCGCTCGGCATCGCCATCGGTGTTGCCACCATAGGCATCCTAAATGCAGGATTGATCTTCGTCGGCCTGCAATCATGGTGGCAATCCATTTCGGTGGGAAGCATGCTGTTGCTGGCGTTGGTGGCCGACCAGGCTGCGATCGGTTTTCGCGGCCGGCGCGCTCGGGCCGCCGCGACCAACTTCACGGTGGCGGACAATGGTGCCGTCGCCTCGGCCGGCCCTGCCGTGACGGCGGGCAATGCAGAAGCCCCGCAAGGTCCGGCATTCTCGATTGCCGGCGCCCGCAAATCCTACGGCGCGCTGACGGCATTGGAAGAGGCGAGTTTCACGGTCGGCAAAGGCGAGATCGTCTGTCTGCTCGGCGACAATGGCGCCGGCAAGTCGACGCTGATGAAGATTATTTCGGGCGCCATCCAGCCCGATGCCGGCGCGATGACCCTCGAGGGCCAGCCGATTTCCTTCAGGAGCCCGCAGGATGCACGCGGCGCCGGCCTGGAGACGGTCTATCAGGATTTGGCGCTCTGCCCGAACCTCAGCGTCGCCCACAATATGATCCTCGGGCGTGAGGAAACGCGGCGTTGGCTCGGTGTCTTCCCGGTTCGCGACGACCGAAAGGCCGCCGAGCAGTGTCGTGCCCGGCTTGCCGCGCTGGGCGTCACGCTTCGCGACGAAAACGTTCTGGTGCGCTCGCTGTCGGGCGGCCAGCGGCAGTCCATCGCCATTGCCCGCGCGCTTGCCGATCACGTCAAGCTGATCTGCCTCGACGAGCCTACCGCCGCGCTCGGCGTCAAGCAGACCGCGCAGGTCGTCAAGCTGATCCGTTCGATCGCCGCCAGCGGCACCGGCGTCATCCTGGTCACGCACGACCTGTCGACGGTCAGGGCGCTGGCCGACAGGATCGTCGTGCTCAGCCTCGGCAGGGTGGCTTACGACGGCTCGGCCAAACAGCTGACCGCCGATCAGCTCTGGGGCCTGATGGCAAGCGGGACGCTGGCGCCGGCCGCTGGGTAGGAATGCCGATCGCAGGATCTAAAGCTCGAGGCAGACCTTGCCGAAATGCCTTTGCGCTTCGTAGTGCCTGAAGGCGGCGGCGATATCCTGCAGTGGAAAGCTGCTGTCGATGACAGGCTTCAGGCGGTTGACCTCTATCGCACGGATCATGTCCTGCTGGTCGGCTTTGCTGCCGATGGAAATTCCGCTGATGCGGATCTGGTTTGAAAACAGCGCCGGGATTGAAACTTCTGCTGCAAAGCCGGTCAGGACGCCGATGAGTGCGATATGCCCGCCTGTCCGGCAGGCCGCTATCGACTGCGCCAGCGTCGCCGGTCCGCCGACCTCGATCACATGATCGACGCCGCGTCCGTCCGTCAGTTCCCTGGCCCTGCCGCCCCACTCCGGCACCGCCTTGTAGTTGATGACGCTGTCGGCCCCGAGTCGTCTGAGCTTCTCCAGCTTCTCTTCATCGGACGACGTGGCGATGACCCTTGCGCCGGCGGCCTTGGCAAATTGCAGCGCAAACAATGACACGCTGCCGGTGCCAAGGATCAGCACCGTGTCGCCGGGCTTTACCTTGCCGCATGTCACCAGGCCGCGCCAGGCGGTGACGCCCGTGCAGGTCAGCGTTGCCGCCTCGAGATGCGTATAGCCCGCCGGCGCCGTGGTGAAGGCCTGCGCCGGCATGCACACATACTCGCTTGCGAAGCCGTCGAAACTGTCTCCGGGAATGTCGCGGCTTGTATCGGATCTCATGTCGCTGGCCAGCCACCAGGGGTAGAAAACACTGACGACGCTGTCGCCCGGCTTGAACGTGTCGACGCCGTCACCGATCGCGATCACCTCGCCGGCGCCATCCGACAGCGGCACGCGGCCGTCGGCGAGCGGCACCTTGCCCTGTACGGCGAAATCGTCGCGCATGTTCAGCGCGCAGGCGCGAATCCTGACCAGCATTTCTCCCGGCCCAGGCCGGGGCTGATCCTCCTCGACCAGGTCGAGCTTGTCCAACCCGCCCGGCGCTCTCAGCCTGACCAGCTTCATAGTCTCTCTCCGACGTAAAGAGCGTTAGCATGGCGGCGGCGGTCCAGCCTATCGCCGGACCGGCCGGCCGGAAATCACGCGCAGCCAAGGCGCCAGATGGACGGCGCTCATCAAGAGATACATCAGCGGCATGCCGGTGAGCGGGGAGGCATCGGCCCCCAGGCACGACATGACGCCGTCGCCGGCGTGAATGCAGGTAAGCAGCGCCATCACGGCGAAAACAGGGGCCGCGGCGAGGCACAGCCACTCGGCGGTGCGGAGAGAAACTGCATCGGAGCGTTGAGGGACCTCACTGCCGGTGCCTGTGCCGATATCGCTCATGGTCGTAATCCCTTGATGATCAATGCCCGGGTTTCCTGTCCCGTGCCGGACAGGAAACCAAGCCGGATGGGGGCCGCTCCAGGTCCTTACTTGCCGTCCTTGTTGCGGAACGCGGCTTCGCCGGCCGCCGACACTTCCTCCCACGTCTTGTCGGGTGCGGCGTCGTAATTGTCGTGCCAGTTCCACCAGCTGTAGAGCTCGGTCTGCGGATAGCCTTCGGGCGAATCCTCCCAGATTTCCTGGCGGCCGAGCGGCGTTGCGTCGAGGTAGCTCCAGACCGTGCCCATCTGCTCGTCGCCGCGGTTGTTGATGAAGTAGGTGCGATACACTTTCTTGCCGTCCTGGATGAACACGTTGTGGCCGTGCCATTCGTCGACGCCGAAATCCTTGTCGAAACTGTCGGTGATTGTGTACCAGGGCATCTCCCAACCCATCCGCTGCTTCAAGCTGGCAATGTCGGCCTGCGGCGCGCGGGAGGCATAGGCAAGCGTGGTGTTGCGGGCGTTGAGATGGGCGAGATGGCCGACCTGGTCGGCGCCGAGCGAACAGCCGCGGCAGGCATGTTCGGGCCAGCCGTGGACGCCGGGTTCGTAGAAGGCGCGGTAGACGATCAACTGGCGCCGGCCCTCGAACAAATCGAGCAGGCTCGCTTTGCCGTTGGGACCTTCAAACACATAGGCCTTGTCTACTTCCATCCATGGCATGCGCCGGCGCTCGGCCGACAGCGCGTCCCTGGCGCGCATCGTTGCCTTTTCCTTCACCAGCATCTTTTCGCGCTCGGCTTCCCATTCCTGCCTTGAAACGACCGGTGGGGTCTTCATTGCCACGTGCTTGGTCATTGCTTGTTTCCTTTGCCAGTTGTTGAGCCGTTGTGGCTTGTCGTTGCCTGTTGATCGTGAGGCAGGCTAGGGCCGCGAGGCGGCGAGGGCGGAGTTACAAATGTGACGGCATTTGCAGGCGGGCCACCGCAGCAGGGGTGGCGAGGCCGCACGGTGGGCTCGAAGTCCTCGGAAGCAGGCATGGTCGGTTTTTCCTTATTGAGAAGCTTAACGCGACTGTCTGAGATGCTCAGGCTAGCGAATGCGAATATTGCCGTCAACGCAGGCCTGGGCGTCTTCAACCAGTCCAGATGGCTAGGTCGCCGTCCGCGGCTTGCTGCTTGGCGGTGGTGACTTAAGTTAGGGCCGATAAGGGGAGCGGTGGGAGTTACAAATGTGACGGGATTTGCATGGACTCGCTGATCACCGCGGCAGGGCTGGCGCTGGCGGCGGGCAATCCGCTGGCGGCACTCGACCGCGTCGCCTTGCGCGAGGATGCCCCGGCGCTGGCGTTGCGCGGCATTGCCATGGCGCAGCTCGGCGATTTCGATCGCGCCAAAGTACTGTTGCGTAGGGCCGGCCGTGCCTTCGGTCCAAAGGAGGCGGTGGCGCGCGCCAGGTGCGTTGTCGCCGAAGCCGAGATCGCACTTGTTTCGCGTGATCTCGGCTGGCCGTCCAAGGCGCTCGACGCGGCGCGGTCGACATTGGAAAAGCATGGCGACCGGCTGAACGCGGCGCATGCCGGGCATCTCAAAGTGCGCCGCCTGCTGCTGATCGGCCGCCTCGACGAGGCTGAAGACGTGCTGGCTGGGCTCGATCCGTCGCCGCTTCCGCCGGCCTCACGCGCCGCGCATGAACTCGCGGTTGCCGGCATCGCCATGCGGCGCCTGAAGACGAAGGCCGCGCGCGCAGCCCTTGAGTGGGCGCGCCATGCCGCCCGCCGGGCCGGCATTCCGGGTCTCATGGCGGAGGTCGACAGCGCCTTCCTGGCGCTGGAGACGCCGGCGGCGCGGCTGATCGCAGGCGGCGAGGAGCATCCGCTGTTGCTCGAAGAAGTCGAGGCGCTGCAGGCGTCGCGCGCGCTGGTCGTCGATACGTTCCGCTATATCGTGCACAAGCAGGAAACAACGATCTCGCTGGCAACGCGGCCGGTGCTGTTTGCGCTGGCGCGCGCGCTTGCCGAAGCCTGGCCGGCGGATGTGCCGAGGGCGACGCTGATTGCCCGCGCCTTTGGCGGCCGGCATGCCGATGAATCGCATCGCGCCAGGCTGCGGGTCGAGATCGGCCGGCTGCGCGCCGAATTGCGGCCGCTGGCGGGCATCGGCGCGACCAGCCAGGGCTTTGCGCTAAAGCCGCGCGAAGCAGGCTCCGTGGCGGTGCTGGCGCGGCCGATCGAGGAGCGGCACGCCGCGGTGCTGGCCTTCCTGGCCGATGGTGAATCCTGGGCCAGCTCGGCGTTGGCGCTGGCGCTGGGCGCCGGACAGCGCAGCGTACAGCGGGCGCTCGAGCAGTTGGCCGAGACCGGCAAAGTGCAGTCCTTCGGCCACGGCCGGGCGCGGCGCTGGATGACGCCACCGGTCGCTGGTTTCACGACCACCTTGTTACTCCCGTCGCCGCTGCCGAACGGCTAGGAAAGGTGACCATGATCGAGGACCAGGACATGAAACATTCAGCAGCGGAAATCCTGCGCGAATACGGGCCCTTTCCTGATGTCGACACCGTGCACGGCGTGAGCTTCGACGGACAGAATGTCTGGTTTGCGACGGGCGAGCGGCTGACCGCCTTCGATCCGGCAAGCGGCGAGACGCTGCGCTCGATCGATGTCGCGGCACATGCCGGCACCGCCTATGACGGCCGGCATCTGTTCCAGCTCGCCGGGGACCGCATCCAGAAGATCGACCCCGATACCGGCAAGGTGCTCTCCACCATCCCGGCGCCCGGCGGCGGCCGCGATTCCGGCATGACCTGGGCCGAGGGCACGCTCTGGGTGGGGCAGAACCGGGAGCGCAAGATCCACCAGATCGATCCCGAGACCGGGAAAATCCTGCGCACCATCGACTCAAACCGCTTCGTCACCGGAGTGACCTGGGTCGATGGCGAGCTCTGGCACGGCACCTGGGAAGGCGACCAGAGCGATGTCCGGCGCGTCGATCCGCAAACTGGCAAGGTGCTGGAACGGCTCGACATGCCGGCGGGGGTGGGCGTTTCCGGGCTCGAATCCGACGGCGGCGACCGCTTCTTTTGCGGCAGCGGCCCTGGCGGCATGGTGCGATCGGTGCGTCGGCCGAAGTAAGGCCGTCAAGTATTGGGCCGGCAGCGTATTTCCTACGGTCATCCCGCCGAGATCATATCCCGGAGCCGTCGAGCAGCGGGACGTCTTCGCCTTGCCACGGACTTGGCATTGAAGCCCGGCTCAGATTGGCCGTCGGCAGCGGCATCCAGCATTTCAACTCCGGTTCGGGGTATTCGATCACCCGTCCTGGCGACGAATCGGAAGAGCGCCAGCCCTCCGTGCCGAACTGGTCGGCGCGCGACCAGTAAGCGAGGTCGACCTCGGCCGGCCCCTGTTCCGATGGCCTGACCGTGACCAGGATGCGGCTGCCGTCCTTGGGGGCGCTCGCCATGTGCCGCCAGCGATCGGGTTCGTCCATTCTCATGTCCTCCTGCACGTTGCAGGGATAGTCGCCGCGCGCTTGGCAGCGGTCAACCCGAACTTTGCCCAAGCACGAGATCTGTTTAGCACTCCCGCGCCGTCGGCCGAAACAAGATCTGGTTCATGTCGACCTCGTCGGGCTGGCTCACGGCGAACGCCCCCATGGCGAAAGAATCCGGATGCCGGGCCGCAACAGGAAAATCGAAACCGGCATGTGAACGGGCTCACATGCCGCCACTGCAAGGAACGCTATGGGACGTCCGGCCATGACAGGGGTTTCGGATGACACTTGCTGATCTGTCTTTTTATCTTTTCACTATTTTCAATGGCTTGCGGGTGGTGTCCTACCTGCCGCAGATCGTGCGGGTGGCCCGGGACAGGCACGGGGCGTCGGCGATTTCCTACGCGACCTGGCTGTTGTGGACAGGCGCCAACGCCACGACGGGACTCTACGCCCACATCAATCTGAACGATCCCGCTCTGGCGGCGATCAACTGGCTGAACGCCGTATGCTGCGTGCTGGTCATCGCGCTCACCGCCTACAAGCGCCATCGCGCACGGCTTCCGGTTGAGGAAGCCGCAAGCCGGTCGGAAGCGACCGCTCTGATGGTCGACAATGTCTGCTGAAGATCACCGCGGCAGATTGCGCTTTTCGAGGCCGCTCTCAGACATGCACGGTGCCATGCGAAAGCTCGCCCTCGTCGCTTGAGATGAGGAAAGCGGCTGCGAGTAGGCCGACATAGAACAGCCCGACCATGCACACGACATAGATGCCTGGAACCGGGCCGAGCTGCGCCACGCGCGCGGCGTCGAGAAATGACGCGCCCAAGCCTATCGGCGACCCTTCGCGCTGCAGACTGGGCGTCGTGATCTTCAGCACCCACGCCAGCATCAGGATCGTGTACATGAAAATGTAGTTGCGGCGCAGCCGGCGCACCAACGCCGCGCGTTGCGAGATCAGGAAGCGCGGCGAACGCAGGCCTTCGCCGACGATGGCCAGCCAGTTGGAGGCGTAGTCGGGCTGCGGCGAGAAAATCTGCGCGAAATAATAGCGCTCGAACTGGCGCACCCTGGCCCGGTAGACGTCGAAGAAACGATAGCGCCGCGCCTCGATCCATAGCAGCAGCGTGGTCAGCAGCATGGCAAAGAGCAGCACCCCATGATGGGCGCTGGGCGTCGAGAGTGAGACTGAGAGCATGGCGGCGACGACAGTAATCGCCCAGTTGCTGGTACGGTCCAGCCGGTCGCGCCAGCCGGCCATGCGGGCGATTTCGGCGCGGTGGAAATGCGACATGGTGGCCACGAATTCCGATGAGGTGAGCTTCAGCGCGAACGCATCAGAGGCCCGCGGCGCTGCAGCCGCTTCGTCGGTTTTCACGGTCTTGACCTGGGACATCCCTTGCCACGCGCCTCCCAACGCCATGGCCGGCCGAAACGACGCCGGTCATCCCCATCCGCGCAACGCGCAATCGGTTGAAAATGTTCCGTCGCCGGCCCGGGTCTCGGCGGTTTATCCGCAGTCAGATAGGCCCGTTATGCGATTCAGGTAAGGAGGAACCTGCGGCGCGCCAAGGGAGCGTGGCGTGCAACCGATCTCGCCCGCAAACGTTATACCGGGCACGATGAGGGGGTGCATGTCCTTCGTGGTCAACCGGCGCCGGTCGGTCGCGCTTGCCGCGGCAGCCTTCGCATTCATGCCGGCCGCATCGTTGGCAGCCGAAAAGACCGGCATGTCCAGCGAGGGCATTTTCGTTCTCGAAATCCTCCTTCTGCTTCTCGTCGGCCGCGGCATCGGCGAATTGCTGGAGCGTCTCGGCCAGCCGGCGGTGATGGGTCAGCTCATCGGCGGCATCCTGCTCGGGCCATCGCTGCTCGGCTGGCTATTGCCGGAAGCAGAACGCGTGATCTTTTCAGGCGACGCCACCCAAAAGAGCATGATCAGCGCCATCGCACAGCTCGGCGTGTTGATGCTTCTGTTGCTCACCGGGATGGAGACGGATCTGCGGCTGGTGCGCAGGGTCGGCCGTGCGTGCTTTTCCATCTCCGCCGCGGGCGTCGCCGTGCCTTTCGCGCTCGGCTTCACCGCCGCACAGCTCATGCCGGCCTCGCTGCTGGCCGACGGAACCGAGCGCATTGTCGCCGGTCTCTTCCTCGGCACGGCGCTGTCGATCTCCTCGGTCAAGATCGTCGCCATGGTGGTGCGCGAGATGAACTTCATGCGCCGCGATCTCGGTCAGACCATCGTCTCGTCGGCCATCATCGAGGACACGATCGGCTGGGTGATCATCGCCATCACCATCGGCATCGCCACCAAGGGGCGCTTCGAGCTCGGCAGCCTTGCCTTCACCATTGTCGGCGTTGCCGCCTTCATGGGGTTTTCCTTCACGATTGGCCGCCGCATCGTCTTCGACGCCATCCGCTGGACCAACGATACGTTCCGCAGCGAATACGCCGTCGTCACCGTCATTCTCGCCATCATGGGCGCAATGGCGCTGATCACCGATCTGATCGGCGTCCACACCGTGCTTGGCGCCTTCGTCGCCGGCATACTGGTTGGGGAATCGCCGATCCTGTCGCGTCATATCGAAGGGCAATTGCGCGGCGTCATCATGGCGCTGTTCATGCCGGTTTTCTTCGGCGTCGCCGGCCTTTCGGCGGATCTCACCGTGCTTGTCGACCACGAGCTTGCGCTACTCACGGCCGCTTTGGTGCTGATCGCCAGCTTCGGCAAATTCGCCGGCGCCTTCATCGGCGCCGAGCTTGCCGGCATGAGCCGCAAGGAAGGCATCGCCGTCGGTTGCGGCATGAACGCGCGCGGCTCGACCGAAGTCATCGTCGCCTCGATTGGCCTGTCGATCGGCGTTCTGTCGCACGATCTTTTCACCATGATCGTGACCATGGCCGTCATCACCACGCTCGCCATGCCGCCGACCTTGCGTTGGGCACTCGGCCGCTTGCCGATGGGCGAGAACGAGAAGAAGCGTCTGGAGCGCGAGGAGATCGACCAACGCGGCTTCATCGCCAATCTGGAACGACTGCTGGTGGTGACCGATGAGGGCGTTGTCGGCCGCTTTGCTGCTTACCTCGCAGGAGTCGTGGGCGCCGGCAGGCCGACGACGGTGCTGCATGCCCGAGGCGAGGGGGAGGAGGCCGAGCCCGGCACGGATGCGAAGCTCGAGCCGATCGAAAAGGGTGCCGAGGACAGCCGCGAGGCCGCCAGGAGTTCGGACGAGGAGCTGGCCCGCGCGGCGCCTGTCACGCGGCGCCACGAGGCCGAGCTTTCGGCCGAAACGGTTGCCAAGGAGGCGCGCAAAGGCTATGGGCTGCTGCTGATCGGGCTCGGCCGCGCGGTCACGTCGAAAGGTGGGTTTGCCCGCCGCATCAACGAGATCGCCGGCGCCTTCGAGGGCCCGCTATGCCTGGTGCTGAAGGCGACCGGCGCCGGCCGCCAGATGCCAAGGCTAGGACCTGAAGGCGGGAAGATTCTGGTTCCGGTCAACGGCACCGCGATCGCCCGCCGGGGTGCCGAAATGGCGCTGGCGATTGCAGCGGTCACGGGTGCGCGGGTCAAGATACTTTATGTCGCGCGCGTCGGCCGCGACGAACCGCGCGACACTGTCTCGCATCGCCGCAGGGAGGCGGTGCTGAAGGATACCGTCGCACTAGCCGACCGCTATGGCGTCGAGATCGAGACGGCCATCCGCAGCCGGGCCGCCGCCGCCGATGCCATTGCCCGCCAGGCCGGCAGGGGGGCGGCGCTGATCGTCATGGGCGTGGCGCGGCGCCCTGGCGAGGAACTCTTCTTCGGCGAGACGACCACCGGCGTGCTGCAGCGCTGCCAATGCCCGGTGGTGCTGATCTCGGACGCCAGGCTCAGCCGCGACGACGAGGGCAGAGAAGAGCTGCGCTCGGGAACGGGGACAGGGTGATGAGTATTTCCCCTCGAGGGGAAATTTCGCTCATGCCGCCTGCAGCCTCTCTCGGCCGGGCTGCGGCGGGAAGGCGATGGCGATGCCGGCAGCACCGAGGCCGATCAGCGCCGAGCCGATGAACAGCCAGGAATAGCTGGCATAGGCGTCGAAGATCATGCCGCCGGCGAGCGGGCCGAACGACATGCCGAGGCTGGACAACAGGGTCGCGGCGCCAAGTATCGTGCCGATGATGCGTGGCCCGAAATAGTCGCGCGCCAGAACCGCATAGAGCGGCATGACGCCGCCATATGTGGCGCCGAAGATGATCGCCAGGAGATAGAACTGCTCGAGATTGCCGACGGCGAGATAGGCGGCGATCACCACCGCCTGGATGGCGAGGCCCACGATCAGCACCGGCTTGGCGCCCAGCCTGTCGCCGAGCACGCCGTAGAGCACGCGCCCGCCAAGGCCGGCAAGGCCCTCGACGCTGTAGATCGACACGGCTGCCATCGGCGCCACGCCGCACGACATGGCATAGCTCACCATGTGGAAGATCGGCCCCGAATGCGCCGCGCAACAGGCGAAGAAGGTCATGCCCAGCACCAGGAATTGCGGCGAGCGCAACGCCTGGCCGACTGACATGCCGGGGGCCGCGGCAGGTGCGGGCGCGCTGCCATCCGCTGCCGCGACCGCCGCCGACGGCTGGAGCACCAGGAAGACGGCCGGCAGCAACAGCACCCAAGCCATGATCCCGATGTCGAACATGGCGGTACGCCAGTCATAGGCCGTGATCAGCCAGCGTGCGAAGGGCGAAATGGTCATCGGCGCCACGCCCATGCCGGCCGAGACCAGCGACACGGCCAGGCTGCGATGGGTCTCGAACCAGGCGGTGGTCAGCGCGATCATCGGCGCGAAGAAGGCGCTGGCCGCCAGCCCGACGATGACGCCATAGCTCAGCTGGAAGACCAGCAGCGATTGGGCTCGGCTTGCCACCACCAGCGACAGACCGAGCAGCACCGCGCCGGCAAAAACCACCGGGCGGGCGCCGACACGGTCATAGATGGCGCCCCAGGCGAAACCGCCTGCGCCCATCACCAAGAAATTCAGCGTCATGGCGCTGGAAATGCCGGTTCGCGACCAGTTGGTGTCGAGCGCCATCGGCTCGAGAAAGATCGCCAGCGAAAACATCGCGCCGAGCGCCACACAGGTCATCAGCGCGCCGCACGCGACGATCACCCAACGGTAGGAACTGTTCATGCTCTTCTCCCGAGATCGGTTTCGATGCGGCGCCACTCGCTCCAGCTCCGTTGCGCCGCTTGCGTCCGAAGGACGTTGGCGGGATTTCGAATCCGACGATCCGATTGCATTTTTTATCCGGTCTGCGTGGAAGTCCATCCGGATATGACAAAAGCAGGGGCGTAAGGCTGCCAAGCGCGCCGACAAGATAGACTGCCGAATTGACGAGCCGCTCCGCGGCACTAGCTTTGTGGTCTCGCGACGGGAGATATCGCTCATGGAACTGCATCGCGGCCGCCTCATCGACCACGTCCAGCTGGTGGTCAGGGACCTCAAGGCGAGCCGGCGCTTCTATGAAGCCGTCTTCAAGGTGCTCGGCATTCCGATCGGCGGCGAGGCCGAGGACTATTTCTGGGCCGACGAGCTGTTCATCTCAAGCCTCGACAGCCGGGCGGCGAGGGGACAGCTGACCGGGCGCCATCATCTGGCCTTCCAGGCCAGGGACAAGGCCATGGTCGATGCGTTCTACAAGGCTGGCCTCGATGCCGGCGGGGCCGACAATGGCGCGCCGGGTGAGCGGCCCTACCACCCCGGCTACTACGCCGCCTTCCTGCTCGACCCCGACGGCAACAACATCGAGGCGGTGTTTCACGGGCCGGCAAAGCGAAGTGCCGCTTCGGTCGAGATCAATTTCTAGCGCAGGTTCACGAGGAGCGGGTTGCGGTGATCCGTCCGGAGTTCTCGCAAAAACAAAGAGTTGAAGCGGTCCACGGATTCAATCTCTGAACTGCTTCACATTGCCGGCGCGTAGCGGTTCACCACCATTCCGCAGGCATAGGCTTTAGAGCCGAGCAGGCGCAATTTCAGGAAGCCGCCACAGTCGAAAATCCGCTCGCCGTCGCCCAGCGCGGCCGGATTGATGAACAGCTGGAACTCATCGACCAGTCCCGCTGCAATCAGCGCCGAGGCAAAGCCGGCGCCGCCGAATACCGCCATGTCGCCTTCACCTTCAGCTTTCAGCGCCTTGACCTCGCGCGGCAGGTCGCCGCTGGCAAGCGTCGTGCGCTCCCACCGCGATGCCGCGAGCTTGTCGCTCAGCACCACCTTGCGCGCCTCGACGATGCGCTGCGCAAAGGCGTAGAAGGGATCGCGCGGATAGTTTTTTGCCGCATTGCCCCAATGGGTTAGATAGCCTTCTTCGGCCATCTTGCGGCTGAGCAGAATGGTATCGATGCCGGCGAACACCGCGTTGAAATCCTGCTTCAAGTCGTCGTCCCACGGGCAGTTGGCGCCCCATTCCCAGAGCTGCCAGTGCTCATCGCCGGCCGCGCCGACAAAACCGTCGACCGACATCTGCATCTGCAGGATCAGTTTTCTCATCGTTGTTCTCCTGATTGAGCTCTGGTGTCACCAGCGCCAGGTCAGGCGGCGTTGGTGATTGCTTTACTTTCGGAACCATTGACACGAGAGAAAAATGATGTCAATAGTAAAGTGATTTAGAAATGGAAGCATTGAGAATGTCGACCAGGGAAAGATCCGGCTGCCCCATCAGCCTGTCGCTCGAATTGCTCGGTGACCGCTGGACGCTGCTGATCATCCGCGACATGATTTTCGCGGGAAAAAGGCACTTCCGGGAGTTTCTGCTATCAGGCGAAGGCATCTCGTCGCGCACGCTGGCCGAGCGGCTGCAGACCTTGCAGGATGAGGGCATTGTCACCAGAAGCGACGACCCCACGCACAAGCTCAAGGCGATCTATAAGCTGACCGAGGCGGGCATCGACCTGTTGCCGGTGCTGGCGACGCTCGGCGCCTGGGGCAGCAAATACCGCAACGCCGATGACAAGCTGGCAAGGATCGCCGATGAACTGGCGACGGGCGGCGAGGCAGGCCTGGAGCAGATAAAGAAGAAGCTGCGCGCCGAGCATATCGGCTAGGGAGCAACGCCAGCCCTCCCGTCGGGCCGATGGCGGGCTACATCGACACGACGTCGCGCAGCCTCACCCTTCCCATCCCGCAAATCGCTGTGGCCGGAGCCATGTCTGCTTCGGATTGCCATCGCCCGAACCACGGCCTCTTCCAGCCAGCGCGCGATGGCGGGGGCGGCATGCATGCCGATTGGCCCATGCCGCCATGCACGTAGAGCTCTTCGACCGCGGTGCGGCCGGCGACAGGCAGCCCGTCCGACAGCATGGGCGATTGCCGGGATAGACATTCGTCACCGGGGGTGAGCCGAGACCGGACAGGATGCGCAGCGTGCGCGCCGCGATGCGAAGGCGTCTCGGCGCTAGCGCGCCGATCCACCTTCTCCAACAAGGGGAGAAGGTGAGGCGCGCCTTGTCCCGCCTGCGCTTCTACGCGTAGCCTAAGGAGCTAGCGGGAGGAGAATCGCTTGGACACCACTGTCGTTATTGTCGGCGCCGGGCCCGCCGGCCTTGCGGTCGGTGCCTGCCTGAAGCGGGCAGGAGTGGATTTCATCCTGCTCGAAAAATCGCAGGAGATCGCGCCCGCCTGGCGGCGGCACTATCGGCGGCTGCATCTGCATACGGTCAAGTCGTTCTCGTCGCTGCCGTTCCTGCCCTTTCCCAAAAATTATCCGCGCTACGTGCCGCGCGAAATGGTGGTCCGCTATCTCGACGACTACGCGGAAAAATTCGATCTGCGCCCGCGCTTCGGCGTGACGGTGAAAGCCATTCGCCTCGGGGACGGCGGTTTTCTGGTCGAGACAGGATCGGACAACATCAAGGCGCGCCATGTCGTCATCGCCAGCGGTAACAATGCCGAGCCGATCGTCCCCCGGCTCCCTGCTATCGAGGCTTTCAAGGGCGAGGTGCTGCACAGCGCCGACTATACGCAAGCGGCGCCCTTTGCCGGCCGCTCGGTGCTGATCGTCGGCATGGGCAACACCGGCGCCGAGATCGCGCTCGACTTGGCGGAAAGTGGCGCGCGTCCGACCATTTCGGTGCGCAAGGGCGTCCACATCGTGCCGCGCCAGCTGTTCGGCGTGCCGATCCAGATGGTCGGCATCGCCAGCCGGCCGATGCCGCAGGCGCTGAACGACTGGATGTTCCCGATCATCCTCGATTTCGCGCTGGGCAAGCTCGAGAAATACGGCATCGTCAGGCCGAAGCAGGGCATCCTGCAGCAGATCGACGAAATCGGCCGCATCCCGGTCATCGACGTCGGCACGGTCGACGCCATCACCAAAGGCGCCATCAAGATCGCACCCGACATAGCGGGCTTCACCGAGCGCGGCGCTGTGTTCACCGACGGCAGGCAGGAAAATTTCGACGCCGTCATCCTCGCCACCGGCTATCGCCCGGGCTACGAAAAGTTTCTGCCCGTGGAATTGCAGCCGGAGCGCAGTGGCGTCAACGCCCGCGCCTCTCAACTCGGCCTCTACCTCGTCGGCTTCTACAATCCGGTCACCGGTCTGCTACGAGAAATCGGCAGGGAGGCGAAGGCGGTGGCGGCCGACATTGCGCGGCGGCGGTAAAAGGGGAGATCGGCTATCCATCACAGCCGCGCCGCATCGCCCTCATCCAGCAGCCATCGCCGCACGGCTTGCGTCGGTTCTGGGTGCCGTTGCTTGCGCGGCATCACGACATAGAAATCGTGCGTCCCACGCATCTCCGCGTTGATCGGCTGCACCAGCCGGCCGGCGGCAATGTCGGCGGATACGAGAAACCGGCTGGCCAGCGCGATGCCCTGGCCGGCAATGGCGGCGTCGATCGCGAGGCCTGTCTGGTTGAAGCGCATGCGTTTGGCCTCGGCGGCCATCCTCAGGCCGAGCGCCTTTTCCATGAATTCCGGCCATAGATTGTGCGCGTCGTGCAGCAGGACGTGGTGCTGGATGTCGGTCGGCGCGATCTCGTTCGCGCCGGTCGGCAGCAGGGCAGGGCTGCAGATGGCGACGATCTGCTGTGGAAACAAAAGATCCACCATCAGGCCGGCGCCGAAGGGCAGGCGGCCTTGCCTGACCGCAATGTCGACGCCGTCGGCCTGAAAACTCGACAGGCTTTCGCTGGCCAGGATTCGCAAATCGACCAGCGGGTTGTGGGCGACGAACTCCGGCAGTTTGGGGATCAGCCATTTGGTGGCAAAGCTCGGCGTGACGCTGATCGTCAGCCGCGCCGGTTCGGGCCGCAGCAGCAAGGTGGCCTCCGAGATCAGCTCGAAGGCGCGGCGGATGTTGGGCATATAGGCGCGGCCCTCATCGGTCAGCGCCAGGCCGCGCGGCAGCCGGTCGAAGAGTTTTGTGCCGAGATCGGCCTCCAGCCCGCGTATATGCTGCGCCACCGCCCCTTGCGTCACGTTCAGCTCCTGCGCGGCGATGCGGAAGTTGAGATGACGCGCGGCGGCTTCGAAGGCACGCAGCGCATTCAACGGCGGCAGGCTCAGGAAGGCTTCGGGCATGCAGGAGTTTTTCTACAGCTTGATTTCAGGCTTTCTGGTTCGAACCAGATGGCAAGACCGGCTATATCATCCTTTGAAGTCGCGAGACACACGCCGCAAAACCCCAAGGAGAGAAAAATGAGTGTAGAAAAAGTGGCAGTCGTCGTCGCGGGTGGCAGCGGTATGGGCGCGGCGGCGGCCAAGCGGCTGGCGGCGGACGGGTTCAAGGTCGCGATCCTGTCGTCCTCCGGTAAGGGCGAGGCTCTGGCCAAGGAGATTGACGGCCTCGGCGTCACCGGCTCCAACCAGTCGAATGACGATCTGCAGCGGCTCGCCGACCTGACGCTCGAGCGCTTCGGCCGCATCGACGTGCTGGTCAACAGCGGCGGCCACGGGCCACGCGCGCCGATCCTCGAAATCACCGACGAGCAGTGGCACACCGGTCTCGACGTCTATCTGATGAACGTCATCCGGCCGGTGCGCATCGTGGCGCCGCAGATGGTCAAGCAGAAGGCCGGCGCCATCATCAACATCTCGACCGCCTGGGTGGTCGAGCCGAGCCCGATGTTCCCGACATCCGCCGTGTTCCGCGCCGGTCTTGCCGCCTACACCAAGATCTTCGCCAACACCTACGCCGCCGACAATGTGCGCATGAACAATGTGCTGCCCGGCTGGATCGACAGCCTGCCGGCCACCGAGGAGCGCCGCGACAGCGTGCCGATGCAGCGCTACGGCACCTCGGAGGAAATTGCCGCGACCATCGCCTTCCTCGCTTCCGAAGGTGCGGGCTACATTACCGGCCAGAACATCCGCGTCGACGGCGGCATCATCGGCGCGATCTGACCGCGCCGGTCGCCTCGCGTGAGCCGGCGCGTCACTCCTTCACCGCGCCGGTCATCGACGAGACATAGTGCTCGACGAAGAACGAATAGAGCACCACCACCGGCAGCGAGCCGATCAGCGCTCCCGCCATCAGCGCCCCCCATTCGTAGACGTCGGAGCGCACCAACTCGGTCAGCACACCCACCGGCACGGTCTTGTTTTCCGAGGACTGGATGAATGTCAGCGCATAGATGAACTCGTTCCATGACAGGGTGAAGGCGAATATGCCGGCGGAGATCAGGCCGGGCACCGACAGCGGCAGCACGATCTTGGTGAGGATCTGCCACCGGCTCGCTCCGTCTATCAGCGCGCATTCTTCCAGTTCGAACGGGATGGAGCGGAAGTAACCCATCAACAGCCACGTGCAGAACGGCACCAGGAAGGTCGGATAGGTAAGGATGAGCGCGAAGGGCGTGTCGTAGAGCCCGAGGTTGAACACCATCACCGACAGCGGAATGAACAGGATCGAGGGCGGCACCAGATAGGCGAGGAAGATGCCGAGGCCGACCTGCCGCGCCCCGGAGAAGCGCAACCGCTCGATCGCATAGGCGGCGAACACCGACGCCAGCAGCGACAGGAACGTGGCGGCGGTCGAGATGATGATCGTGTTGAGCAGCCAGCCCGGATAGGAGGTCTCGAACAGGAGATAGCGGATGTGCTCCAATGTCGGATGCACCACCCAGAACGGATTGAACTGCGCATAGTCGGTCATCTCGAGATTGGGCTTAACCGCCGTGATCGTCATCCAGTAAAACGGAAACAACAGCACGAAGACGAACACCAGCAGCGGCAGATAGACCGTCACCACGCGGCGCGGCAGGCTCTGCAGGTAGCCCATGCCGCCTTCGTCGATATCCCCACGTTTCGCCTTCCTTGTCGCGGCCGTCTTGACCATGTCAGTCTCCGCCGCCTTGTTGCCATTTGCGGCGTTGCAGGCCGAAATAGCTGAACAGGATCGCCGCCAGCAGGAACGGGATCATGGCCACCGCGATGGCCGCGCCCTCGCCAAGCTGGCCGCCGGAAATGCCGCGCTGGAAAGACAATGTCGCCATCAGATGCGTGGCATTCACCGGTCCGCCCCGGGTCAGCACGTAGATCAGCTGGAAATCGGTGAAAGTGAACAGCACCGAGAAGGTCATGGTGATGGCGATGATCGGCGTCAGCAGCGGCAGAGTCACATAACGAAACAACTGCCAGCGACTGGCGCCGTCGAGCGTGGCCGCCTCGTAGAGCGACTGCGGAATGGTCTGTAGGCCGGCGAGCAGCGTGATGGCGACGAAAGGAATGCCGCGCCAGACGTTGGCGGCGATAACCGAAGCGCGCGCATTCTCCGGATCGCCGAGGAAATTGATGCGGTGGTCGATCAGGCCCATTTGCTGCAGCGCCCAGGACAGGATGGAGAACTGCGAATCGTAGATCCACCAGAAGGCGATGGCTGACAGTACGGTGGGCACCACCCAAGGCAGCAGGACTATCGCGCGGAAGAACGATTTGAACGGCAGGTTTTCATTGAGAATGAGCGCCAGCCACAGGCCGAGCACGAACTTCAGGATCGAGGCGCTGACCGTGTAGAGCAGCGTGTTGAAGACGGAGAGCCAGAAGACGTTGTCATTCCAAAGGTACTGATAATTCTCGACGCCGATGAAGATGCCGGGGCGGCCGATACGGGCATCGGTGAAGCCGAGCCAGACGCCCAGCCCGAGCGGATAGGTCAGGAAGACCAGCAGCAGCGCCGCCGCCGGCAGCATGAAGCCGAAGCCCAGCGCGTTGCGGCTTTCGGAGATCCGCGAAAGCATCGACGGACGCGGCTGGGCGGCAACGGACGGCACGGCCATGAAGGGCTCCTCATCGGGGAATCAGGTCACGGCGTCAACGGCCGCCATGGGATTGTGCGACGGGCCGGGCAGCGCACTAGACGCTGCCCGGCGGTGCCGTGATCAAACGCGGTAGTAGCGGTTGGCGCGCTTCTCCGCCTCCTCCATCGCCTCCTGCGGCGTCGCCTGGCCGGTCACCGCCTTGGCGAACATGTCGACCAGGACATAGTCGGCCATGGTCGCCGCCGAGGCATAGCCGAGCGGCCCGGCATAGCCGTTGGGGCGCAGCGTCGCCGAGGCCTTGGCATAGGCGGCATTGTTCGGGTCGGCCGTCCACACTGGATTGTTGTCGAAGGCCTTCAGCGTCTGGCAGCAATAGCCCGCCGAGGAGGTGATCCAGTCGGTCATCTGCGGATCCTCGAACATGAACTGCAGATAGGCCTTGGCCGCATTGGGGTAGGGCGTGTAGTTGAAGATGACGGCGGTGGTCACCTGGAACAGTTCGACCGATTTCCCGACGGGACCGATCGGCAGGTTGGTGGTGCGGATGTCCTTGGCGATCTCAGCCAGCTTCGGATCGTTGTCCTTGTTGATCTTGGCCGTATTGTAGGCGGAAATGCCGTTGGCGATGACGCCGAGTTCGCCGGCCAGGAAGGCGCGGTTGTTATTGACGTCGAGCCAGCTTTCGGTCCCGGGAATGAAGGTCTTGTAGAGTTCCTGCGCGTATCCGATCGCCTTTAGCGTCTCGGGGCTGTTGATCGCCACCTTGCCGCTCTCGTCGACCATCTGGCCGCCATGGCTCCACAGCAGCCAGTGCGCGTAATTGTTGCCGTCGCCGACGCCGTGGCCGTGCGTGAAGCCAGCCGGATGTCCCTTCGCCTGCAACGCCTTGCAAAGCTCGAGGAAGCCTGCCGTGTCCTTCGGAAATTCGGAGAAGCCGGCCTCCTTCACCCAGCTTTCGCGATAGACGATGGCATTGCCGATCGTGGCCAGCGGCAGGCCGACGAACTTGCCGTCCCGCGTCGCATATTGCTTTGGTCCGTCGTGCCAGCCGACATATTTCGAGCCCAGATACTCGCCGAGCTCGGTCACGTCGTGCAGCTTGTCGGGATATTGATGCGGGTCGTCGAACCAGACGAACATCAGGTCCGGGCCGGAACCGACATTGGCCGCGACCGCTGCCTTGGGGCGAATGTCCTCCCAGCTTTCCTTGTCGACACGAACCTCGACACCTGTCGCCTCGGTGAAGCGCTTGGTGTTGGCCAGCCATTGATCCTCATCGCCCTTGACGAAGGGCGACCAGCGCAGCAGCCGCAGCTTTGCGCCTTCCTCGGGCTTGTATTTCAAGCCCTCCTGGGCAAAAGCCGGCGAGCCGACGAACCGGCTTCCCAGAGCTCCCGCCGCGGCACCTGCGGTCGTGCGGATTACATCGCGTCTCGTGAATTTCATGGTCGTCTCCTCCGGTTTATCTTCCTTGCTATGCGGTCCTTACCATCCGTTACGCGTTTCAAATCGTGTTCCGGTCTTGCCGTCAAAGAGATGAATCAGGCCAGGCGCGGCAGAGAGCCGTATGGATTCGCCCGGTGTTAAGGCATGGCGTTCGCGGAAATTGGCGACGATCTCGTCGCCGCCGGCGGTGCGGCCGATGATCTGCACTTCCGACCCGGTCGGCTCGACCACCGCGACGGTGACTGGTATGCCTTGGTCTGACGATAGCCGCAAATGCTCGGGCCGTATTCCCAGCACCACCGGATGACCGTTGCCAACGGCCGGCGCGCCGGCCAGCGGCACGGAAATTCCCCCGGCGCCGCGAAAGGACGGAGACCCGTCGGTGACGATCTCGCCCTTGATCAGGTTCATGGCGGGCGAGCCGATGAAACTGGCGACGAAGAGATTGTTTGGCCTGTCGTAGAGCTCCAGCGGCGGTCCGATCTGTTCGACGATGCCGTCATGCATGACGACGATCTTGTCGGCCATGGTCATGGCCTCGATCTGGTCGTGGGTGACATAGACTGTGGTCGTCTTGAGCCGCTGGTGCAGTTCCTTGATCTCGGCGCGCATCTGCACCCTGAGCTTGGCGTCGAGATTGGAGAGCGGTTCGTCGAACAGGAAAACCTGTGGATCGCGCACGATCGCCCGGCCCATGGCGACGCGCTGGCGCTGGCCGCCGGAAAGCTGGCGCGGATATCGCGTCAGCAATGGCACCAGCCCGAGGATTTCGGCGGCGCGCTGAATGCTGGTAGCGCAATCGGCCTTCGAAACACCTTTGAGCATGAGCGAGAACGCCATGTTCTCGGCGACCGTCATGTGCGGGTAGAGCGCGTAGTTCTGGAACACCATGGCAACGTCGCGCTCTTTCGGCGCAACGTTGTTGACGACCCGATCCCCGATCGCGATCTCGCCCCGAGAAATCTTTTCCAGGCCGGCGATCATCCTGAGAAGGGTCGATTTTCCGCAACCCGACGGGCCGACCAGCGTGACGAATTCGCCGTCGTCGATATCCACACTGACGCCATGCAGGACCTCGACGGTCCCGAACGATTTGTAAACATCGCCGATCGCGACAGACGCCATCGATCTCCTCCCGAATGCTTCTTGCGACGCCCCGAAGGAAACCGCTCCTCTCCCGCCTCGCGACCGTCTCCCATTCCCCCAACAGGTCGCGTGACGATCAGACGGTAGCGCTACCAAGCCTGCCTGTAAAGCGGCCATGCGGCCGGTGCTCTTGTCATTCGGAACACCGGCGCAATGACCGGTTCGCCGGCAAACTACCCCCCATTCACAAAAGCCAGCACCAGCTTCTGCAGGTTTCCGCCGGGGCCGAATTCGACCCGGTCGAAGTCGCGGCTCGCCTGCCGCTGAGCCAGCGAGATCTGGGCGAGTTGCCTCGTCAGCTCGGTTCTGATCTTGCTGCAGGCGGGGTCATCAGTAACGGTCAGGCCGACGCTCACCGCCTCGATCTTGCGCACCATCTCGGCGATGGCTGCGCCATGCACTCTCTCGTGGGCGGCGAGCCCGGCGATGAACACCGTCCAGTTCTTCTGGACGGAAGCCGGCAACGGTTCGGCCGGCTTCGGCAAGGTGTAGGTGATGATCAGTTTCGGGCGCGCCGATTTGAGCACGCAGGCGTCGCCTTGCGGCCTGTAGTCCCTGGTCCAGGTCAGCTTGAAATTGGTGTGCGCAATGACCCGACCCTTGCCGAGCAAGGGGCCGGCTTCGCCGATCGCGGCATAGAGTTCCGGGCCGGTCCGCCCTGCGATGGCGTAGGTCTCGACCTTTTCGACCGGCTTCCAGTCGGCGCGTGCCGGCGACGCCAGCAGGGAGGCCGCGAACAGGAGAAAGAACATGGCTGGTTTCATGGAAACGTCAGAGACACTGGGCTGAGGCAAAGATCAACCCGGCGCAATGCACTCAGGTCCCACGGCAGGCCGCGTCATAGTCGGCCAGCACCTGATCGACAGCTTCGAGAAGGATAGCCTCGGGATTGCCCGCCGGCCCGAGTTCGGCCGGCAGCGCCGGCAGGAATTGCCGCATCAGCGTTTCGGGAATGGCAACGTCGTCCAGCGCCTTGCGCAGGCGCTCGACGGCCGCGACAGCGGTGGGGTTGCTCCAATAATAGCGGATGCGGTCGCTGTAGCTGTAATGCCGCTGCACATAGAGCTCTGCTTCATTGCCATGATAGTGGCTGTGCCAATGGCCGGGGGCTGCCAGCATCGCGCTTTCCATGGTCCGGGCGAGCGACCGGTCGCCATAGTCCCTGGCCATTTCGGAGGCGATCAGGTCGAGCCCGTAAAGCGCCTCGCGCAAGACGAAGGTCAGGCCGGGGCCGACCTTGAGGATAGGAAAGCCGTTTGCGACCAGCGCGGTCAAAGCCGCACGGGTCTGGTAGTCGGTCGAATGCGCCTCGTAGACGAGCGACGGCTGCTCATCGAGCAAGCCGGTCAGGCCCTTGGATTTTTCGGGCGCGTAGGCGACGACATTTTGGCTGCCGAATTCCATGCCCGGCTGCACCACCACGGCCATGACGCGGCCGAACGCCTCGGTCAGGCCTTCGCGGGCAAAGATCTCCCGGTGAACCTCGATCGTGCGCCGCGCCGCCGCCGCCTCGGTCGGCTTCAACTCGCTGATCGCATGGTCGACGCCGCCGGGGGCGGGAACTTCGGTGCCGATGATGTAGACCGGCAAGGTGCTGCCTGCGGCGTGCGCGCCCGTTTCGGCCGCCTTTGCCAGCCGCGCCGCCCGGGTGGCGATGGTCTCGTCGTCAAGCGCCGCCGGCTCGCCGGCGCAGCCCATCGATGCGTCGAGATGGATCTTGGTGAAGCCGGCCGCGATATAGGCGCCGACCATGGCCTCGGCCTTGTCCATCGCCTGCGCCGCCGGCTCTGCGCGCCACGGGTTCGGTCCCAGATGGTCGCCGCCGAAGATGATACGCGAGGCTTCCAGCCCCTCGCGGCAGGCGATCTCCAGCACGAAGGCGACGAACAGCGCCGGGGTCATTCCGGTATAGCCGCCGAACTGGTTGACCTGATTGCAGGTTGCCTCAATCAGCAGGTTTTTCTCCCTGTCGGCAACGGCGCGCCTGATCGCCGTCTGGATCACCAGCGGATGCGCGGAGCAGATCGAGGTGATGCCGTAGGGCGAGCCGTTTTTGCGCGCGCTGGCGAGGCCTGCAAGCGGGTTGGCGCTCATGTCCGTCTCGCTGTTCCCTTGATGAATTGATCGAGTCCGTCGAAGCTGGTGACGCCCTCCATCGGGCCGCGCCGGGTGACGTTGCGGGCGCCGGCGGCATTGGCATAAAGCAGCGCCTTGCCGGGCTCCATCCCCTGGCGGCGGCAGGTCAGGTAGGTGGCGCCGAAACAATCGCCGGCGCCCGTGGGGTCGACTTCCTCGACCTGAAAACCGGCGCAGTCGATCCTGGCGCCGTCGGCGCCGAACCAGGAAGAGCCGTCAGCACCGCGCTTCAGCACGATCTCGCCGACGCCCCTGGCAAACAGCGCCGCCACCGCCCGGTGCTCGTCATCGACGCCCGCCGTAGCGAGCAATTCGTCGCCGGACGGCAGCAGCAGGTCGGCATCGTCGATGAGTGCGGAAAACAGTGCGCCGTCGGAGCCGTCGATCAGCTCCTTGCGCACATTCGGGTCGAATGAGGTCGAGCCGCCGCGGGCACGAACCGCCTGCACTGCGTAGCTGACGATCTCCTTCAGCCCTGCCACCGACAGCGTCGATCCCATGATATGCAGATGGCCGGCCCTGTCCGCCAGCAGGCGCGCAGCAGTGGTCAGGTGGATCTGCCCGGCGGCGGATTCGGCGATGTTGTAGACGAAGTCCCTGATACCATCGGGCCGGTAGCGCACGAAGGCGCATCCCGTCGGGAAGCGGTCGCTGATATCGACGGCTGAGACGTCGACGCCGTCGAGCTCCAGCCTGTCCAGGTTGAGCGTGCCGAAATCGTCGCGGCCGACGCAGCCGATGATGCCGGCGCCGCCTCCCAGCCGGGCGACCTGGTCGATGAAGATCGCCGGCGCACCGCTGGGGAATGGCCCGACAAGCGATTGCGGCTCGAGGAAGCCGAAACCCAGTTCCGTCGCCATGATCTCGACCAGGATTTCGCCGGCGACAATCGTTGGCCCCACGCCCTCGGCGGCGATCTCGCTTCGGCGCGAAAGGCTCATGCTTGCGATTCCTCTCACACGCAAACTGATTGCTTGCCCGCGCAGTTATCCGACGCAAATGTTTATCGGGTAAATCGCACATACAGCGAAGTCAATAAAACTCTACATGCGTATAGTTTATCTGTTTCCGCGCGTACACATTGCAGGATTCGGGTGGCTGGGATCGTGGCACCGTGCAAATCAGGCGTCGACCGCAGCGAAAGGACAGCCATGCTCACGCTTCATGATTATTTGCCGTCGCAAAACGTTTGGAAGGCGAGGGTCGTGCTCGGCCTGCTCAACATTCCCTATGAAAGCCGCCTGGTGTCGATTTTCGAGGGCGAGAGCCACACCGACGCCTTCCTGAAGCTCAACCCGGCCGGCGCCGTTCCTGTGCTCGAACTCGAGGATGGCCGTGCGATCGCCGAATCGAATGCGATCCTCATTTATCTCGCCGAAGGCACGCCCTTGCTGCCGGCGGATCGCTATGTCAACGCGAAAATTATGCAATGGCTGTTCTTCGAACAGTACCATGTCGAGCCGGTCATCGGCTCCCTGCGCTTCTGGACGCTGGCCGGAAGGCTGGAGCGCAACCAGGCGATGGTTCCGGCCAAGCGCGAAGCCGGCGCCCGCACGCTGGCAGCGCTGGAGCGCAGCCTGAACGATACGCCGTTCCTTGTCGGCGACACGCTCACCATCGCCGACATTGCTGTCTATGCCTACGGCCACCGTGCCGAAGATTGCGGCTTTGCGCTGGCGGCTTATCCGGCGGTCCTCGCCTGGACGGACCGGGTGCGCGACGCCATCGGTCCCGGCTATCCCGTGCATCTCTACAGCATCGATCCGCACTCGGCTGCTTGACGGCAAAAGGCGCGCGCGTTCATCTTGCTTAGTCGAAAAGAAGACCCAGATTCTGCTTTGTCGGCGGTTTTTACTCGCAATCCGTTGGCTGGATGGCCGGGTCTCGGCGTCATCTCGACGACCGGCCGGCACTTAGCATGGAGGTGACCATGACACGCGACGACATCATTTCGGTGTTGGGGCCGGTAGACGAGGCAGTCATAGCCGACATCGCGCTGACCGGCGCCACCCTTGAAGAACTGCGCGAGGCGTTCGCCTGGCTCGGTGCCGACGAGGCGCTGGTCAACGAGGGCCGCCGCTTGCCGGGAACGAAGGTGGCGCGGCTGATCGAAATTCTCGATATGCCGGACGACGAGGACGGCCGGCAAGCGGCGGCGCAGTAGGCTGTAGGCGTAGGGTATCGATCCGCGCCACCTTATTCCCTATTCCCTACGGCCTATTCCCTTCCCTTACGCCCTCGACAGCAGCCGGCGCATGATCAGCGAGGCGTGGCCGCCAACGCCGTGCGCGGCCGTGTGGCGCTCGACCACTTCGAAACCGTGCTTGCGATAGAAGGCGATCGCCCGGTCGTTGCCCTCGATCACTTCCAGCGCAATGCTGGGGATGCCGGCATGCGCGACAAGCACCGCGTGCAGCAGGTCGGTGGCGAGCCCGCTGCCGAACTCTGTCTTGTCGATGTGCAGCCGGTCGAGCAGGACATCGCCACGGTCGTCCATCGCCGCCATCGCGTAGCCGGCGATCGAACCGTCCGGCCGTTCGGCCACGAACGACATCTTGTTGTCGTCCCCAAGTTCCTCGGCCAGCCGCTCGGGCGCATGCTTGTCGTCCGAGAGGCGTGCAGTGGTCTCGGGTCCGAGGATCGCCGAATAGGTGCGCCGCCAAGACTCTCCCAGCAGCCGCGATACCGACGCTACATCGTTCTCTGTCATCGCCCTGATCTGAACCATGGCCGATCCCTTACCGCCTTACCCGCGACTTCAGCCAACGATCGAAGGCCACGGCCAGGATCAGGATCAGGCCGATGACGATGCTTTGTGTGTAGGACGAGACATTGTTGAACTGCAGCCCGTTTTGCAGCACGCCGATCAGCGCTGCGCCCACCACCGTGCCGCCGACCGAGCCGATGCCGCCGAATAGCGAGGTACCGCCGATGACCACGGCGGAAATCACCGTAAGTTCGTAGCCGATGCCGGCTACGGCTTCGGAGGAGTTGAGCCGTGCTGACAAAACGAAGGCCGCCAGCCCGGCGAAGAAGCCGACGATGACATAGACCGAGATCAGAATGCGGTCGACGCGCAGGCCCGACAGGCGTGCGGCCTCGGCATTGCCGCCGACGGCATAGACGGCACGGCCATAGCGCGTATAGCGCAGCACGATGTGGCACAGGATGGCGGCCGCCGCGAAGATGATCGCGGGCACCGGCACCGGTCCGATGAGCCCGGTGCCGAACCAGCGCATCGAGGCGTCGAAACCGGAGATCGGTCCGCCATTGGAGATGGTCAGCGTCAGGCCGCGAAACACTGTGAGACCACCCAGCGTGACGACGAAGGGCGGCACTTTCAGCCTGGTGATGGCAAAGCCCTGGACGCCGCCGGCCAGCGCCCCGACGATGACGGCGGCAAGCAAGGCGGCGAACCAGCCATATCCTTGCGTGCCCGTGGTCGACAGCGACAGCGTGTTGGCGGTGCCGCCCTTGGCCACCACCGCCGCCACCATGCCGCAGAAGGCGAGCAGCGAGCCGACCGACAGGTCGATGCCGGCAGTGAGGATGACGAAGGTCATGCCAAGCGCGATCAGCCCGGTGATCGAGATCTGCCTCAAAATGTTGAACAGGTTGATTGGATCGATGAAGCTCGGCTTCAGCACGGTGAAGATGACGATCAACACCGCCAGGAACATCAGCGGCCCAAAACTCATCAGAAGCCGCGCGATGTTGATGCCGCTGCGCTGGGTCTGTTCGGTGGTGCTGGTCATTGGATTGCGTCCTGCTTGCGGTCGAGCGCCATCAGTTCCATCAGTTTTTCCTCGGTCGCTTCGATGCCCGGCATTTCGCCGGTGATACGGCCGCGCCGCATGGTGACGATGCGATCCGACACCGCCAGCACTTCCGGCAGTTCCGACGAGATCATCATGATGGCGATGCCGCGCGCAGCCAACTGGACCAGGATCTGGTGCACTTCGGCCTTGGCGCCGACATCGACGCCGCGCGTCGGCTCGTCGACGATCAGTACTTTCGGGTCGCGCGCCAGCCAGCGGGCCAGGATCACCTTTTGCTGATTGCCGCCGGACAGGCCCTCGATCGCCTGGTCGGGCGAGGCCATGCGGATCGACAGTGCTTTGCGATAGCCGGCCAGCGCCTCGCGCTCGCGCCGTTCGGCCATGAAGCCGGCGCCATTGCTGTAGCGGCCGAGCGAGGCGATCGAGAAATTGTTGAGAATGCCCAGTGCTGCAAAGATCGCCTGGTGCTTGCGGTCTTCCGGCACCAGCCCGATGCCGAGTTTGATGGCGTCTGCGGGGGAGGCCGGGGCGATCGGCTTGCCGTCCAGCGTGATGTTACCCGCCGCGATGCGGTCGGCGCCGAAAATGGCGCGGGCAAGCTCGGTGCGGCCGGAACCGACGAGACCGGCAACGCCGAGGATTTCGCCGGCCTTCAGATCGAGGTCGACGCCTTCGAGCACGATGGCGTGCGGCGCCAGCGGATCGCGCACCGTTCGCAAGCCTCGCACCGAGAGCCGGACCTCGCCGGCGACGTCGCGCTGCGTCGGCCGCGCGTAGAGTTCGGAGGCGGCGCGGCCGACCATCTTCTCGATGATCTTCGGGATCTGGATCGGCTGGCCGTCACGGTCGAGATGACCGGCCAGCCTGCCGTCGCGCAACACCGTCATCCGGTCGCAGATCGCCGACGCTTCTTCCAGCCGATGGGTGACGAACATGATGGCGACACCGTCCTTGCGCAGCCTGTCCATGATCGACATCAGTTTCTGCACCTCGGTCTCGGTCAGCGCCGAGGTCGGCTCGTCCATGATGATCAGGCGGCTTTCCAGCGACAGAGCGCGGGCGATTTCGACCAGCTGCTGTTCGGCTACCGACAGCGAGGACACCGGCGTCGCCGGATCGATGTCGAGACCGACGCGGGCGATGATCGCGCGCGAGGCGTCCTCCATCCTGCGCCAGCTGACCAGCCCGAGCGGCCCGAGCGGCGCGCGGCCGATGAAAATGTTTTCCGCAACCGTCAGCGTCGGGATCAGGCTCAGTTCCTGATAGATGGTGACGATCCCATGCCGCTTCGCATCCTGCGGACTGGACGGCGCGTAGTCGGCGCGGTCGAAGACGATGCGGCCGCTTGACGGCGGCATCACGCCGGACAGGATTTTCAACAGCGTCGACTTGCCGGCGCCGTTCTCGCCGAGCAGGCCAAGGATCTCACTGGGCCGCACCTCGAGCGAAACGTCGCTGAGCGCGGTGACGCCGGAAAAATGCTTGGTCACGCCTTCGACGGAAAGGAGCGGGGGCGATGATGCGGTGGGCTCAACGGCGGACAAGCATTGCTCCCGGATTGCGATAGGCAGGGGGACAGCGCCCCCCTCTGTTCTGCCGGACATCTCCCCCACACGGGGGGAGATCAGCAGTTTTGCCGGCAGCACTTTTTTTACAACGTTGGCGATTGGCGAAAACAGACGTGACGGCCAATCTCCCCCCAAGTGGGGGAGATGTCCGGCAGGACAGAGGGGGGCGCGACAGAGCGCGACCTCCACCCGTCATGGGCCTTACTCTCACTTCGTCTCGTTCAACCTCTCCGCCTTGTCGAGATTATCCTTGCCGATGACGATTGGCGTCAACAGCACCAGCTTCTCCTTCGGCTCGGTCTTGTCCCTGGCAAAGGCGACCGCGATCTGCACCGCCTTGCGCGACTGTTCGCCGGGGAACTGCTCGACCGTGCCGGCGAGCTTGCCGTCGCGCACGGCGACCAGCGCTTCCGGCAGCGCGTCGAAGCCGTAGATCTTGACGTCGGTGAAGTTGCGCGCGGCACAGGCTTCGAGCGCGCCGAGCGCCATGTCGTCATTGGCGCAGATGATGGCGTCCGGCTTGCCGTTGGCGGCAAGCCCGGCCTCGGTCACCGACAGCGCTTCGGCGCGGGCGAAATTAGCGGTCTGCTCGAAGATGATCTGGTACTTGTCCTTGAGCGGATCGAGCACATTGTGGACGCCTTTGTTGCGGTCGATCGCGGGCCCGGCACCCGGCTGGCCCTGCAAATGGAACAGCTTGGCGCCGTTGGGGAACGCCGCCACCATGGCCTGCGCCTCGGCCTCGCCGCCCTTGACATTGTCGGCGCCGACATGGGCCAGAATGCCCTCGACGCCGTCAACGCGGCGGTCGATAGTGACCACGGGAACCCCGGCCTTGACCGCTTCCTCGATCGCCGGCGCCAGCGCGTTGACGTCAAGCGGCGAAATCACGATGGCGTTGACCTTCTGCACAAGTGCGGCCTCGATGTCGGCGGTCTGCTTCGGCGCCGAGTTCTGGCCGTCGCTCTCGGTCAGATTGACGCCTTGCGCCTGCGCCTCCGCCTTGATCTCGTTCAGCATGTGCACAAAGAACGGAAAGCCGAGATTGGGCACCGAGCCCAATATGGTCAATTTGTCGGCGGCAAAGGCCATGGGCGCGGCCAGCGCCATGGCGCCGGTCGCCACGGTCGACAACAGGAATTCGCGTCTGTTCATCAGATATCCTCCACATGAACGCAGGAGCCCGAAACCGGGAGCGGCTCGGGACGGTCCTTGCGTCAATTCAAAAATGGAGTGTCCTGTGAACGCCCCGAGGGGACGCGAGGCGCTCCAGCCGGTCCGCCGCAACGTTCTCCTCCGCACGGCGCCGACCCGAGGATGCTAGCCAAGGAAAATCGATTACGCAAGGTGAGGCGAGGGGCTGAAACTGCTAATCTCCCCCCTTGTGGGGGAGATGTCCGGCAGGACAGAGGGGGGCGCTGTCCCGCCGACATTGGCCAATTTCACTTACATCTTTGAGCTAACCTCTACGCAGAATACTTGATGCGGGCGATCCTTCGCGCCCCCCCCCTCTGCCTTGCCAGGCATCTCCCCCACGAGGGGGGAGATTGGCAGCTTAGACGCCTCTACCGATCGATCGTCGTCATCACCCGCTCATTGTAGCGCGGCCCTGAGACCTTGCCCGGCGCAAGGGCTGCATCGAGCGCAGCTATCTCGGCCGCTCGAGCGTGATCGCGGCCGCAGCAACATTTTCCTCCAGATACTTGCGCCGCTTTGTCCCCGGGATCGGCACGATGTCAATGCCGAAACCGTCGCCCTTGCCGAGCACCCAGGCCAGCGCGATCTGTGCGGGCTTTGCCCCTTTGGCCGCGGCCACCTCCTGCACCGCAGCCGCAGCCGCGACATTAGCGTCGTAGTTGGCGCCCTGGTAGCGGGGGTCGCCGCGGCGGAAATCGCCTTCCGGATAATCCTCGGCGCGCTTGACGTCGCCGGCGAGGAAACCGCGGCCGAGCGGCGCGAACGGCACCAGGCCGATGCCGAGCTTTTTGAGCAGCGGGATGATCTCCGGCTCCAGATTGCGCTCCCAAAGCGAATACTCGCTCTGCAGCGCCGAGACAGGGTGCACGGCATGCGCACGGCCGATATTCGCCGCGCCCGCTTCCGACAGGCCGAAGAAGCGCACCTTGCCATCGGCAACCAGCCGGCCGACCGTGCCGGCGACGTCTTCCATCGGCACCGCCGGATCGACGCGATGCTGGTAGTAAAGGTCGATATGGTCGGTGCCGAGCCGCTTCAGCGAGCCCTCCAGCGCCTCGCGGATATGGTCGGGCCGGCTGTCACGCTCCGTGCCGACCTGTCTGCCGTTTTCGATGCGGAAGCCGAATTTGGTGGCAAGGGTCACCTCATCGCGCCGGCCCTTCAGCGCCCGCCCGAGCAGTTCTTCATTGGCATAGGCGCCGTAGACTTCCGCCGTGTCGAGGAAGGTACAGCCGAGTTCGATGGCTCGGTGCAGGGTGGCGATCGATTCCGCCTCGTCGGCAGGGCCGTAGGACTGGCTCATGCCCATGCAGCCGAGGCCGATCACCGAGACCTGCAGCCCCTGGCTGCCGAGTTTGCGGGTGCTGAGGGTCATTGCCGTTCTCCTTGGGGCTGAGGAAAACTATAGCGGCCGCTCCTCCAGTTTCCATAGCTGTTCGGCGGAAGAACAGCGCTTCCCTTGACAAAACCCAGCCGCAAGCGCCTTTGCCGGCGGCCATTGGGGGCCATGGGATACCAATGAAGAAGATCTACGAGAAGCCGACGCTGAACCGGCGTCAGCAGCTCTCGCGCGTCACCGCGCTCATAATTCCTTCGGACCACTAACCGAATATTGTCGTCGCCATTGCAAAGTCCGCTGCCGAGGCGCAGCGGTTTTTTGCTGCCGTCGGATCGTAGCGCTGCCAGAAGCAGGCGGTCAAAATTGACAGAGCGGCCGATCTCCAGCATCCTTATGCCGCCGCCATGCCGGGCGGCTTGTGTATGAGTGAGCCATGGCCAGTTCCGTCACCAGCCAGAATTCCAAGCGCGCCGCGGTGCGCAAGGCGCTCGACCGCCACAAGGTCTACGTCACCGCGCAAAGCTTTTCCGGCGGCGTCTACTCGGCCCGCGTGCTGGTCGACGGCGAGGCCTACTGGGTCGACGAGTTCCGGCTGAGCCAGCTCCAGCAAGGGCTGTCCCCGGCCGAGCTAGACCTGACGCCGGCCACCGACGATTGAGTGTGAACGCCGTTCCTTCGCACCGCGCTGGGAAATTTGAAATGTTGGCGGGACAGCACTGTGCAGGAACACGGCGCAGGGAAGCTTCGTCCGCCGCCGCTCCCGCCTGACCCATGCCAACCCCGCCAACACTCAAGGCCTATCGCGCCAAGCGCGAATTTACGAAGACGCCGGAACCGGCGGGCGGGCTCATTTCAGGCGACGGCAACCGCTTCGTCGTCCACAAGCATCACGCCACCGCCGACCATTACGATTTGCGCCTGCAGGTCGGCGGCGTGCTGAAAAGCTGGGCGGTGCCGCGCGGCCCCTCGCTCAACCCTGCCGACAAAAGGCTGGCGGTCGAGACCGAGGACCATCCGCTCGAATATATTGACTTCGAGGGCGTCATTCCCGAAGGCGAATATGGCGGCGGGCCGATGATCGTCTGGGACACCGGCACCTGGGCGCCGATGGACGATGTCGACAAGAGCCTGCGCACCGGCGCCTTCAAGTTCCGGCTGGCCGGCGACAAGTTGAATGGCGGCTGGATGCTGACCCGTCTGAAGCCCAAGCCCGGCGAAGACAGCGAGAAGAAAAACTGGCTGCTGTTCAAGGAGCGCGACCTCGCCTCCGACACCAGCCTCGACATTCTGGAAGCGCGGCCGGAAAGCGTGAAGACCGGCAAGCGCATCGAGGAGCTGGTGGCGCCGCCGAAAAAGCCGGCGCGGCTGCCGCCAAAACCCGGCGCGCTGAAACCCGGTGCACTGCCCGGCGCGATCAGGGGCGATCCGCCGTCGCGCATCGAGCCGCAGCTCGCCACGCAGGTGCCGAAGCCACCGGGTGGGCCAGTGGAAGACACAGGTGAACTCTGGTTGCACGAAATAAAATTCGACGGCTACCGTACCATGGCGCATATCGCCGATGGCGAGGTCAGGCTGATCACCCGCGGCGGCATCGACTGGACGAGGCGTTACGGCGACCTGCCGCAGGCATTCGCCCGGCTGCCCCTCAGCCAGGCGATCATCGACGGCGAGATCATGGTGCTGGACGAGAAGGGCATCTCGCGTTTCGCGCTGCTGCAGGATGCGCTGTCGGCGGGTGCGGGCAGCAAGCTCCATTTCTATGCCTTCGACCTGCTGCATCTCGACGGCTGGGACCTCCGCAAGGCGCCGCTCGCAAACCGCAAGGCCCTGCTCGCCGAACTGCTAGCCGGGCAGGGCGCCAACTCCGCCATCCAGCTGAGCGACCATGTCGAAGGCGACGGACAGGGGCTTTACGATCAGGCCTCGATTCTTGGGCTGGAAGGCGTCGTCTCCAAGCGCGCCAACGCCATCTACCAGAGCGGCCGCACCAAGAGCTGGACCAAGGTCAAGGCGCTGGAGACCGGCGATTTCATCATCGCCGGCTATACCGTCTCCGACGCCGCCGAAGGACTGGCCGCACTCGGCATGGCGGAATTCGCGGATGGCGAACTGCACTATCGCGGCAAGGTTGGCACCGGCTTCGATGCCGCGACGGCGGGCGACTTGCTGGCCCGGCTGCAGCCGCTGCGCGACGGCGCGACAGCACCCGAGGGTGTGCCGCGCGAGATCATGCGCGAGATGAAATGGGTGCGGCCGATGCTGTCGGCCCGCATCCACTACGCCAACCGCACGGCCGACAATTCGCTGCGCCACGGTGTGTTTCGCGGCCTCAGGGATGTCGGCCTGTCGACGCCGGTGTCGCCGAAGCGCAAGCGGCTGATCGCCGAAGCCGATCTCGCCACCATATGGGTGACCAATCCGGAGCGGCGGCTGTTCGGCAAGACCGGGCCGACCAAACTCGACATCGCCGTCTATTACGCGCTGGTCGGCGATTTCATGCTGCCGCACATTATGGGCCGCCCGGTGTCGCTGGTGCGCTGCCCGACGGGCCTGCCGAAGGACTGTTTCTTCCAGCGCCACGCCTTCACCGGCATGCCGCCCTCGGTGGTCACTTTTGACGCCACCAACTCCGAAGGTGAAACCAAATCCTATCTGTCGGTCGAGGGAGCAAAAGGCTATCTGGCGCTGGCGCAGTTCGGCGTCGTCGAGTTCCACACCTGGGGCACGCATCGCTTGAACCTCGACAAGCCCGACCAGATCGTTTTCGATCTCGATCCGGGTGAGGGCATCGCCTGGCGCGAGGTGGTCGAGGCCGCCGTCCACATCAAGGGCGAATTGGAACGGCTCGGCCTGGTGCCGTTCGCCAAGACATCCGGCGGCGGCGGCATCCACATAACCGTGCCGGTGACGCAAAAGCAGAACTGGAAGAAGCTGCACCAGGCTACCAGCGCCATCTCCACGCATCTGGCGGCCACGGCGCCCGACACTTTCACCACCACAATGGGCAAGGAAAACCGGAAGCGCCGCATCTTCATCGACTACCACCGCAACGCGCGCGGCCACACCTCCGCGGCGCCCTATTCGCTGCGCGCCCGCACCAACCTGCCGGCGTCGACGCCGGTGAACTGGAGCGACCTTGAGACGATCGATGCGCCGCAGGATCTGAACTATTCCTCGCTGCCGGGGTTGTTGGCGACCTCGGGCGACCCCTGGGCGGACATGGAGGATTTCGCGAGGGATTTGCCGGCCTTCAAATAAGGTTTTTCTCCCCATTTCATGGGGGCGAGGAACCCAAGTCCATCGACGCTTCGGACAATTTGAATTATTCTCGGCCTTGGACCTTCAGGGCGACTGGAAGATTTCGCTAGGGATTTGCCTGTATCGTGCCCGGTCGGTGTAGGATTTCCGCAGCACCATTCGTCCTTTGGACGAAGCGCTGCAGTAAGCATGATCCCGAAACGTGGGAACGGTTTTCGGTTAAGATCATGCTCAGTCTGAAATGTCAGTGCGTGGCCGCGTAGGAGAGTATCATGGCGCCCAGGGCAAGTTGGAAAGGTTACCTCAAGCTCAGCCTCGTCAGCTGTCCGGTCCGGCTCTATCCGGCAACGACGACCAGCGAGCGCATATCGTTCAACCAATTGCACAAGAAGACCCACAACCGCATCAACATGAAGCCGGTCGACCCTGAACTCGGCCTCGTCGAGCGCGCGGACCTGGTCAAGGGTTACGAATACGAGGACAAGCAGTACATCATCATCGATGAGGCCGACCTCGAAGCAGTGCGCATCGAATCCAATCACACGATGAACATCGAGGCCTTCGTCGACGAAGACGAGGTCGACGTCATTTATCAGGATGCGCCGTACTACATGGCGCCGGATGGCGCCATGGCGGAGGAAACCTTCGCCGTGCTGCGCGAGGCAATGCGCAAATCCGGCAAGCTGGCCATTGCCCGCCTTGTCCTGTCCAGCCGCGAGCGCGTGGTGACGATCGGCGCGCGCGAGAACGGCATGTTCGTGTGTACGTTGAGGAACCCGAACGAAGTGCGCGGCACGGCTGAATATTTCGGCAACATCCCGGCTGGCAAGCCGGATCCCGAAATGCTGCAATTGGCCGAAGCGCTGATCAAGCAGAAGGAAACCACCTTCGATCCGAAGAATTATGAGGACCGCTACGAGATCGCGCTGATGACAATGATCCGCGAGAAACTGAAGGGCCATAAGCCGATCATTGCGGCGGCGCCCGAGCGTGGCAATGTCATCAACCTCATGGACGCGTTGAAGGCGAGCCTGTCGCAATCAGCCAAGCCGCCGGCCAAGTCGAAGAGCAAGGCCGACGACGCTGAAAAACCTGCCGCCAAGGGTAAGGCGGGTGCGGCCAAGGAAAACCCGTTGAAGGCCAATCTGCTCAAGGCCGTCGGCAAGAGCAAGGGGTGACGGCGCCGACCGGTATAATCCCGGGCGCCGTCTTCGGCGCCATCGGCGCGCTGGCGGCATTTCCGCTGCGGCTCGCGGCCCGTGAGGTGGAGCGTCAGCACGGCCAGTTGCGGCGCGGCGTCACCAGGCGCACCAGCCATGTTGTGTTCGGCCGAACGCTGATCGCCAAGGCCGGCACGGCGAAGGGCGGCGATGCCGAGATCGAGCGCCGGGTTGCAGCCGAGGGCTCCGCTGGCCGAACACTCCTTAGCGAAAATGGCTTCCTGCGCCTGCTTGGTCTGATGAAGGCGCCGGAGGCGTCTTCGCTGTCCAGGCAGTCTCTCGTCGACCAGTCCAGACTGTCCGGTGCCGACCTCGACCTGCTCAGCCTGTTCGACGCCTTCGAGCACGATTGTGAACCCTACTCGTTCCGCGATCTGATCCTTGCCCGCAAATATGCCGGGCTGGTCGCCGGCGGTGCATCCTGGGGCGCGATCGCGCGCTCCGTGCATCGCTCCGGTCCGGTCGCTTCGCTCACCGCCAAATCGCTCAATGTCGGCTCGCAGCATGGCCGGCCCGATCAGATCTATCTCGAGGATGGCCAGAGCGAACTCGACGGTCAGCTGCTGTTCGATCTCGGCAGCGCAAGCGCAGCCGGCGACGACACGCTGGAAGAATTGTTCGCCGAGGCTGAAAGCGCGGAAGAGGAGGGCCGGCACGACGATGCCGCGGCGCTCTACCAACGCTGCCTCAGCATCGATCCGAGCGACGCCATCGCCGCGTTCAACCGCGCCAATTGCTTGCGTGGCGCCGGTCGCGTGGCCGACGCGGCGCACGACTATGCAAGAGCGATCAAGCTCGATCCGGCGTTCGTCGAGGCCTGGTTCAACCTCGCCGGGCTGATGAGCGACGAAGGCAAGATCGCCTCGGCGCGCCGGCATCTGCAAAAAGCGATCACGCTCGACAGGACTTATGCCGATCCAGTGTTCAACCTCGCCCGACTGGAATTCGACGCCGGCAATCTGGCTGAAGCCCGCCGCCACTGGGTGCGCTATCTCGAACTCGACGCGGATAGCGAATGGGCCCGCATGGCGCAAAAGGGGATACAGTTCGTCGATTTGCAATTGGCACGGACGGCGGGGTAGGGCGCAATGGCAGCGCTTGAGCGCCCCCCTCTGGCCTGCCGGCCATCTCCCCCTCAAGGGGGGAGATTGGATGTCGCCATCGCTTTCGCCAATCACTATCGTCGCGAGGTCCGTGAGGCGCTGAAACTGCCAATCTCCCCCCTTGAGGGGGAGATGTCCGGCAGGACAGAGGGGGGCGCGAAGGAACTCGGCCTTTACTGGCAGCTCACCCCATGACCGCCTTCCTCTTCGACGGTAACGAAACCGCCGCGGTCACCATCTTGCTAGCCCACGGCGCCGGCGCGTCGATGGATTCGCCTTCGATGACCGCCACCGCCAAGGCGCTGGCCACCGCCGGCTTCCAGGTCGCGCGCTTCGAATTTCACTATATGGCGGCCCGCCGCTATGGCCAGCGCAAGCCGCCACCGCGCGCCGAGACGGTCGACCCGGAATACATCAAGGCCATCGCCGATCTGAGGGCGAGGGGCGTCGCTGGTCCGCTCATCATCGGCGGCAAGTCGATGGGCGGGCGCGTCGCCTCGATGGTCGCCGACGAGATGTTCGCCAAGGGCGAGATTTCGGGCCTCATCTGCCTCGGCTATCCCTTTCATCCGCCGGCCAAGCCCGAGCAACTCAGGACAAAACATCTCGCCGACCTCAAGACGCCGACGCTGATCTTCCAGGGCACCCGCGACGAGTTCGGCACGAAAGAAGAGGTCGCGACCTACGGCCTTTCCAAAGCCATCGAGGTGATCTGGCTGGAGGATGGCGACCACGACCTGAAGCCGCGCAAGAGCGTGTCGGGTTTTTCGACCGCCGATCATTTGAAGACGCTGGCCGGGACGGTGAAGGCGTGGACAGGGCGGATCGTTTCCTGATCGCCAAATGAAAATCGCCACCTTCAATATCAACAACGTCAACAGCCGGCTGCAAAACCTGCTGGCGTGGCTGGCGGCAGCCAAGCCCGATGTCGTCTGCCTGCAGGAGCTGAAGGCGCGCGACCTGCAGTTTCCGCGCACGGCGCTTGCGGCGGCCGGCTATGGCGCGGTGTGGAAGGGCGAACCGACCTGGAATGGCGTCGCGATACTCGCGCGCGGGTCCGAGCCGGTGCTGACCTGTGACGTCCTGCCCGGCGATACCGCCGACAAGCAGAGCCGCTACATCGAGGCGGCCGTGAACGGCATCGTCATCGCCTGTGTCTACGCGCCCAACGGCAACCCGCAGCCGGGGCCGAAATTCCAGTACAAGCTGGCCTGGCATGAAAGGCTGGAGGCGCATGCCGCAGAACTCTTCGACACTGGCCTGCCGGTGGCGCTGGTCGGCGACTACAATATCGTGCCCGAGCCGCGCGACATCTACGCCACCCGCTCCTATGACGACAACGCGCTGGTGCAGCCGGAAAGCCGGGCGTCGTTCCAGCGTCTGCTCGAGCAGGGCTGGACCGATGCGCTCCGCAAGAAGCATCCGAAGGAAACGCTCTACACATTCTGGGATTATCGCCGCAACCGCTGGCTGCGCGATGCCGGGCTGCGGCTCGACCACATCTTGCTGTCGAAGAAACTGGCGCGCCGCCTCACCGCTGCCGGCATCGACCGCGATGTCAGAGGTGAGGACGGCGCCAGCGACCACGCGCCGGTATGGGTCGAATTGAAGTGAATTTGGCTGCGTGATCGCGCCCACTTTCGTGGGCGCAGTTTTGCGCTATTTGTTTCGCTGCGGCGGCCGCATGATGAGCAAGGTGCGGCACCGGAGGGGGAGTCCGATGGACAGGTTGGCCGAAAGGCTGTTTGCGCTTCCGCTGCTGGCGGCCGCTTTGGCTTGTCTGGTGCGGGCGTATCTGCTGCTCGGCGACAGAGATTTCAGCTGGAGCGGGATCGACCACATGCTGCACGGCCCAGCCACGCTGCAGCCCGTGGTGTTCCTGACCGTCGGCGGGCTTTGCCTGCTTGGCGCCCTGTTGTTCTGGGCCGGACTGCTGCCGGGTCGGCGAAGCCAGCCTGCTGGAACGCCGCTTTTTGGCCGCGACGCCGAGATCGACCCAAAGGGCCGCCCCGGTCTGCGGCGCGCCTTCCTCATGTTGCCGGTGCTCGCCGTGTTGGCGCTGCTGGCCGACCACTTCCCTTGGGCGCGTGACGCCGGCCCGGGCGCTGAGGTGGCCGCCCCGAACGAACCCAAAGCCGAGCCGAAGAACCAGGGCATCGACGGTGTCCCGCCGGCCCTGGCGACGCCACCGGCCCCGCCGAGTTCGCCGCAGGTCACCATGCCGCCCGAGCCAACTCCGCCGGTGCAGGCAGCCAAACCGCCCGAGCCGGCGCAGCCTACGCCTCCGGCTGCTCCCCCTCAGCCGCCACAAGTCGCACTCGCTCCGGCGACACCGCCACCGGAGACTGCTCCACCGCCGGCTCCGGCCACGCCACCTCAGACCGTCGCGCCGTTGCCGCCGCCTCCGCCGGCGCTGCCGACCGAGCCCGACGGCCACCGCGACGCCGTCGTCTGGCTCGCCGTCTCGGCCGATGGCCGCGACGTCATGAGCGCCAGCACCGACCACATGATCAAGCTCTGGGACATCGCCGGCAAGCGGCTGATCCGCAACCTTGGTGAACACAAGGACATGGCGCGCACGGCGCTGTTCATGCCCGACGGCGCAACCGCGCTGACCGCCGGCGACGATGGCGAGATCGTGCTGCGAAAGCTTGCCGACGGCGCGGTGCTGCATGTCTTCTCGTCGGGCGCGAATGGCGGCGTGCGTAAGCTGGCGATCAGCCCGGACGGCAAGCGCGCCGTCAGTGGCCACGACACCGGCAACGTCATCGTCTGGGATCTCGTCAACAAATCGGTGCTGCATGTGATGACCGGACATGACTGGCCGATCAGCACGGTCGCAATTTCGCCCGACGGCACGCGCGCGCTGAGCGGCTCCATCGACGGCACGCTGAAATTCTGGGACGTCGAAAGCGGCAAGCAATTGCGCAGCTGGCACGGCCACGAGCAGGGCACTTACGGGGCCGTCTTCACCGCCGACGGCCATCATGTCGTCACCGGCAGCGGCGACTACACGATCAAGCTCTGGGACCTCGACACGTTTAGGGAATTGCGCCGCTTCGAGGGTCACGAAGGCACCGTCTATACGCTGGCGCTGTCGGCCGACGGCAAGCGCCTGGCCTCCGGCTCGCTCGACGGCACGGCGCGGCTGTGGGATGTCGGCACCGGCGGCCAGATCGCCATGTTCGACAGCCGCACCGGCCCGATCTACGCCGTTGCCTTCGCCACCGACGGCACACTGGTCACCGGCGGCGACGATCGCACCATCAGGGATTGGCCGGCGGCTGGCGGCGATGGCGAAATCCTGTTCGCCGGCGCACCGCAGTAGCGACATCAAATGCTTTGGATATTCCAGAACGGCCTGGCTTGCGCTAAGGATTACTGGTGGCTGCAAATGGATTGGGGACGGTGAGCAACAACGACTGGGCGCCCAAAGTGGATACACCTGTCTACAGCCCGCCCAAGTCGCGTCGCCGAGGGGTCCTTACCGTCGTTCTGGTGTTGCTGGCGGCTTTTGTGCTGCTCGGTCCTGGCCGAAATTACTATGTGCAGTGGTCAGCGGCACAAAAGGGTGCAGCGGCTCTCCAGGCAAAGGATTATGCCGAGGTATTCCGTCAAATGAAGATCATGGCGGACGCTGGCAATGTTGACGCAAAAGGCCAGCTTGGTGCGCTGTACTGGCGCGGTGAGGGCGTGGCTCAGAACGACAGCCAGGCGGTGTATTGGTGGAAGAAATCCGCCGATGGCGGCAATGCGGAAGCCATAGCAGCACTGGGTCGGCCTACCTTATGGGCAGGGGCGTTGAAAAGGACAGTCGGCTTGCCGAGAGTTTCTCACGAAAGGCCGCCGATAAAGACAACATGAATGGGCAGTACCAGCTCGGCGTGTTGTACTGGCAGGGCCAAGGGGTCGCGCAAAGTTATGAGCAGGCGCTCTATTGGTGGCGCAAGGCGGCCGATCAGGGGAGCGGGGAGGCTGAATATTCTCTCGGCCAAGTCTATTTAAATGGCCAAGGGGTCGAAAGAAACGATCAACTGGCGTTGAAGTTTTCCAGGCAGTCAGCCGACAAGGGCAATGCGAACGCTCAGTACGCCCTCGGCGTCCTGTATGCGCAGGGTCGGGGTGTTGCGCAAAGCTTCGAGCAGGCTGCCTCATGGTGGCGCAAGGCGGCTGACCAAGGAAGCCTGGAGGCCGCTTTCTGTCTCGGACGCGCCTACTATCGTAACCAAGGCGTCAAGAAGGATGATCAGGCCGCCATAGTGTGGGTGAGAAAGGCAGCCGATCTGGGTGAGCCGAATGCCCAGGCTTTGCTGGGCACTTTGTATTCGCGGGGCCACGGCGTTGAGCAGGATGACCGCCTTGCGTTCGGGTGGTGGATGAAGGCCGCAACCACCGGTCTGACAGAAGCGCAATACGCGGTGGCGGCCGCTTATGGCCAGGGAAAAGGCACCCCTAGGGACGACGGCCAGGTGTTTGCGTGGATGAGCAAGGCCGCCAATCAGGGCTTTGTGTTCGCCCAGTCGAATCTGGGCGGATATTATTCGATGGGCCAAGGCGTCGAGAAGAGCGCCGAGCAGGCGGTCTATTGGTGGCGCAAGGCCGCGGAAGCGGGGAATGCCGAAGCCGGTGCCAATCTGGCCCGGGCGTATTCGCTCGGCGAAGGCGTGGGACGGGACGATGCGTCGGCCGCGACTTGGGCGCAAAAGGCGTCCGACGGGCGAAACGCCGACGCTCAATATCTGCTTGGTATCCTCTACAGCCAGGGCCGCGGCGTTGCGCAAGACAATGATCTGGCCTTCCGATGGTGGATGAAGGCTGCTGTCCAAGGCCATGTGGTAGCGCAGTATAATGTCGGGGTCGTGTATCGGGACGGGCAGGGCGTCGGGAAGGATGAAAGGCAGGCATTCGAGTGGCTGAGCAAGGCTGCCGACAAGGACAATGACCTGGCGCAGTTCGCTCTCGGTGGACTGTATTGGGATGGTCTAGGCGTAACGAAGGACCCCGTTCAGGCGGCAAGGCTCTGGCGCAAAGCCGCCGACCAGCGCAATGCATTCGCGCAGAAAGCGCTCGGCACAGCCTATTCCGAGGGTGTTGGCGTTGCGCAAAGCAGTGCGGATGCGGCGGGCTGGTGGCTCAAGGCGGCGCGGCAGGGAAATGTCGATGCCCAGCTAGCCTTAGCGTATGCCTCGGCCAACGGCGTGGGCATTGCCAGAGACGACAAGGCTGCCGAGTCCTGGTGGCTGGAAGCCGCAAAGGCCGGCAGCGTCGATGCCGAGTTCAGTCTGGGCTCGCTCTACTACCGCGGCGTCGATGGGAAACCAAACTACAAGGAAGCCGCCAAATGGTTCTTCAAGGCGGCAGGCCACGGCAGTTCCGGCGCCAAGACCTATCTCGACCTGATGAAGGAAAACGGCCAGCTCGACAGCAAGATGCTGTGAGCCGAGTGCATAAGCGTCGCCGTCACGCCTTCCGTTTGAGGCGTGACACTCGCATCGCACGATGCGAAGACTCATTTGCCGCTGCACCTCGAGAATCCCATGCCCAACCTCCACATCGTCGAAGCCTCGATTGCCGATCTGCGGCGCGCGTTGGAAGACGGCACCGTCACCAGCGTCGAGCTGGTCGGCGCGTATTTCAGGCGCATCGCGCACTACGACCGCCATGGCATTGCGCTCAATGCCGTGCCGGTGCTTAACCCGGCAATGTTCGAGGAGGCGGCGGCGTCCGACCTGCGGCGGCGCAATGGCGCCACCCTCGGGCCGCTCGACGGCATCCCCTACACCGCCAAGGACAGCTATAAGGTGAAGGGCCTGACGGTGGCCGCCGGCTCGCCCGCCTTCGAGCATCTCGTCGCCAACGAGGACGCTTTCACCATTGCCAGGCTGAGGGCCGGTGGTGCTGTGCTGATCGGGCTGACCAACATGCCGCCTATGGCCAATGGCGGCATGCAGCGTGGCGTCTATGGCCGCGCCGAGAGCCCCTACAATGCAGATTACCTGACCGCCGCCTTCGCTTCCGGCTCGTCCAACGGCTCGGGCACGGCCACCGCCGCCAGCTTCGCCGCCTTCGGGCTGGGCGAGGAAACATGGTCTTCCGGCCGCGCGCCGGCGTCCAACAATGCACTTGTCGCCTACACGCCGTCGCGCGGCGTCATTTCGGTCAGGGGCAACTGGCCGCTGGTGCCGACCATGGATGTGGTGGTGCCGCACACGCGCGGCATTGCCGACATGCTGGAGCTGCTCGACGTGATCGTCGCCGACGATACCGAGACGCGCGGCGATTTCTGGCGCGCGCAGCCCTGGGTGTCGATCGCGAAAAGCGCTGCTCTCAGGCCGCCAAGCTACACTACACTCGCCTTGGAGGGCTCGTTGAAAGGCAAACGCCTCGGCGTGCCGAAAATGTATATCGGCCGCGACGGCGGCGCGCCCAAACCCATCGAGACCCGCGCCTCGGTGCTCGACCTCTGGCGGCAGGCAGCGCGTGACCTGGAAAAGCTCGGCGCGGAGGTGGTCGAGGTCGATTTCCCCGTCGTCTCGAACTATGAGCGCGACCGTCCGGGCACAAAAACCATGGTCGAACGCGGGCTGGTGCCGGAAGCCTTCGCCGAGCGCGAAATCTGGGATCTCTGCATGTGGGGCTGGGACGATTTCCTGCGCGCCAATGCCGATCCGGCGATCCCCGATCTGGCTGCGGTCGACGGCCCAAAGATTTTCCCGCAGCCGCCGGGCGCGCTGCCGGACCGCTATGGCGACGACGGTTTCGATCTGGCCGACTACGTCACGAGCGCCAAGCAGGGCGTGATGCCATTGCTGGACATTCCAGCGCTGGCGGAAGGTCTGAGGGGATTGGAGGCGACGCGGCGCATCGACTTCGAGGACTGGCTGGACGAGCACAGGCTCGACGCCGTCGTGCTGCCGGCGGTCGCCGATGTCGGCCCGGCCGATGCCGACGTCAACGAGACCTCTGCAGCAATCGCCTGGCGCAACGGCACCTGGGTTGCCAATGGCAATCTGGTGTGGCGTCATCTTGGCATCCCGACCGTCACCGTGCCGATGGGAACGATGGCCGATATCGGCATGCCGGTCGGGCTGACCTTTGCGGGCAAGGCCTATGATGATGCGGAGTTGCTGCGCCTCGCCGGCGACTACGAGCGCGCCACCCAGCGCCGCACCAGCCCGCCGCGCACGCCGGAATTGCCGGACGATGTGTTTGCGGGGCGGCCTGGTGGATTACGGGCCAGCGATGCGCCGGCGCCGAGGCTTACGCTTGTTGCGGAGACGATGGGGCGAGGAGACCAGGCCGAGATCGCCGTGACGGTTGAACTCGATGCGGAGACCGCTGATCTCAAGGTTCACGTCAATGGCGAAGCCGTTGTCATGGAGCGAAGCGGCACAAGCTTTCACGGTCGCATCCTGGTGCCGGCCGGCGAGCATGAAAGAATGCACAGTGTGTGGCGAGGCGCTTACGGCTCGATCGTTACGGCGATTGTGCGCCTGGAGGATGGGCGCGCGGCTGGTGCTTACGTGGTCGCGGGTGGAATCGGGTGAGATACATGTAATCTCCCCAAGGGGGAGATCAGCAGCTTCGCCGTCTTGACCCTCCCATCGCCCGCGTTATCTTCTCGCCATGCCAAACCTCGCTCCCCTCATCGTCATCGACCTCCAGACCAACATGTTCGACGGCCGCGTCGAGCCGCCGATCCACGATGCGCCTGGCATAGCCGAGCGTACCTGCTCGCTGATCGACTGGGCGCGGCGCGAGGGGCGCAAGGTTGCTTTCGTCAGGCATGACGGGCCGGCCGGCGATCCGCTGGCGCCCGGCGAGCCGGGTTGGCCGGTATGGCCGGAACTCGGCCAGGCCAAGGACGAGCCGACATTCTCCAAGACCGTCCGCAACGCCTTCTCGAATGCCGAGCTTGGCGCCTGGGTGGCCGGGCAGGGGGCCGGCGAAGTCGTGCTTGCCGGAGCGCAAACCGATTTCTGCATCGCCGGCACCGTTGAGGGCGCCCTGGCCGAAGGCCTCGGCGTCACCGTCGTTTCCGATGCGCACTCGACGCTGGACTGTGAAGGCGAAACCGCGACCGAGATCATCGCCCGGTACAATGCGGACTTCACCGATGCCGGCGTCACGCTGGTGACGACGAAGGCGCTGACGGGCGACTGAACCGCCGGCGGTTGAAGACTGGGAGACTGCCGTGCCAACCCTGAGCTTGCCGGCCGAAGGCGGATGCCGCTGCGGACGCGTGCGGCTCAAGATTTCCGCAAAACCGCTTTTGACCATGGCTTGTCATTGCACCGGCTGCCAGCGCATGTCGGCCAGCGCCTATTCACTGAGCGCCGCCATTCCCTCGGACGGCTTCGAAATCATGCAAGGCGAGCCGGTGATCGGCGGGCTGCACGGCGCCTCGCGTCATTACTTCTGCCCGCATTGCATGAGCTGGATGTTCACGCGCCCCGAAGGGCTCGACTGGTTCGTCAATCTGCGCCCCACCATGCTTGACGAGCCCGGCTGGTTCACGCCGTTCATCGAGACATGGACCAGCGAGAAACTGCCCTGGGCGACGACGCCTGCGGTGCACAGTTACGAGGCGCTGCCGGCCTTCGAGGAATATGAGGGGCTGGTGGCCGAGTTTGCGGAAACTGCGAATCTCCCCCCTTGAGGGGGAGATGGCCGGCAGGCCAGAGGGGGTCGCATCGCGTGAAGCGCCAACCTCCATCTGCCGCATGAGGCCGAGCCTAGTCGAACCGACCCCCTCTGTCGCCTTCGGCGACATCTCCCCCTCGAGGGGGGAGATAAGCCCCGCTAAAAATTTCATCGAATCGATTGCGCAAACGTTTCGATCGCCCTAAGCTCCCTTGAAATCCGCCATCAGAGCGGATGGGAAACGCATAAGGGAGGAGCGCTTGCAGGCGCTTAGTTTTATTGCCGACAATGGCTGAAGTGGCGCGGCGCGCCGGCGTGTCGGTGTCGACCGTCTCGCATGTCGTCAACAACACGCGCTTCGTTTCGCTGGAAAAGGCGAGGCTGATCAACGACGCCATTGCCGCCATGGGCTACCAGCCCAACGAGCTGGCGCGCTCGCTGAAGGCCTCAACCACCAACAGCGTCGGCCTGGCGATCTCGGCGATCTCCAACCCTTATTTCACCGACATCATCTGCGCGGTCGAGGCCGAATGCGCACGGCTCGGGCTGATGGTCTTCCTGTCGGATACCCAGGAGGATCCCGACCGCGAACTGCAGGTGGTGCGCGCTTTCCATCAGCGCCGCGTCGACGGCGTCATCCTGGCCCCGTCGGGCTCGCCGCAGCGCGCCATCGATTACCTCGCCGACAAGAAGATGCCATGCGTTCTGATCGACCGTTTCGCCGACCAGCGCTTCGACCAGATCGGCGTCGAGAACGAAACGTCGATGCGCGCGCTGATCGACCATGTCGCCTCCTTCGGCCACAAGCGCATCGGCTATATCGCCGGACAGCCCGGCCTGACGACGACGCGCGAGCGCATCGAGGCGTTCCAGGCTTCGCTCGCCGCCAATGGACTTGAGTGCGTGCCGCGCTATCTCTCGGCCGAGAATGTCGACACGGCGGCGGCGACCGCATCCACCCACGCCATCCTGTCGCTGCCGTCGCCACCAACCGCATTGGTCACCGGCAACAACATGACGACGATCGGAGCCGTCCGCGCCATCCGCGAAAAAGGCCTCACCATTCCGGGCGATCTGTCGCTGGCCGGCTTCGACGATTTCGAATGGGCCGATTGTTTCGAACCGCGCCTGACGCTAGTCGCGCAGCCCTGCACCGAGATAGGCAGGCAGGCCGCGGCCCTGCTCAGCGCCCGCATCGCGGCGACCGGTTCCGCGCCGCGTTCGGTGCGGCTGCAGGCGACGCTGCGGGCGCGCGCCTCCTGCGGGAGGCCGACCCACACGAGGCTAACATGACCGCGCCGCTGCTGGTGATGACCGGCGCCGTCAAACGCTTCGGCGGCGTGCAGGCGCTGCGCGGTGTCGACTTCGACCTCAAGGCGGGCGAGATCCACGCGCTGCTCGGCGAGAACGGCGCCGGCAAGTCGACGCTGATGAACCTGTTGTCGGGCGTCTACACGCCGGACGAAGGCACGATCGAGATCGACGGCAAACCCGTGCGTTTCAACAACCCGCGTGAGGCGCAAGCGGCCGGCATCGCCACCATCTTCCAGGAGCTCGACCTGGTGCCGTCGCTCGATGTCGCCGCCAATCTGTTCCTCGGCCGCGAATTGATGCGTCCGGGCGGCTTCCTCGACGTGCCGGCAATGCGCCGCGAGGCCAAGAAGCGGCTGGAAGCCATCGAGATCGCCATCGATCCGGCCGCCATGGTGGCGGATCTGTCGATCGGCCAGCGCCAGGTGGTGGCGATCGTCAAGGCGCTGTCTTACGCCTCCCGCGTGCTGATCATGGACGAGCCGACGGCCGCACTCACCGTCGGCGAAGTCGAGCGGCTGTTCGATATCATGCGCAAGCTCGCCGCCACCGGCGTCGGCATCGTCTACATCTCGCACCGGCTGGAGGAAGTGCCCGGCATTGCCGACCGGGTGACGGTAATGCGCGACGGCCGTGTCGCCGGCATCACCGAGCCGCACGCGCCGCAGGCCGAGCTGGTCAGGCTGCTGGTCGGACGTCCGCTGGACGAACTCTATCCGCAACGCGCCAAGGCCGCGGGCAAGCCGCTGCTCAGCCTGAGGAACGCCAGCTTCAAGCTCGCCCGCGACAGCGCCGGCTGGCAGGCGCCGCAAGGCGTTTCGCTCGATGTCCATGAAGGCGAGATCGTCGGTCTTGCCGGCATCATGGGGGCAGGGCGCACCGAGCTGCTGTCCGCCCTCTACGGCACCGGCCTGTCCGGCCGCTGGGAGGGCGAGGTCGCCATATCAGGCCGCCCGGTAAAACTGGATTCGATCAGTGCTGCCCGCCACGCCGGCATCGCATTCGTCACCGACGACCGCCGGGGCTCGGGCCTGATGCTGCGCATGGCGGTCGGCCTCAACCTGGTGATGTCGGTCATATCCCGAATCTCGCCGAACTGGCTGGTCTCGCCGCGCCGCCAGGCCGAGGCGGTGAAGGAATCCTTCGGTCAGTTCGACATCCGGCCGAAGAACCCTGATATCGCCGTCGGCGCACTGTCCGGCGGCAACCAGCAGAAGGTGGTGCTGGCAAAAGAAATCCTCGGCAATCCGCGCCTGTTGCTGCTCGACGAGCCGACACGCGGCGTCGATGTCGGCGCCAAGGGCGAGATCTACCAGCGGCTCAGGGCACTCGCGGCGCAAGGGCTGGGCATTCTGGTGGCGTCCAGCGAGATGCCGGAGCTGATCGGTCTGTGCGACCGCATCGTGGTGCTGCGCCAGGGGCGCAATGTGGCGGAATTTTTGGGCGGCGTCGACGAGCACACGGTGCTGGCCGCGGCTAACGGCAGGGAGGCCTGATGTCTCAGGACAACAATCCAGTGGCAGCAAGCCCAGTCACAGCAGCAGCGCAAAAGCATCGCGATCCGCTGGCGCTCATCGTGCGCTTCCAGAGCCTGATCGGCCTGGTGCTGGTGGCGATCGGCGGCATCATCTTCTCGCCGCGCCGCCACGGCGAGATCCTGTTCCTCAACCCCGACAACATCGCCAACATCGTGCGCGCGGTGTCGGAGACCGGCATCATCGCCATCGGCATGACCTTCGTCATCATCACCGCCGGCATCGACCTGTCGGTCGGCGCAGTGCTTGGCCTGTCCAGCGTCGTCACCGCCTCTATGATGATCTCCGGCGGCTTCGGCCTGATCCCCACCATCCTCGCCGTGCTCGCTTTGGGCATCGTCTTCGGCGCCATCCAGGGCACCATCTCGACGCGCTTCCGGCTGGAGCCGTTCATCGTCACGCTGGCTGGCCTGCAGGCCGCGCGCGGCCTGGCGCTGGTCGTCTCCGGCAACCAGTACATCAACATTTCCTATGGCGAAGGGCCAGGCCTGGCGCCGCCGGTGTTCGCCGTGCTGGGCGAGCGGCTGTTCAACAACACCGTGCCGGTGGCGACGCTGGTCTTCGTCGTCTTTGCCGCGATCGCCACCATCGTCCTCAACACCACGCGCTTTGGCCGCTATGTCTTTGCCGTCGGCGGCAATGAGCGCGCCGCGCGCATATCCGGCGTGCCGGTGTCGATGGTGAAGATCTCGGTCTACGCCATCACCGGCTTTGCCGCCGCCCTTGCCGGCATCGTCCATGCCGGCCAGTTCAATTTCGGCAGCGCCAATGACGGCATGGGCTATGAGCTGACGGCCATCGCCGCCGTGGTCATCGGCGGCACCAGCCTGTTTGGCGGCGCCGGCTCGATGGTCGGCACCGTCGCCGGAACCATCATGCTGGGCGCGCTAGCCAACATCCTGCAGCTCAACAATATCACGCCCGCCATGCAGCTGCTCGCGACCGCCGCGATCATCGTCCTGGCGGCAGTGCTTCAATCCCTCGTTCGCCGCCGCGAGGGGTTGGGTCGTTAGTGCATGTCGCGCAAAAGGTTTTGCGATGACGACATGCACAAACAAACAAGGAGGAGACGGCAACACGTGAACGTCAAACCAAGGTCTGGCCCCCGGCCGGACGAGGAGGAGAGTGAGTTATGAAAACGACACTAAGAGGATCGACCCTCAAGGCCGTGCTGCTGGCAGGCGCCGGCCTGTGCATTGCAGGCTCCGCTTACGCCGCCGAGCCGCTGGTGAAAGCCTGCGCCAAGGACGGCCAGTTCGTCATCGGCTTTTCGCAGGCCAACAATGCCGAGCCCTACCGCCAGCACGTCAATGACGAGCTGGAGGCGGCGGCCAAGGAAGTGCCTGGCTTCACGCTGCAGATCGCCGACGGCGCCGGCAACGTCAACACGCAGACCTCGCAGGTCGACAATTTCATCACCCAGAAGGTCGACGTCCTGCTGATCTCGCCCTTCGAGGCAGCGCCGCTGACGCCGGCGGTGAAGCGCGCCATGGATGCCGGTATCCCGGTCATCGAGCTTGACCGCAAGACGGTCGGCGACCCCGGCAAGGACTACACCGCTTTCATCGGCGGCGACAATTTCAAGATCGCCGAGGAAGCCGGAAAGTACACCGCCAAGACGCTGCTGCCCGATGGCGGCGAGGCGGCGGTGCTGCAAGGCCTGCCGAGCTCGACGCCGGCCGTCGAGCGCCTCAACGGCTTCAAGGAAGGCGTGAAAGGTAACCCGAAGGTCCAGATCGTCGCAGAGCAGGCCGCCGACTGGGTGCCGGACAAGGCGCAGGTCGCCTTCGCCGCCATGCTGCAGGCACACCCCGACATCAAGGTGCTGTACGCCTCCAACGACATGATGGCCGCCGGCGCGCTGCTCGCCGCCAAGGGCGCGGGCAAGGACGTGAAGATCATCGGCACAGACGGCCTGCCGGGCCCGGCAGGCGGCATCGAGGCCGTCGCCAAGGGCGACTGGGTCGCAACCTTCACCTACCCGACAGGCGCCAAGGAAGCGATCGAGATGTCGAAAAAGATCCTGCTCGACTGCGCGACCGAAGTGGACAAGACGGTGACGGTGGAGACCACCGCGATCACGGCCGAGAATGCCAAGCAGCTGATGGGGAAGTGAGGGGGCGACGCTCAGCACTGAGGTTGAAAGCAAGGCCCCGGGAGGGGCCTTGTTGCGTTGCGGCGAGCTACGGGTGAATGGCCGCTGCCGGCCTTCAGATCAATGCCATCGCTACCCGTAAGCGGACGTTGGTCTGCTTTAAACCGTAAGTTGCGGCTGCGCGGGGATCGTGATGTTGCCGAATCCGCGCTCGTCGAGATTGCCGGCAGAACGTGATGCGTCGTTAATCACTCAATGTCTGCTGCGATGAACCAATCGTTGATCTCCCGCAATTCCGCACGCGCCTCTTCGAATCTACCCTGTGACCGCAATAGCTTTGCCAGACTATTGGTCGCCTGCAACTCCCAACTCCTAGCGCGCTGCTGCCGCGCAAAGGCAATAGCCTCGCGGAAAGAAGCCTCTGCCGCTCTGTCTCCGACTCCATTTGCAAGTTCGATCTCGCCGCGAATGCGAAGCAAGGCAGCTGTAAAGTAATGCTCGCCAATCTTTTCGGCCTCGCGCAGACCTTTCTCGACGGTCTCTGCCGCTATATCGAATTGTCCAGAGTTAATGAAAGCTTTGGCCAGTAAGCCTAAATAACACGATTTGTCGACTTCCTGATCTTCAAGGTCACTCTCGGTCAATGCCATCATATGGCTTCCCACCAGACTGTCATCGAGGCTTGATGCAGCCAAGCCACCAAAAAAGCGCGCCACCCGTGTCCAGAGATTGAAACCGTTTTCCTGCGCTAATGGCAGAAGTTCATCCGCCAGCCGAGCGATATCCCTGCTCTCTTCGCGGAAGGCGAACAACACACACCCGTTTCCCAAGCAGGCGGCCAAGCGATAGGCGGATTGCTGCCGAACGGTCGCCTCCGCCTCGAGGTAGAGTTTCAGCGCTTGACGGCGATACCCCAGAATATGCAAGGTCCACGAAAGGTAGATCATGGCCATACTCGGAAAGTCGCTGCCGACCTCGTCTGCACTGCCCTTGTGGCTGAGAGCGCGCTCAAGATATTGCCGAGCCTCCGCCAACTCACCCTGACAGAACAGACTCATGCCCTTAAACTGCAGACCTATAACGAGCGCGTTTAGGTAGCCGCCCTCCTCGCCGACTCGAATTAATTCATCACTGGCCGCGAGGGCCTTACCAAACTGGCCCGAGTTGAAATGGGTACCGAAAAGCCCGTCGAGTGCCCTAATCGTCGCCTCCAGTTCGCCAAGCTTCCCGCTCAGCGCTATGGCCCGCTGATACGCGGCACTGCCTTCGCCCGTCACGTAGCCGAGCGCAGCGTACAGAACGTCGCCCAGTTCCAGTTCGAAGCGAAGCAACCTGCGGCTACGATCGTCGGAGTCAGGCAAGAGTTTCGCGGCTTCAAGCCCTTTCCTGAAGATACGCACTGCGTCAACTTTCGCCCAAGTCTTGGCGGCCTTCAGCCCTGCCTGCAGCCAGTAGTCAGCGGCGCGATCGAACAGACCGGCGTCGGCGAAATGCTCAGCGAGCACTTCGGGATAGGCAAAGCCCGCGTTGGGGTCGCGCAGCTCGATGCATTCGGCAATCAATTTGTGAATCTGTTGCGCACGTTCGTGCAGCATCGTGCCTCTAGCGGCCTGCTGGAGCAGCACGTGGGTGAACGAAAAGCCTGCTCCGGCCGTCCCTCGCTCGGCTACGATCAGCCCTGTGCGCATCAGCTCACCAACCGCAGCGCGCAACTCCGCTTCAGGCCAATCACAAATTTCGCGCAGCATGTCGAAATCGAATTCGCGGCCGATCGCCGCCGCGACCTGCGCGACTTCCTTGGCGGTCCCCAGCCTGTCGAGACGGGCAAGCAACGAGAACTGCAGAGAGTTTGGAATGTTGTTCGTGAGTGACAGACGCTTGGGCTGCGATACGTCTAGGCGCAACCCTGTTTCGACCACGCTTCGAGTAAGCTCTTCGATATAGAGCGGGACGCCTTCACCGCGATCGAGCACCGCTGCTACGTCAGCAGCGAGCGCATTCGGACTAATGTCATGGACAATCGCTTCAGCGTCCGCTCGGCTGAGCGCTTCAAGCCTGATATGGTGCCCGTCAGGACCGTCGACCCATGGAACGCTTGCGTTGTTCCTGCTCGACACAAGCAAGAGGGCGGGTGTCGAAGCCAGGCTGGCGACGATTTTTTCGAGAAGGTCGCGCGAGGTCGCATCGGCCCATTGCTCATCCTCGAACAAGATCAGGATCGGGGTAGTTCGCGCCAAATAACCGACCAGATCGATGAATGCTTGCTCGGCAATGTTGCGCTGTCGTTCGGCACTTGTCCCTTCAAGCCTGTCCGGCATTGTCGTCGGCATCCCGAGCAGGCCCGAGAAGATCGCCAGCGCGATGTCGCTGGACACCGAGCCTATCGACAATCCGTTGCGGAGCTTTCGAAGCTTTTCTTCCGTTGAGTCACCGTCCTCGATCGTTGCAATCCTCTGCAACTCTGCGAGGAATGGATAAAGGGTGCTGTTCTCAAAGGTCGGAGAACATTGCATGGTCAGTTGCGGAAAGCTGCGCAGACGCTGCTGGATTTCGTTGAGCAACCGGGACTTGCCGATTCCCGACTCCCCCGAGACCAACACGGCATTGCCACGCCTGTCGCGCACGACAGTCTCCCAGTGCTCCATCAGCAGTCGCAATTCGGCGTTGCGGCCGCACAGCTTGGTCATACGCGCCCGCTTTGCAAAGCGGGTCGGCACCATGCGCGCCCTTTGCACCTGCCAAACCTGGACTGGCGCGGCGAATCCCTTCAGCTCATGTTTGCCGAACCCGGTGAAATCAACCGCGCCGCTTGCGGCCTCGAAGGTCGCCGCGTCGACAAGGATCGTATTCGGCTTGGCCAGTACCTGCAGCCGTGCCGCTAGATGCGCGACGTGACCGAAGGCGACGGTGGATACACCGCTCGGTGCGCCGACGAACTCACCCACCACGACTTGGCCGCTCGCGATACCCATCCTCACTTGCAACGGATATCCCAGATTTGCGGAGATGGTGGCCACCGCATCAACGATCTCGAGCGCGGCCAGCACCGCGAACTCGCTGTCGTCCTCACCAGCTGTTGGATAGCCGAAATAGGCCTGAATAGCATCGCCGATGTAACTAGCCGTCACGCCCTTGCGGCGCCGGACGACGCTGCTGCAGGTCTGTAGAAAGCTCTCAATCAGGTGTTGGAAATCCTCGGGATCCAGGCGGTCGGCATATTCGGTTGACCCCACCATGTCGCAGAACAGGATGGTGAGATAACGCCGTTCCGCAACAGGTTTCGCCGGATTGCCGGGCAAAATGGGGCTAGCCAATGGAACCGGCGTGGTCACGCTCCGGGACCCTCCTTAGTGCGGCGACCATGTAGCACCCAGTCATGTTATCGCAAATCCCGGTGCTCACCAGTCGCTTTCGATCGCGTCAGGTGGTTCATTGAGGCTCGCCACACTGAACATCGGCGTAGATCAAATGGTCTGCCTCGCTAAATGCCGCTTGGCTCTGGTCGAAGCAGAACCGTTTGGGCACCAAACGAACTAAGGTGCGTCGGTTGCATTCACCGGGCAGATCGATCTGGAAGGTGCGCGGCGACATCGACGGCGCTGGATCGCTCCATTTCTTGTGACCAGCAAACGAAACGTTCTCGATCCACAAGCTGGAGCCGGCTGAACCGACTGGACCGGAGATAGCCTCGACGCTGATGCCCTTTGCCTGCTCGATGCTTGGATATTCGCCACTTTGCGGCGGATCCCCGTTTGCCGGAATCGTGCCCGCGCTGACTGCCACATTGATCCTGATATCGTCGCGCTCGGGAACACCACCGTAGCTGTTGCGAAAGGTCCAGCTTAAGCGAAGGACACGCGTCCTGACGTCCTCTCCGGGCGGTGGAGGCAAAACCCGAATCTCGGCATCGGCAAGCGAAGAGCCTTCATCCTGCGCTTCTGGCGCCGGGCAGCGCGTGTAGAGTGGGCGGTAGCCACACTCAGGACCGCCGGCTCCCCACAGACAGTCGCTCAGCTTGCGCCAGTCTTCCAAGCTCAATCGAGGCGTTCCTGAGGACAGGTCATTGCCGGACCCCGGCACCATCCAGGGATGGATGCCGCTGCTGCCGATCGCCCAGTCCGTGCGATGTGCTTCTATGCCGGCGTAGACGGTCTGTTCCTCGTGCAGCTCGAGCAATTGGACCCAGGTTGGCGATGTGACCGCCGGTTCGTACCCGACTGCGTCCGCGGCAAAACGGCGGCCGGTGATTTGTGTGGTAAGCGTGTGGCAGCTTGTGCAGTTTCCGGTCGGATCTTCGACCGTCCTGGCTTGGCTAAGTTCATTGGGATAGGTGCCGGTGTAACCGGAGCCGACCACGCGGAACGGCGCGCCCGGCAACCGCGGTCGGCGCGGTAGAAAATCTCCCAGGCTGAAGGCGGTCGATTTGGAATCGCGGGCTGAACGGAAACCGACCCTGCTCTGTTCAATGTGCGGATCTATCACATAGGGGCTTTTGTTGTCATGGCATGCATGGCACGAGATCTGGAACGTCGGGTCATAGATTTTCTCCGCCGCAACCCTTCCGATGTCATCGGAATAGTTGCGCCCGCCTGGCGGAACGAAGGGCTTTGACCAATCGAACTCGCTCCGGTCCTTGCGGCCGTCGAAGAAGATGATTTCTCCGGATTTCCGATTGAACCCGATGGTGCCGAAGACGGAAAATCTCGGATCCGACCGTGTCCAGTAGGGATCGGTGCTGACCTCGTGGCTGATATTGGACTTTCTGCAGAGGAACAGCCATTCCACGTTGCCGCGCACGACCCTTACTGCACGTGAGTTCAGCCCACAGTAGGTTGAGCTGCCAGTTAGCGAAGGCTTGTCGCATCTGGGCAATGTCGCCGTCCATTTCACCACCTCTCCGTTCTCATTGCTGTGCTCGAACTCCAGCGGAGAGCCCGGTTTTGTCGGATTGGGCTTGAGGTCGACGACATTGCCATCAACTTCCAGTGGGATGACCTTCATCTGTGGGCTGCCGCAATCGCCCTCTGGAATAGGACCGAACACCGCCCGCGCTTCATCGCCAGACCTCGTTATGACGTCGGTGCTCTTTGAGGCTGGCGCCCAAAAGATGTCAGGGTTCCATCGCGTAACGGCTTCGGCGAACGCCTTCCCATCGAGTTCAGCGGGAGCGAAAGCGACGCTGCGAGGGCGCAGCGGCTCGAAAGCGGAACTGCGTGGCAATGGTGACGCCGCGCAGTTGCCCGCCTTGCTGCAAATCATGTCGGCCTGATTGGAGCCTTGCCTCTCGCCGGCTCGCGGCGTCGACACAAAAGCTTCATGTCCGATCGTCCCGGACAACAGGAGAAACGCAACGCCGAGGACAGCAGCGATCAGCGCAACAGCACGCATCTCAGCCCACTGGAGCGTGCCAGTGAACCCATGGCCGATCTCTGGGCGTCATCGCTTCTTCGCTGCGACAGAGCCAGCGTCATAGTCAGCGTGGACAGTAAGCGATTGAAATCGCCACATGCCGTCATCGCCCTTTACAACAGACGCGCGGGCATCCGCCGAATAGTCAAGACTCGGTGCCGAAGAGTGGGAGTCCTGCATTGTCACAAGGACTATCGATTTGGTGTTCACCGTCTTGTCGTCAACCACGTCGAACAAGGTGTTGGTCACGAGATGCCGGGTCTGGAGTTTATCGGTTTCCAGTTTCTTAACTATTATTTTCATTTGCACGAGAAGATCATGTGCCGACTCTGGGCCAAGGTCGAGTGTCAGCTCGAGGACACTGCTGCCTGCATCGCAAATCTCATAGTAAGACGATTTAGGTTCCGCAAAGAGGGTGGCGAACGCGGCTGCATTTTTTTCGTCGATCGTCCAGGCGTAGCGGGACAAAAGATCTTGGATTGCCTGACGGTCTTCGGCCGGAGGATTATTATTGACGTTCCAGCCATGAGTAGCCTCTGTTCCACATGAATCAGCCAAAGCAGTGCCGCTGAAAGCAAAACAGAACCCATACGCCAGGGCAAAATACCTCAAAATCGCGCAGACTGTTATTAAGCCTTTCCAACGCTCGCACATAATGGCCCCCTCGGATGGAGCTTGATGGGAAAGTAGCGGTTCATCTTATACCACGCCAAAAAAGGCGCCAGTGAAAATCGATGTCATTGGAGGCCGGGGATGTCGTATTCCTGAATTTGTGAATTTGTGGTAAGTTGTACTCCCCTGTCTGCAGCAATTTTATTCCTGATTGCCGGATCAGCTGTGGGTGATCTGGCATGTGTTAGCAAAATAAAAGCTCACGTAGTCGAAACAATAGATTCTAATCGTGGTTACACAGGAGCAAAAAATGCCGAACATTGTTCGAAATATGGTGTTTCTAATTTCAGCCTTTTTTAGTATAGTTCCTTTGGCGTTTGCGCAGCAGAATCAGGAAATTGAGATAGTTCTGCAATCGCGCCTGACTTCTTTTGGAAACGATACCCCACTAATTATTGACTTTACTCTCACGAACCGGTCACGCAGCCCGATCAGACTGCTCAGGTGGACCACGCCGATCGACGGCGTCTCGGGCGAAATTTTTTCAGTAGCGAGAGGGTCGCAGCCAATTCAGTATATTGGCCCTTTGGTGAAGCGAGCAGAACCGACCGAGGCTGACTTTATCAATATCGAACCCGGACAATCGATTTCGGTGCCCGTCGATCTGTCATTGTACTACGCCATCTATGAAGCAGGGATCTATGCGGTTACCTATGATACAGAGAGAGTGGGTCTGCTGGTTGGCCCTCAAGGTGCCCTGAGACGCGCCCAGGTTCTGAGCAACGCCGTCACGTTCAGGCTTCTATCCGGTCGAATTCCTCCGGAACGGATACCGCTCTCGGCACCCAAATTCGACCAGTGTGACAGCTCTCAACAGGACGATATTGGCGCTGCGCTGGCGGAAGCAAACAACATAGCCTCGGCTGCCCTGCAGGTTTTGCAGGGCACGCCTTCTGCCCAGCAACCGAATTCCCAACGATATCTGACATGGTTTGGGGCGCATACCGTAGGACTGTACGCGAAGGCCACTGGAAATTTCTCGAAGATTGCGGATGCTCTTGCAAACAAAGCAATATCGTTTGGATGTCACGGCAGCGTCTGCGGACCGGGAGTTTATGCGTATGTGTTCCGTGGTCAACCTTATAATATCTTTGTTTGTCAAAAGTTCTGGTCAGCCGCTCTGAAAGGAACGGATTCAAGATCTGGAACGATTGTACACGAAATTAGTCACTTTGAGGTCGTCGTCTTCACAGACGACTATTCCTCTGGTGGTCAAAATACCGCCAAGCTACTCGCGGTTGAAAACCCCCCGCAAGCCACAGAAAATGCCGATAGTCATGAATACTTTGCGGAGAACAACCCGGATCTTCCGATGTGAGGGACACCCAGGCAACTGATCCAGCGTGGATACGGGTGCCGTATTGCCATCAGAAACGAGAAAAGATCACCGAGGGCCGGACACATTGCGATCGCATGGTGAATGTCCGCTATCGCTCCCGCATACCGAAAGCGGTCCGGTCGCTCTCGCCAAAATGCGACATTCAACTTTCGTCTCGTCCTGTCAGGATTTGGCAAGCCGCCCGCCGGCTGGCTCCGAAATGTAGGATCGAAGTCCTGGCGCGCACGCTAATGCGGACAACACGAACTGGACCGGTTTGGCAGTGATCCACTGCGCGCGCCAAACCCTGGCCGATTCACGGCGCAGCCGTAAACCCGCACTGCTTCTGTTCCATCTCGATCTGCTTCGTGATGCGGATGGCGTTCTGGGCGTAGGCTTCCGTTACCGAGCCGCTGTTGACGGTCTTGTCCTTCAGCGGGCTGACGGCTGCGCAGAGGTGGAAGACATGCTCGGTGTCGGACTTGGCGGCGCCGTTTTCCGGCGCGATCCAGTAGACGACATCCTGGCCATTGGGGTGTGCCGCGTCCTTCGTCGCCGCGGCCACCGTGGTGGAGTCGGTGGCGATCGCCTGCGCCTGGGCGGCGACCTCGGGCGAACAGGCCGTGGTCGGCTGCCCCGCCTTGATCTGTTCCGCGCAGGTGTTCATGTCCTGCGTGTACTGCTCGACCGATGGCGGCTGGTAGCTGACCCCGATCAGCGTCGCCAGCACGGCCAGCACGGCGCCGATACCGCCGGCCACCTTCTTGCTCTTCGGGTCCATGTTCTTGTCGTTGAGGATCAAGAGAACCAGCGGAAGGAAGGCAATCAGCGTGATGATCGCGCCGAGCTGGTTCTGGACAAAGAACCTGAACGTGTCGGATTCGCGGGCCGGGTCCTTCCGGTTGGCCGCCTTCCAGAGCAGGCTGCCGACGATGGCGAAGATCGCGATCCCGACCAGGATGCCGATCAGCAGCGGCAGGTTGCCCTGGTCGAACTTGTGCTTGTAGAGCAAGACGATCCCGGCGATCTCGCCGCCAATGGCGATGACCCACGACAGCACGGCGAACAGGCGCAGCCGCGTGGCGCCGGACTTCTGGCCCTGCGTTGCCTGCCAGTCCTTGGTAACGTCTACGGTCGGCTTGTTGTCGGTCATGACCAGATCCCCCGGTATCGACACTTTTGCGGGGCGTCAAAGGCGCCCGGCGCAGCGTCATTGAACGAACGTCGCCTGCCCCGGCGCGAAAGCGCCACGGCAGACCCCATCCTTATTGCGCATGATGGGATTCGTCCATAGGCGAGGCTGGCGGACGCCGATGCCGGCGATGGCGCGGAGGAGGGCAGGGCAATCGCATAAGGCGGCGCCAGCGAATACCCCCACCCTTAATCCCTCCCCACAAGGGGGAGGGAGACTTGGTAGGCGCTGATCGCCGCAAATCGCCTAGGTTCCACGCCAGAATGGGTGGCTTGCGGCAGCGTTCCCTCCCCCTTGTGGGGAGGGTTAGGGTGGGGGTCCTCTTCGTAAGAACTCATATGTGATCGCCTTGCGCCGACGAAGGGTAGGTGGGTCGCCGAACCCGAGGGAGCGCCATATGCGATCGCCCTGCCATAGGTCGGATCACGCCACCGCGGGAGTGCAACTAATTTGTATACAAATGTTTCTGGCCGGCATCGGTTTGTGAAGCGCTTCACCGTTGCCGCGCAATCGATCGGTTACAGAGGCCGTGCAAGAGCGGGCCTGAGGCAGCGCTCTGCTGCTGCATGGAGGTAACCGATGTTTGAAAGTCTCAGCAGAATTCGCGCTGCCCTGGCGCGCGCCAGCAAGCACAGGAAGACCGTGCGCGCACTGAATGCGCTGCCGACGGAGATCCAGAAGGACATTGGCTGGACGGAGTCGAGGTCGATCGATGAGATAAGGCTGCCGTTCTAGGGCCGCATCCAGCGTCGCTAATATATCGCTCGCCATCGATTGTTCGGAAGCGTACAGTGCAGCATCGTCGGCCACATCAATGGGCGCTGACGCTTGGGAGCGATCATCGCACTCCTGCCCCGACAGGAGGCATTGGAGCCATGGCGGAGCAACCGAGACAGTCCGGTCTGAGCGCCGAGGCGCTCGCGGCCTTGGCGCGGGAAACCGGGGCCTCCGAGCAGCAGATACAAGAGATCGCATCGCTGATCGGCAACGATCGCTCGTCCATCGTGCGCGAAGCGCGCATGGTTGCGGCTGACCGCCCGAAGCGCTGATCCAGGAAAAAGCTGCTGGATTGATTGATGGGGCGTCGCCCCTGATTTGTCGGTTTTGTACGAAGTACAATGGCTGAATCCGAGTCAGCTATCGTCCAATGACCGTTTGCATTTGGGCAGGGCGCCGACGGCTGGGAGATGACATGTGCTCTTGCCCTTGACGGGAGAGAGCGATGGACCAGTCGGTCAGCAAGGAGAAAAGCGGCCTTTTGCGCCGCATGAACCCGGCCGACTTCGCACTGCTTGCGCCGCATTTGCACCATCGTGTGCTCGATCTCAAAGCCCCGCTCGAAATGGCGGGCGAGCCGGTCGCCTCGGTCTGCTTCCTGGAAAGCGGCCTGGCCTCGGTGGTGGCGAGGAACCGGCCGGGCCTGGACACCGAGGTCGGCATCATCGGCCACGAAGGCATGTCGGGCTCCGCCTTGGTGATGGGCGCCGACTGGGCGCCCCATGACTGCTACATGCAGATGCCGGGCGAGGCGGTGTGCATCGATTCCGAGCCGTTCAAGGCAGCGTTGCAGAAAAGCCCGACGCTTCGCGCCTTCCTGCTGCGCTATGCCCATTATCTGCACGGCCAGACCAAATCCACGGCGCTGAGCAATGCCCGCGCCAAGCTCGAGGATCGGCTGGCCCGATGGCTCCTGATGTGTGACGACAGGGTGGTCGGCCATCAGATCCAGATCACGCATGAGTTCCTGTCCGTCATGCTCGGCGTCAGGCGTCCGGGCGTCACCATCGGCCTGCAGATCCTGGAAGGGCGCGGCCTGATCCGGTCGCGGCGCGGCGAGATCGTCATTCGCGACCGGGATGGCCTGATCGCCGTCGCCGATGGTTTCTACGGCCAGGCCGAGGCCGAATACGAACGGCTGCTGGGCTGAGCCTGGCACGGGCTGGAAATGGCCGACGCGAATGCCGGTGAAAGCATGTTGCCAGAGCCGCGCCGGCCATTTGCGGCCATCTGGGGAGAGGCCGCCCGGCAAATCTAGCATCGGCGCAAAAGCGGGCAACGAACCGCAATCGCTTGGTAAAAACCGTACAATCGAATTGTGTTGAACCTTGGTTCGGCAAGAGTATGAATCCGCTGTCGTCGACCATTGTATGGGGCGCTGGCGCCTGAGACTTCGACAGGCTCGCGCGCCCGATGTGAACGGGGAAAACCGAAATGGCAGAACTGCTTTTCGATGTATCCGCCTTCGATTGCGCCATCCTGCGCGCCGCCTTCATCAAATCGGTGATGGAAGACAATGTCCCGGAAAAGCGGTGGCGCGCGCTCGCCGCCTCCCTGGTTCGCGACCTGACCGACCACGAAGACGTCGAGCCGGATCTGCTCGGCTGGATCACGCGCAAGTAGCAATATTCTGACGGTCCGGCGGCTACCCCAGCCACCACCACAGCGCCGCGACCGCCGCAAGCACCGCCGCCACCGACAGCCCCAGCATGATGTAGCTGCCCTTGATGATGTCGCGGATGATCTTCTTCACGCTTTCGCGGTCGTTGAGGTTGGGGAAAGGCTCGTTGGGCAGCGCCACGCCGAGGAAGCCGCAGAGCGGCGCCCAGCCATCGCTGACCTTGAACACCAGAAGCTTCTCCGGCGGCACGGCCGCTATCACCTCCTCGGTATAGGCGTTGTAGCGCGCCACCGCCTTGGCGCGGTCGTCCATCACGCCGGCAAGCGTGCGGCCCCAGATCAGCCTGTGCGACATGTCGCCGAATTTGCGGCCGAACGGCGTCAGCCATTCCAGCACCTTGAACTGCCACAATGTCTCGGTGAAGTGGATGGTGTCGATGGTGCTGTCGTACCAGGCCTCGGCGCCGCGCGGATGCAGGGTGAGCAGCACCTTGGCGTCGGGATAGGCGGCCATCAATTCGCGCCACACGCAGCATCCCGGATTGTCGACCGTCGCCTTGTAATTGGCAAAGACTCTGGTCCAGTCGTGCTGGCTGCCGGGCGGGCTGTTGGCCACCTTGCGCCAGAAGTCGAGATGGCCCTTGTTGGCCTTGTTGAGGATGACTTCCTGCATGTGATAGCTGGGAAGGCCCAGCCTGTTCAGCGCGGCAAAGGTCGACCATGTGCCGGTGCGGCCGAATCCGGCCCCGATGAGCTCAAGCGTCATTTTACCCCCCTTGTTGAGACCGCTTTTCTTTTTATGCCGGTCCGCTCGGAATGAGGTTGCATCCGCGCCCCTCGGCGCGCAACAATTTTCCCTGTCCAGGGCAGAAATGTGTTTGCTTTTTCGTCTGGGCCACGCGGAATGAGGGTTTGGCTATTCCAGCGGGTGAGGGAGCCTGATAATAGGTCAGTCAGATTGACCTAAATCGCATGGCCAGAACGGTCATGCTGGACCAGATGCCGTATCCCGGGAGGTGGGCTCGTGAGTTTGATGGACCTGTTGGCGTCGCGCGCCTCGCGCATGAAGGCGTCGGAAATCCGCGAGCTGCTCAAACTGCTCGACCAGCCCGACATCATCTCCTTTGCCGGCGGCATCCCCGATCCGGCCTTGTTTCCGGCCCAGGCGATCGCCGATGCCTATGCCTCGGTGCTGGGCGGTGCGGAGGCGAGCGCAGCACTTCAGTATCAGGTCTCCGAAGGCTATCTGCCGCTCAGAAAATGGCTGGCCGGCCAGATGGGCAAGCTCGGCATTGCCTGCGACGAGCACAACATCTTCATCACCTCCGGCTCGCAGCAGGCGCTGGATTATCTGGGCAAGCTTTTCCTGTCGCCCGGCGACACAGCACTGGTAACATGGCCGACCTATCTCGGCGCGCTGCAGGCCTTCAACGCCTATGAGCCGCGCTACGACCGGCTGACGCCGGATGGCGGCAACATGACGCCGGCCGCCTACCAGGCGGCGGCTGCTGCCCCCTCTACTTTTGCAAAAGAGGGCGGCAAGGTGAAATTCGCCTATCTCGTGCCCGATTTCGACAACCCGACCGGCGAGACGCTGAATCGCCAGCAGCGCGAGGCGGTGCTTGACCTCGCCGACGAGCTCGACATTGCTATCATCGAGGACGCCGCCTATCGCGCGCTGCGCTATGACGGCGAGGGCCAGCCGCCGATCCTGGCGCTCGACTGCGAACGCTCCGGCGGCATCGAAAACGCCCGCACGCTCTATTGCGGCTCGTTCTCGAAAATCCTGTCACCGGGCATGCGCGTCGGCTGGGTCTGCGCGCCGCGCCGCGTCGTCGAGCGGCTGGTGCTGATGAAGCAGGCGTCGGACCTGCACAGCCCGTCGATCAACCAGCTGGTCATGCACCGCGTCTCCGAGGCCGTGTATGACGGCCAGGTGGAAAAGCTGATCGGCGCCTATCGCCAGCGCCGCGACGGCTTGCTTGCGGCACTCGAAGCGGAAATGCCGGATGGCGTCAGCTGGAGCCGACCGGAAGGCGGCATGTTCGTTTGGCTGACGCTGCCCGAAGGTGCGGACGCCACGGCACTGCTCGCCCGCTCGGTCAAGGAAGCCCGCGTCGCCTTCGTGCCGGGCAACGCATTCTACGCCGACGGTTCGGGCCGCAACACGATGCGGATGAGCTTTACGCTCGCAGATGAACGCGCCGTGGGTGAAGGCGTGCCGAGGCTGGCGAAATTGATGGGCTAATCTCCCCCCTCGAGGGGGAGATGTCGCCGAAGGCGACAGAGGGGGTCGCCGCGCGTGGAGCGCTAACCTTCATCAGTCGCAGGAGGTCGCGCCCAGTCGAGCCGACCCCCTCTGGCCTGCCGGCCATCTCCCCCTCAAGGGGGGAGATTAGCTCACTCCGCCACCACCAATTTATCCTGCGTCTTCGTCTCGAAATCGCTGGCGTCGTGGCGCTCGTGCAGTTGCATGGCGGGGTCGCCGAAGGCGCGGTTGACCATGCGGCCGCGTTGCACGGTCGGGCGGGCGTCGATCGCCCTGGCCCAGCGTTGTACGTGCTCGTAGTCCTGCACCGACAGGAACTCGGCGGAATCATTGTACATGCGGCCGAGCGCCAGGCCGCCATACCAGGGCCATACCGCCATGTCGGCGATCGAATAGAAGGCGCCGCCGAGGTATTCGGTCTCCGCCAGCCGCCGGTCGAGCACGTCGAACTGGCGCTTGGTCTCCATGGCGAAGCGGTCGATGGCGTATTCGATTTTTTCGGGCGCATAGGCGTAGAAATGGCCGAAGCCGCCGCCGAGATAGGGCGCCGAACCCATCTGCCAGAACAGCCAGGACAAGGTTTCCGCGCGCGCCGGCTGTTCGGTCGGCAGGAACTCGCCGAACTTTTCCGCGAGATAAAGCAGGATCGAGCCGGACTCGAAGACGCGGACAGGCGTCTTGCCGCTGCGGTCGAGCAGCGCCGGGATCTTGGAGTTGGGGTTGACCTCGACAAAGCCCGAGCCGAACTGGTCGCCATCGTTGATGCGGATCAGCCAGGCGTCGTATTCGGCGCCCTTGTGGCCGAGCGCCAGAAGCTCCTCCAGCATGACAGTCACTTTGACCCCATTCGGCGTCGCCAGCGAATAGAGCTGCAGCGGATGCTTGCCGACCGGCAGCACCTTGTCATGCGTCGGACCGGCAATAGGCCGGTTGATGCTGGCGAACGTACCGCCATTGGCTTTCTTCCAGCTCCAGACTTTCGGCGGGGTGTATTCGGTCATGCGGGAAATTCCTTGGTTTGGCGGGCGAAACGACTTGCGCGACGGCGCGAGACTGATGGCGGAAAAGTCGGCGGAACCTAGATACGGGAACACATAGGTGCAATTCAGAAAGGTTCAACTTGTGTTGAACTATTATCGATGTCGGCGCCGCCCCTCATCGCCCTGCCGGGCACTTCTCCCCGTATAGTGACGGGGAGAAGGACGCTGTCGCCTACTGATTTCCCCAATTGCCAGCGTTGCCAAGAGCGCCGATGTTGCGGCCATCTCCCTTCTCCCCGTCACTATACGGGGAGAAGGTGCCGGCAGGCGGATGAGGGGCAGCGCCAGCCTCTGAAATGATTGCCTTGTTGCCTAAGCCCTTGCGCCCTGTGCAGCGCGGCATACCTATAGAGGATACTGCCCACGCATATCTGCCAGGATGACCGCATGCCGATCGATCCCGTTTCCCCGCTCTTGCGCTCCGTCGTTGGCGTGCGCGCCATGGTTCCCGACGATGCCTTCACGGCCAATGCCCTGGGCACGCGCCGGGAAGGCAGCGGCGTCGTCATCCGCGGCGACGGGCTGGTGCTCACCATCGGCTATCTCATCACCGAGGCCGAGGAGGTCTGGCTGACCGACCAGGACGGCCGCGTCGTGCCGGCGCATGCGCTGGCCTATGACCAGGAGACAGGCTTCGGCCTGGTGCAGGCGCTGGCGCCGCTCGGCCTGCCGGCGGTGGCGCTGGGTGACGCCTCGAAGGCGAAGATCGGCGACCCCGTGGTGTTTGCCGACGGCACCGGCCGCTCGGTCAAGGCACACATCGTCACCAAGCAGGAATTCGCCGGCTATTGGGAATATCTGCTCGACGAGGCGATCTTCATTGCCCCGGCGCATCCGTCCTGGGGCGGCGCGGCGCTCATCGGCCAGGATGGCAGCCTGCTCGGCATCGGTTCGCTGCTTTTGCAGATGAGCCGCAACGGCGAGGTCGCCGACATCAACATGGTCGTGCCGATCAACCTTCTGACCCCGATCCTCGACGATCTCCTGACGCGCGGCCAGGTGGCGAAGCCGCCGCGCCCATGGCTCGGCGCCTTCTCGGCCGAGTCGAACGGTGCGGTCGTGGTGATGAGCGTCGCCGAAGGCGGCCCCGCCGCCAAGGCCGGCCTGCGCCAGGGCGACATCATCTCCGACGTGCGCGATGGCGAGGTCGACGGTCTCGCCGATTTCTACCGCAAGCTATGGCAGAATCCGGCGGGTTCGGAGATTCCTCTCAGGGTCGTGCGTGACGGTCGTGAGACTTGGCTGCGAGTGAAATCCGCCGACCGAAACAGCTTTTTGAAGAAACCGCATCTGCAGTGAAGCCAATCTCCCCCCAAGTGGGGGAGATGCCCGGCAGGGCAGAGGGGGGGCGCGAAGGATCGCGACCTCTCGATCTATTTTCTGACAAGAATCGCGGGATAAACGTGGCTGACACTAGCCGGTGCGTTGGCGGGACAGCGGCCCCCCTGCCGGCCATCTCCCCCACAAGGGGGGAGATTGGCTGCCCCCTCAATCCCCGCACACCCTAAAAGGCGTCCCCGTGTCCCACTCCGCGAAGGGCACGACCTGGCCTTCGACAGACACGATACTGTTCACCTTGCTATCATCATCCTGCGTCTGCATACTTTTGCCCTTGCCGGTCAGCACGTCGTAGTCGCAGCTGCTGTAGACGACAACGGACTGGTATTTGTAATGGTCATAGGCAACGCCGGCGACGACGAAGGCCTCGTTGCGCCAGGCGATGGTCAGCGTCATGTCGGTCCGCTCGCCGGGGCCGATCAGCCCCGGCAGATAGATCTTGATCGAGCCGTTGGGCAGCAAGGTCAACTCCGGTTCGATGCCGGAGCCCTCATAATGCGGCTGGTCGTAGTCGTTCCATTCGCCGTAGACCTGCTCATGCACGACGCCGGCGGGTTTCAGAAAATTGTACTTTTTGTCCCTCAGGAAGAAATGCATGTCCATGGTATCGTCTTCGGGCTCGGTCTCGACGATCATCGCCAGATCGGCGGCGCCGTCGCCATTGAAGTCGCCGGTCAGCGCGGTGATGATTTTCTGGGTTTCGATCGGTTCGGCCAGTGCCGAGGTCGGCAGCAGAAGGATGAGGCCGAGTAACATCGCTCGCATGGCATTTCCCCCGAATTGCAGTCTGCCTTGCCCGGCTGACCAGCAGGAAACTGCCACGGGCGTCGGCTGCGGCGCAAGCCGGCTCGCAATAGGCTAGGGGGTATCGACGCCGCTGACGGAAACTGGCATCGACAGCCGATACAGCCGGCCCGGCAACAACGAGGTGATGATGGCGCCGTTCAAGGTCGATCCCGACAAGGTTCATGAATTCCCCGATCCCGACAGTTTTTACGCCTGGCTGCGCGAAAATCATGCCGGCGAGAGCGAGGTCTGGATCAAGGTCCACAAGGTCGGCTCGGGCCTCGCCTCGATCACGCCGAAGCAGGCCATCGACGTGGCGCTGTGCTTCGGCTGGATCGACGCCATACGCAAGCCGCTCGACGACAAGAGCTTTCTGCAGCGCTACACGCCGCGCGGCAAGAAGAGCATCTGGAGCAAGATCAACATCGACAATGTCGCCCGCCTGGTCGAGGAGGGCCGCATGACCGAACACGGGCTGAAACAGGTCGAGGCGGCCAAGGCCGACGGCCGCTGGGACCGCGCCTATGCCTCAGGCAAGGACATGAAGATCCCTGACGATCTGCAGGCCGCCATCGATGCCGAGCCGAAGGCGAAGGAGATGCTGGCAAAGCTTTCCGCCCAGAACCGGTTCGCGCTGGCGTTTCGAACGCACAACATGAAGACGGAGGCGGGGCGCAGGAAGAAGATCGAGGCTTTTGTCGAGATGCTGAAGCGCGGCGAGACGATCTATCCGCAGAAGCGGTGAGGCGACGGCAAGCGGCTGCCATGGTGCGCGCAGCTAAAAACCCGCGTGTGAGGTTCTGGCCTCCCTTTCTTGGACATAACCTATTGTTTTTAGGGTATTTTCCACTCGGCGTGTGGGTGATAGCTGCGATAGTGGAAAAAACATAGCAACATATTGTTAATTAAGAGTTTTCCACTATGTTAACTTGATCTTGGCTTAAGAGTGGAAAACGATGCTGAGAGAGTTGACCGGCGAGCAGCGGCGCCAACTCATAGATACGCAACAGGTCTACGAGGCCTGGCAGCGTGCTGATGACCAGCGCCAAAGGCGCTTTGCAGGCAGCATGCGCTGGGTTGAGCGCAGCGGTGCTGAATACCTGCTGCGGAAGGTCCGGCAGGTCGAGAATTCACTCGGGCCGAAAAGCAGCCAGACGGAGAAGGCGTTCGCTGCGTTTTCCGAGGGCAGGGTGCAGAACAAGGATCTGCTGGCAGGTCTGGCCGATCGCCTGAACGGCCTGGCGAAAGTCAATGTGGCAATGGGGTTGGGCAGGGTACCGGCCATCGCCGCACGGATATTGCGGCGGTGCGCCGAAACAGACCTGCTGGGCAAGCAGTTGCTGGTTGTCGGCACGAATGCGCTGTTCGCTTACGAGGCTCTGGCGGGCGTCCAGATCACCAGCGGTCTCACGGCAACCGGCGACATCGACCTGCTCTTCGATTCGCGACGTCGCATCAGCTTCGTGACCGGCGAGAGGGTAAGCCAGTCCGGCCTGATAGGCGTGTTGCGTAAAGTGGACAGGTCCTTCAAGCCGCTCCAGCCCCGGGCCTTCAGGGCAGCGAACCGTGATGGCTATCTGGTCGACCTGATCCGTCCGCAGGCAAGACATGTCCTCAAGGACAACGCCACTACCTCGATTACACAGCATGCCGACGATCTCGACAGCGCACCCATGGAGGGGCTGCAATGGCTCATCAACGCCCCGAAGGTGGAGGCTGTGGCGATCGATGAGCGTGGCTATCCCGTAAGCATGCCGACGGTCGACCCTCGAATGTTCGCTCTGCACAAGGCTTGGCTGGCCACGCTGCCTGATCGGTCTGCGGTCAAGGCAATGAGAGATCGTGAACAGGCGGAAGCGGCTGCACGCATTGCCACCGCCTATCTTGCCCTTCCGCTGGACAGCGAACATCTCAAAAGGCCTCCGGCGGCATTGCGAGACGCCGCGGCCGCAACGCTGTCCCTTCCTGGCCCGAGCGGCTTTTCCGAAGACCTTCCAATTGAGCCGGACTGGTAGCGCCCACACGCCATGCTACGAAAATAGCATTCTCCCCTTGCGAAATGTGATGCTACGGTTCCCGGCGCACCCAGGGCGGAGGGGTTGCCAAGAGGAGAAGTGGCGGGCGCTGGCCCGGATTTCAGCGAGTACCGGACGGAGCTGTTGAACCATTGCAAGGCCGCCGCGTTTTCCAGCGTCGGCCACAAGGGAGGAACCACCTGTGAAAGCATCCTATCTCGTCTCAGCCGCGCTGCTTGCGGCGACTGCGATGCCGGCGGCGGCCGGCGAAATTTCCGACGGCAAGGTCAAGATCGGCATCCTCAACGACCAGTCGGGCGTCTATGCCGATTTCGGCGGCAAATGGTCGGTCGAGGCCGCCAGGATGGCGGTCGAGGATTTTGGCGGCAAGGTGCAGGGCGCGCCAATCGAGATCGTCAACGCCGATCACCAGAACAAGCCCGACATTGCCTCCAACATTGCGCGCCAGTGGTACGACACCGAGCAGGTCGACGCGATCATGGAACTGACGACATCCTCGGTGGCGCTCGCCGTCCAGGGGTTGTCCAAGGAAAAGAAGAAGATCGACATCGTCACCGGAGCGGCATCGGCCGACCTGACCGGCAAGCAATGCTCGCCCTACGGTTTCCACTGGGCTTACGATACCCACTCGCAGGCGGTCGGCACCGGCGGCGCGCTGGTGCAGCAGGGCGGCGACAGCTGGTATTTCATCACCGTCGACTATGCCTTCGGCTATTCGCTGAAGGAGCAGACCTCAAAGGTTGTTGAGGCAAGCGGCGGCAAAGTGCTGGGCGAGGTGCGTTACCCCTTGGGATCGACGGATTATTCCTCCTTCCTGCTGCAGGCGCAGTCCTCCGGCGCCAAGGTTATCGGCCTTGCCAATGCCGGCCTCGACACCTCCAATACCATCAAGCAGGCGGCCGAGTTCGGCATCGTCGCCGGCGGCCAGCGGCTGGCAGCACTTCTGTTCACGCTTGCCGAGGTGCACGGCCTCGGCCTGCAGGCGGCGCAGGGCGTGGTGCTCACCGAAGGGTTTTACTGGGACCGCGACGACAAGAGCCGCGACTTCGCCGGGCGCTTCTTCAAGCGCACCAACCGCATGCCCAACATGATCCAGGCCGGCACCTATTCGGCGGTGCTGCAATATCTCAAGGCCATCGACAAGGCCGGCACCGACGAAACCGAGGCGGTCGCCAAGCAACTCCATGAAATGCCCGTCGACGACATCATCAACGCCAACGGCAAGGTACAGGCCGACGGCTCGATGGTGCACGACATGTATCTCTATCAGGTCAAAAAGCCCGAGGAGTCGAAGAAGGACTGGGACTACTACACCTACCTTGCGACCATTCCGGGCGACAAGGCCTTCATCAAGGCTGAAGACAGCGGCTGCCCGCTCGTCACCAAGTGACGCTGGCGCAAGCCGTGGCCGTCCAGCCGGACGGTGCCGAAATCAAGCCGCGGGTGGTGCTCTCCGCCCGCGGCCTGCGGCGCGATTTTGCCGGTTTCGTCGCCGTCAACAATGTCGACCTCGACGTCCATCACGGCCAGATCCATGCACTGATCGGGCCGAACGGCGCCGGCAAGACGACGATCTTCAACCTCTTGACCAAGTTCCTGCAGCCGAGCAGCGGCAGGATCGAACTGTTGGGCAACGACATCACCCGCACCGCGCCGGCCAGGGTGGCGCGCATGGGTCTCGTCCGCTCGTTCCAGATATCGGCGATCTTTCCGCATCTGAGCGTGCTCGACAATGTCCGCGTCGCCTTGCAGCGGCCGAGCGGGCTCGGCTTCCAGTTCTGGCGCTCGCTGGCCGCGCTTGACCAACTGACTCCACGGGCGCGCGAACTGCTTGCCGTCGTCGGTCTCGACGATGTCGCGCATCGTCCGGCCGGCGATCTCTCCTATGGCCGAAAGCGCGTGCTCGAGATCGCCACCACGCTGGCGCTCGACCCGAAAGTGCTGCTGCTCGACGAGCCGATGGCCGGCATGGGGCACGAGGATGTCGGCGTCATTTCCGGCATTATCCGCTCGCTGGCAACGGACCGCGCCGTGCTGATGGTCGAGCACAATCTCACCGTCGTCGCCGACCTCTGCGACTGGATCACCGTCATGCAGCGCGGCCAGGTGCTCGCCGCCGGCGACTACGCGACGGTGAGCAAGGACGAGCGCGTCAGGATCGCTTACATGGGGACCGAGCAGGGGGACCGAGCATGAGTGAGCCGCTGCTTGCCGTGCGCGATCTCCATGCCTGGTATGGCGAGGGCCATGCGCTGCATGGCGTCAACCTCGACGTTTTTCGCGGTGAGACCGTGACGCTGCTCGGCCGCAACGGCGTCGGCAAGACCACAACGCTGCGCGCCATCATGGGGCTGGTCCGCAAGCGCAGCGGCAGCGTCGCCTTCGACGGCAGCGACCTGATGCGCCTGCCGCTGCATCGTGTTGCCCATCGCGGCATCGGCTTCGTGCCGGAGGAACGCGGCATCTTCGCCACGCTCACCGTCGACGAGAACCTGATCCTGCCGCCGGTGGTGGCCAAGGGCGGCATGAGCGTCGACGAGATCTTCGATCTCTTTCCCAACCTCAAGGAGCGCCGCAACAGCCCCGGCACCAAACTCTCCGGCGGCGAACAGCAGATGCTGGCCATCGCCCGCATCCTGCGGACGGGCGTGCAGATGCTGCTGCTCGACGAGCCGACCGAGGGCCTGGCGCCGGTCATCGTCCAGCGCATCGGCGAACTGCTGGCGACCTTGAAAAAGCGCGGCATGACCATCCTGCTCGTCGAGCAGAATTTCCGCTTCGCCGCCCGCATCGCCGACCGCTTCTACCTGATGGAGCACGGCAAGGTGGTGGAGGGTTTTGCCGTAAGCGAGCTTGCCGCTCACACGCAACAGCTGCACGAGGTGTTGGGGGTATGATGACGACAGCCCACGGCAGTACCCCCACCCCGCTGCTGCGCAGCGACCCTCCCCATAAGGGGGAGGGTGGAGGGCCACCGCCCTACCTCCCCCTTGTGGGGAGGTCGGACCGAAGGTCCGGGTGGGGGTACGTGCGCACAGACGCATCCCCCTTGCAACACCATCGGTGACGCCATGACCATGATCTTCGGCATCCCCGTCCAGGCCTTGCTCGGCCAGATGCTGGTCGGGCTGATCAACGGCTCCTTCTACGCCATGCTGAGCCTCGGCCTGGCCGTCATCTTCGGCCTGCTGCGGATCATCAATTTCGCCCATGGCGCACTCTATATGCTCGGCGCCTTCATCGGTTACCTGCTGCTCGTCCATCTCGGCATCGGCTACTGGCCGGCGCTGCTCCTGGTTCCGCTCATCGTCGGCGTCTTCGGCATGGCGGTCGAGCGCGTGGCGCTGTCGCGGCTCTACCGCCTGGATCCGCTCTACGGGCTGCTGTTCACCTTCGGACTGGCGCTGGTCATCGAAGGCGTGTTCCGTTTCTACTACGGCGTGTCGGGCAACCCTTATGCCGTTCCGGCGCAGCTTGCCGGCGGCACCAATCTCGGCTTCATGTTCCTGCCCAACTATCGCGGCTGGGTGGTGGTGGCCTCGCTCATTATCTGCATCGGCACCTGGCTCCTGATCGAAAAGACCAGGCTCGGCTCCTATCTGCGCGCCGCGACCGAAAATCCCGAGCTGGTGCAGGCCTTCGGCGTCAACGTGCCGCTGCTGCTGACGCTCACCTATGGGCTCGGCGCGGCGCTCGCCGGCCTTGCCGGTATTCTCGCCGCGCCCGTCTACCAGGTCAGTCCGCTGATGGGCTCCGATATCATCATCGTCGTCTTTGCCGTCGTCGTGGTCGGCGGCATGGGCTCGATCCTCGGCGCCATCGTCACCGGCTATATGCTCGGCCTCGCCGAGGGCCTGACCAAGGTGTTCTATCCCGAGGCGTCGAACCTCGTCGTCTTCGTCATCATGGCGATCGTGCTGCTCCTGCGCCCCGCCGGCCTGTTCGGAAGGGACGCCTGAGATGAGCGAGGCAGCCCTTCACGACCAGCGCACCGCCGCCTCCGTGCGGCTGGAGCGGGTGTTGATAGCTTTGGCCATAGTGGCGCTCATCGCCGCGCCCTTCTTCGTCTATCCAATCTTCCTGATGAAGATGCTGTGCTTCGCGCTGTTTGCCTGCGCCTTCAACCTGCTGCTCGGCTACACCGGGCTGCTGTCGTTCGGCCACGCCACCTTCTACGGCGCCGCCGCCTATTTCTGCGCCTACGCCGTCAAGGCATGGGGCTGGCCGCCGGAAGCCGGCATCCTGCTCGGCACCGCCGGAGCGGCCGTGCTCGGCCTGGTCATGGGCTTCCTCGCCATCCGCCGGCAAGGCATCTATTTCTCGATGATCACGCTGGCGCTGGCGCAGATGTTTTATTTCTTCTGCGTCCAGGCGCCGTTCACGGAAGGCGAGGACGGCATACAGGGCGTGCCGCGCGGGCATCTGTTCGGCATCGTCGATCTCAACGTCACGCTCAACATGTACTTCGTCGTTCTCGCCGTCTTCCTCATCGGCGTCTGCGCCGTCTGGCGCATCGTCAACTCGCCCTTCGGCATGATCCTGCGTTCGATCCGCGAGAACGAGAACCGCGCCATTTCGCTGGGCTATTCGGTCGGCCGCTACAAGCTCGCCGCCTTCGTCATGTCGGCAGCCCTTGCCGGGCTTGCCGGCGCCACCAAGGCGATCGTCTTCCAGTTCGCGACGCTGACCGACGTCACCTGGCAGATGTCGGGCGAGGTGATCCTGATGACGCTGCTCGGCGGCATCGGCACCATGGTCGGTCCTGTCGTCGGCGCCGGCCTCGTCGTCGGCCTGGAAAACACCCTCGCCACCTCAGGCTTCCCTGTGACCATCGCCACCGGCCTGATCTTCATGATCTGCGTGCTGGTCTTTCGCCGCGGCATCGTCGGCGAGATTTACGCGCGCTGGCTTTCACCAGGCAATGGCCGCTCTCAGTAGGTGATGGTCACCACCACCGTGTCGGTGTAGACGCCGGCCGAGGGCGTCGTCTGCGGCGGCACGCGGCCGTAGACGATGAGCGGTTGCGCCAAGCCGGTTCCGGTGCCGGCCACCGTGCTTCCCGGCGTTCCGGCGTCACCCCAGGGCTGCGAGCGCGCGGCGTCCTTGTAGAGGCCGTAGGTCACCCGCTCAGCCCCCTTTGACATCTTTCGGTTGGTCGGCGTGCCGCCTGTCGTGCCGCCATTCAGCGACACCGTATAGGCGGTCGACGGCGTGCAGGTGACCGAGACCTGGCCGGTGGCGTCGGCATTGGCGGTGAGCACGCCCTTGGAGCCGAAATCGATGTTCTGGGTGGTGACCAGGCAATTGGCCGCAACCGTCGCGTTGATGGTGAAGGTCGGATTGGTGTCGGGGTTGCCCAAGCCGCCGCTGCAGCTGCTGCCCAACAGGGTCGTCCGGGAGAGGATCTCGACATGCGTGCTCGAAAACGTCGAGAGATAGGTGCCGGGCGGAACGGTCGACTGGCCGCCGGGCACGCGGCCATAGATGGTCGCCGTGCCCGATGAGTTGCCGAAGAGATTGGGGTTCAGCGTCTGCGGCGGCGGGCGCGAGGCATAGGCCCAGTTGTAGGAGCCCCAGACGACGCTCATTCCAGGATCCGAATAGAGCTGGTAGTTGAGGCTGTTGGCGCCGTTCGCCATCTGCCTGGCGGCCGCCGAGGAAGCGCCGCCTGTGCCGGAGGCGAAGTGCGGACAGACCAGGACGGGCAGCAGAAACGGCAAACTGCCGCTGCAATTCATGCTGAGGGTCGCGGTCGATGTCGCCGCCGTGCCTGACAGTGTGTCGATGAGGCCGAAATTCATACTGGTGACGGTGTAACTGCAGCTTTGCGCGCGGGCGAGCGACGGCAGCAGCATAAGCAGCAGGGCGATGATTACGGCGCGTAGCATTTTTCCTCAGCTCTCATTGGCACACCACGTCCCCGATCACCACCTGCCGGCCGCGCACCGCCTCGAAGGGAAACTCTGCCCGGCATGAACCGCCGTCCGCGCGCTCGACCTGCACGGAATTCTGCTTGCCGAGGCCCTTGATATAGGCCTGCCCGTCATAGCCGACGACAAAGTCTTCAGTGCCGCCATCGACGCGTCCCGACAGTCCGGCTTCGAGCGGCGTTCCGCTCGAGTCGACCAGCGTCACCAGCGCGGCCTGTGCCGCCTCGGACACGCCGAACTTCAGCACGACGCCGTTGCGGTCGGCTGGGACGACGGTCTCCTTGGTAGCCGGGACATCCGCGTCGACTGGTAGATTCTTCGGGTCGATGGAGATCGTGTTCAGCTCATAGGAGTTGAGCCCGGTGACCAGGATGCGGCCTTTGCTGTCGGTCCTGCCTACCGGCCGGTTCTGATGCAAGACCTCGACATCAGGCGTGCCGACATCAACGACGGCAAAGGCATCGTCGATGCGGTTGGTGGCGAACACCCCGCCGCCTGCGACCGCAATGGCGCCGTCCATCTGGCCGGTCACGCGAAAGTCCTTCTCGAATTGCTGGGCGCCGGCCTCGAAACGCGCAAACGGCGCGCGGTAGCTGACCGCTGCCGAACGATTGGGGACCTCGCCCTCCGAGGTGCGCAGCCGCCAGCCGATGCTGCCGTCCTCGGCCCGCTCCGATTTGGCGAGGTCGGCAGTGACATTGAGGCCGTCAGGGCCTTGCTCGACGCCTGTCGACGCCGAGATCTCGTCGTTGAACGGGATCGAAATCCCGGCGAACACGCCATAGCTGCTGTCGTCGTCGAGATCGGCGAAGGCGGTGGCATAGAGCGTGCTGCGCTTGAAGATCGCCTGGCTGTAGGACAGGCCGACGATCTGGCTGCTTTCGCCCTCGGCGCTCTTCAAATGCGTATAGGACAGGTTGAGGCTGGAGAAATCGATCGGCATCGGCACGCTGAGTGTCACCTGGTCGACCGCGCGCGGGACGCCGGCGCTGAAACGGGTGAAGTCGTCGGGGTCGAGAACCGGCTCCGCCGTCACCGAGGCGATGTCTTCATAGCCGCCAAAGGCCCGCTGCATGTGGGCGTTGATCGCCCAGCCGTCATAGCCGAATTCGACACTGGCATCGACCAGCGAGCCGGTGCGCCCGTCATGATGGCTGCCGGCGACTGCCAGCGAAGCCGCGCCATATGCCCCGAGCGGGAAGGCAGCGCCTATGCCGCCATTGATCAGGTCGGCGCCGCCCTCGGCATGGGCTTCCAATGTCAGCCGGTCGGTCACGCCGTAACGCGCCGTGGCGACCCCCATGACGCGGCCGTCGTAATCGTCGGAGGAGATGCCGAAATTGCGCCGCGCCATCCCTGCCTCCACCGAAAAGTCGAGCAGTCCCTGGCGCAGCAGCATGCTGGAGGCATAGAACGGCAAGGTGGCCGTGGTCTCGCGGCCGAGGCTGTCGCGCAGCACCACCTGCGCCTGTCCGGCGCCCGTGAACACCGGCAGATTGGTGACCTGGAACGGCCCGGGCTGGATGTCGCCGGAATAGGTGCGCACGTTCTGCGTATAGACCTCGAGCGTCGACGGCACAGCCGCCGTGCCGCCGAAGGAGGGCAGGGGTAGCGTCACCAGGTCCGATCGCAGGTGGAAGTTGCGTTGCGCCTGGATGCCGCCGAGATAGACCGGACGCGTCCACGACAATCCACCGGAGATGAAGTCGCCGGCCCGATAGGTCATCAGCCGGTCGGGGTCGGAATAGCTCCATGTCGTGTTGAGCCGCGTGAAGCCGCCCAGCCTGCCGTCGGAATAGCCGGCGATGAAGGATTGGCTGAGCGTTCCATAGGGGCTGAACACGCGCGCATCGAAGCCGCCGGAAACGCCCTGGAACAGCTCGACCTGCTTGTCGAACAATGTGTTGGAGCTGGCAAACAGCGAATAGTTGAGAACCGCGCCCAAGCCCGATTGCGGCGCCGGCCGGTCCTGCAAGCGCAAGCCGAGATCGACCATGCGCGCCTCGCGGCTGTCATTGGCGGCGGTGACGTAGAGGCGCTGCGCCGCTTCGTCGATCTGAAACGACACATCCGCCAGCTGGTCGAGCCTGACCAGGCCGTCGGTGTCGACAGCGCCCTGCGGCGGCTTCAGCCCGAGCTCCTTCAGCTCTAGCGGCGTCGATGCCAGGCCGCCATCCGGCATCTGGGTGAAGCTGCCGATCAGTTTGGTCGAGACGTCGTTGATGAACACCTCTAGATAAAGGCTGCGGCCGGCTTGCTGGCCAGGGTCTTCAGGGTTCGTCACGGCCGGCAATTCTTGCGCGTTCACCGCCGAGAAAGGTGTGAAAATCGCGAGCGCGACGACTAGCGCGATCCTATTTGCCCTTGACGGCAACTTTGGCATCGAAGGGTCCAAGATCGCTCTGTGCCTTCAAAAGCACGGAGCCAGCGGACAAGGATTTGCTGCTGCCGATCGGCCACTGCATGGTCGCGCCGCCCAGCACATAGCCGACGAGCCCGTTTCGGTTGCCGAGCTTTTTGCCGTTCTGGGTCAGGGATAGGTTGGACAAGCGGAGACGACTTTCACCGGTATTGCTGGCTGTCAGCACAAGACTGCCGCCCTTGAGCGAAACACTCCAGGCGACTGCCGGCGCGGCGGCATCGGCGTCGCGGAAAAACACCGGGACCGAATAGCGCAGCGCGAGCGCGACCGTACCGGCCTTCTTGCGCGACGGGTCGGGTAACTCGTCGACGATGACGCGGTAGCTTTCCTCGGCCCGCACCGGCGCCTTGCTGACGCGCACGACGCGAACCACGTATTGGGCATTGGGTCCGAGTTTGGTCGATGGCGGGCTGGCGACGACGTCCGTAGTCGGCGTCAGCGTCTCGATCCCGCCAGCCTGGCTCCAGGCGAAGACGCGTATCTGCACATTGATCGGCCGCTTGGGGTCATCGTTGCTGAGGTTGAGAACCGCCGAGGCGTCGGGCGAGATCAGCTCGAGACCTGTCGGCGCCACCCTGAGCGAAGCGGCTTGTGAGAGACCGGCGCACAGCAACAGAACAGCCGTGGCTCCGATGCATGAAAGCATGGATCGCATGATCGTCCTCGTGTTGGTATCGATTGTCAGTACGTTATGGTGATCGCAACGGTGTCGGTGTAGAGGCCCGCCGCCGGTGTCGTCTGCGGTGGAACACGCCCGTAGACCGTCAGCGGCTGAATGGCGCCGTTGCCGGTTCCGCCGACCGTGTCGGTGGGGATCGTGGTGCCCCAAAGCTGCGTCCGGGTGCTTTCCCTGTAGATGGTGTAGTCGATCGTCGCCGACGCCGGCCCGGTCATCTTGCGAACAGCAACCGTTGCGCCCGCGCCCGCTCCGGCGCTCAGACCAACATTGTAGGACTTGCCGGTCGTGCATTGCACGTTGATGGTGCTGGTCTGGTCGACATTCGCATCAATGACACCGTGCGAGCCGAAATCGAGATCGCTCGCCGTCTGCACCTTGCATTCGTCGGTAATCGTGATGCGGACATTCATGCTGCCCGTCGCGGTCGCGGCGATCGCGGGCAGGATGGGAAGCAGCGACGCTCCCGCCAGCAGCGCATATTTCAGCAATCTCATGCGTGTTTCCTCCGTCGGGCAGACCGTTCCTCGCAACACAGTCTTGACCCGGATTTCACTCCTACAGCTCCTCCGTTGCATGCTTCGCAAGACATCAACGATACAGTAATGTCAGAAGCGAACTGTGCAATGATTATTACAACTTAGGTTCGGATTACGACAGCGAATAACTTCGGTATGTATCGGATAATTTTGGTTAATATTTGGTTAACAGAGATGAAATGGACATTTTTCCGAAGTGAAGGTTCGTCTGTCGAAAATTTATTTTGCTTATCGTGCCGAAAAGGCGAAAATATCCGGCAAATCATCTTGATTTTGTAGAGTCTCACCTGTCGTCCTTTATTATCGGTATTTCGCGGCGTGCACCGGCGCCAAGCAGCCATCGCCATAGCCGCGCCGGTAGCTGTTCGCGCCTGTCCAAGCCTTGCGGTCGTGCTGACAGGGCCGCATTCGCCAAAACCGTGTTCCGCCCGGCCCAAGCATGGCCGTCCCGGCTGAGATAAATCCACCGCCGTCGGATCGCGGCGAAACACATGCGAATCGTTCTTGCCACGCTGGCCCGGATTTCCTTCGGCGGCGCATCGGCCGGACGGGAGATGCGCCTGTTGTCCCTTGGAGCCATGATCCACGGCCGGCAGCCGCGCGGACCGGCTGCCAGACGTCAGAAAAGGAAGAACGATGAAGAAGACCTATGAAAAGCCACAGCTCGAAAAGCGCCAGAAGCTGTCGCGTGTGACCGCTGTCGCCGGCCCATCAGTGACCAGTGAGAGCTGACGCCGTCGACCGGCATCGAACCACCAGCGGACAAGGAGAGCAGTCATGGATCAGCATGCGAACCCGTCACCCGGCTTCAGGCGCAATCCGGGCAAGGTGATCACAGTCGAGCCCTTCAACGGGCGTGTCGTCGTGTTTGCAAACGGCACCATCATCGCTTCCTCGGCAAAAGCCAAAATGGTGACCGAGCCGCCCCATCCCTTCTCCTTCTACATCCCGTTCGAGGACATCGACTTCCGCAAGCTCAGGAAGACGGAGCGGTCGACGCTGTGCCCCTACAAGGGCGACTCCAGCTACTGGAACGTGCTGCCGGCGGGCGAAACCGGTAACGATGCGATGTGGGCCTATGAGCAGCCCTTCGACGAGATGGCCGAGATTTGCGCCCACGGCGCCTTCTATCCCGACCGGGTCACCATCGACGCCACGCCGCGCTGAGCTGAGAGCGTCATGCCTGTCGCCCAAAAGTGCCCCAGCGTTTTGGAGCCGACGACAGGCATGAACAGAGGAATTTTTCAGATCAGCCAAAGCTGTCCTCATCCAGGCGCAGCGGTTTTGCGGCAACGGCATGCACAAAGACAAAAGGTCATGGACGAAAAGCAGAGAGCCATTCTCGACGAAATCCCGCGCCTGCGCCGCTATGCACGCTCGCTGCTGCGCGACCGCGATTCCGCCGACGATCTTGTCCAGGACTGCCTGGAGCGGGCGCTGCTGCGGCTGGACAACTGGCAGACGGGAGAGAGCCCGCGAAAGTGGCTGTTCACGATCATGCATCATCTGTTCATCGACCAGATGCGCAAGGTGAACCGGCGTGGCGAGGCGTCGATGCTGCCGCTCGAAGCGGGGGGGGGGCCACCCCAAACCCCCCCCCCACAGGAGAAACGAGCCCCCCCCGGCGAAAACAACCCCCAGCCGGCCGACACCCCCGCCCCCCCGGCAGCGCGG
>NZ_JAMYLX010000013.1:0-169302 GCF_040318265.1 Mesorhizobium sp. M1252 | reverse complement strand
CGCGAGCACAAGAAGCTCGCTCTGCGCCAAGCCGCATGACCAGCATCATGGCCGCCCCATTTTGCAGAACTTGACGCACACAACCTGAAAACCCGCTTTCGACGGGAGTATAAAACTCGAGGTTACCATTGCTTTTCGTATAGAGGCTGTGGTGGAAACGTGGGTCCAATCCGCAAAGCATTGCCTTGCGTGGAAGTGGTCGAAGCCGGCGGCGGATGGTCCGTTCCTGTGGCCAAGGAAGACCAGGAAATTACCCGATCATTCGTGATTGAACCGTTTGCGCTGTCCTATGCTGAGGGCCAGCGGATACGCCTGCTTCTCGACAAGTTCGTTCGTCTGTAGAGAGGCTAAGCCCGATGAAAGACCGGTGGGAACCTGACCACCAGTTCATTGAAAGCGCCCGCCGTAGCCAGCTCCGAGCGGAGAGCCAACTGGACTCCCTGCAATCGACCATCGCCGAAACGCGACGCGTCCTAGAGGCTTCACGGAAGCTCTTGGAAAAGATTGCCGAGCGGGAACACCATACCCAGCCATAGGGAATGGCCGGTGCAGGTTGGGCATGCTTGTGGGGCTTCACCGCACCGGCCACTGCGGGAAGATATGAGGCCCCCCGCGCCGCCTAAGATATAGGCATATTAGCAATCGCGCAATTAACCCTATTGCGCTACCCAGCCGTAGAGGCAAGGAAATCGGAGAAGTTGGTGCCGGTTAACCGCCAGCACGCGAGCAAGTCATTCTGAAAGCATGAAAAACGCGATTTTGCTCGTGCCAATTGAGCGTCTGAAATCTAGTTCCTGCTGCCGATTATCCCTAAGTTAACTGAAATACTTATATTCCCGAAGGGTTGCGAATCAGTCGATTGTCAAGCGCATGCCATGGAGCAAGCAAGGGATCGATCTGAGCAGAAGGGCCGCAGCGGTCGAAGCGCGCTGGGAAATCCGAGCGGCTTCGGCAATTGTCCGCTCTGGCTCGCCCGCTACAACTCGACTCGCGCAGTGTGGACGGAATCACCGGCCATGTGGACGAGAACCATCTGGCGATGTCGTTCACCGAGTTTCGTTCGCGCTTCAGCCTTTAAGGGCAAGGTGATCAAGGCGATCGGATCGCCGCCTCAGGCGGCTTCGCGTTCGGCCTGCGCAGTCAGGTCCGGCTCCCGGCGGCTGTATTGGCGCGGCGAACAGCCCATGACGCGCTTGAATGCCGTGCTGAAGGCGCTTTCGGATTCGTAGCCGAGCGCCAGCGCGATGACGGAAACCGGATCGCCGGAATGCATCAGCCTGTCGCCGGCCAGCATCATGCGCCAGCGCGTCAGATAATCCAGGGGTGAGGCCCCGACCGTCTGCTTGAATCTGAGCGCAAAAGTCGATCGCGACATGCCGGCGCGCCCCGCCAGTTGCTGCAATGTCCAGCCATGCGCCGGGTCCTCGTGCATGGCGCCGATCGCCGCGCCGATCTGCCTGTCGGTCAGCGCGAACAGCCAGCCGACATTGCCTTGCGCCGTCATATGCAGGCGCAAGGCCTCGATCAGGATCATGTGGGCGAGGTGCTCGACGATGAGAAAGCCGCCGGGACGCCGCTGGCGCAATTCCTGCATCATCCGCTCCACCGGCCAGCGCAGCGCCGAATGGTCGCTCTCGGCGCGGATGTGGACGATGGGCGGCAGCATCCGCAACAGGATGCCGGCATGGTCGCCGGACAGCGTGAAGCGACTGCTGACGAGGAGGAAATCGCCGCCGCCATTATGGACAGTGATGCCGCCGGTGCGTGCCGGTGAAAAGATCGTTCGGGCATCGACCGTCGTCAGGCCGAGATCGCTGGCAAGCCGGAAAGGGCGGCCGCGCGGCAACAGGAAACAGTCGCCCACGTCCAGCCGCACCGCGTCAGGGACGCCCTCGACCGACAGCCAGCATCGGCCGGACACCACGGCGCCGCATTTGATGGCGGCCTGCTGGTCGGGAAACTGGATCGCCCAGTCGCCACCGGCTTCCAGGCCGGCGGACAGGTAATTGCGCGGCTTCAGCAGCGACAGCGCGTCTGACAGCGGATCCATGAGGGTTCTCGGACGATTGCGAAGATATCTCGGATTTTACCGCATAGATCGTATGATCTCAACCTTCTATCTCCTTCGGCAACGGCTGCTTTGTGCAGTCATCGACGAAAACAAGGAGAAATCATCATGCGTGTGTTCGTTACCGGGGCTACCGGTTTTGTCGGTTCGGCGGTTGTGAGGGAATTGCTCGGGGCGGGCCATCAGGTGCTTGGCCTCGCGCGGTCGGAAGCAGGTGCTGAGTCGATCGTGGCCGCGGGTGCCGAGGCGCATCGCGGCGATATCGAGGATCTCGACAGCCTGCGCAGCGGCGCTGCCCAATCGGATGGCGTCATCCACACGGCCTTCAACCACGACTTTTCGAGATTCGCCGCCAGTTGCGCAGCGGACCAGCGCGCCATCGAAACGCTCGGCGCGGCGCTCGAGGGTTCCGAGCGGCCGCTGCTTGTCACCTCCGGCCTCGCCGGTTTTGCGCAAGGAAGGCCGGCAACCGAAGACGACAAACCCGCGCCTCCATCGGCCGCCATGCCGCGCGCTTCGGAAGCAACGGCCATGGCGCTCGCAGCGCGCGGGGTGCGCGCATCGACGGTGCGGCTGGCGCCGACCGTCCATGGCGAGGGCGATCACGGTTTCGTGCCGATGCTGATTGCCATTGCGCGTGAAAAGGGCCTCTCGGCCTATGTCGGCGACGGCGCAAATTGCTGGGCGGCGGTGCACCGGTTCGACGCCGCCAGCCTGTACAGGCTGGCGGTGGAGAAGGGGGCGGGCGGCGTCAGCTATCATGCGGTTGCCGAACAGGGCGTGGCGAGCAAAGAGATCGCCGAGATCATCGGCCGCCGGCTCGGCCTGCCGGTCGTTTCCATAGGCCCCGAGGACGCGGCTGCGCATTTCGGCTTTCTCGGGCATTTCATCGGCAGGGACTTGTCGGCGTCAAGTGAGCAGACCCGCACTGCGCTGGGATGGCAGCCGACCGGGCCGGGGCTCATCCCCGATCTCGATCCTGCCCGCTATTTCGAGGCCTGATCAGGCCGGCCAGTCGCGTTGCATTGCACGACCGACAGCCTGGCGATCAGCGGCAGTGCCAGCAACACGGCCAGACGCAGCCCGCCGAGCGGGCAGCACCGTCGTGCTGCTGGAACCGCCGCCACATCTGTATGGCGGCAAGCAGAACGAACACGGCGTAGGCCGCCCGCAGCCCGGACGACCTGCTCGCCCGTCGCCGGAAAGCCGGCGAAGGCATGGCCTCGTCATGGCAGACCTACCTTGTTACGGGGATGCGCGCGCGATTCCCGCGCCTAGTTAGAGATCGCCCTTCCTCACCTTGCCGTAAACGATATTCCGGTTCGAGCCATAGTAGACTTTCGCGTCGAAAGGACTCCCGCCGAGGGCGGCATTGATGATGTCCCACATATCGTCGGCCGAACGTAGGATGAGCGGCCAATCCATGAAAGTCTCCATGTAACCATCCGTCGTTATCTCGTCGCTGAAATTGGCAAACAGGAATTCGCCACCGGGCTTGACGAGTTCCATGGCTCTTTGAAGCAGGCGGACGCCGATGGCACGCGGCAGGTAATCGTAAAGCCCCGATGCGTAGACGAGATCGAATGTGCCAAGGGCGTAGGCGCGGCGCAGGATGCCGCGTACGGAACCCTGGACTGCCTCGACTGCCGTGCCGGCAAAGTCGTGGTTCACCGTGGCTACGCTGACGGGGTCCTGATCCAGGCCGATCCAACGCTGCAGTTTATGCCTGGCCAACGCGTCGGAGCGTTCGGCTTCCCTGAGGTGGCCGCAGGCAATCGCCAGCACCTCAGCCTTTTCCACACTGCTGGCCGTCTCGTCCACGGTCCTGGCCAGAATATCCCGCCGCTCGCGCCCCGCCACCGAACTGGCAGCTTCACTGGTGTACGCATAGATTTGCCGACCAAGTAAGGTAGACGAGGCCACGATCTCGTCGGCGATCGGATGCTTGTAGTAAATATCCAGCAGGCCTGCATCGCCCGAATACCCGCGCGGTTTTTCGACCGACCACCGCGTGAACGGGTCCTGGAGCAAATATTCCGCGACCCGATGCTGCTGAGCCAAAGGAACGAGTTTCTGCCAAACCGCGGTAGCAACCTGCCGGCGGAGCTTGTGGAGTCGCCCCGCCAAACGATGGACGACGGGGGCGGCCGGTTTGTTTCGCGCAAAGGCTTGATGAGCAAGGTCCAGTATCAGGGCGAGCTGGGCCGTGCTGTCCCTCAACTCGTCGGAGTCAGCCGCCTCTTCGGAGGTCGCAACATGTTTCTTCATCAGCCTGGTGGTGACCAGGCTGTATTGGTCGAGCTGCAGTTTTGGCTTGATAGGCATGCCGTTTACTCTCCGGTTTACCGCCCCGGTCCCCGGCCAGCAGCATAGGTGCGCCGCCAGCCAATGCTAACAATTTTAATAAAATTTTAGTAAAATTTGAATCAACGGAATGGCCATCAATCCTGCAAACTGGCTAAATCCGAACCGCCCGTTTACCCTCGGTTAGCGACATCTGACTTTTCTTGCGGACAGGGACGTCTTCATTCCCCGACCGCAGGCGACGTCGGCTGTTGCATTCGCTACTGCAGATCGCGGAGGAGCGTTGCGATGCAACTGAGCGAGGACGTTGCCCAGAAGGTGGCGGCAGCGATTGGACGTCCGCGGTGGCATTCCGCCGATCCGGAACTCCTGACACTGTTCCTGCAGAAGGATGCCGATGAGAATCGCAGTCTTGTGCGATGGGGTATTGCGGCTGCTGTATTCAGCTATGTGGCCTATGGCCTTTTCGATTGGTTTCTCTTTCCGGATGTCGCCGGCCGGCTTGTTTTGACGCGCGTTACGCTAGGGGTCACTTCCCTGGCGCTTGTCGAATTTGTCGCCCGACGGGGCTTTGCCCTTGCCACCTTGCACCTTGTAGCAGCGCTGGCGATTGTCTCCGGTGCCCTTGGGTGGCTCGTCTCCGCTGTTGGAACAGAGCATCAGGATGCCCTCTCCCATTTCATGGTTTTTGGCACAGTGTTCATCCTGGGTGCGAATCTGTTCTTCAACTTCCGTTTTTGGCTTTCAGCCCTTGCCTCCGCGACGGTCGCCGCAAGCTTTGTGTACGCCGCGATGTTCTCCCTTCAGGCCGACATCGCCGGCCGCATCGTGCTGTCGGCCTATTTCGTGAACTGCCTCGTCTTGTCGCTTTATCTTTCGTGGCGGCTGAGCCTGGAGCGGTACCAGACCTTCCTGCACGCGCTTCGGGCGCAGTTCCAGGAGCAGGCTGCTATCAAGAAGGGGCAGAAGCTAACCGAAATCGCCGACACCGATCCGCTCACGGGAATGAAGAACCGCAGGGCGATCATTCGAGAATTCTCGGAGCTGCGCGAAGACTGGGCCGCGGACGACGACGAGATAGGGCTCATTCTGATCGACGTCGACTACTTCAAAAGGTTCAATGACGGACTTGGTCATCAGGCCGGCGACGATTGCCTGATCAAACTCGCCCATGTCCTCTCCGAGATGGCGGCTGCCAACAACGCCATCGCGGCCCGCTATGGCGGAGAAGAATTCGTCATTCTCTGCAAGGTCACCGGGCGGGCTCACCTTCATGAGATAACGAAGAAATTCTGTCGCGCTGTAGAGGATTTGGATATCTACCACCCTGATCGGGGCGACAAGCTCAACATCGTAACGATCAGTGCCGGGGCGTCGTTGACGCGCGCCGATCAGAGCATAGAGCTTAGAATCCTGCTGCAGGAAGCTGACCGCGCGCTCTACGCGTCCAAGTTTGCCGGTCGGGCTACGTTCACGATTTACGACCCGCATGCCACCAGCCAGGATCGCTCCGGCGAAAATCTTTCAGAACTGCTGAAGGTGGCAGTTTCCAACCAGCTCGTTTCTGTCGCTTACCAGCCAATTCGCGAGCTGGCGTCGGGACGCGTGCTGGGCCACGAGAGTCTGATGCGGGTATGCGACTTCGACGGCACCATGATCAGTCCGTCCGTATTCATACCCGTTGCCGAGCAGACCGGAGCGATCGTGGAACTGGGTACGTGGCTGATCGATCGAGCCTGCGGTGACATGGCGGAATATGGATTGGGCTCGGTCGTGACGGTGAACGTCTCCGTTCTTCAGCTCAAGGCTCCCAACTTTTCACTCCGGATCACCGAGATCCTTGGCAGGCACGGCCTTGCGCCCCAGAAACTGGCCATCGAAATCACCGAAGGCAGTGACATCTTTCTGGAGGCGCAAGCGGTAAGAAACGTGGAGCGGTTGCGAAAACTCGGCGTTCAGATCTGGCTGGACGACTTCGGAACGGGATTTGCCGGCCTGACATGGCTCCGCCGCTTCAAATTCGACGTGGTCAAGATCGATCGCAGCTTCCTCCACGATTGCCAGACCTCTCGCGGCTTGAGCCTGTTGCGGGACATGGTCGGGCTGCTTCGCAATCTCGGCCATGTCGTGCTCGCCGAGGGCGTCGAAACGGAGGAGCAGTACATATTGCTGCAGCGCCTGGGGGTAAATTTGATGCAGGGCTTCCTCACCGGGCATCCAGTCCCGATCGAAGAGGTAAACCAAATGAGGCAAGGCCTTGTTGCCTAGCGGCAGCCCCTTCGCTGAAGCTTCGGAGGGCATCCTGCTTCGTTCCGGTCCCCCTACGCTACTTCGTAGCTTCGGGCGACACTCCTACGCCCAGATGCGGTTCCGGGTGGCCTGCCACCCGAAGCCCGCAGGGCGTAGGGTGGCGGAGAGGGAGGGATTCGAACCCCCGATGGGCTTGCACCCATGCCGCATTTCGAGTGCGGTGCATTCGACCACTCTGCCACCTCTCCGCGGTGATGGTCGGCCGTTGCCGGCGCGGCGCACTAGATAACGGCTGGGCGGGCAGGTTACAAGGCCAAATCCGCGGGGGAATTCAGCTTCCTGTGCGGGCTCTGTCTGGAGGGCTGCGTTGCGGCCACGTCGGCAGATGGGGCCAACCGGTCCTCGACCGGAGAGATCGGGGGCGGCAAGGAGGCGGCGTGGCCAAGGATTCCGCCCGTTTGCCTTGACTCGTACCGAACCTTCGGTTAGGGGAAGCGCGCAATCGGCGTGGAGGGTTCTTCCACGCCGCTTGTTTTTCGAACCCGCAGACTGACAAAAGACGGCCGAACCGCGTGACGCGGCTCATCGAGGCCGACCGAACAGCGAAAGGCAAAAAATGTTCGCAGTCATTAAAACGGGCGGTAAGCAGTATCGCGTTGCCGCCAACGATCTCCTGAAGATCGAGAAGCTCGAAGCCAATGTCGGCGATATCGTCGAAATCGGCAGCGTCCTCGCCCATGGCGAAGGCGAAAATGTCACCTTCGGCGCCCCGTTCGTCGATGGCGCTCTGGTCACGGCGGAAGTCGTCGAGCAGGGCAAGAACCGCACCGTCATCGCTTTCAAGAAGCGCCGCCGGCAGAATTCGCGCCGCAAGATCGGCCACCGCCAGCTTCTGACCACCGTGCGGATCGCCGAGATCCTGCTGGGTGGCGCCAAGCCTTCCAAGAAGGCCGCAGCCAAGGTGGAAGCCAAGGAAGTCAAGGCTGACGTAGCGCCCGAGGCGAAGGCTGAGGCCGCGCCGAAGGAAGCCAAGGCGAAGAAGGAAGCCAAAGCCGAGGCTGCTCCGAAGGATGAAGCCAAGACGGAGACCGCCGTCGCCGCGCCGCTGTTCAAGGCGCCGAAGGGCGAGCCGGACGATTTGGCCGTGATCAAGGGCATCGGCCCGGTTGCCGCCGGCCAGCTGCACGAGCAGGGCATCACCACCTTCGCCCAGCTTGCCAAGCTGTCGGACAAGGACGTGGCCAAGATCGACGCGCACATGCCCTTCAGCACCGACCAGATCAACGACTGGCGCGAGCAGGCCAAGGAACTGGCGAAGAAGTAAAACGAACCGGCGACAAGGTCGCCGGATCGGACTTGAAACGGAACGCGAACGCGTTCATAAGACCATTCAAGCGCCCCAGGGCGCATCGGAGTTAGTTAGATGGCACACAAGAAAGCTGGCGGCTCGTCGCGCAACGGTCGCGACTCGCATTCCAAGCGTCTGGGCGTGAAGAAGTTCGGCGGCGAAGCCGTCATCCCGGGCAACATCATCATCCGTCAACGCGGCACCACCTGGCATCCCGGCGTCAATGTCGGCATGGGCACGGACCACACCCTTTTTGCGCTCGAGACCGGCGCAGTCACCTTCAACAAAAAAGCCAACGGCCGAACCTACGTATCGGTCAACCCGATTACCAAAGCCGCGGAGTAGCCGGTTCCGCACTATAAAACCGGCGCCCATCTCGGGAACCGGTGTCTGGCCAAACCAGTGAATGGAGCCAGGAAAAGGATCAGGGGAGATGGGTTTTCCATCTCCCCTTTTTTCTTGCCTGGAGGACGTCGAATGGTTGCCGAAGCGGAAGACACCGAAGACGAAAGTTACGCGATAGATTGCCCGGTGCTGGCCACGGAGCGGCTGGTGATGCGCGCCCCGTGTGAAGCCGACATCGCGCAACTGGTCGAGCTTGCCGGCAACCGTCACGTCGCCGAGATGCTGGCCCGCATGCCGCACCCCTATGGCGAGGCCGAGGCACGCGCCTTCCTGGCCATGACCAGGTCGCGCCGGGCCGGCATCGCCTACGCCCTGACGCTCGCCGGCACCGACATTTTCGTCGGCTGCGCCGGCCTCAACATGACCGATCGCGGGCTGGAACTCGGCTACTGGATCGGCGAGCTCTATTGGAAGCGCGGCTATGCGACGGAGGCCGCGCATGCGTTGGTCGACCTCGCCTTCCAACGGACGTCGATCCAGGTGCTGCAGGCTTCGACGCGGGTGATCAATCCGGCCTCGCGCCGCGTCATCCACAAATGCGGCTTCCAGTATGCCGGCCAGGGCATGCTGAACTCGATCGTCGCCGGCCAGGTGCCGGTCGAGCGGTACCGGCTGGACAGAAAGACCTGGATCAGTCTTCGAAACTGGGTGCATTTCTAGGTGTTTTGATATTCAGGTGAGGCCGGCCTGCAAACGCGGGTTTATGCGCTTCCGGTGCACGTACTTAAGTACGCTCCGCTCCGGTTCTCGAAAACCAGTGTTTTCGGCTCGGCCTGACCTGAATCTCAACACACCTAGCGCGTGCCTCCAAACGACAGGTTTGGCAACGTTGGTTGTGGATCGGACTCAACTCAGCCCATCTCGACCCAAATCGGGAGATGGTCCGAACCGACCGCTTGACGGTCGACCCACAGGCGCTTCAGCGATCCGGCGAGCGAGGCCGAGGTGAAGATGTAGTCTATGCGCTTGTGGCGGCTTGTGTCTTCGGGTCGCGTGGGATCGACCCAGGTGACGACGTCTGGTGTGTTCAGGCGCTGGGCGACGTCGACGGCGAGATCGGCGGTCAGCGGCATACCGAATTCATGGTCCGGGCGGCCGACGAGTTCGACATATTCGGGCGAGCCGGGCAGCATGTTGAAGTCGCCCATGACGATGAAGGCTTCGGGATAGGGCAGGTCCGGCAGGCCGATCTCGGGAATGCCGGAGAGGCCGCCGCCCTCGAAGGCATAGTTCAACAGGCGCTGGCGCAGGAACCGGATCTGGCTGGCGCGTTCAACCGGACTGCGATGGTCGAGATGCGTGGAATAGAAGCGGATGAAGCCGAGCGGGGTCTCGACCAGCGCCTCGAGCGCGCCGCGCTGGAAGTTCATCGCCTCAAGGCTGCGGCTGCGCGGCAAAAGCAGATTGCGCGACAGATGGATCGGCGTCTTCGACAGCACCATGTTGCCGAGCTGGAAAGTGGTGGTGATGGCGCGGCCGGCCTCCAGGCGCGAGCCTACATTGACCTCGAAATTGCTGCCGTAGGCGGCAAAATATTCGGGCAGCGCCTCGCCGATCTCGGCGACCATGTCGCGGTTGCCGTTCCTCGGATTGTTGCGGGTCACTTCCTGCAGCGCGATCACGTCGGCGCCGCGAACCGCCGCGGTGATGCGGCCGAGATCGTAGCGGCCATCCAGACCGATACCGTACTGGATGTTGTAGCTTACAACCTTCATTCCCGCGCCCCTCAAGCTCCGTCCGCGAACACTGCTACCGCGTCCCCGGCAAAAGGGCATCCGGCGCTTTAGTCGCAAAACGGCCTCGCCCTTGGCCGCGCCTTGGTTTAGAGCAAGGCGCAAGATCTAGAGCAAAGCCGCAAGGCCAACAGAAACTGCGTAGTCCAATGAAATTTCTCGATCAAGCCAAGGTTTATATCCGCTCCGGCGACGGTGGCGCCGGCTCTGTGTCGTTCCGGCGCGAAAAATTCATCGAGTTCGGCGGCCCGGATGGCGGCGACGGTGGCCGCGGCGGCGATGTCTGGCTGGAAGCGGTCAATGGGCTGAACACGCTGATCGACTATCGCTACCAGCAGCACTTCAAGGCCAAGACCGGTGTCCACGGCATGGGCCGCAACATGACCGGCGCCAAGGGCGCCGATGTGACGCTCAAGGTGCCGGCCGGAACCCAGGTGTTTGCCGAGGACAATGAGACGCTGATCTGCGACCTGACCGTGGTCGGCCAGCGCTTCCTGCTGGCCAAGGGCGGCAATGGCGGTTTCGGCAACCAGCATTTCAAGACCTCGACCAACCAGGCGCCTCGCCGCGCCAATCCGGGCCAGCCCGGCGAAGAGATGAATGTCTGGCTGCGGCTGAAGCTGATTGCCGACGCCGGCCTGGTCGGGCTGCCAAATGCCGGCAAGTCGACTTTTCTGGCAACCGTCACCGCAGCCAAGCCAAAGATCGCCGACTACCCCTTCACCACGCTGCATCCAGGTCTCGGCGTTGCCCGCATCGATGCGCGCGAATTCGTCATCGCCGACATTCCGGGCCTCATCGAGGGCGCGCATGAGGGTGTCGGCATCGGCGACCGGTTCCTCGGCCATGTCGAGCGCACGCGTGTGCTTTTGCACCTGGTCTCGGCGCAGGAGGAAAATCCTGGAAAGGCCTACAAGACCGTGCGCGCCGAGCTGGATGCCTATGGCAATGGGCTGATCGAGAAGGTCGAGATCGTGGCGCTGAGCCAGGTCGATATCCTCGACGCCGATGAGCGCAAGAAGAAGGTTGCGTCGCTCAAACGCGCTGCCGGCCGCGCGCCGATGCTGCTGTCGGCGGCCACCGGCGAGGGCGTCGAAGCGGTGCTGCGGGCGCTGATGGCGGTTGTCGGCGAAGCGCGCGACAGGGCTGCCGCTCCCGTCGAGACCCGCTGGGACCGATAGCGATGACGGCGCAGTCGCTGACAAAATACCGGCGCATCACGGTCAAGATCGGTTCGGCCTTGCTGGTCGACCGCACCAGCGGCCTGAAGCGCGACTGGCTTGCCTCGCTTGCCGAGGATATTGCGGTGCTCGCCAATGGCGGCGCCGAGATCCTGGTCGTATCGTCCGGCGCCATTGCGCTCGGCCGCACCATTCTCGGTCTCGGCAAACGGGCGCTGAAGCTGGAAGAAAGCCAGGCGGCTGCGGCCGTCGGCCAGATCGCGCTGGCCGGCGCGTGGTCGGATGCGCTGGGCAAGGGTTCGCTGAAATCGGGCCAGATCCTGCTGACGCTGGGCGACACCGAAGAGCGCCGCCGCTATCTGAATGCCCGCGCGACGATCTCGACGCTGCTCAAGATGAAGGCGGTGCCGGTCATCAATGAGAACGACACGGTGGCGACCTCCGAAATCCGCTATGGCGACAATGACCGGCTGGCGGCCCGGGTGGCGACGATGATGGGCGCCGACCTGCTTGTGCTGCTCTCCGACATTGACGGGCTCTATACGGCGCCGCCGGCGCGCGATCCCGATGCGAAATTCATTCCGGTGGTCGACCGCATCACGCCCGATATCGAGGCGATGGCGGGGGCGGCCGCTTCCGAACTGTCGCGCGGCGGCATGCGCACCAAGCTCGATGCCGGCAAGATCGCCACCGCCGCCGGCACCGCCATGATCATCACCTCGGGCACAAGGCTGTCGCCACTGATGGCGATCGAGCGTGGCGAGCGCGCCACCTTCTTCAGGCCGAGCGCCAATCCGGTGAAGGGCTACAAGAGCTGGATCGCCGGCCAGCTCGAACCGGCGGGGCGGCTCACCGTCGATGCCGGCGCCATCGGTGCGCTGCTGTCCGGCAAATCTTTGCTGCCGGCCGGCGTCAGGCTGGTCAGCGGCAATTTCTCGCGCGGTGACACGGTGGCGATCCTGTCGCCGGAAGGGCGCGAGATCGCGCGCGGGCTTGTTGCCTACGATGCCGCCGATGCCGTAAGGATCGCAGGCCTGAAGACCGCCGAGATCGAAACCGTGCTCGGCTACGAGGCGCGCTCGGCGATGATCCACCGCGACGATCTGGTGGTGAGCGATCCGGGTGACCAGATACGGGCTGCCGGCCAGGTATGGGCCGGGGGCGAGGTAAGCGGAGGATGAGACATGCTGAAGTTGCATGAACAATCCGGGGATGACACCGTCGCGCTGATGGCTGATATCGGCCGCCGCGCCCGCGCGGCCGCCCGACCGTTGGCGATTGCGACCGCCGCCGCCAAGGATGCCGCACTTCTCGCCATGGCCGACGCGATCATCGCGCGCCAGCAGCAGATTCTCGATGCCAACGCCATCGATGTCTCTAACGGACACGAATCGGGCTTGTCCGGCTCCTTCATGGACCGGTTGAAGCTCGATCCGGCGCGCACCCGTGCCATGGCGGATGGCATCCGTGAAATCGCCGAGCTCAGGGACCCGGTCGGCGATGTGATCGCGGCCTGGGATCGCCCCAACGGCCTGCAGATCGAGCGCGTGCGCACGCCGCTCGGCGTTGTCGGCGTCATTTATGAAAGCCGGCCGAATGTGACGGCGGATGCCGGCGCGCTCTGCCTCAAGGCCGGCAATCCGGTGATCCTGCGCGGCGGCTCGGACTCGCTCAATTCGTCCGCCGCCATTCATGCCTGCCTGGTCGAGGGGCTGAAGGCCGCCGGCCTGCCGGAAGACGCCATTCAGCTGGTGCCGACCACCGACCGCGCCGCCGTCGGCGAGATGCTGAAGGGGCTTTCCGGCAATCTCGACGTCATCATTCCGCGGGGCGGCAAGAGCCTGGTCGGGCGCGTCCAGAGCGAGGCGCGGGTGCCGGTCTTTGCCCATCTTGAAGGCATCTGCCATCTCTACATCGACCGCTCGGCCGATCTCGACATGGCGGTCAGGATCGCCGTCAACGCCAAGATGCGGCGCACCGGTGTCTGTGGCGCTGCAGAGACTTTGCTGGTCGACCGCGCGGTGGCCTCCACACATCTGGTGCCGATCCTCGACGCGCTACGCGCCGCCGGCTGCGAGATCCATGCCGATCAGGAAGTGATGAAGCTGTTCTTCGACGCCAAGCCGGCGACCGATGCCGACTGGATGACCGAATATCTCGAGGCCATCATCGCGGTAAAGCTGGTAGACGGAATTGCCGGTGCCATCGACCATATCGAGACGTTCTCCTCACACCACACCGAGGCGATCATCGCCGAGGATACCAAAGCGGTCGAGCGGTTCTTCAACGAGATCGACTCGGCGATCCTTTTGCACAATGCCTCGACGCAGTTCGCCGATGGCGGCGAATTCGGCATGGGAGCCGAGATCGGCATCGCCACCGGCAAGATGCACGCGCGCGGACCGGTTGGTGTCGAGCAGCTGACCTCGTTCAAATACCGCGTGCGCGGGTCGGGACAGGTGAGGCCTTGAATCATTCGCGTCAGGGCTTGAGGCATTGAGCCCAGACACCCCCCTCTGTCCTGCCGGACATCTCCCCCGCAAGGGGGGAGATCAGGTTTTTCTTCCGCTTTCGCCAATCACTAACGTTGCAAGAAAAGTGCCTTTGCCGAAGCTGCTGATCTCCCCCCTTGCGGGGGAGATGCCCGGTGGGGCAGAGGGGGGTGCCTAGCACCATGCTGTCGTCCCTTCAGCCCGCCATCCCCTCGCACTACCTCCGTATGCCGCATGCCGAGAAAGGCCTCGCCGTCGGTCTGTTCGGCGGATCGTTCAACCCGCCGCATGCCGGCCATGCGCTGGTGGCGGAAATTGCCTTGCGGCGCCTCGCGCTCGACCAATTGTGGTGGATAGTGACGCCTGGCAATCCGCTGAAGAGCACCAGGGAACTGGCGCCGCTGAGCGACCGGCTGCTCCAGTCGGAGCAGATCGCCAAGAACCCGAAGATCAAGGTCACCGCCTTCGAGGCGGCGTATCATATTCGCTTCACCGCCGACACGCTGGCGCTGGTCAAGGCACGCAATCCCGGCGTCGACTTCGTCTGGATCATGGGCGCCGACTCACTCCGCGATTTCCACCGTTGGCAGCGCTGGCGCCAGATCGTCATGACCTTCCCCATCGCGGTCATCGACCGCCCGGGCGCGACGCTGTCCTTCCTGTCCTCGGTCGTGGCCAAGACCTTCGACTATGCCCGCGTCGACGAGGGTGACGCGCCCCGGCTCGCCCGCATGAAGGCGCCGGCCTGGACTTTTATTCACGGCCCGCGTTCGTCGCTGTCATCGAGTGCTATTCGCCAGCAAGCCAAGGGGTAACTCCGTAAGACCAGATCGCCGATGTCGCTTTTACGGCGGCCTTTCGCGATTGGCTGGGCGATGCTGCGCCGGATATGGCCACTTCAGTGAACCAGACCGACATCGGCCCCAATCATGGCGCCCCGCCGGGGCCCGTGATCGCCATTGCCAGCGTAATCGTGTCGATGGCGCTGATCGCGGTCGGCAACGGGTTGATGTTCGCCTATATCCCGGTCCGGCTTGGCGTCGAGCGCTTCGATCCGACCTGGGCCGGGCTGATCATCACCGGCCTGTCTGCCGGCGGACTTGCCGGCTGTATCCTGACCGGGCCGCTGGTGCGCCGCGTCGGGCACGCCCGCGCCTTCATGGTGCTGTCGGCGCTGATAGCGCTGTCGAATGCTGCCATTGGCGCCGGCACCTACCCGCTGCTGTGGATCGCGGCGCGCGCGCTTTACGGTTTTGCAATATGCGGCCTGTTCATCGTCGCCCAGAGCTGGCTCAACGATGCCGTCGCAAACGCCATTCGCGGCCGGGTGATGGCGGTGTTTTACGTCGCCTATGTCGCCGGACTTGGCGTCGGCTATGCCCTGCTGGCGGCGGTCGACATCGCGACGGCGCAGGCGCCGCTGATCGACATTGCCTTCACCGCAGTGTCGATCCTGCCGGTCGGCATGACGCGGTTGGCTCAACCGCCGCCACCTCGCGCAGCCTCCGTGGCGCTTGGCCGCGCCTGGCGGATCTCGCCGGTCGGGGTGGCCGGCATGCTGGCCGTCGGCGGTCTGTCGATGGCGATCGCCGGGTTCGCACCGATCCATGCCACGGCCAAAGGCTATAGCCAGGCCGATGTGGCGCTGCTTTTGTCGGCGATGCCCGTCGGCACGCTGATCCTGCAGATACCGCTCGGCTGGATTTCCGACCGTACCGATCGCCGTTACGTGCTGGCCGGCGCTGCGGCACTGGCCATCGTCGCCGGTATTCTGGCCATCGGCTTCGACGGCGGCGCGCTGATGGTGCTCGTGGTGATCTACATCGTCTGGGACGGCGCCTCGGAATCGATCTATTCGCTGGCCAGCGCGCATGCCGCCGACCGCGCCGGCAAGGACGACATGGTGGCGCTGTCGAGTTCGTTGCTGTTTGCCTGGTCGCTGTCGGGGTTCATCGTGCCGGGTATCGTGACGGCCCTGTCGGCTGTCTATGGCACGCAGGCCTTCATTTATGTGGCCATCGTCATCGCCACTGTCTTCTGCCTGTTCGTGCTGTGGCGAGTGGCCACCACGCGCGCCGTCCCCGCTACGGAGACCAGCAGTTTCGCGCCGATGTCGGCGCAGGCGCCGCTGCCGGTGGAGCTCGCCTACGCCCCGGAAGATAAGCGCTGAACGGTTTCACAGCTCCTACTGCCTGGTGGCGGCAGTTTCCTGTCGAGCCTCCGGCGGAGGTGCGGGAACCGAAATGGCTTCGGCGTCGAACGCCTGCTTGACGCGTTTGGTGAGATCGATCTGGGTGGCGAAGAAATCCGCCGCCGTGGTCCAGTAGCGCAAGGTGATGGCGACGCTGGCATCGCCCACCGTGGCGACGAAGGCGATCGGCGCCGGCTCTCGCTTGACGCGGCGCTCGCCGCCGGCAACGCCCAGCATGGTTTTCTGCGCCAGGTCGATGTCGTTCCAGGAGCCGATGCTCAGCGTGATGTCTCCGCGGCGCACACCGTTGCGGGTAAAATTGCGCACCGGCTGGTTCCACAGCGTCGAATTGGGCGCCAGCACATAGACGCCGTCTGTCGTGCGGAGCTTGGTGGCGAACAGGCCGATTTCCTCGACGGTGCCGGAAATGGCGCCGACCTCGACATATTCGCCGATGCGGAATGGCCTGAGCGCCAGAAGCATGATGCCTGCGGCGATGTTCTGCAGCGTGCCTTGCAGCGCCAGGCCGATTGCCAGCCCGATGGCGCCGATGGCGGCGATGATCGAGGCCGTCTGAACGCCGAACTGGCCGAGCACCATGATGACCACCAGGATCAGGATGGCGTAGCGCACGATCTTCGAGAAGAAATGGCGCAGCGTCGCGTCGAAACCATGGATATGGCCGAGGCCGGCTGAGATCGATCGTTCTGCGAGCCCGGCGACGAGATAGCCGACGACCAGCAGGATGATGGCGCCTATGGCGGAGAAGGAATAGGAAACGATCAGTGTGCTGAGTTGCGCAAGGCCAGCCTGCACGGTGAGCAGCGTGTTCTGGGGGTCGATTGGCATCAGGAAAATCCGTTTGGGGGGTGTGTCGATAACCCCTGCCGCGGCCATGGGTTCCGATTTTTCTCAAGGCTCCGGAACCGGAAGTCGTGCACTGCGTTCGCGGTGGCAGGGCCTCCCGTCTTGAAACTGCAAGGGAACTCTGCCTATCTATAGGGTGTCACCTGATTTCGTGGGTGATTTGGTTGTTCTTGCTGCGAAAGGAAATACACTGAGAACAGCATTGCGGAAGAAGGTTGACATCATGCCTTCGCCGGCCAGGATCAGCGTAGATGACGCCGTGTCCCGTGCCATCAAGACAGTCCTTGCCAGTCTGGAAGACTCCAAGGCCGAAAATATTGTCTCAATCGACATTCAGCGGAAATCGAGCCTCGGCGACTATATGGTCATCGCGTCGGGCCGGTCGCACCGTCATGTCTCGGCTGTCGCCGACCACCTGCTCAAGGCGCTCAAGGATGCCGGTCTCGGCACGGCGCGCGTCGAGGGGCTGTCCGGCGCCGACTGGGTCCTGATCGATTCAGGCGACATCATCGTCCATGTCTTCCGCCCAGAAGTCCGCGAATTCTACAATCTTGAAAAGATGTGGCAGGCGCCGGACCTCGAGGAAGAGACCTTGCACTGAGCTTCGTCTCATGTCGTAACCATCCTGGGTGCGACATGGATTGAAAGCTCGCCGAGGCAGGGATGAAGATAGCAGTTCATGCCGTGGGCCGGATGAAGGCCGGCCCCGAGAGAGAGCTCGCCGACCGCTATTTCGAGCGTTTCGCCAAGAGCGGCCCGGCGATCGGGTTCGAATTCTCTGGTGTCGCCGAGATCGCCGAGGGACGAGCCCAGAACGCCAATGAGCGCCGCCGCGAGGAAGGCCAGAAGCTGCAGGCACAGCTGCAGCCGGGCACGGCGCTGTTCCTGCTCGACGAACGCGGCAAAAACCTGTCCTCAGACGATTTCGCCAGCCGTATCGGCCAGCTGCGCGATGGCGGACGCAAGGCGTTGGTCATCGCCATTGGCGGCGCCGACGGGCACGACCAGTCGATTCGCGATCAGGCTGAGCTGATGGTCTCGTTCGGCGCGGCGACCTGGCCGCACCAACTGGTGCGTGTCATGCTGGGCGAGCAGCTCTATCGGGCGGCAACGATTCTTTCGGGACATCCCTACCACCGTTCGTAAATCAGTGGGTCGAGGGTCAATCGTCCGGATTTCCGCCCCAATGCGCGGCTGTTTTGTGCTAGGCTTCGGTTCGATCATGGTTGATGGTTCGTTAACGAAGCCACGCATAGAGTCGGGCTTCAATGGCTGACAACGGGAAATCACGAACGGGCTTCCGGCACGCGCGCTGCGGCATCGCTGCGGCGGTGGTTTTGCTGTCGCTCGGGCTTGCACGGGCCGAAAATACGCTGGACGTGGCGCCCGACCCCGATCTGAGCCGTGCCGAATATGAGAAGGTGTCGGCCGAGATCACGCTGTCGTCCGAACGGCTGGCCAAGCTCGCCGCCGACATTGCTTCGGTCAAGAAGGACCATGCCTCGATCACCGCGGCGCTTATCCAGTCGGCTATGACCGAGCAGAAGCTCGGCCAGGACATCGAGGATATCGGCGCCAGGCTCGAAGGACTGAAGGGCGAGGAACAGAAGATCCGTGTCTCGCTGGCGGCGCGGCGCGACGTGCTGGCCGAGGTGCTGGGGGCGCTGCAGCGCATGGGGCTCAATCCGCCGCCGGCGATCCTGGTCAAGCCGGAAGACGCACTGTCGTCGGTGCGCAGCGCCATCCTGCTCGGCGCAGTGGTGCCCGAACTGCGCCAGCAGACCGACAAATTGCTGGCCGACCTCAGGGAACAGACCCGGGTGACGGCCTCGATCGAGGCCGAGCGGACGCGGCTGACGGCGGCGGTCGGCGAGCAGACGGCGGAAAAGAAACGCCTCTCCATGCTGCTCGAAGCCAAGCAGAAGCTCGAGGCGGACACCTGGACGGCGATGGCCGCTGAAAAGCAGCGGTCCCAGGCGCTTGCGGCCAAGGCCGGCAGCCTGAAAGAGCTGATCGCTTCGCTTGAAGCCGACAAGAGCCGCAAGGCGGCGGATGCCGTCAAGGCAGGCGAACAGAAAGCGGCCGACAGCGATAAGCCGGACGCCGATAACGCCGATGCAGGCACAACCGCGTCGACGGAGCTGGCTTCGCTGCCCGTGCCGGAAGGCAACCGCCTCACCGCCGCCGCGCCGTTTTCGGCACTTCAGGGACAAGTCTCGCTGCCGGTCACCGGCAAGATCAAGCTGCGTTTCGGGGCCGATGACGGTAACGGCGCGGTGATGCTCGGCGACATGGTTGCGACACAATCGGGAGCCATCGTCACGGCACCGGCGGACGGAAATGTGCTTTATGCGGGGCCTTTTCGCTCCTATGGTCAACTCTTGATCCTCAATGCGGGAGACGGCTATCATGTCGTCCTGGCGGGGATGAGCAGAATCAGCGTCGCGTCTGGCCAGTCGGTGCTCGCAGGAGAGCCGGTCGGCGCGATGGGAGAGGCCCGGGTGGCAAGCACCTCGGCCTCGAAGAATGGAAATGCCACGCCGGAACTCTATGTCGAGTTCCGCAAGGATGGAAAACCCGTCGATCCGACCCCATGGTGGGCGGACCGCTTCTCTGGAAGGACGTGAAATGATGCGGAAACTGTCGCTTCTTATTGCCGGTGCGCTGATGGGCGCGTCAGCGATGAGCCTGGTCTATGGCGCGCCCGGCTCGACGGCGAACGCTGCAGGCTCCGAGACCTATAAGCAACTGGCGATCTTCGGCGACATCTTCGAGCGCGTGCGGGCGCAGTATGTGACGCCGCCGGACGACAAGTCGCTGGTCGAAAACGCCATCAACGGCATGCTCACCTCGCTCGACCCGCACTCCTCCTACATGAATGCCGAGCAGGCGCAGGACATGCGTGTGCAGACCAAGGGTGAGTTCGGCGGCCTTGGCATCGAGGTCACCATGGAGAACGATCTGGTCAAGGTGATCACGCCGATCGACGACACCCCGGCTGCCAAGGCAGGCGTGCTGGCCGGCGACTATATCGCCAAGATCGACGGCCAAGAGGTTCGCGGCCTGACGCTCAACGATGCGGTCGAAAAGATGCGCGGCCTGGTCAATACACCGATCAAGCTGACCATCCTGCGCCAAGGCGCCGACAAGCCGATCGAGCTGACGGTGGTGCGTGACATCATCAAGGTCAAGGCGGTCAAGTTCCGGGTCGAGAACGACATCGGCTACATGAAGATCACCTCCTTCACCGAAAAGACCTATGACGACCTCGAGAACGCCATCGACACCATCAAGAAGCAGGTGCCGAACGACAAGCTCAAGGGCTATGTGCTCGATCTCAGGCTCAACCCGGGCGGCCTGCTCGACCAGGCGGTGAGCGTGTCCGACGCCTTCCTCGACCGTGGCGAGATCGTCTCGACCCGCGGCCGCGACCCGAAGGACGTCACACGCTTCGACGCCAAGGCAGGCGACGACATCGGCGCCAAGCCGCTGATCGTGCTCGTCAATGGCGGTTCGGCCAGCGCCTCCGAGATCGTCGCCGGCGCGCTGCAGGACCTGCGCCGCGCGACAGTGGTCGGCACGCAGTCCTTCGGCAAGGGCTCGGTGCAGACCATCATCCCGCTTGGCGAGAACGGCGCGCTGCGCCTGACGACGGCGCTCTATTACACGCCGTCCGGCAAGTCGATCCAGGGCAAGGGCATCACGCCCGACATCAAGGTCGACCAGCCGCTGCCGCCCGAACTGCAGGGCAGGGACCTGACGCGCGGCGAATCGGACCTCAAGGGCCATATCAAGGGCGCCGACGAGAGCGATACCGGCTCGGGCTCGGCTGCCTATGTGCCGCCGGATCCGAAGGACGATCTGCAGCTGATCTATGCCGAACAGCTGCTGCGCGGCCAGAAGACCGATCCGGCATTCCCGCCGAATCCGGAGAAGGCAGTGCTCAACCAGTAAAATCGACTGGTAGCTCTGGCTGCCCAATCGAAGCGATGCAATGCTGCCGGGACCGTGAGGTTCCGGCAGTTTGATTCGGGGACCGCTGGGCGCTGCGCCTCAAAAGGCGCAGGGGACGCGCCGTCAGTTTTGGATCTGCGCATGGCGAAAAGATTTCGCTGATCACGCGCCCGGGGGATGCGGCTTGGCTGACGTCGGCAAGGACATCGAACGCCCGCTCGGACAGACCGTCCGACCGCGTGCCGCGTCGCGCGGGATCAGCGCTGGCGCCGTCGCGGCGACGCTGGTCGTGCTGGCCGCGGTCGGCATCTCCGGTGCGATCGCGCTGCGCGAGAAGCCGTTCCGCAAACCGGAAGCAATCGCGCTCTCGACGCCGAAGGTGACGGCGGCGGCCGAGCCCGCGGCCGCAGCGCCCACTGCTCAAGCGACGGCGGCAGCGCCGAAGGCGGAAACGCCCAAGGCCAGCGGTCCGCAGATCATCCATGTGCAGTCCCAGGAGGGTGATGGCCCGCCCAATGCAGCCATCGTCATCCACGACCCGTCGACGATCGGCCAGAACCTGAAGATCGCGCATATCCCCGACAGGGCGCTGATCGAGGCCAGCGACACCGGCCCGTTGCCGGTTCGCGCCGCTGACGGCCGGCGGCCGTTCGATGTCTATGCGCGGCCGTGGTCGGGTTCGCGTGGCGCTCGAGTGGCAATCGTCATCGGCGGGCTTGCCGTGTCGCAGACCGGCACGCAGGCCGCGATCGCCAAGCTGCCGGCCGAAGTGACGCTGGCTTTTGCGCCGCAAGGCAACAGCATCGGCCGCTGGATGCAGGCGGCACGGCAGAGCGGGCATGAGGTGGTCATGCAGGTGCCGCTCGAACCGTTCGACTATCCCAACGTCAATCCCGGCCGCAACACGCTGACGGTGGCGGCAAGCCCGGACGACAATCTGAAGAATCTGCGCTGGGCGCTGTCGCGGACCACCAACTATACCGGCGTCATGAACTATATGGGGGCGCGCTTTTCGGCCGACGCGACGGCGATGGGGCCGTTCATGGCCGAGCTTGGCAAGCGCGGCCTTGCCTATGTCGATGACGGCTCGTCCGCGCGGAGCCTGGCGTCCGATCTCGCCTTGAAGGACGGTGTGCCGTTCGTCGCCGGCGATACGGCAATCGACGCCGTGCAGGACCGCGGCGCCATCCTGAAAAAGCTCGACGCGCTGGAAGCGACCGCGCGTGCCAAAGGCTCCGCCGTCGGCATCGGCTCGGCCTTCGACCTCACCGTCGATACCGTGGCGTCCTGGGTGGTCGAAGCAAAAAAGCGCGGCATCGAGATCGTGCCGATCTCGGCGGTGGCCATCGACCCGGAAAAAGGCTGATCATGACGAAGAAACCTGTCGACCCCAAGACGCTGCCATACCGCCCCTGTGTCGGGCTGATGATCCTCAATGGCGACGGGCTGGTCTGGGTCGGGCACCGCATCGCCGAGCCGGACAGCGAATTCGCCGGCACCACGCAGCTCTGGCAGATGCCGCAAGGCGGCATCGACGAGGGCGAGGAGCCGCTGCAGGCGGCCGGGCGCGAGCTCTATGAAGAGACCGGCATGCGCTCGGTCACGCTGCTGGCCGAGGCGCCGCACTGGATCAATTACGACCTGCCGCCCGATCTGGTCGGCATAGCCCTCAAGGGGCGTTATCGCGGCCAGACGCAGAAATGGTTCGCCTACCGCTTTCACGGCGAGGCCAGCGAGATCCAGATCAATCCGCCGCCCGGCGGCCACACCGCCGAATTCGATGAATGGGCATGGCGGCCAATGCAGGACCTGCCCGATCTGATAGTGCCGTTCAAACGCAACGTCTATGAGGATGTGGTGGCGACGTTCCGTCATCTTGCCTAGCTGGATGTGACGGTTCGCACGGCACCTGATTCGTGCTTTATTGATCGGGACACCCGCAGCCACGAGATCCATATGAACGACGCCGGGCAATGGCCTCTTAGCGCAGCGTATGGGCTGCCCCTCACCTGCCTGCCGGCTTTCGTCACTCGAAAAGCCAAGCAGTTGGCTTTTCGTCCGCCTTACGCGGACCGCTCTTCAACTCCCCGTACAGGGCCGGGGAGAAATATCCGGCAGGACAATGAGGGGCAGCGCCGACTTCGTCGGATCTGCGATGCATAAAGCCAAAGATACCATCAGCGAAGCGGCGGCCGGCGCCATTCTCACCATCGATCTCGGCGCGGTCAGGGAGAATTACCGGCGGCTGAAGGCAAAGCTCGGCGGCGCGCGCTGCGCCGGCGTCGTCAAGGCCGACGGTTACGGGCTCGGCGCGCGGCAAGTGGCGGCGGCACTGGTTGCCGAAGGCTGCGACAGCTTCTTTGTCGCGCATCTCACCGAGGGTGTCGCGCTGCGCGACGCACTCGGACCGAAGCTGGAAATCCATGTGCTGAACGGCCTGCCGCCGGGCTCGGAACCTGAAGCGGTGGCCGCCGACCTTGTTCCCGTCATCAACAGCACCGGGCAACTGAAGGCGTGGAGCGAGGCAGGCCAAAAGGCCGGCCGCAAGCTCAAGGCCGCCATCCAGGTCGACAGCGGCATGTCGCGGCTGGGCATGGCGCCGGCAGAGGTCGAGGCGCTTACGGCCGATGCTTTCGCCGGCGTCGATGTCGTCCTCGTCATGAGCCATCTGGCCCGCGCCGACGAGCCGGGCAATCCGGCCAATGACGCGCAGCTCAAAGAGTTCGAACGGCTGCGCAAAATGCTGCCCAAGGCGCCGGCGTCGCTCGACAATTCCTCCGGCATCTTTCTTGGGCCGCGCTATCAGTACGACCTCGCGCGTCCTGGCGCTGCGCTCTACGGCATCAATCCGACGCCTGATGAGGCGAACCCGATGCTGCCGGTGGTGCGGCTCGAGGCAAAGATCATCCAGACACGCGGCATCGATAAGGGCGCGGGCGTCGGCTACGGACATGCGTTTCTGGCCAGCGGTCCCTTGCGCGCGGCCACGATCTCGCTCGGCTATGCCGATGGCTGGCACCGGCGCGCGGCTTCGGCTGCCTGGCTCGACGGCGTGCGACTGCCCTTTGTCGGGCGGGTGTCGATGGATTCGATCATACTCGACATCTCGGCCCTGCCGGCCGGCCGGCTGCGCGAGGGCGACCTTGTCGAACTCCTGGGCCCCTCGCAGAGCGTCGATGACGCCGCCGGCCATGCCGGCACGATCGGTTATGAAATCCTGACCAGTCTCGGCCCCCGCTTCCACCGCCGCTATATCAACGAATAGAGCCGCGACACGCCGCCCCTTGGCGGACGCCGCAGAATCCGGCAGACAGGAGGCGGCGGCCCTCTGACGGAAGTCGTCGTGGAGAGTGATGCGATGAAGATCTTCGTGTTGGGCGGCGGCGTTATCGGGGTCACCACTGCCTATTATCTCGCTGAGGCCGGCCACGAGGTGACGGTGTTCGACCGCCAGAAAGGGCCGGCGCTGGAAACCAGCTTCGCCAATGCCGGCGAGATCTCGCCGGGCTATGCTTCGCCCTGGGCCGGCCCCGGCATTCCGCTGAAGGCAATCAAGTGGCTGTTGATGAAGCACGGCCCGCTGGTGGTGCGGCCGGCCTTCGATCCGTATATGTGGACATGGCTCATCAAGATGCTGCGCAATTGCACCGCGGATCGCTACGCCATCAACAAGGCGCGCATGGTGCCGCTCGCCGAATACAGCCGCGACACGCTGAAGGCGCTGCGCGAGGCGACCGGCATCGCCTATGACGAGCGGACCAAGGGCACGCTGCAGCTGTTTCGCACGCAAAAGCAGCTCGACGGCACCGGCGGCGATGTCGAGGTGCTGAAGAAATATGGCGTTCCCTACGAGTTGCTCGATCCCGAAGGCTGCATTGGGGCCGAGCCGGCGCTGGCCGGCGTGCGGGAAAAGTTTGTCGGCGGGCTGAGATTGCCCGGCGACGAAACTGGCGACTGCAAGATGTTCACCGATCGGCTGGCCGAGCTCTGCGTGGCGCGCGGCGTCACGTTCGAGTACGGCACGCAGATCCGGCGCTTCTCCAAGAACCGCAATCGCATCGTCAGCGTCGGCACCGACCAGCGCTCGCGCGCCGCCGACGCTTATGTGCTGGCGCTGGGCAGCTATTCGGCGCGCTTCATGCGCCTGCTCAGGCGCCCGATCCCGGTCTATCCGGTCAAGGGCTATTCGATCACCGTTCCGATCAAGGACGCGGTCGCCGCCCCGGTGTCGACGGTAATGGACGAAACCTACAAGGTGGCGATCACCAGGCTCGGCGACCGCATCCGCGTCGGCGGCACGGCGGAGATTTCCGGCTTCGATCTCAGGCTGCACGAATCGCGCCGGCGCACCCTCGAACATTCGGTCGGCGATCTGTTCCCGGATGGCGGCGACCTCAAGGCGGCGTCCTTCTGGTGCGGGCTGCGGCCGATGACGCCGGACGGGCCGCCGCTGGTCGGCCGCACCGAGTTCTCCAACCTCTATCTCAACACCGGGCACGGCACGCTTGGCTGGACCATGGCCTGCGGCTCGGCCAAGGTGCTGTCCGACATCATCTCCAGCAAGGTGCCTGATATCGATGTGCGGGAGCTGGGGCCGGAGCGGTATTTGAGGTAGGGGTGCTTTTTAAAGCTGGCGGGCCAGCACCCCCTCTGTCCTACCGGACAGAGGGGTGTAAAGGATCGCTACAGAACGGCATTCCTTCAGCCTCGCCAGCCCCTCAAAACGCCTCCTTCACCCAACCCTTCGAGAACAGCCATCGGTAGGCCCACGGTATCGTCACCTTGGTCGATACCGGGTTCGAATGGGCGACATAGTCGTCATAGACCGGCTGCATCCTGGCGTAGAAGGCAGGGTCGAGCACCGTCATGCCGTTCTCCAGATCGTGGAAGAAACTGCGGTTGTTGAGATTGACCGACGAGATCGTCACCAGCCTTTCGTCGATCATCATGATCTTGGAGTGCAGCACGACATCGGGCGCCTTGAATTCGCGGATGTTGATGCGGTCGCCATATTTCTCGACGAACAGCTTGTTGAGCGCGGTCAGCAGCTTGCCGCCAATATCGCCCTTGAGGTCGATGCGGCCGACAATGTCGATCCTGACGCCGCGCGCCAGCGCCCGCTCGATGGCCAGGCTGAGCTTCGGCGTCAGATTAAGGTAGGGATTGACGATCTCGATATGGTGCCGGGCAGTGTCGATCAGCTCGACGAAATAGGTCTCGAGCGCATGGTTGTCCTCGTAGGGCACGGAAATGAAATGGCGCACCGTGCCCGGCGGGCGCCGGCTGTCGGAGCGCACCGGAATGGAGAAGGGTCTTGCGATGTTGGCGTCGGCGTCGCGCAGCCACAATGTCGAGAGATGCGCGGCCAGCGTTTCGACCGTGGCCGGGTCGGCAAACTCGATGTCGAAATCGCTCCAGTTCGAATAGTAGTTGAGCGAGAGGCCGTCGGTCTTGCCGTATTGCTCCAGGTTCGGGTGGCGCGACAAGTCGATCGGCTTGTGGAACAGGAAGCCGTCATGAATGTTGCGGCCGCCGATGATGACGCGCGAGCGGGCGGAATCCTCGGCAAGTGTCGCCAGCATCTTGACGTGATGGGTCTTGTGCAGCTGCGACAGCTGCTCGTCGACCGGCGCGCCGTGGTCGGCCCGCCAGCGATATTCCTGCAACTCGACATTGGGATAATCCGCCGCCAGCCGGTGCAGCAGCGCGTCGTCCTTGTCGCGCTCCAGCACGTCTGTGACCATGATGCGCACTTTGGTGCCGAGGCCTGCGTGATGGCGGATCAGCCGCTCGATGACGCGGCCGGAAAAATCGGCCTTGAACTCCAGCGACGACAGATAGACCAGCTTGAGTTTCGGCGCGCGCGAGAAATCGAGCGGCAGTTCGGGGTCGGCCTTGTCGAAGGCGCTGTCGGGTAAAGGCGCGCCGAGCAGCGCTTCGACCTTGGCGTTGAAGCCGTCGCGCGACTTGCGTAACAGGCGCGGTGACCCGAGCGGCAGCGAACAGGTCTGCGACAGCCAGCGGCCGGCGTAAAAGACGCTGGCAAGCTTATCCAGGCCGGATGGATCGGGCACTGGACAACGCTCGTAGCGGCTGTCGAGCGCGGCTATCGCCGGATAGGCAACCTCTTCGCGCAGGATGGTGAGCGGGGCGCCTGCCGGCGCCAGGCTGGAACTGAGCTTGAGGCTGCAGCGGTTCAGGTCAAATCTGGGGAACATGGAGACGGTTTGCCCGGCCGACAGGCGGAGCCGGAAGGCGGCGCCGCTCGCCACGCTGCGCGAGCCACCGCCGGCGCGAAACGCCAGCGCACCGTCGCAGACGCCCGATATCTCAACCGGCTGCTTTCCCGCCTGGCGCATCACGATCTCGACCGAGCGCGCCTGCAGGCCGGAAAAGCTGAACGTCTTTGGCGCGGAGGGCCGCGCGGCGGCGTCGACATAGAGCGTCTGCCGCGACACCCGCCAGCGGCCGTCAAAATGGCCTTCGCCGGGCTTGCCCTCTGCCGGCATCTGTTCGGCGGTGACCGGTTTCGCCAGCCGTTCCAGCGTCCGGTAGGTGGCCTGGAAATCGCGGTTGGCGATGGCGTGGCGGTCATGGCCGAACGGACCGGTGCCGTTCGCCCTGTCGATGGCGCCGATCTGGTTGTGGGCGAGCAGCGCCAGAAACTGCCTTTCATAGTCGCGGGCGCCGGCATCGCCGAAAAACGCTGCTGCTGCAGTCTGCGGTCCCGGCGTGTCGGCCGATAGCGACGGCCGGCCGCAATCCTTCGCATCGGGAAAGAAATCGCAGCTGTGCCGGATCGGGGCGGCGCAACCGGCAAGGGCCGCCAGCCCCAGCCCGGCCAAGGCCAGGCAGATGGCGCGGTTCATCCGGTCGCACCGTTCATCGTCTTCAGTTCAGCCGGATCGCGCGGCGGCATAAAGCCTTGCGGAAAGACCTTGCAGACGGGAAGTGCGAAAGTGGCGATCAAAAGCTCGGCCTCGCCGCGCTCCTTTTTCGGCGCTGTCTTGTCATCACGGATCGCCTTTGCCGAGGCGACGAGCGCGCCGTCGCAGTCGCAATGATTATGGCGCGCGATGTAGCAGGCGTCATGGATTTGGCAGGCGCTGTCGAGGCGATTGACAGGGCGAGCCGAGAGGTCGCCGGTGCGGGTGCCGGGACCGCAATAATTGCCGAAGACGAAAGGCGACGGGCGGGCCATTGCGATGCGGACCGGCTTGGGCAGTTCGGCTTCCGGAACTTCGGTCCATGGATTGGCGCAGGCGGAAAGCGCGACAAGCGGCAAGATGGCGAGCACCGCTCGCATTTTGATCCGCACCAGCTTTGCAAAAAAGTGTCCCACCCGGCGCAGCCAATCCTTAATGATAGGCGACATCGCGCTTGTTGCCACACTGGCCGATTTTGTGGCGAAGGCAAGGCGGCGCGGCCATCAGACAAACAGCCCGCGCTCTCTCTCGACCGCCTTGGTGATGAAGTTGGCGACGATCTGCACGCGGCGCAGCGGCCGGACCGATTCATGATAGACCAGCCAGTAGGCGCGGCGGATCGGCGTCACGATGTTGACGGGGATCAGCTCCGGCATCGAGCGGGCGACAAAGGTGTGCAAGATGCCGATGCCGGCGCCCGACCGCACCGCTTCGGCCTGGCCCAGCGCTGAGGAGATGGCGAAGCTGGTGCGCCAGTCCGGGCTGAACTCCGCCGCATAGTCGAGCGAAGGGCTGACGATCAGGTCTGGGACGTAGCCGATCAGCGTATGGTGGCCGAGTTCGGCAGCGGTCTCGGGTAAGCCGTGCGCCTGTGCATAGTCGCGCGAGGCAAACAGGCCGAGCGTGTAGTCGACCAGCTTTCCCGCCACCAGCCTGCCTTCGCTCGGCCGCTCGACGGTGATGGCGATGTCGGCCTCGCGCCGCGACAGCGAGAAGGAACGCGGCACCGGCACCAGCTGGATGGTGAGTTCGCGGTGCAGCGCGGTCAGCGCGCCAAGACGCGTGGCGAGGAATGCAACGCCAAACCCGTCGGGCGCGCCGATGCGCACCGTGCCTGAGATATCGTCGCCTTCGCCCGACACGGCGGAGCGCGCGGCGATCATGTCGGCTTCCATGCGCTCGGCAATGTCGAGAAAGCGCTGGCCGGCCGGCGTCAGCTCGCTGCCGGTGGTAAGCCGGCGAAACAGTTTTGTCCGTAACGCATCCTCAAGCGCTGCGATGCGGCGCGAGACGGTGGCGTGATTGAGTTCCAGCCGCTTGGCGGCGCCAAGGATCTGCCCGGCGCGGGCCACGGCGAGGAAGATGCGGACGTCATCCCAGTTCATGGGGGTGGTCCGGGCTAGCGGCGAACGCGGTGTTCCCGCCCACCCCCCTCTGGCCTGCCGGCCATCTCCCCCGCAAGGAGGGAGATTGGCAGCTCCGCCACCTGCGTCTCTTTTGGTGCGTTGAAGATTTGCGAAGGCGGCAGCCACATCTGATCTCCCCCCTTGCGGGGGAGATGTCCGGCAGGACAGAGGGGGGTGTGACGGAGCGCAACCTTCGGGCCTTTCAGCAATCTGTAATTTGCGGCAATTAATGCACACTCGTCCTTCGTTGTCTATTTCTTGCACAACGGTTGCGTTTCCCCTCGCGTTGCCTTCGCGCCTGCAAAGGCGTTGAATGCTTCATCACAAACTCAGGGAGAGAAACCATGATCGAATACGGTCATTTCATCGGCGGCAAGCATGTCGCCGGGACCAGCGGGCGCAAGCAGGACGTCATGCAGCCCATGGACGGCTCGGTGCGCGGCACGGTGGCGCTGGCTTCGCCGGCGGAACTGCGTGCGGCTGTCCTGAATGCCAAGGAAGCACAGATCAAATGGGCTGCGACCAACCCGCAGCGGCGTGTGCGCGTGCTGATGAAGTTTCTTGAACTGGTTGCCCGCGACTATGACGAACTGGCCGATCTCCTGGCGCGCGAGCACGGCAAGACCATCGCCGACGCCAAGGGCGACATCCAGCGCGGCCTCGAAGTGGTCGAAGTCTGCATCGGTGCGCCTCACATGATGAAGGGCGAGTTCACCGACGGCGCCGGCCCCGGCATCGATGTCTATTCGATGCGCCAGCCGCTTGGCGTCGTTGCCGGCATCACCCCGTTCAATTTCCCGGCGATGATCCCGTTGTGGAAGATTGCCCCGGCGCTGGCCTGCGGCAACGCCTTTATCCTGAAGCCTTCCGAGCGTGACCCTGGCGTGCCGATGCGCATCGCCGAACTGTTCCTCGAGGCTGGCCTGCCGGCTGGCGTTCTCAACGTCGTCAATGGCGACAAGGATGTCGTCGACGCCATCCTCGACGATCCTGATATCAAGGCTATCGGCTTTGTCGGCTCGACGCCGATCGCGCATTACATCTATTCGCGCGGCACGGCGGCGGGAAAACGCGTGCAGTGCTTCGGCGGCGCCAAGAACCACATGATCATCATGCCCGATGCCGACATGGACCAGACCGTCGACGCGCTGATCGGCGCGGGCTACGGCTCGGCCGGCGAGCGCTGCATGGCGATCTCGGTTGCCGTTCCCGTCGGCAACGACACCGCCAACCGGCTGATGGAAAAGCTGATCCCGCGTGTCGAAAGCCTCAAGGTCGGCCCGTCGACGGATTCGTCCGCCGATTTCGGCCCGCTGGTGACGGCGCAGGCATTGGAACGCGTCAAGGGTTATGTCGACACCGGCGTCAAGGAAGGCGCCAAGCTGGTCGTCGATGGCCGCGGCTTCTCCATGCAGGGCTACGAGGATGGCTACTATATGGGCGGCTGCCTGTTCGACAATGTGACCGCTGACATGCGCATCTACAAGGAAGAGATTTTTGGCCCGGTGCTGTCGGTGGTGCGTGCGCCGACCTATGAGAGCGCCATCAAGCTCGCCAACGATCATGAGATGGGCAATGGCGTCGCCATCTTCACCCGTGACGGGGATGCTGCTCGTGATTTTGCTTCGCGCGTCCAGGTCGGCATGGTCGGCATCAACGTGCCGATCCCGGTTCCGATCGCTTACTACACGTTCGGCGGCTGGAAGGCGTCGTCCTTCGGCGACCTCAACCAGCACGGCCCGGACGCGTTCCGCTTCTACACCAAGACCAAGACGGTGACCTCGCGCTGGCCCTCCGGCGTCAAGGACGGTGCCGAGTTCGTCATCCCGACGATGAACTGACCGGACGATTTCGAAGATCGGCAAGAAGGCCCGGGTTCAACGTCCCGGGCCTTTCTTTGTACGAAACCGACATTGGCCATCACGTTAAAGCGATGGAACCAAGAGCCTGTCATCTGCCTTAAATTGCATTCCTGCCGTGGTGCAGGCCATCAAAATAGCGCCGGTTGCAGCCGGGGTTCTCGTCTGGCGCAAGGAGGTGTCAGATGACACGACGTCTTGTGGCGGCGATGTTCTTTGCGGTGTTCGCGATGTCCGGCATCGCCGAGGCCAAAGCCGATCAATGCGCGGCGCGGACCGACCTGGTCAAGGCGCTCGGCGAGAAGTTCCACGAAAGCCAAGCCGCACGTGGCCTGGTGAACCCAAATGTGGTGCTTGAGATATTCGTCTCCGACCAGGGCACCTGGACCATCCTGGCCACCGACACACACGGCCAAAGCTGCATCATCACGGCTGGCGAAGGCTGGGACGGGGCGGCTATGGCAGCAGTCTTGCCGGGCACCTGATAAAAGACCGGTCGGAAGTCTGGAGCAAAGACGGAGTTCAGCGTGTGGCGGCCACTTCGGCATGGCCGCGCAGCAGTGCCATAAGGCGTTTGGCGTCCTTGGCGGCAGCCTCTTCGTCACCAGCCAGGATCGAGCGGATTAGCGCGACGTGGTGCTCAGCCGATTCGGCCAGTCCTGTGTCGGCCTTGTAGCGGAACCAGAAGCGGCGGCTGTGGGTCTGCAGGGGCGCGGCCAGACGGGCCGCAAACGGGTTGTCGGCGGCCATCGCCAAGGCCTCGTCGAGCGCCTTGTCGGCCTGGATGAAGGCCAGCACATTGCCCGAGATGACGGCCTTCTGCATGGCAAGGGCTGCCTCATGAAACAGGTCGGCGGCCTCGCGGGTGACGAAGCGGGCGGCCGAGCGCGCCAGCACCACCTCGACGCCGCGCCTGGCATCCAGCACGCGCAGCCAGTCGCCGGGATGAAGCGGGGCAATGGCGATGCCGGCGCGTGGCCTGACATCGAGCAGTCCTTCCCAGGCGAGGCGCTGGATCGCTTCGCGCACCGGCGTGCGTCCTAGCGCCAGCTTCTCGATGAGGGCGCCTTCGGTGACAAAGCTCGCCGGCGCCAGTTCCAACGTCACGATCATATGCTCGAGTACATGGTAGGCCTTCGCGGCAGCCGGCTCGGGGTATGCTGTCTCACTGGATATCAAAGGTGGGCTCCTGATATATCTTCCATATATCACAACGGAGTCCGCGTTGACAGCCGGTCTTCCAACAGATATACGGCTGATATATCAGATGGAGAGACGATCATGTGGACCGGAGTTTTCCCCGCCGTCACGACCAAGTTTACTGATGACGACCGCCTCGACCATGCCGAGATGGAGCGCTGCTTTGCTTTGCAGATGGAGGCCGGTTGCGACGGCATCATCGTCTGCGGTTCGCTCGGCGAAGGCCCGATGCTGTCGCATGACGAAAAAATCGAGGTGCTGAAGACCGCCCAGAAAGTTGCCGGCAGCAAGCCGGTTCTGCTGACGGTCAACGAGGCAGGCACCCGCGAGGCGGCGAGCATCGCAAAGCGCGCGAGCCGGGAAGGCGCCAACGGGCTGATGGTGGTGCCGAGCCCGATCTATCACACCAACCCGGAAGAGACGGTCGCCGCCTTGCGCGCCGTCGCTCAGGCCGGCGACCTGCCGGTGATGATCTACTCCAACCGCCTCGCCTACCGCGTCGACGTCACCGTCGACCAGATGGAGGAACTGGCCGCCGACAAGCGCTTCGTCGCCATCAAGGAGTCCTCCGACGACATCCGCCGCTCGACAGAGATCATCAACCGCTTCGGCGACCGCTACGATCTGTTCACCGGCGTCGACAATCTCGCCTTCGAGGCGCTGTCGGTGGGCGCCATCGGCTGGGTGGCGGGTCTGGTCGTCGCCTTCCCGCGCGAGACCGTCGCCATCTACCAGCTGATGAAGCAGGGCCGCCGCGAGGAGGCGCTTTCGATCTACCGCTGGTTCCGGCCGCTGCTCGATCTCGATGTCTCGACCTATCTGGTCCAAAACATCAAGCTTGCCGAAGTGCTCGCGATCGACACAAATGACCGCGTGCGCATGCCGCGCCAGCCGCTGTCGGGCGAGCGCCGCAAAGCGGTCGAGAAGATCGTCAAGGACGCGCTGGCGGTACGGCCGAAGCTGCCGCAGTTCTGAAGGCTTTCTTCTCCCCGTGCACGTGCACGGGGAGAAGATGGCGGCAGCCAGATGAGGGGCAGCGCCGACGTGCAAGGAAATTCCAGGGACACAGAGGAGGGCCGCCGCCCCTCATCCGCCCTTCGGGCCCCGCAGCCCTTCGCTGGCGCTCCGGGCGTTCGTCGTTCGGAAAGCCAAGCAGTCGGCTTTTCCACCGCTTCGCGGACCACTCCTCACCCCCGTGAACGGGGAGAAGGGGTAGATATCGCCATTGTCGGTGGCGGCATTGTCGGCATCTGCGCGGCGGCCATGCTGGCCGAGGCCGGGCGCAGCGTCACGGTCTTCGACCGCACCGGCATCTGCGAGGAGACGAGCTCCGGCAATGCCGCCGCCTTCGCCTTCTCCGACGTGCTGCCGCTGGCGCATAAGGGCATGATGAGGCACTTGCCGAAATGGCTTGCCGATCCGCTCGGGCCACTCAGCATCCCGCCGGCCTACTTGCCGAAGCTGTTGCCTTGGCTGTTGCGCTTCTGGCGCGCTGGCGCACCAGAAAAATATGAGGCGAGCCTTGCTGCTCAGGCAGGCATGATGAAGCTCGCCGAGGCTGAATGGATGGGCCTGCTCGACCGTTCCGGCACGCGGCTGATGCTGCGCGAGGACGGCTCGCTGGAGCTTTATGAAAGCGAGGCCGAATTTCAGGCCGGGCTGCCGGGCTGGGCGGCGCGCGAGCGCTTCGGCATCGGCTTTCGCCATGTCGAAGGCGACGAACTGGCGCGGCTGCAGCCGGGACTGTCGCCGCGCTTCATCAAGGGCACCTTCGTGCCGGGCTGGAAGACCGTCGCCGATCCGAAACTGCTCGGCAAGGGGGTGTGGGCCTATGCCGAAGGGTTGGGCGCGCGTTTCGAAAAGGCGCGCATAGAGCGCGTCGCCGCCAATCCTGATGGCGCGACGCTGGCGCTGACCGACGGCACGACCAGGCAGGCAAGACATCTTGTCGTGGCCGCCGGGGCATGGTCGCATCGGCTGGCGAAGGCGCTTGGCGACACCATCCCGCTCGAAACCGAGCGCGGCTACAACACCACACTGCCGAAGACCGCTTTCGACGTGCAGCGGATGCTGATCTTTTCCGGCCATGGCTTCGTCATCACGCCACTCGACACGGGCTTGCGCGTCGGCGGCGCCGTCGAGTTGGGCGGTCTCGACCGGCCGCCGAATTTTGCGCGCTCGAAGGCCATGCTGGAAAAAGCCAGACAGTTCCTTCCGGGGCTGGACGCGTCAGGTGGCCGCGAATGGATGGGCTATCGCCCGTCGCTGCCGGATTCGCTGCCGGTGATCGGCACGGCGCGAACCGCGCCCAACGTTGTCTACGCCTTCGGCCATGGCCATCTCGGCCTGACCCAGGCGGCGGCCACCGGCCGCTTGATCCGCAATCTTGTTCTCGGGCAAACTTCGCCGATCGATCTTGCTCCCTTCAGCCCGCAACGGTTTTGAGTTCGAGGAAATCATGGCCAAAAAATCCTTCTTTTGCATCGACGGCCATACCTGCGGCAATCCGGTGCGGCTGGTCGCCGGCGGCGGCCCTTTGCTTCAGGGGTCGACGATGATGGAGCGGCGGGCGCATTTCCTGGCGGAGTATGACTGGATCCGCACCGGGCTGATGTTCGAGCCGCGCGGCCACGATGTCATGTCGGGCTCGATCCTCTATCCGCCGACGCGCGAGGATTGCGACATAGCCATCCTGTTCATCGAGACGTCGGGCTGCCTGCCGATGTGCGGCCACGGCACGATCGGCACGGTGACGATGGCCATCGAACATGGGCTGATCAAGCCGAAGACACCCGGCGTGCTCCGGCTCGACACACCGGCCGGGCTGGTTATCGCCGAATACAAACAAGTCGGCGACTATGTCGAGGAGGTGCGCATCACGAATGTGCCGTCCTTCCTTTATGCCGAGGGACTGACGGTCGACTGCCCGCAGCTTGGCGAGATCACTGTCGATGTCGCCTATGGCGGCAATTTCTACGCAATCGTCGAGCCGCAGGCGAATTTTCGCGACATCGCTGATTATTCCGCCAGCGATTTCATCGCCTGGAGCCCCGTGGTGCGGCAGCGGCTCAACGAGAAGTACTCGTTCGTGCATCCGGAAAACCCCGGCATCAACCGGCTGTCCCACATGCTGTGGACGGGCAAGCCGACGGTAGCGGGCGCGGATGCGCGCAACGCCGTCTTCTATGGCGACAAGGCCATCGACCGTTCACCTTGCGGCACCGGCACCTCGGCGCGCATGGCGCAGCTTCATGCCAAGGGAAAGCTCAAGGCAGGCGACAGCTTCGTCCATGAATCGATCATCGGTTCGCTGTTCGAGGGCAAGGTCGAAAAGGACGTCACCGTCGCCGGCAAGCCGGCCATCATTCCCTCGATCGGCGGCTGGGCGCGGATGACCGGCCTGAACACCATCTTCATCGACGACCGCGATCCGTTCGCGCACGGTTTTGTGGTTAAGTGATACGGTAGGCTGCCGATCATCCACCGAGACCCAAGACTTGGACCCAGAGCGGGACCTCTTGGCGAAACCAGTCAGCGAAAGGTTAGCGCGTTGGGCGAGGCATCCACCGCCATAGTCGGGAAGTAACCCATGTTGCAGCTGGTCAGTACGGAATGTGGCTAAAAAACGAAGCCCGCCAACAACGCAAAGATTCGTCTCATCACCTAATTTTGACCGGGATTTCTTCGAAATGAGGTCGCTGGTCCAGCTGAATCGTCAAAGACATTGCGTTATGCCAATGATAGGGTCCGCGATAGTCCAGGGGTCGGGAGCAAAAAAACGGGCAATCGGAAGGCGTGCCGGCAAAACACGCTCGACGTTTGAAAAATCACGTTGCAATCCGGGCTCGAAACTTTACGACTAGGGGAAATACGAAAAGGAATGCGTCTGCATGGGCGACATTCCAGGGGAGCCATGTACACATGCAGTACTTTGTCCAGCAGCTTATCAATGGGCTGACGCTGGGATCGATCTATGGGCTGATCGCAATCGGCTACACGATGGTCTACGGCATCATCGGCATGATCAACTTCGCCCACGGCGACATTTTCATGGTCGGGGCATTCGCCGCCCTCGTCGTCTTCCTCATCCTCGGCTCCTTGTTCTATTCGGTGCCGGTCGTCCTGGCGCTGCTGATCATGATGATCGTGGCGATGCTGCTCACCAGCCTCTACAACTGGACGATCGAGAAGGTGGCGTACCGGCCGCTGCGCGGTTCGTTCCGGCTGGCGCCGCTGATCACCGCCATAGGCATGTCGATCGCGCTGTCGAACTTCATCCAGGTGACGCAGGGCCCGCGCAACAAGCCGATCCCGCCGATGGTCAGCCAGGTCTACAACATCAACGGCATCAGCGTGTCGCTGAAGCAGATCATCATCGTCGTCGTCACCGCCCTGCTGCTGGCGCTGTTCTGGTACCTGGTCAACAGGACTTCCCTCGGCCGGGCGCAAAGGGCGTGCGAGCAGGACCGCAAGATGGCGGCGCTGCTCGGTGTCGATGTCGACCGTACGATCTCGATCACCTTTATCATGGGTGCAGCGCTTGCGGCCGTCGCGGGCACGTTGTTCCTGATGTATTACGGCGTCATCGCCTTTTCCGACGGCTTTGTGCCGGGGGTCAAGGCCTTCACCGCGGCCGTTCTCGGCGGCATCGGGTCTCTGCCGGGCGCGGTGCTTGGCGGGCTTTTGATCGGCTTCATCGAGAGCATGTGGTCGGCGTATTTCTCGATCGACTACAAGGACGTCGCGGCGTTCTCGATCCTGGCGATCGTGCTGATCTTCCTGCCTTCCGGCATTTTGGGCCGGCCAGAAGTCGAAAAGGTCTGAGACAATGGCGGTTTCCGTATCCTCGGAGCGCGACACCGTCGCCTCCCCCGTGCAGCGTGCATTGCGCGAAGCGTTCTATGCCGGCGCCATCTCGCTGGGGTTGTTCATTCTCTTCATCGGCCTGAAGACCGACCAGAACATAAGCAACCAGCTGATCCTGGTGCAGCGCTGGTTGCTGCTCATCACCGTGGTCGTGCTGACCATGCTTGGCCGCTTCTTCTACATTGCATATGGCCAGCCGTTCATGGCCAATCAGAAGATCACCAATGTCGCCACCGGCCTGTTGCCGGCGAGCGTCGCGTCGCGCTTCTTCCTGCTTCCGGCCTTCATCGTCGCCGTCGTGCTGGCGGTTGTCCTGGTTGCGTTCGGCAGCGCCCTGCCGGTGTTGGTGGGACCCGATCTGGCCGGCTACCTTCAGTTCCTGCGCGCATTGGCCGTCATTTACGCGCTCGCTTGCGTGATCTTCTATTTCCGCTCCTTCATCCACGCCAATTTCACCAAGCTCGGGATTGCGGCGCTGGTGCTATACCCGATCCTCGTCGTCGTGGTGCTGTCGATCTACGCGTGGTCGATAACCGGCGGCCTGCAGGGCTCGTTGAAGTGGGTCGACAATTTCGGCATCCAGATCCTGATCTATGTGATGCTGGCCTGGGGGCTGAACATCGTCGTCGGACTCGCCGGCCTGCTCGATCTCGGCTACGTCGCCTTTTACGCGGTCGGCGCCTATGCCTATGCGTTGCTCGGTTCGCAATACGGCCTGTCGTTCTGGATCCTGCTGCCCGCCGCCGGCGCCATGGCCGCCTTCTGGGGCGTTATGCTCGGCTTTCCGGTGCTCAGGCTTCGTGGCGATTACCTGGCGATCGTGACGCTGGCCTTCGGCGAGATCATCCGCCTGGTGCTGATCAACTGGCGTGAAGTCACCAACGGCTCGGCCGGCATCTCCGGCATCCCGAAGGTCACCTTCTTCGGCCTGATGACGTTTAATTCGACCGACCCGAACTATATCGGCAAGGTGCTGCACATCGCCCAGTCAAGCGCCTACTACAAGATCTTCCTCTACTATCTCATTCTCGGGCTGGCGCTGCTGACCGCCTTCGTCACCATCAGGCTCAGGCGCATGCCTGTCGGCCGCGCCTGGGAGGCGCTGCGCGAGGACGAGATTGCCTGCCGCTCGCTTGGCATCAACACCACCACCACCAAGCTCACCGCCTTTGCCACCGGCGCCATGTTCGGCGGTTTTGCCGGCGCCTTCTTCGCCGCACGGCAAGGCTTCGTCAGCCCTGAATCGTTCGTCTTCCTCGAATCGGCGATCATCCTGGCCATCGTGGTGCTCGGCGGCATGGGCTCGCTGGTCGGCATCGCGGTCGCCGCGCTGGTGATGATCGGCGGCACCGAGGCGCTGCGCGAACTCGATTTCCTGAAAAGTGTCTTCGGAAAAGATTTCACCCCGGAGCTTTACCGCATGCTTTTGTTCGGCATGGCGATGGTCATCGTCATGCTGTGGAAGCCGCGCGGCTTTGTCGGCAGCCGTGAACCGACGGCCTTCCTCAGTGAACGAAAAGCGGTCTCCTCCTCCTTCACCAAGGAAGGGCACGGCTGATGAGCGCGACCTCCATTCAGAAGACCAATCCGGGTATGAAAGACGCCATCCTCCAGGTCGAGCATCTTTCGATGAAGTTCGGCGGCCTGATCGCCATCGGCGACCTGTCGTTCCAGGCCAAGCGCGGCGAGATCACCGCTCTGATCGGACCCAATGGCGCCGGCAAGACCACCGTCTTCAATTGCATCACCGGCTTCTACAAGCCGTCGGAAGGCATGATTACGCTCAACCGGGCCGACGGCTCGAGCTTCCTGCTCGAACGGCTGCCCAATCATGAGATCCCGGCGCGCGCCAAGGTGGCGCGCACCTTCCAGAACATCCGCCTGTTCTCGGGCATGACGCTGCTGGAGAATCTGCTGGTTGCCCAGCACAACAAGCTGATGAAGGCATCCGGCTACACGATCCTGGGCCTGTTCGGGATCGGCGGCTACCGCAGAGCCTCGGCTGAATCGGTGGAGCTTGCCAAGCACTGGCTGGAGAAGGCCGACCTTGTCGATCGCGCCGACGATCCGGCCGGCGACCTGCCCTATGGCGCGCAGCGGCGCCTCGAGATTGCGCGCGCCATGTGCACAGGGCCCGAACTTCTGTGCCTCGACGAGCCTGCGGCCGGTCTCAATCCGAAGGAGTCGGCTGCGCTGAATTCGCTGCTGATGGACATCAAGAGCAGTACCTCGATCCTGCTGATCGAACATGACATGTCGGTGGTCATGCAGATTTCCGACCATGTCGTGGTGCTTGAATATGGCCGCAAGATTTCCGACGGCAGCCCGCAATCGGTGCGTACCGACCCGCGCGTCATCGCCGCCTATCTCGGCGTCGACGACGAGGAGGTCGAGACGGTGCTGACCGAGGTCGGCGATGAAGACGTCATCGAGCAGCTGGACATCGGGCCGGATTCGGCTCACGGACCAGGCACATCGTCTTCCTATCTCGCCGGCCCGGTAAGCGACACGATCGGCCACAGCCAGGGCGAGCGGGTCACAGTGTCGAAGGGAGCTTCAAAGGCCACCCAATACGATACAAGAGCCAACTCCGCGCCAAGAGCACCGTCCGAGCGTCTATCGGCCAAGTCCAAGCCGGCGGCCACCAGATCCCCGACAGGCAAGCCGCGCGGAGGGCGTAAGTGATGGCCGAGACAACGCTCCTCGACATCAAGGGCGTCGAGACCTACTACGGCAACATCAAGGCGCTGAACGGCGTCGATGTCCACGTCAACCAGGGCGAGATCGTCGCGCTGATTGGTGCGAACGGTGCCGGCAAGTCGACGCTGATGATGACCATCTTCGGTGCGCCGCGCGCCCGTGCCGGCTCAATCACTTTCGCCGGCACCGACATCACCCAGATGCCGACGCACGAGATCGCCCGCATGCGCATTGCGCAGTCGCCGGAAGGCAGGCGCATTTTCCCGCGCATGACGGTGATGGAAAACCTGCAGATGGGCGCCGGTCTCGACAATCTCAAGCACTATGACGAAGATGCTGAGAAGGTGTTCGCGCTGTTCCCGCGCCTCAAGGAGCGCATTGCCCAGCGCGGCGGCACGCTGTCGGGCGGCGAGCAGCAGATGCTGTCGATCGGACGTGCGCTGATGGCGCGGCCGAAGCTGCTGCTGCTCGACGAGCCGTCGCTGGGTCTGGCGCCGCTGATCGTCAAGCAGATCTTCGATGCCATCCGCGAGCTGAACCGCACGCAAGGGCTGACCGTGTTCCTGGTCGAGCAGAACGCCTTCGGCGCGCTCAAACTCGCCACGCGCGGCTATGTCATGGTCAACGGCAACGTGACCATGAGCGGCACAGGCAAGGAATTGCTCGCCAATCCGGAAGTGCGGGCGGCCTATCTCGAAGGCGGCCATCACTGATTTTGGAGCGGAATGTATGCATACGGTATTCCGCTCCAACTTGTTTGTTTGTCGCATGACCTTTGTCCGAAAAGTCTGCAACTTTTCGGGATCATGCTAGGGAGTCTTCATCATGCAAGGCATTCTTCACGAGGAACCTTCCATCTGGCAGTTCTTCTTCGTCACCTGTCTGCTCGGCGGCTGGGCGGCATGGATGACCGGCAAGGCCAGCGCCCAGACATGGCGCAGCCTGCCGGCGCTGTTCGCCTATCTGCTGGGCCTCGGCATCGGCATCAGGTTCATCCATCATGCCTTGTTCGGCGGCACGATGTTTTCGCTGCAATACTATGTCGTGGACACAATCGTGCTCATGATATTGGGGTTTGTCGGCTATCAATACACGCGTACGAACCAGATGGTGACGCAGTATAATTGGCTTTACGAACGGGCTTCGATCTTAAGCTGGAAACCGAAAGGTTGACGTTCATCATTAACGCCGTTCCGGGGATGAATCGGCGTGACAAGGGCCTGAAAATCGGCAAAGTACGCTTTCTGCGATAAGGGTGGGCATCGCATGAAAGTTTCATCCACGCCCACCTCGTAAATGGGAGCGTTTAAATGAAGAAATCACTTTTGTCCGCCGTTGCCCTGACCGCGCTTGTCGCGTTCGGTGGCAATGCATGGGCTGACGTTATCGTCGGCGTCGCAGGTCCGATCACCGGTCCGAATGCGGCCTTCGGTGCGCAGCTGCAGAAGGGTGCGGAAGCGGCCGTTGCCGACATCAACGCCGCAGGCGGCATGAACGGCGAGCAGATCAAGCTCGAAGTCGGCGACGACGTCTCCGATCCGAAGCAGGGCATTTCGGTCGGCAACAAGTTCGTCGGCGACGGCGTGAAGTTCGTGATCGGCCACTTCAACTCGGGCGTCTCGATCCCGGTTTCGCAGGAAGTCTACGTCGACAACAACATCGTCGAAGTAACCCCGGCGGCGACCAACCCGAAATTCACCGAGCGCGGCCTGTGGAACGTGTTCCGCACCTGCGGACGCGATGACCAGCAGGGCGGCATCGCCGGCGGCTATATCGCGACCAACTTCAAGGACGCCAAGGTTGCCGTCATCCACGACAAGACCCCCTATGGTCAGGGCCTTGCCGACGAGACCAAGAAGGCGATGAACGCAGCCGGCCTGACCGAAGTCATGTACGAAGGCGTCAATGTCGGCGACAAGGACTTCTCGGCGCTGATTGCCAAGATGAAGGACGCCGGTGTTACCCTGATCTATTGGGGCGGCCTGCATACCGAAGCCGGCCTGATCATCCGCCAGTCGGCGGACCAGGGCCTCAAGGCTACCCTGATGTCGGGCGACGGCATCGTCACCGACGAGCTGGCTGCGATCGCCGGCGATGCGGTTATCGGTACGCTCAACACCTTCGGTCCCGATCCGCGCCTGATCCCCGAGAACAAGGCACTGGTCGAGAAGTTCCGCGCTCAGGGCTTCGAGCCGGAAGCCTACACTCTCTACTCCTACGCCGCCATGCAGGTGATCGCCGAGGCCGCTGCCGTGGCCAAGTCGAACGACCCCGTGGAAGTGGCCAAGGCGCTGCACGAGAAGGGTCCGTTCAAGACCGTTCTGGGCGATCTCGCCTATGACGCGAAGGGCGATCCGAAGCTCCCGGGCTACATCATGTACGAATGGAAGAAGGGTCCGGACGGCAAGATCTCCTGGTTCCCGAAGTCGTAATTCGGGACACAGCTCTATGGAATGCCCGGCGCTCGCGCCGGGCATTTTTCTTTGGTGACAGGGCGCAGCGAGGGTGGCTGGATAAGCCGCTAGCCGGGGTCGAATTTGTGCGGGCACGACAATTAGCGTCACCTCGCGACGCCAATCGCACGCAGCTTTTCGAGCAGAGGTGCTAGAATCCCATTTAAATCGGTTTAATCTCTCCCCGATTTTGGTTGCACTGCAGCATTTTCGCGTTAATCATGCCTCCGCCCCATCCCTCCCTGTCCGGAGCCTCCTTCCTTGGCCATTACGAAGATCCTCGTCGCCAACAGGTCCGAAATTGCCATCCGCGTCTTTCGCGCGGCCAACGAGCTCGGCCTCAAAACCGTGGCGATCTGGGCCGAGGAGGACAAATATTCGCTTCATCGGTTCAAGGCCGATGAAAGCTACCAGGTCGGGCGCGGGCCGCATCTGGCCAGGGACATGGGGCCGATCGAAAGCTATCTGTCGATCGAGGAAGTGATCCGCGTCGCCAGGCTGTCCGGCGCCGACGCCATCCATCCGGGCTATGGCCTGCTGTCGGAAAGCCCTGAATTCGCAGATGCCTGCGCCGAGGCCGGCATCACTTTCATAGGGCCGAAGCCCGACACGATGCGCCGGCTCGGCAACAAGGTCGCCGCGCGCAATCTGGCCATCGAGGTCGGCGTGCCGGTGGTGCCGGCAACCGAACCGCTGCCGGACGACATGGAAGCAGTCAAGCAGCTCGCCAAGACAGTCGGCTATCCGGTGATGCTCAAGGCATCGTGGGGCGGGGGCGGGCGCGGCATGCGCGCCATCCGCACGGAAGCCGACCTCGCCCGCGAGGTGATGGAAGGCAAGCGCGAGGCCAAGGCCGCCTTCGGCAAGGACGAGGTCTATCTCGAAAAGCTGATCGAGCGCGCCCGCCATGTCGAAGTCCAGGTGCTCGGCGACACGCATGGCAACGCTGTACATCTGTTCGAGCGCGACTGCTCGATCCAGCGCCGCAACCAGAAGGTCGTCGAACGGGCGCCGGCGCCCTATCTCAGCGAGGTATTGCGCCAGGAGCTTTGCGGCTATGCGCTCAAGATCGCGCGGGAGACCAGCTATATCGGCGCCGGCACGGTGGAATTCCTGCAGGACGCCGACACCGGCAAGTTCTACTTCATCGAGGTCAATCCGCGCATCCAGGTCGAGCACACCGTGACCGAGCAGGTGACCGGCATCGACATCGTCAAGGCGCAGATCCACATACTGGACGGCTTTGCCATCGGCACGAAAGAGTCGGGCGTGCCGGCGCAGGCCGACATCAGGCTGAACGGTCATGCGCTGCAGTGCCGCATCACGACCGAGGATCCGGAGCATAGTTTCATTCCGGACTACGGCCGCATCACCGCTTATCGCGAAGCCGCCGGTTTCGGCATCCGCCTCGACGGCGGCACCGCCTATTCGGGCGCGGTCATCACCCGCTTCTACGATCCGCTGCTGGAGAAGGTGACTGCCTGGGCGCCGACACCGGCCGAGGCGATCGCCCGCATGAACCGGGCCTTGCGCGAGTTCCGCATCCGCGGCGTGGCGACCAACCTCACCTTCCTCGAGGCAATCATCAACCACCCGCGCTTCGCCGACAATTCCTATACGACCAGGTTCATCGACACGACGCCGGAGCTGTTCGCGCAGGTGAAGCGGCAGGACCGCGCCACCAAGCTGCTCAACTATCTGGCCGACGTCAGCGTCAACGGCCATCCCGAAACCCGCGGCCGTCCGATGCCCAAGGCCGATGCGGCAGCGCCTGTCGTGCCCTATCTCAACGGCAACGTGCCTGATGGCAGCAAGCAGAAGCTCGACGCGTTGGGGCCGGAGAAATTCGCTGCCTGGATGCGTGAGCAAAAAGAGGTGCTTGTCACCGACACGACGATGCGCGACGGCCACCAGTCGCTGCTCGCCACCCGTATGCGCACGCATGACATTGCCGGCATAGCCGGCACATATGCGCGGGCGCTGCCGCGGCTGCTGTCGCTGGAATGCTGGGGCGGCGCCACTTTCGACGTCGCCATGCGCTTTCTGACCGAGGATCCGTGGGAGCGGCTGAGCAAAGTGCGCGAAGCCGCCCCCAACCTTTTGCTGCAGATGCTTCTGCGCGGCGCCAACGGCGTCGGCTACACCAACTATCCCGACAATGTGGTGCAACATTTCGTCAGCCATGCGGCGGCCGGCGGCGTCGACCTGTTCCGCGTATTCGACTGCCTGAACTGGGTCGAGAATATGCGCGTCGCCATGGACGCGGTGGGCGCCGAGGGCAAGCTGGTCGAAGCGGCGATCTGCTACACCGGCGACATCCTCGATCCGGCGCGCGCCAAATACGACCTTAAATACTATGTCGGGCTGGCGAAGGAATTGCAGGCCGCCGGCGCCCATATCATCGCCGTCAAGGACATGGCCGGGCTTTTGAAGCCGGCTGCCGCCCGCGTGCTGTTCAAGGCGCTGCGCGAGGCGACCGACCTGCCGATCCATTTCCACACCCACGACACGTCAGGCCTGTCGGCGGCGACGGTGCTGGCCGGCGTGGAAAGCGGCGTCGACGCCATCGACGCGGCGATGGATTCCTTCTCCGGCAACACCTCGCAGCCTTGCCTGGGCTCGATCGTCGAGGCGCTGAAGGGAACCGAGCGCGATCCCGGCCTCGATCCGCAATGGATCCGCAAAATCTCCTTCTACTGGGAAGCGGTGCGCAACCAGTATGCCGCCTTCGAAAGCGACCTCAAGGGGCCAGCCTCGGAAGTCTATCTGCACGAAATGCCGGGCGGCCAGTTCACCAACCTCAAGGAGCAGGCGCGTTCGCTCGGGCTGGAAACGCGTTGGCACGAGGTGGCACAAGCCTATCACGACGTCAATTTGATGTTCGGTGACATCGTCAAGGTGACGCCGTCGTCCAAGGTGGTCGGCGACATGGCGCTGATGATGGTGAGCCAGGATCTAACCGTTGCCGACGTCGAAAACCCGGCCAAGGACATCGCCTTCCCGGACTCGGTCGTCTCGATGCTGCGCGGCGATCTCGGCCAGTCGCCCGGCGGCTGGCCTGCGAAGCTGCAGAAGAAGGCACTGAAGGAAAGCAAGCCGATCACCGAGCGCCCGGGCTCGCTGCTCAAGCCAGCCGACCTCAAGGCCAGCCGCAAGGAGATCGAGCAGAAGCTGGAGCGCAAGCTCTCGGAGTACGAATTCGCCTCCTGGCTGATGTATCCGAAGGTGTTCACCGACTTCGCCGCCGCGCAGGAAACCTACGGGCCGGTCAGTGTGCTGCCGACGCCTACCTATTTCTACGGCATGAAGTCCGAAGACGAGATCTTCCTGGACATCGAGAAAGGCAAGACGCTTGTGGTGCGCTGCCTTGCGATCGGCGACGTCGATGAGAAGGGCATGGTCACCGTGTTCTTCGAGCTCAACGGCCAGCCGCGCCGTGTCCGGGTGCCGGACAGGGCGCATGGCGCCTCGGCGGCCAAGGCTCGGCGCAAGGCCGAGCCCGGCAACGAGGCACATGTCGGCGCGCCGATGCCGGGCGTGGTCTCCGCCCTTTCGGTTGCCGCCGGCCAAGCGGTCAAGGCCGGCGACGTGCTGTTGTCGATCGAAGCCATGAAGATGGAGACGGCCCTGCATGCCGAGCGCGACGGCACAGTGGCCGAAGTGCTGGTCAAGGCCGGCGATCAGATCGATGCGAAGGATCTGTTGATCGCGTTTGGCTGACGCGCGGATCCATCACACTGGGGACGGCTGGCAGCAGCCGTTGATGGAGCATCGATAATGGCTTGACCCGCCGCGCCTGCTCGGGCATCGAACCCGCTCCCAATTTACCGCGCCAGAATCGCGGTGCTTAAAAAGTAGCGGAGAAAAAACATGGCCGACGACATCACAGATACCAGCCAGACTGTTGCCGCCGGCCAGTTGCGCGCCTTCATCGAGCGCATCGAGCGGCTCGAGGAAGAAAAGAAGACCATCGCCGACGACATCAAGGAAGTGTTCGCCGAGGCCAAGGGCACCGGCTTCGACACCAAGGCGATGCGGTCGATCATCCGGCTGCGCAAGAAGGACCAGGCCGAGCGCCAGGAAGAGGAAACCATCCTCGATCTCTACAAGGCCGCGCTCGGCATGGTGTAAGGCTGTCTGGAAATTCTACTCCGGCTGATATCGCCAGAGCGAATTTCGAAACAGTCTCGGGCCAAGGAATGATGCTGGAACGGGCATCGAACCATGAGCGAATTCGACTTCGGCGCCCGCCGCGCCTCTGAATTCCGCCAACGCAGCTTCTGGGCGCTGTTCGCCGAACGGCATCCGGAGGAACGCGCTTCCATGGCGCGGCGCGGACCCTGGTTCTGGCAGCGCGGGCTGCCCGACTTCGCTCTGGTCCTGTCCATGTATGTCGCGCCGGCGCAAAGCCAAGTTGGCGTCTTTTTCGGCCGTAACGAGAAGTTCGGCGCGACCGGGGTCTGGTCGCGGCTGAAGCCGTTCCAACCGGCAATCGAAGACAGGCTGAAGCTCAGGCCGGAGCAGAGCTGCGAGGCCCTCGGCATCAATTCGATGTGGCGGGTGAACTGCTATGCCGAGGACAACTGGCCGGCCATGGCCGACTGGCTGGTGACGGAATGCTCGCGCTTCGAGCGCGCCGTCACCGACGTGCTGAGAGAGGGATAGCTATCAGGTGTTGGTGCAAAGCATCGGATCCTTCTTCGGCTCGCGCTGGCAAGGCGCGGTTCCGGTCGAGCGGTTGTTCTGGCGCGATCTAGTCCTTGTCGGCACGGCGATCAACATCACCTCGTCGGTGGCCGCGCTCATTCTGCTCGGCTTGAAGCTGCCGCTCGCCGTCGTCCTGGCGGTGCATTTCGCGCCCGTGCCCTACAACATCTTTCTGACCTTTGCCGTCTGGCGAACCACGGAAAAATCCAGTGGCGCCAAGGCTTCGTTGATGACGCTCGGGGCTACGCTTTGGCTGATCCTGGTGGTGGTTGTCTGAGAAGATTGACACGAAAAAGGGCGGCCGAAGCCGCCCTTTGAAGATGGTGGTCAAGCCGCGGCTTAAGCCGCCGGCTCGAATTTCAGCGCCACGCCGTTGATGCAATAGCGCAGGCCGGTCGGCGGCGGGCCGTCCTCGAAGACATGGCCGAGATGGCTGCCGCAGCGGGCGCAGTGGCATTCGGTGCGGACCATGCCGTAGCTGCGGTCGACGGTGTTTTCGACCGAACCGGGCACCGGATCATTGAAGCTCGGCCAGCCGGTGCCGCTCTCGAACTTGAGCTTGGATTCGAACAGCGGCTGGTCGCAGCCGACACAGGAAAAGGTGCCGGCGCGCTTTTCGTAGAGCAGCGCGCAGCTTCCGGGCCGTTCGGTGCCATGGCCGCGCATGACCGCATATTGTTCCGGCGTCAGGCGGGCGCGCCATTCGGCGTCGGTGCGGGTGACAGGGTAGGTGTGGGTGTCCATTTGATCTCCTCAGCCTTGGCGGCTTGTTGTTGGTTGCAAGCTATATTCGCTTAGAGATAGGCGTTTGTTACAGGTTCGGCCAGCGTCGCGATGTGCTCGAGCCTCAATGCTTGCGTGAAAGCTGCTTGGTCGCGGCTTCCAGCCCGGCCAGCGTCAGCGGGAACATGCGGCCGCCGAAGAGATCGCGGATCATCGCGATCGAATGGGTGAAGCCCCAGTTTTTCTGGTTTTCGGGGTTCAGCCAGACCGCATTCGGCCATTGCTGGATGAGGCGGCCAAGCCAGACACTGCCGGCTTCCGGGTTCCAATGCTCGACCGAACCGCCGGGATGCGCGATCTCGTAAGGGCTCATCGAGGCATCGCCGACGACGATCACCTTGTAGTCGGGGCCGTATTTGTGAAGCAGATCGAAGGTCGGGATGGTCTCGGCATGCCTGCGCCGGTTGTCCTTCCAGACGCCCTCGTAAAGGCAGTTGTGGAAGTAAAAATATTCGAGCTGGCGGAATTCGGCGCGGGCGGCCGAAAACAGCTCCTCGACGCTTTTGATGTGGTCGTCCATCGAGCCGCCGACATCGAAGAACATCAAGAGCTTCACGGCGTTGCGCCGTTCGGGGCGCGTCTGCACATCGAGATAGCCGTGCTCGGCGGTGGCATGGATGGTGCCGGGCAGGTCGAACTCTTCCTCCGCACCCTCGCGCACCCAGCGGCGCAGGCGCTTCAGCGCCACCTTGATGTTGCGGGTGCCGAGCTCGACGGCGTCGTCGAAATTTTTGAACTCGCGCTTGTCCCAGACTTTCACCGCACGGCGATTGCGGCTTTCATGCTGGCCGATGCGCACGCCTTCGGGATTGTAGCCATAGGCGCCGAAAGGCGAAGTGCCGCCGGTGCCGATCCATTTCGAGCCGCCCTGGTGGCGGCCTTTCTGCTCCTCCAGCCGCTGCTTCAGTGTCTCCATCAGCTTGTCGAAACCGCCGAGCGCCTCGATCAGTTTCTTCTCTTCCTCGGTCAGGTGCTTTTCGGCGAGCCGGCGCAGCCATTCCTCAGGGATGTTGGCGACACCGACGGCATCGGGGCCGGTGAGCGCCTCGATCCCCTTGAAGACATGCGCAAACACCTGGTCGAAGCGGTCGATATGGCGTTCGTCCTTCACAAGCGCGGCGCGGGCGAGGTAGTAAAAACCCTCGACGTCATAGTCGACCAGCCCGGCCTCCAGCCCTTCCAGCAGCGACAGATATTCCCTGAGCGAAACGGGAACGCGCGCGGCCTTTAGTTCGAGAAAGAAGGGGAGGAACATGGTTTGCCGTTATCTATGCCGAACGGTCACGGCGGAGTCGCCACGGGCACTGTCGATTTCGCCGGATTGCAGAAGATTTGCCACAGTACGTGGGTTGGGCATGGGCAAGTGCTTTGCGATGCGGGCTTCCGCCCATTCGCGCATAGCCGACGCGGCATCGGCTATCGCTTCAGCCGGGTTTGCGCCGGCCCCGTGGCAGCCGGCGAGATCGGGCATCCGCACTCCCCAAACGCCGTCACTGCCATCCAGGATTCCGACATAGCGGATCATTCGGCTCCTTCCGCGTTATTTCGATCGCGCTCGCATCATAGCAGATCATACTCGATAAACCCTGTCCGCCGCGCGACATGGTCGTAGAGCTTGCGCGCTGTGGCGTTGGTTTCGTGGGTCATCCAATAGACGTTCTTGACGCCGATCTTGCCGGCTTCCTGCTTGACCGCTTCAATGAGGGCCGCACCGATGCCCTTGCCGCGCACATCAGGGTCGGCGAACAGGTCCTGCAGGTAGCAGTTGTTTTTCTTCGACCAGCCGGAGCGGTGATAGAGATAATGGGTCAGGCCGACCGCCTTGCCGTCGAGCGTGGCGATAAACCCCTTCGGTTCGAATTCACCTTCCGTGAACAGTCGTTTCCAGGTGATGTCGTAGACCTCGTCCGGCAGCTTGGTCTCGTAGAAGGTGAGGTAGGCAGTCCACAGCCGCCGCCAGTCGGCATGGTCGGCCAGCGCCAGCGGGCGGACGGTGATCTCGGTCATTTCGGTTCCTCCAAAGCCTTATCGGATTCCGGCGGAATCAGATCGGAAACACCATCGCCTAATCCACCGGCGAATTGTACTCGCGAAATGCGGTCGCCAGCATCTGCAGCGCGTCACGCGCGCGCGGCGCCAGATTGTGCGAATGCAGCACCACTTCGGAAGGGTCAAGCGATGGAAGACCAAGTTTGCGGCCAACCTCGATCAGGCCGGGCGGAGCGACGCAGTGAGCCAGCGCCGAAACGGCAAAGCCCGCCGATATCGCAATGTTGACGGCCGCGCCGCCGCCGCCGACAAAGGCCTCCTCCCAGGCGATGCCTGCTTTGTCCAGCGCCTCGACCGCCCGCACACGATCCGGACAGTTGCACACGGTGCTTAAGAGCGCGAGGCGCAACGGCGTTCCGCGCTGCCACTCGAAGGAAGGTGCTGCGAACCAGCCATAGTGGTTGCGCGACAAGGTCCGGCCAGGACGGCTGTCGCCTTCGCGGTGCACGATGACTGCATCGAGCTCGCCGTGATCGAAAGCTTCCTTGAGCACCGTGCTGGTATCGATCCTCAAACTGAGCGTCAGCGATGGATCGTGCGCATGGAGCTGGGCAATCAGAATGGACAGCGCCGGACCGGCGGCATGATCGACAAAGCCGAGCGCAAGCCGGCACGGTGCTGACGCAAACTCCGCCATGGCGCGCTCGTGCGCGGCAAGGAAGTCGCGCGCGGCGGGGAGGAAGACGGCGCCTCGTGCCGACAGGCTGACGCGGCGCGGCGTTCTTTCGATCAATCGCGCGCCGACCTTTTCCTCAAGACGGCGCAGCTTGACGCTGATTGTCGCTTGGGTGCTGCCCAGCGCCGTGGCCGCCTGGGTGAAGCTCTGCAGATCGGCCACCATCACAAAGGTTCGTACGGCGTCCACATCAAGACTGGTCATCGCAGCACTCCATTGGCTAATCATTCCGTTTTGTCATTTCTGATATAGCCGAGCATAGCCTTTTTTCATGATCAAGTCTCCTCTATCTCAACTAATCGCGGTTTGAAGAGCGCCTCATGCTCGGATGGAAAGAGATCGATATGCCGATTCAACGAAACACCATCGCGCTCACCGGCGTGTGCCTGGCGTCGCTCTTATTCGGGCTCGAAATCTCCAGCGTGCCGGTGATCCTGCCGAAACTGGAAAGCGTGCTCGCCGCCAATTTCAGGGATTTGCAGTGGATCATGAATGCCTACACCATCGCCTGCACGACAGTGCTGATGGCGACAGGGACATTGGCCGACCGTTTCGGCCGCAAGAGCGTGATGGTGATCACCACCGTCGCCTTCGGCCTCGCCTCGCTGCTGTGCGGCCTGGCTCCGAGTGCTGCACTGCTGATAGCCGCCCGCTTCCTGCAAGGCCTCGCCGGCGGCGCGATGCTGACCTGCAGCGTCGCCGTGCTGTCTCACCAGTTCCAGGACGGCCGCGAACGCGGCAAGGCTTTTGTTGCCTGGAGCGTCGTCTCAGGCATCGGGCTCGGTTTCGGGCCCGCCATCGGTGGCTTGATCGTGGCGCTGTCGAACTGGCAATGGGTGTTCCTCATCCACGTGCCGCTGGCGATCCTGGCGCTCGCCTTTATCGGCGCCGGTGTCACGCAATCGCGCGATCACAACGCCCAGAAGCTTGACTGGGCCGGCATGCTGACGCTGTCGGCTTCTGTGTTCGGCTTCTCCTATCTGATCACGCAGGGTGCGGATCTCGGGACCAGCGCCCGCATCGGCGTGATATCAGCCTCCGTGGCTGCGTTCATCGCTTTCCTTGTCGCCGAGAGGGTCAATCCCTATCCGATGTTCGATTTCTCCGTGTTCCGCATCCGCCAGTTTTCCGGCGCGATCATGGGCGCCATCGGCATGAATTTCAGCTACTGGCCGTTCATCATCTATCTGCCGATCTATTATTCCGGCGTTCTCGGCTACGACAGCACGACGACCGGCCTGCTGTTGCTCGTCTACACGCTGCCCTTCATGGTGATGCCGCCGATCGCCGAGCGCATTCGCGCGCGCTATCAGGCACGAATTGCCATCCCGCTCGGTCTGCTGACGCTAGGGATCGGTTTCATCGCCATGTGGATCGGCTCCAGGCTCGAGGGCGCCACTTGGCTGACCATGCTGCCCGGCACGCTGATTGCCGGCATCGGCATCGGTCTCACCAATTCGCCGACCACCAATACCACGACCGGCGCGGTATCGCCGGATCGTGCCGGCATGGCGTCCGGCATCGACATCAGCGCACGCCTGATCACGCTCGCTGTCAACATCGCGGTGCTCGGCCTGCTGCTGACGCAAGGTATCGTTTCCCACCTGCGGGCCACACTCGGCGCGGCTTTGGAGCCGGATGAGTTGCGGGCACTGGCGGAAAGGGTCGCCACCGGCAATCTGGAGGGCCTTGCGCAGGGGACGCCGAAGCTCGCAGCCCTCGACCCATCCGGCGCCATCGTGCATGCCGCGCTGGTCAATGGTTTCGGCTGGGTCATGCTCTATTGCGGGATCGGCGTTCTCGCCCTGTCGGTCATCGGCTTCGTCATCTTCGGGCCGAAGCGCGTCGCGCCGCAGGAGACAGGGCTTGCGGCGGCCGAGTGATCGGCCGAAGCTCGCTCATAGCGCTCAGCCCGCCCGCCGATCCTTATCCCTTCCGCCTGGCCATGAAAGCAAGGCGCTCAAACAGATGCACGTCCTGCTCGTTCTTCAGCAGCGCGCCGTGCAGTTTCGGCAGCGCGTTCCTGGGGTCGGCGCGCAGATCCTCGGGTGCGATGTCGTCGGCGACCAGCAGGCGGATCCAGTCGAGCGCCTCGGAGGTCGACGGCTTCTTCTTCAACCCCTGCACGTCGCGGATTTCGTAGAACTGGGTCAGGGCAGCACGCACCAAATTCTGCTTTATGCCGGGATAGTGCACGTCGACGATTTTGTGCAGCGTGTCGACATCGGGAAAGCGGATGTAGTGGAAGAAGCACCGGCGCAGGAAGGCGTCGGGCAGTTCCTTCTCGTTGTTGGAAGTGATGATGACGATGGGGCGCACAGCGGCGCGGATCGTTTCGCCGGTTTCGTAGACGAAGAACTCCATTCGATCGAGTTCCTGCAGCAGGTCGTTGGGGAATTCGATATCGGCCTTGTCGATCTCGTCGATCAACAGCACGACCTTCTTGCCGGCCGCGAAGGCGTCCCAGAGCTTGCCGCGCTTGATGTAGTTTTTGATGTCGTTGAATCTGGCATCCCCAAGCTGGCTGTCGCGCAGCCGCGAGACAGCATCATATGCATACAGTCCCTGCTGCGCACGGGTGGTCGACTTGACGTGCCATTCGATCAGGTCGAGGCCGAGCGCCGATGCCACCTGGCGGGCAAGCTCGGTCTTGCCGGTGCCCGGCTCGCCCTTGACCAGCAACGGCCGCTCCAGCGCGATCGCGGCGTTCACCGCCACCATTAGATCCTTGTCGGCGACATAGGCCGCCGTGCCTTCGAAACGCATACTTGCTCCTCGGTTGGTCAGCGCGAGCGTAAGGACGCTGCTTGACCTGTGCAAGGGCGAGCCGGCTGCGACCAAAGCGTGTGAGATCGAAATGGAAACATCGGCTCATGTCAGGTAGTGTCTCAGTTTGAAATTCAGAGCTTGTATTCGAATTCCCATAGCCCGACCCGCGAAAGCTCAAAGGCTATCTCATGCCAGCTATTGCCCTCAGCCGAAGCACATCGAGCGATGAGAAATTTTTCCAGTTGAAGGTGATCGAACGTCCGCATGAAAATCACGCTTTCACCAGAAAATACCGCTTCTTTGTGGGACCGAAGAAACCATGTCGGCGAACACACCGTGGCAGTGAAAGCATCCGAGCCTTCTTTGCCCTCTTCTCCCGCATAGAAATCAATGGTGACCGAAAAATCAGTTGGATCGGACGGACGCCATGTAGAGAGATCGAACGCGAGTTTATCGGCTTCCACAATCCTATGACCCTTATACTCCGCTTTCATGAAACTCACTGTTCCTGCTTCTTATAAGGACCACGTTTCCCCGGCTTCGGAGCAACAGCGTCCATCTTCTCGCAAAGATCTTCCATGGACCAGAGAGTTTGTGACACGCCAGCCGCCATTGCCGGCGTCATTTTCAGCGTCTTGTGCATTTTTATGAAGTTGTACCAGACCGTGTAAATCGCGACCATGTGGACATGGTTTTCGAACTTCTTTGAGAACGCATTGGTCAGGCGTGTGAAGCGGCGGTTTGCCATGCGCATGGTGAGATTAGCGCGCTCGATATGCGACGTGCTGACATGCATCGGGTCCGGGTTGCCTTCAATCCGCGTCTTGGTTGCGCCGGTGCAGACGGCGGGGCTATAGCGGCGCTCTGGCGAGGTCTTCTTGCCTTCCGGTTCGCCGTACTGCTTGATCAGCATCGCATAGTCGATGTCCGCTCCAAATGCTTCCTCGACCGCATTGAGATAGGCGCGGTGACCGTCGGTCGTAAGCTGGACGCGGTTTGCAAGACGGTCCTTCACGTCATCCATGAATGCCAGTGCATATTCGCCATCGCGACCGCCCACGAGCCAGGAAATGATAAGCTTGCTGTCGCTGTCGAGAGCGGTCCACGTCCACACGTCGCCAGCGCCTTCAACCGGGGCTTTCATGGCCGAAACGTTCTTGGCCTTCGCGCCGACGAACGACCAGATTTCATCGCACTGGACGCGCTTGGAAGCCACGTTTCGGACTTCACTGTCATGCAGATAGGCGCAGAACTTGCCGGCATCGACCAGCAGCTTTGAAACCGTGTTGATCGACACGTCGGCAACGGGGGAGGTAGAGCGCATCGAAGAACCCTCGCAAAGCATGGTGAGGATTTGGACGCGGGTTTTGAGGGGCAGCTTGTTCATGCCCCTCATATGTGAACTTTTATGCTTAGTGTCAAGCATCAAAAGTTCACTTTAAAACGGAATGTCTTCGTCCGGTTCCGGTTCCGGTGGTCGTGATGGCCGAGGCGGCGTTGGCCTTCCAAAGTTCGGCGGTGGCTCGGCCGCTTCCTCCTCGATTGTTTCGTGGCCTAGTTCGGCCAATCCAAACGTGTTCGGGGCTGGACGTGTAAAAATCTCTCCGCGCCGAACATATGCGGCGAGCGAGCTTGTCAGCGATGCCTTGGCCTCCCGCGTGGCTTCCCGGCCAAGCGCTTCCAGTATCTCGTTGATATGGACAGGGGCTCGCTTCTTTAGGATCACATGCCGCGCATCTGCGACAGCGCTTCCGGTGCGCAGCACGGTTTCCGCATCGGTATTGTTGTCGTCGCCGTCGGTGGCCAACATTTTGAGGATGTCCCGCAACGCCTGAACATAGACGCGAGCTACCTTGGTCTTCTCTTCGAGGGACGCGACCTCCTGCTCTTTTTTGCGAAGGCGCTCTTCAATCTTCTTCCGTTCCGTCATGCCATCGACTCCTGTATGTGACGATGGTATGTGATGGGACGCATCACGCGCAAGAGGATTCGACATGGAAACAGCGATTGAGGAACTTCCTGCCTACCGATCCACCATCGACCGACTGGAAAAGCTCAGACAGGAAGGCTCGAACGGGCAGGAATACTGGATGGCCCGGGATATCCATCCAGTGTTGGGTTACCCTGTATGGGATAAGTTCGAGCCAGTGATTGAGCGTGCCGCCTCCTCATTCACGGCTAACACGATTGATCCGTCACATCATATTGCTCGTGCAAGCAAAATGATGGAACTCGGAGGGGGCGGAAAACGAGAAGGCTTGGATTACTTCCTCAGTCGCGCCGCGTGCCGTCTCATCGCCATGAACGGCGACCCGAGCAAAGCCGAGATCGCCGCCGCTCAGGCTTACTTCGTTGTCCAGACCCATCGCATGGAAGCAGAAGACGCACTGACCCAGGATGAGAAGCGGCTGAATCTGCGGGACAAAGTGACGACCGCGTTCCGCACTGTCAGCGGAGTGGCGAAGGAAGCTGGCGTCCCCAATTCGAAGCAAGCTCTGTTTCACGATGCCCGGTATCAGGGCCTCTATGATATGCCGAGACGCGATGTGATGGCGCGAAAAGGTTTGAAGCGGGAAGACAACCCCTTCGACTACGCCGGGCCGCTGGAATTGTCGGCAAACGAATTTCAGATGAACATGGCCGCTGACGTCATCAAAAAAGAAGGCATCAAAGGCGAATACCGGGTCATAGACCGCAATAAGAAGATTGCGCAGGACGTGCGGAAGGTGATGCGCGAAAACGGCTCAACGATGCCGGAAAACCTTCCGGTTGCCGAGCCGATCAGGGTAGTCGAAAAGAGAGTGAAGGCGGCCCGCAAACTCGAAATTAAGTCTTAGCCCACCGCTTTTCCGCTGCCTTCTTGGCAATTTCAGCGCGCCGCTCTGGCGTCATGTTCTCGGCGCGCTTCTTCCCGCCCTTGGCGCCCAGCGCCTTTGCAGCGGGGTCTTTGCCGTCGTCGATCACGGTGTCGTCTTCATCGCCAGTGGCAATGCGCATGACGCGGACGGCGTTGCCGATCACGTCGGCGGGGCGCTTCTGGCCTTTAGGTCCGGTTGGCATTGCTACTCCTATGTGCTTTCCAGAGTGACAAACACCAGCGGCACCTTCTCCACGTCCGCCGGCTGCGGCACATGTGTTATCTCGGTTACCGCGTAGATGGCCAGACTATCGCCGGATGGCATGTGCACCCAGTCGCCTATCACAGGCGTTGACGCGAAGGTCCACATCGACGCTTCGTTTTCAATTTTAACAAGGCAACGGATCGCCACACAACCACTCCATGCTTTCCGCTAAGCATATAGGCGTTTCCGCCTATGCGGGCAAACCCGGATAGGCGCTTTCGCATATTTCAAATTTCAAACTGAGACACTACCTCATGTCACTAGCGCTTGACCGACCAGCCGCCTATATTGGGCTTGGCGGTCTGCGCTTCCCGGCAGGAGAACATTTTCCCCGGGGCCTTAACGATCCTTAGGGAGCTGTCCCTGGGAAGACCCGTGGGTTTTCTCATACGGCGCCCACCTACTTTGTAGGTTCCCGGGATCGCTCTCTCCACCGGTTGTGTGGATCGTCACTTACCTGTATCCGCCCAGTTTGGCGGATGATGTGGTAGAAAACGTCGCTCATGAAACGTCACCCAGATCCGACCTTTTCTATCGTCCGCGCATGACATCTCCCAAAGACCTGAAAAAGCAGTTGCGCCTCGAGGCACTCGGCCGTCGCGATGCGCTCGATCCACTGCGGCGGGTGGAGATCGCGCTTGAGATGGCCGAGACGGCGCGCGACCACCTCGCCATCGAGCCGGGTCAGATCGTTTCAGCTTTCTGGCCGATGCGATCGGAAGTCGACGTCAGGCCGCTGATGTTCGCCTTGCGCGAGAAGGGGGCCAGGCTTTGCCTGCCGGCCATCCTCGACAAGACCACCATAGTCTTTCGCGAACTGGTGCGCGGCGCGCCGATGGTCGAGATGGGTTTTGGCACGGTCGGTCCGCATGCGGAGGCCGAGGTTCTCGATCCCGCGGTGATGCTGGTGCCGCTCGCGGCCTTCGACAGCCGCGGTCATCGCATCGGGTATGGCGCCGGCTATTACGACCGCGCCATCGCCAGGCTGATCGACAAGGGCCAGCCGCCACGACTGATCGGCATCGCCTTCGATTGCCAGGAGGTGGGTCTGGTGCCGGATGAGGCGCACGACGTCATCATCCCGGAAATACTGACCGAGAGCGGTTTGCGCCGCTTCGATATCGCTTAAAAGACCGCGATCCCGCTTAACGCGTTTCCAAGACGTGCCGGATAGTATTCCGGCAACACAGTCCGATCCGATGGCGGCCATCCATGTTTGTCTTCGCACGCTTCCTGCTGATGCCGTTCGTCCTCATCGCGGTAACGCTGTTCGCGATGGCATTGCACATTTCCGGAACGGCCCTGCACCACCAGTTCGCCTGGCATCAGACGGTTGCCACAGTGACGGATGTCAGTTCCTACAGCGAAGCCCAGGGTAATGGCCTCACCGCGAAAGGCATCAACGTCGCTGTCACCTATGTCGCGAACGATGCACCGATGACGTGGTCCGGCAAGGGAAAGGACATCGGCCTCTACACGGCGTCCAAAGGCGACGCGGTGAAGTTGTATTACAACCCTGCCAATCCATCGATCCTCGATACCGCGGCGATGAAGGGCTGGCGCGGCGGGCTGTTGCTCCTGGCCGCTACTGGTGGGTTCACTGTTTTCTACGTCTGGTTCTTCTGGCTGCGCGGACGCGCCGCACCGCCGGCGTCACCGATGATGCCTTCGGCAGTTCGCGTCGCGGGCGCGAGCGCAAAGCCGTCTCAACAGCAGCGTGGTACTTTCGGCCGGCGTTAGCGCCAATCGCCCGGGTAGCGCTTGCCTAGCGTCCGTGCCTCTGGATAGAAGTGGGCATGAGACTTCTCTTCCTCGGCGACATGGTGGGCAAATCGGGACGTACGGCGGTGTGGGAACAACTGCCCGGCCTGATCTCGGATTTCAAACTCGACTTCGTCATCGTCAATGGCGAGAACGCCGCCGGCGGCTTCGGCATCACCGAAGACATTTTTCGCGACACCATCGCCGCCGGTGCGGATGTCGTCACCACCGGCAACCATGTCTGGGACCAGCGCGACGCACTGGTCTTCGCGCCGCGCGAGGAGCGCTTCTTGCGCCCGTCCAACTTCCCCAAGGGCACGCCGGGGCGCGGTTCCGGCGTCTATATCGCCAAAAACGGCGCGCGCGTGCTGGTCGCCAACATCATGGGCCGGGTGTTCATGCATCCCGAGCTCGACGATCCGTTCCAGGCCGGCGAGCGCGAGCTGGCCGCCTGTCCGCTGGGCGAGCAGGCCGATGCCGTGGTCATCGACTTCCATGCCGAAGCGACCTCGGAGAAAATGTGCTTCGCGCATTTCGTCGACGGCCGCGCCAGCCTCGTCATCGGCACCCATACGCACCAGCCGACGGCCGACCACCAGATCCTCAACGGCGGCACCGGCTACATGTCCGATGCCGGCATGTGCGGCGACTATGATTCCTCGCTCGGCATGGACAAGGAAGAGCCGCTCAACCGCTTCCTGTCGAAAGTGCCGAAAGGCCGCTTCGAGGCGGCGACCGGACCGGCGACATTGTCCGGCGTCGGCGTCGACATTTCCGACCGGACGGGCCTGGCCGAAAAGATCGCGCCGTTTCGCCGCGGGCCTCGGCTTGAAGAAACCGCGCCATCCTTCTGGTCGTGACATTGATATGGTGGAATATAGTACCTAACTGGCGACGAAACTGCTCTAGATCGTAGAGGGGACGACCTCCATGCAGCTCGTTGAGTTCCTGGCGCCGCATTTTCAATTTGTTGCCGATCCAACCGCGTGGGTCGCGTTGCTGACGCTGATCGTGCTCGAGGTCGTGCTCGGCATCGATAATCTGATCTTCATCTCGATCCTGACCAACAAATTGCCGGAAGCGCAGCGCGCCCGCGCCCGGCGTCTCGGCATCTCGGCGGCGCTGATCATGCGGCTGGTGCTGCTCGCAACCATCTCCATCATCGTGCAGCTGACGACGCCGGTGTTCACAGCGTTCGGCCATGGCTTTTCCTGGCGCGACCTGATCCTGATTGCCGGCGGCCTGTTCTTGGTCTGGAAGGCGACCAAGGAAATCCACCACACCGTCGATCCCGACGACCACAAGGATACGATGATGGGCGAGACGCTGCAGATCTCGCTTGCCGGCGCCATCTTCCAGATCCTGCTGCTCGATCTCGTCTTTTCGATCGATTCGATCATCACCGCCGTCGGCATGACCGACGAGATTGCCATCATGTACATCGCCGTGATCGTGGCGGTGAGCGTGATGATGCTGGCGGCCGGGCCGCTGGCCAACTTCATCGCCAAGAACCCGAGCATCGTCATGCTGGCGCTGGGCTTCCTGCTGATGATCGGCATGACGCTGATCGCCGACGGCATGGGCTATCATGTGCCGAAGGGCTACATCTACGCCGCGATGGGCTTTTCCGCCCTGGTCGAGGGCCTCAACATGCTGGCGCGGCGAAGGAAGAAACCCAGCGGTGGGCATTGAGGCTGGGCGATCGGGGCGATCCTAGCGCCCCGGCACGCCCTTCGGATAACGGTCGCCGATCAGGCCAAGCGACAGGCCCTGTTCCAGCCATGCTTTGGCACCAGCCAACACCAGTGCGAAGCCGTCGGTCGAGCCGACCGCCTGCTTGACCTGCTCGTCGGCGGTGCCGGCGAAGCCGAAATTGCTGACCTCAAGAAAGGTCGCACCGTCAGGCGTTTCGGCGCCGGGCATCTCCGTGAATGTCCAGACCACAGTGGTCGGCGGATCGCTCCATTGCATGACGATCTTCTTGTTCTCGACGATCTCGCTGACATTGACCATCGCCGAGGCGCCGTACATGCGCCACTCCCAGCGAACCTCTTTGCCGCTATCCAGCCGGCCGCTGCTGTGGGTAAACCAGAATTTCGTGGTGATGGCCGGGTTGACGATCGCCTCGAAGACCTCGTCGACCGGCCGCTTAATCAGCATGCCGGCTTCGGCAGTCGGCGTTTTGTGAATTTCCATCGATGCTCCTTCTTGTCCGGTTTGCGCTCACCAGGCGTCAGGCTCGCGCACCATGTGAACGATGCTGGCCGGGTTGGCGATCCAGAAGCCGCGAAAGCCTTCGCCCAGGGGCTCGACCGCGTCGCAACGGACGACGCCGGCCTTGGCGAGATGATCCGCAATGGCTGCAGAATCGTCGGTGAAAAGCTCAAGCCAGACTTCGGCCTGGCTCAGCATCGGCGCCTCGTCGATCCACAGACGGTTGGGGCCGAGCTCGAAGCCGATGGCCGGCGCCTTGGCGGTGAATGGATTCAAGCCGACGACGTCGCGATAGAAGGCGATCGTCGCCTCGTACTGATGCGACGGGACTTTCATGGCGATGTTGATTCCACCTGTCATTTTCGCGGTCATTGCGGGCTCCGTTGCGCGGTTCATCTGTTTGTCTCGTTGGCCGGCTCGCCCCTCATCTCGCCGCGGTAGTAGCCGTCGCGCAGGTTGATGCCGTATTCGACATAGGCCTTCATGCAGGCCAGCATCTGCGACCAGCCCTCGCAATTGAGGTAGGATTTCTGCAGGCCGACCACGCCTTCCGGCCAGCCGGATTCAGCAATGGTCACAAGGGTGCCGCCATCGTCCAGCGGCTCGAAGTTCATCTCGATGCGTGTCTTGTAGGCCGGCCTGTCGTCGGCATCTGTGGCATCCCAGCGCAACACGATGCGGCTGTCCTTGACCACTTCATCGACCTCGACCGGCACTTTTCCCCACCAGACGACACCGATGCCGGCTTCCAGCGGGGCGCTGGCGCCGCCGATGGTGGTGAAGTAGCCGCTGAGCTTCTCCGGATTGACGACTGCGTCGAAGACTTCTGCGACCGGTTTGCCGATGCGCCCGGAAACTCTGAATCCAAGAGACATATCCACAGCTCCTTTCTTGATTGGCTCGACGATATGTTATAGAAACATAACATGTCAAGCCAAACCGCGGACGATCACGTTTTCAAGGCGTTGGCGCATCCGCGCCGTCGCGAATTGCTGGATCGGCTGAAGGATGCGCCGCAGACGACCAGCATGTTGTGCGAGGCGTTTCCCGACATCGATCGCTGCACCGTCATGCTGCATCTCAAGGTGCTGGAAGAAGCTGAACTGGTGGTGGCAAAGCGCGAAGGGCGCGAGCGCTGGAACCATCTCAACGCGCTGCCGATCAAGCACATCCACGACCGCTGGATCAGCCAGTATGCCGGCCATGCGCTCAGCATTATCGACCGGCTGAAGTCCGATCTGGAGGGGTGAACCGGCGCGGCTGGACGAATTGAGCCGATTTATCTATAAGCCGGCCATTCCGACAGAGAACGCCGTGCATCCATCGCGTTGCACCTTGGACGGCTCTGAAAATTTGAGTTCGAGTATCGCGGAAGACGAGGTGAGATCACCTCGTTTCGGGATGCTCTTAGCCTAAGACGACAGGGGTGCCATGGCTGGCCATTCACAGTTCAAGAACATCATGCACCGCAAGGGCCGCCAAGATGCGGTGCGGTCGAAAATGTTTTCCAAGCTGGCGCGCGAAATCACCGTCGCCGCCAAGAGCGGAACACCGGATCCGTCGATGAACCCGCGTTTGCGCCTGGCCATCCAGAACGCCAAGGCGGTGTCGATGCCGAAGGACAACATCCAGCGCGCCATCAACAAGGCATCGATGGGCGATGCCGAGAATTACGAAGCGGTGCGCTATGAAGGCTATGGGCCAGGCGGCGTGGCGCTGATCGTCGAGGCGCTGACCGACAACCGCAACCGCTCGGCCTCGAATGTGCGCGCCGCCTTCACCAAAGCCGGCGGTGCGCTTGGTGAAACCGGCTCGGTGTCGTTCATGTGGAACCGCGCCGGCGAGATTTACTATCCGGCCTCCGCCGGCAGCGCCGACAAGGTGATGGACGCGGCGATCGAGGCCGGCGCCGATGACGTCGAGTCCGACGAGGAAGGCCACACCATCTACTGTGCGTTCGAGAGTATGGGCGAAGTGTCTAAGGCGCTGGAAGCCTCGCTTGGCGAGGCCGAATCGGTGAAGCCGATCTGGCAGCCGCAGAACAATGTCCCGGTCGACGAAGAGCGGGCGCAATCGCTGATGAAACTGGTGGCAACGCTCGAGGACGACGACGACGTGCAGAGCGTCTACGCCAATTTCGAGGTCGACGACGAGACCATGGCCAAGCTCAGCGCGGCGTAGGTCCGTGCAATACAGTCGGATGCGAATATTGCTGTATGACGGCGGCCTGCCTATAGATTAGTCAGTTATCAGGGGGGGGCCGATGACCGACTATAAAGAGGCAAGTTTTGCCGATGCGGTGGCCTGGCCTCGCCGGCCCGGCATATGGCGACGGTTTCTCGCTGCACTCATCGACTACCTTGTAATCCTGATCGCCCTCTATTTGCTCGTAGGGGCTCTATTTCTGCTGACCAACGGTGGCGTAAAAGGCAGCTTTTGGCTGAACTGGAAACTATGCCAGGAGGGTACGGTTCACGGTGCCCCGACACTTGCCCGTTATGATTGGCAGGTGTGTAGAACATCAGTACTCGGTTTGCCGGTCGCCATATGGAGCGTGGGTACGGCGCCGGGCTCAAAGCCTGGAGAAACCTCCTCCATCTCGATCGATTTGGATTCGCAAGGGAATTTCAGGCCTGCAGCATTGGACCTGGGTTTCCTCGAGCTGATCGCTCTGGCGTCTTATCTCCTCATTATGGAGTTGAAGTCCGGCCAATCAATCGGCAAGCGGCTCACGGAGCTCACTGTACATGATGAGGACGACAGACATAGGGTCGGCCTGCCGGCGAGAAAGGCTGTTCGGCGGCAACTTATCAAGTTTCTCGGCGCATTACCGATCGTCCTGACGGGAAGCTGGTATGCTTTTCAGGCTTGGGGCACCGCTCCCGGTGGCGTGCAGGATTACTCCAGCCTGGAAATAGTGGTTGCATCCGCTGCCCTCGTTTTGGTGCTGATCTGGCCGGTCTGGATTGCGATATCCATAGCTCTGGGCGACGACCCGATACACGATCGATTCGCAAATACCACGGTGCGCATACAGGAGGCCCAGACATGAGTGTGCCGGAGAGGCCCCGCGTGGTCATCACCTATTGCACGCAGTGCCAGTGGCTGTTGCGGGCCGGCTGGATGGCGCAGGAACTGCTCTCCACCTTCGGCACGGATCTTGGTGAAGTGACGCTGGTGCCGGGCACAGGCGGCATCTTCACCGTTTCCTGCAACGATGTGCTGGTCTGGGACCGCAAGCGCGACGGCGGCTTTCCCGATGCCGCCAAGCTCAAGCAGCTGGTGCGCGACGTCATCGATCCGGGCCGCGATCTCGGTCATTCCGACCGCAAGGGTCACACGCAAAAGGACCCCGCTTGAGGCGAGGTCCTTGCGTTTGCGAAGTGTCATTTTTCAGAGCAATGCGAACATGAAGCAGGCCATCGACACGATGGCGGTGATGGTGCGGACGTGGTTCCACATCACCCATTGATTCAGATGGTTCGCCCACACGGCTGCGCCATTGGCGCTGGCCGGGTCGACGGCGGCGAGCGCATCGTTGAGCGGCACATTGAAGACCATGGTCACGATCGGGTTGCCGATCAAATAGATCACGGCGCCGGCAAGCAGCCAGTATGAGCCGGACTGGCGCCACCCCATGAGAACGGCGGCGATAAGCACCAGACAGAGCAGGCCGGTGCCGAACAGCGCCGTCATGAAGGTGGGCGTGATCACCGTGATGTTGATCGAATTCATCGCTGCGATGCCTTGGGGGACCGGCAGCCGGGCAAGCGCCGCCATGATAAAGTTGGAAAAGGCGAAGAACACGCCGCCGACGACGCCCGAGCCGATGGCGGCGATGATGGTGAGGGTGGGAAGAAGCTTGATCATCTCAGTTGCTCCAGATGCCGGTTGCAGCGGTTTCATTTGCGTAGGCGGAAAAGTCTTTCGGCGCGCGGCCGAGCACACGCTGGACGCCGTCGGTCAGCGTCTCGTTGCGGCCGTCAAGCACTTCGGTGAACAGCTCGTTGAGCAGCCAGGCGATTTCGGGCGGCAGTTCGTATGCCGCCGTCGCGGCGGTGAATTCGTCATGCGAGATCTTGATATAGCGGATGTCGCGGCCGGTCGCCTTGGCGATCTCGGCAACCGCGTCGGCGAAGCTTAGCAGCCGCGGCCCGGTCAACTCATAGAGCTGGCCGACATGACCCGGTTCGGTCAGCGCAACGAAGGCAGCATCGGCGATGTCGTCGACATCGACGAAGGGCTCGCCAACAGGGCCGACAGGCAAAGCCACTTCGCCTTGCCGCAAGGACTCGACGAGAAAACCTTCACTGAAATTCTGCGAAAACCAAGCGCAACGCAGGAGTGGTCCAGTCAGCGCCCGAGGCTTTGACCATCTCTTCGGCGCGCTGGGCTTCGGTCTCGCCGCGGCCGGAGAGCAGCACCATGCGGGTGACGCCATTTGCCACCGCAAGCCTGGCGAAGGCGCCGACGGTCTCGGCGGCGCCCGGCACGGCGATGTCGGGATAGTAACTGATGTAGACGGCGCCCACGCCCTGCATGGCAGGCTCCCAGGTCGCCGGAACCTCCCAGTCGAAGCGAGGGCTGCCGGAACGCGAGCCGATGCGCACGGGAATGCCCTGTGAGGTCAGCCGCCCGGCGAGGCGACGGCCGGTCTTGCCAGTGCCACCGAGGATCAGGACTGGTTTGGTGTCGGTCATTGTGGTTTTCCTCTGTTTACAAATATGAGTAATCCTCACATTTGCAAAACGTGATAAACCCTCGTATTTTGGGAGTCAAGCCGTCTGTTGGCAGATTTTGTCGAGACCGGAGGCCGTCATGGAAGACACAGCAACGCCCGCATCTGCCCAGGAGCAGGTCGCATCGCCGCGACGGGCGCCCACCCAGCAGCGCAGCCGCGAGCGGGTCGAGCGCATGCTGGCCGCAGCCTCGGCGCTGATTGCCGAGCAAGGCAGCGACGCCATGCGCATGGGCGAGGTGGCGGAACGGGCCGCGGTGTCGATCGGCTCGCTCTACCAGTTCTTTCCCGACAAGCGGGCGATCGTCTGGGCGCTGGCCGAGCGCTACACCGCCGAAAGCCAGGCCTGCATCTCCTCGGCGCTCAAGGATGTCGTCGACGCCGAGGGCCTGCGGCAGGCGTTTTCGGAGCTGGTGGATATCTACTATCAGCTGTTCCTGGCCGAGCCGGTGATGCGCGACATCTGGTCGGGCACGCAGGCCGACAAGGCGCTGCGCCAGCTCGAACTCGCCGACAGCCGGGCAAATGCCGAATTCCTGACCATGGTGCTGAAGCGGCTGCATCCCGGCGCCGATCCGGTGGCGCTGGAGACCACAGCGTTTCTGGTCTGGCAGATGGGCGAGGCTGCCGTGCGGCTGGCGATCTCGGTCGACCGGCAGGAGGGCGACAGGCTGGTCGCCGCCTACAAGCGCATGGCGCTGCGGGAATTGGTGGACGGGTAGGCTCGCCCCACTCTGGGAAGGGTCGCTTCGAAGCAGCAGGGTGGAGGCGTCGGACCGCACCCGACCCTTGGGCCGACCTCCCCACAAGCGGGCGGTATCGGCGCGTAAGCTTGAAGCGACTGACTTTGGCGGCAACAAAAAACCCGCCACAAAGGCGGGTTCTTGATTCAGCGATACAGGTAAACTTTAAAGGCCGAACCCTTCGAAGCGCTTCTTGAACTTCGACAGGCGGCCGCCGCGGTCGAGCAGGGTCTGCTGGCCGCCGGTCCAGGCCGGGTGCGTGGTCGGGTCGATATCGAGGTTCATCGTATCGCCTTCCTTGCCCCAGGTCGAACGGGTCGAGTATTCGGTGCCATCGGTCATGACGACCTTGATGGTGTGGTAGTCGGGATGGATATCGGCCTTCATTGTCGTGCTTCCTGGCTTGTGGCGCTACAGACTGGCCCGCGGCCTGCGTCGATGCGCCCCTTTTTAAAACTCGAAGCCGCAGCTATTGAAAAGCCACGGCTTCTAAAACGGTCGGCGAGCCTATACATCAGCCGGAATTGAATCACAAGGCCACGGCAGGCGCATATTGAACGCGCCCACCTGGAAGCGGCCAGAGGAAACGGTCATGGCGGACATCAGCGGCGAGCAAGACGGGCGCAGGCGCTCGCTCGGGCCGCTCAGGCGCCTGTATCCCTATATATTCCGCTACCGCAAACTGGTCATAGGCGCCCTCATTTCGCTCGCCATCGCCGCGGCGACGACGCTGGCGCTGCCGCTGGCCGTGCGGCGCATGATCGACCACGGTTTCAGTGCTTCCGGCACCGTCTTCATCGCCGAATATTTCGCCGCTTTGGTGGCGATGGCAGCCATTCTGGCGGCGGCGTCGGCCGGACGCTACTACTTCGTCATCACGCTCGGCGAGCGGGTCGTCGCCGACATCCGCAGCGACGTGTTTTCGCATGTCACGACGCTTTCGCCGTCCTTCTTCGACACCGCGCAATCGGGCGAGATCGTCTCGCGGCTTGCCGCCGACACCACGCAGGTGAAATCCGCGGTCGGCGCCACCGCCTCCGTGGCGTTGCGCAACGTCATCCTCGGCCTTGGCGCGGTGGCGATGATGGTCGTCACCAGCCCGAAACTGTCGGGCCTGGTGATCGCGGCCATTCCGCTCATCGTGCTGCCGCTGGTCGCGTTCGGCCGTTCGGTGAGGCGCCGGTCACGGCAGGCGCAGGACACGCTGGCGCAAGCGACCGCCTATGCCAGCGAGCAGATCGGCGCGGTGCGCACGCTGCAGGCGTTCACCAACGAGACGCTGGTCACCGGGCGGTTCTCGGCCGCGGTGGAAGCCGCCTTCCAGGCGGCGCGCTCGTCGATCTTCTCCCGCTCGCTGCTCACCTTCTTTGCCATCTTCATGATCTTTTCCTCGGTCGTGGCGGTGTTGTGGTTCGGCTCGCGTGACGTGCTTGCCGGCACGATGTCGCCCGGCACGCTCGGCCAGTTCCTGCTTTACTCCGTGTTTGCCGCAGGCGCGCTGGGCGCACTGTCGGAAGTCTGGGGCGAGCTTGCCCAGGCGGCGGGTGCGGCCGAAAGGCTGACCGAGATACTCGACGAGACGCCGGCGATTCAACCGCCGGCCAATCCGCTGCCGCTGCCCGCCAAGGCGACAGGCGCGATCAGTTTCGACGACGTCTCCTTCTCCTACCCGGCAAGGCCGGACCGTGCCGCCGTCCACGGCTTGAGTTTTCAGGTCAAGCCCGGCGAGACGGTGGCGATCGTCGGCCCGTCGGGCGCCGGAAAGAGCACCGTCTTTTCGCTGATCCTGCGCTTCTACGATCCCGAAACCGGCCGCATCGCCATTGACGGCGTCGACGTGCGCAAAGCCGATCCGGCTGAAGTGCGGGAGCGCATTGCCATCGTGCCGCAGGATGTCACCATCTTTGCGGCAAGCGCGCGCGACAATATCGGCTTTGGCCGGCCGGGCGCGACGAATGCCGAGATCGAGGCCGCCGCCAGGGACGCGCTGGCCGACGAGTTCATCCTCAGGCTCGACAAGGGCTACGACAGCCAGGTCGGCGAGCGCGGTGTGACCTTGTCCGGCGGCCAGCGCCAGCGCGTGGCGATCGCCCGCGCCATCCTGCGCGACGCGCCGATCCTGCTGCTCGACGAGGCCACGTCGGCGCTCGACGCCGAAAGCGAAACGCTGGTGCAGACGGCGCTGGAACGGCTGATGCAGGGCCGCACCACCATCGTCATCGCCCACCGGCTGGCGACCGTGCTGAAGGCCGACCGCATCCTGGTCATGGATGGCGGCCGCATCGTCGAGGAAGGCACGCACCAGAGCCTGGTCGCCAAGGGCGGAATCTATGCAAGGCTGGCCAAGCTGCAGTTCGAAACCGGAGCAAGCGCCTTCAGGGGTGCCGCGGAGTAGCAACCCGCAATCAGGCGGGACCATACCGCTTGCGGAGATGCTCGGTGAAATACGCGGCGTTGAGCTTTTCCCCGGTGGCGCGCTCAAGCAGTTCGGGCGTCGACCAGCGCGATCCCTGCGACCAGATCTTGTCGCGGCGCCAGTCATTGATGGCGGCGAAATTGCCCCTGGCGAGATCGCTGTCGGCTGAAGGATGGTCGCGCGTCAGCGCAGCCCATTGCTGCGCCGCCATCATGGCGCCCAGCGTATAGGACGGGAAATAGCCGAAGGCGGCGCCCGGCCAATGCACGTCCTGCATCGGTCCGTCGGCTGGGTTGTCGATGGTCGAAAGGCCAAGATACTCCCGCATCTTGGCGTCCCACGCTTCGGGCAGGTCGGCCGCCTGCAGCCGCCCCGAGACCAGCTCCTGCTCCAACTCGTAGCGCAGGATGACATGCAGCGGGTAGGTGACCTCGTCGGCGTCGACGCGGATCAGGCCGCGCTCGACCCGGTGCACATGCGGCAGGATGTCGTCCAGCGACCAGGCCTCGCCGAGATGCTTTTCCACCACCGGCAGCGCCCAGCGCCAGAATTCGGGGTTGCGGCCGATCTGCTTTTCGACGAACAGGCTCTGGCTTTCATGCACCGCCATGCCGCGCGCCTTGCCCAGCGGCCAGTGCGCCCAGGCCTTCGGCAGGTTCTGCTCGTAGAGCGCATGGCCGGTCTCGTGCAGCACGCCCATCAAAGCCGACAGGAAATCGGAGGTCTTGTAGCGGGTGGTGATGCGAACGTCGCTCGGCACCCCGCCGCAGAAGGGATGGTGCGATACCGACAGCGAGCCATGTGTGAGGTCGAAGCCGACCGAAGCCATCATGGCGAGACCAAGCTCGCGCTGCCGGTCGATCGCATAGCTGCCGGAGAGCGGCTTCAGCGGGCGCTTGGCCAGTCGCGCTTCCTGTACGGCCAGCGCTTCCGGCACGAAGCCCTTCAGGAATGTCTTCAGCTCGGTGAACACCGGCGTGATGTCGGCGGCGCGGTTGCCAGGATCGTATTGCTCCATCAGTGCGTCGTAGGGATCGAGGCCGAGCGCGTCGGCGCGCAAAGCGGCTTCCTCGCGCACCAGCGCGATGACACCTTCGAGCGCCGGCAGGAAGCCTGCCCAGTCATTCTTGGCGCGCAGGTCGCGCCAGAGCTGCTCGGAGCGCATACGCGCCACCGTCTGGCGCTCGACGAATTCGACCGGCAGGCAGGTCAGGTTGGTGTATTGGCGACGCAGTTCGCGGACCGCCGCCTGCTGCTCCTCGTTCAGCGCCTCCTGTTCGGCGGCGGCGAGCCAGTCGGCGATCTCCGGCGCGGTAGCCCTGATATGCAGCATCCCGGCCAGGGACGACATGGCTTCGGTGCGCTTCTCGCCGCCGCCGACGGCCATGTGGGTCGCCTCGTCGGCGCCGAGGATAGCGAGCGCATGTTCCAGCGCTTCGAGCTTGTGGCCGAGATCATCGAGCTTCTGAAAAGACATGGCAGGTTCCGCGTTTTGGACCGCGGGAAAAGATACCAACGCGCCAGGATTGGCAACCCTCAAAGGTGGCTTTCGCCGATGCAGCTTGCGCCGATGAGCTGGTGCGTGGAATGCTGGCTGGCGGTGGAACACCGCCATGCAGGGGAGACTAAGATGATCGGCAATATCCTGGTCGGGCTGGTGGCCCTGATCCACCTCTACATCGTCTATCTGGAGATGGTGGCGTGGGACACACCGCGCGGGCACAGGGCGTTCAACCTCAAGCCGGACTTCGCCAGCGCATCGAAGGTGCTCGCCGCCAATCAGGGGCTCTACAACGGCTTCCTTGCCGCCGGGCTGATCTGGGGCCTCTATCTCGGCGCAGCCGGATTCCAGATCAAGGTGTTCTTCCTGCTTTGCATCGCCGTCGCCGGCCTCTATGGCGCGGCGACTGCCAGCCGGAAGATCCTCTATATTCAGACCGTGCCGGCGGTGCTGGCCCTCGCTGCGCTGTGGCTGGGCTGGTGACAAAAAAGACGCCCTCGGAGCCAGATCCGGGGGCGTCAGACAGTCCCTTCCTCATTCCTGGAGATATCAGAGCGGATCTCAGCCGTTCGGATAATTCCCGCCGTCGGAGCCATCACCGATCATGAAGCCGCTGCCGGTGTCGGACATCAGCCTCTGATCGACATTGTCGAGGCGGCGCAGCAGATCGTGATATTGCGCGGCCGGGATCCGGCCATGGTCCGAAGCGGCGACCCGTTCGGCGGCCTGGCCGATATGCGCAGCACGCAGATGCAGCCACTGCGCTTCCGAGGTCGAGATGCCCTTCGTCTCGCGCGCATCCGTGATGCCCTGTTCGACGCCCCGCACCTGCTCGATCAGGCCGGTCACGCGCGGACCGGTCATGTCGGTCGGGTCGCTGGCGTCGAGGGCGCCCTTGTGATGTCCGGCGGCATAGGCGCCGGCGAGTGGAACAGTGATCAGAAGTGTCGTGAGGGTTGCGGTCCTGAGAGTCTTCAAAGAGCGCATGATGTGCGTCTCCTCCTGCTGTGGAAGGGGCAAGCGCTTTCGCTCCGCCTTCCGGAAGCGGGCCGTCCGGTTCCGTCGCGTCGCGATGGGAGGCATCGCCGGCGGTTCTCGGCCCTGCGCGTCAAAGTAGGAGCCCGGAAACGCGAAGTGTAATTAAAGAAAGATAATGTTTTCAGGCCTTGCCGACTTGGCGTTGCGCCCTAGAGCTGAGCCGGCAAACAATTTCGCGTGACTGAAAATCACCGTTCGGTGAGCTTCAGTTCAATGCGTCGGTTCTTGTTGCGGGCGTCTTCGGTGTCGGCGGGGTCGAGCGGTTGGAATTCGCCGAAGCCGGCCGCAACCAGCCGGTTGGCGGGGACGCCGTTCTCGATCAGGAACTTGACCACCGAGGTCGAACGCGCCGTCGACAATTCCCAATTGTCGCGATAGCGGCCGGCGCCGGACAGCGGCTTGTTGTCGGTGTGGCCGTCGACGCGCAGCACCCAGTTGATCTCGGGCGGGATTTCCTTTTGCAACTCGATGATGGCATCGGCGAGCTTCTTCATCTCGACCTTGCCGGCATCGTTGATCACTTCCGACCCGGTCGGGAACAGAACTTCCGACTGGAAGACGAAGCGGTCGCCGACGATGCGGATGTTCTCGCGGTCGGCGAGGATTTCGCGCAGGCGGCCGAAGAAGTCGGAGCGATAGCGGTTCAGCTCCTGCACGCGCTGCGCCAGCGCGACGTTGAGCCGACGGCCGAGATCGGCGATCTTGGTGTTGGAATCGCGGTCGCGCGTTTCGGACACATTGAGGGCGTCCTCGAGCGCGCCGATCTGCTTGCGCAGTGCCGCGATCTGCTGGTTGAGGATCTCGACCTGGCTCAGCGCCTGCTGGCTGATCTGGCGCTGGCTGTCGAGTTCGCCGCCGAGTTCCGCGGCGCGCTGGGTGGCGGCGTCGCCGGCGCCGGCACCTTGTGCCAGCAGCTGCTCGAGCCGGCTCTTCTCAGCTTCGGCGGCCGACAGCGACGCCTGCAGATTGGCCAGCGAATCGTCCTTGTCCTGCGCGCTCGAGCGCTCCAGCGCCAGCAACTGCGTCAGTTCGTTGATCTGCGAGTTGAGGCGCGTGAGCGCCGTATCTTTGCCGGAGAGTTCGCGTCCGAGCAGGAACTGCGCCAGCACGAAAACGGTGAGCAGGAACATGATGGCGAGCAGCAGCGTCGACAGCGCGTCGACGAAGCCCGGCCAATAGTCGATCCGGCGATCGGTGCGCCGGCCCCTGGCGAGAGCCATGCTAGTGGACCCCGGGTTTCTTCAGCGCGTCGGCGATCTTTTCCAGCGTGTTGCGCATCGCCTTCTGCTCGTCCGATTGGGCCTCGACCCAGTCGCGCATGATCTGCTGCTCGGAGCGCATGTTCTTGACCAGTCCGGAAATGCCGTCGGCGAGATTGGCCATGGCGGTGGCGACGCGCGGATTGGAGCCGCCGCCGCTTTCCTGCATGCTGCGCAGCCGTTCCGACAGGACCCGGATCTCGTCGGAGGATTCAGTCTTGGCCGGGTCGGCGACGGCGATGTCGGAGGAGAGATCGGTGACCGAGGACAGCCAGTTTTCAAGCTCGGTATAGAAGCGGGTCTGCGCGCGGCCGGCCTGCAGGTCGAGGAAGCCTAGCACCAGCGACCCGGAAAGGCCGAACAGCGAGGACGAAAAGGCCGTACCCATGCCGGCCAGCGGCGCCGACAGCCCCTGCTTCAGCGAATCGAGCACGGCGGCGGCGTCGCCGGTGCCGGGATCGAGCGATTCGATGGTTTCGCGGATCGAGCCGATGGTGTTGAGCAGGCCCCAGAAGGTGCCGAGCAGACCGAGGAACACCAGCAGGCCGACAAGATAGCGCGAGGTGTCGCGGCTTTCGTCGAGGCGGGTGGCGATCGAATCCAGCATGGTGCGCATCGAAGACGTCGAGAAGGCGACCGTCGAGGAGCGGCCGATCATCGCCTTCATCGGCGCCAGCAGCACCGGCTCGGTGGTTTCGGAACCGGCGCGGAAGGAATTGACCCAGCGCACTTCGCGAAACAGTCGTCCGACCTGGGCGAAGGCGAGCAGGATGCCGACCACAAGGACGCCGACGATGAGGCCGTTGAGGCCGGGATTGCTCCCGAAAGCGGTCGAGATCTGGCGGGTGAGGATGGCGGCGATGAAGGCGACGATGACCAGGAAGATGACCATGGTCAGGAGGAAGACCTGCGGGCTCGACAGTTTGTGCGGATCGTACATCAGGACATCAGAACGCCTGCCCACGCCGAAGGATCTGAGAAAAGCCATCCGTGCCCCGTTTCCGATGCTCTATTTGCCTTGACGCAATTCCGAACGGGAAGCCGCTCATACTTCCCTGGAACCGCTCCAGTGCCGCCGATCACGTAATTCGCGACTCTAAACGGAATTGTGACCAAATTGAATGGCGCTTGGCAATATTGCCCGACTGTCGGGCCGCACCACGCCGCTCAGAGGCGGTTGACGACCAGGCAGTCGACCATGGCGGCAAGATGCAGCCCGGCGCCGGTGACGACAAAGCCGTGCCAGAGGGCATTGTGAAAGTGCAGGCGTTTCCAGGCGAAGAAGATGACGCCGCAGGAGTACACGATGCCGCCGGCGACAATCAGCGCGATCGAGGTCGTCGGCAACGTCGCCACCAGCGGCTTGACCAGGACGACGCCGCTCCAGCCGGTGGCGAGATAGAAGACAATGGCCAGACGATCGAAGCGGCCGGGCAGGAACACTTTCATGGCAATGCCGGTCAAAGCAGCGGTCCAGACAAGGACAATCATCGGCAGCGCCAGCGGCGAGCCGTCGAGCTGGGCCAGAAAGGGCGTGTAGGTCGCGGCGATCAGGAGGTAGATCGCCGCATGATCGAAGCGCCGCAAGATCCACTTCGCCGGCGACGTCACCGGCCACAGATTGTAGGTCAGCGAAATCGACAGCACAGTCAGCAGCGACACCACAAAGAAGGCGGCGGCGATGTATTCGCCGGGACCGGCATGGAAGGCGGCCAGTGCCAGCAAGGCCGAGCCGGCGGCTATCGCCAGCACGATGCCGACCGCATGGACGATGCCATCGGCGATCATCTCCGCACGCGAATAGTGCCAACGCCCGACAAAAGGGATTTCAATTGGCTGGTCTGGCTGCGCTTCTCGCGAGGATAGTGAAGGTATGCTCGTCATAAAAGATCCTGCGTCACCCTTATCTGGGCGGCCGCCGGGCAGTATTTCAAGCTTTGATTGCGGATTTGCGACTGCGGCGCTTCAGCGCGCCGCGCCGGCATGCCAAGTGATCAGCGCGCCGAAAGCGGCTTCTTCACGGCCTTGAGCAGCGCGCGCTGGATGACCTCGTTGCCGGCGACGAGCGAACCCGCCTCGAGCATATCCTGGCCGCCATCCATGTCGGAGACGAAGCCACCGGCCTCGCGGATCAGCAGCAGGCCGGCGGCAATGTCCCAGGCCGAAAGGCCGGTTTCCCAAAAGCCGTCCATGCGGCCGGCGGCGACATAAGCGAGATCGAGCGCGGCGGAACCCAGGCGGCGCACGCCCGAGACCTCGGCCATCACATTGCGCAACTCGACGAGGAAATTGCCGTGCTGGCCGCGGCCGAGATGCGGCACGCCGCAGCCGATGACGCAGTCGGTGAGCTTGCTGCGGCCGGCAACGCGCAGCCGGCGATCGTTCATGAAGGCGCCGCCGCCGCGCTCGGCGGTGTAGAGCTCATCCATTGCCGGATTGTAGATGACGGCGGCGACCAACTGGCCCTGTCGCTCCAGCGCGATCGAGATGGAAAAGATCGGAATGCCGTGCAGGAAATTGGTGGTGCCGTCGAGCGGGTCGACGATCCAACGGTGCTGGTCGTCGTCCCCTGCGATCATGCCGCGCTCTTCCATCAGGAAGGCATAGCCCGGCCGTGCCTTCGACAGTTCGGCAAACAGAATGTCCTCGGCCTTGCGGTCGGCTTGGCTGACATAGTCGCCCGGTCCCTTCATCGACACCTGCAGGTTCTGCACCTCGCCGAAGTCGCGCGACAGCGAGCGGCCGGCCTTCATGGCGGCCTGGACCATGACATTGAGAAGTGCGGAGCGTGCCATCGTATCTGTTCCTGCCTACGCGTCAGTCTGCGCGGCGCATGTAGGTGAGTTCGTTGGTGTCGACGACGATGCGTTCGCCAGCGCCGATGAATGGCGGCACCAGCACGCGGATGCCGTTTTCCAGCACCGCCGGCTTGTACGAGGACGCGGCCGTCTGGCCCTTCACCACCGGGTCGGCCTCGGTGATGGTCAGCGTCACCTGGTCGGGCAGCGAAATGCCGATCGGCCTGTCCTCATAGAGCTGGACCGTCACCATCATGCCGTCCTGCAGGAAGGCGGCGCGGTCGCCGACGAAATCCTTCGCCAGCTCGAGCTGCTCGTAGCTCTGCGTGTCCATGAACACCAGTGCGTCGTCCTGGGCGTAGAGGAAGGAAAAATCCTTCAGGTCGAGCCGGATCTGCTCGACGGTCTCGGCCGAGCGGAAGCGCTCGTTGAGCTTGGTGCCGTTGATCAGGTTCTTCAGTTCGACCTGGTTATAGGCACCGCCCTTGCCGGGCTTGACGGTGTTGGTCCTGACCGCCACCCAAAGGCCGCCATCGTGCTCGATGACATAGCCGGGACGGATTTCGTTGCCATTGATCTTGGCCATGATGAGATTGATCCGGGATGCTACCAACGGCTTGGCCGTTGGTATGGGGATGGTCGCTGGACAAGCGATTTCGGGCTCCCAAGACCACAAATCGGCAGGAGAGGCAAGGGGATGCCAGATCGCCCGACAAGGGCTGGTAGCCTCAAACCTGGGCCGCAATGACTCTGCCGACAGCCTCGACGATGGCGTCCGCAGCCTCAGTCAGCCGGTTGAGATGAGGCGAACGAAGTGCGGCGACCTGCAAGGAAAGGTCGACATCTTCCGTGTTGACGAGCATGAGGCCGTCGGGAAGTCGGCGCCTTGCAAGACGCAACGGCATTAGCCCAAGGCCGTGCCCCCGACGGACCCATTCCATCTGCAAGGCCGGATCCTGTATCTCCGCCGCGATCTCGAAACAACGCCTTCCGCCGACCAGAACCGACATGAGTTTCTGGCGCGCGTCGCAAGGGGCCGGACTAAGCACCCACGGCATGGGTGTCCGGCCACCGTCTTCCGGATCGGGGACGGTGGACGCAGCTATGACGCCAAGACGTTCAGTGCCAAGCGCTTCCGGGCCTGGCTTATCCGACGATCGCAGAACAATCGTCACATCGAGCTCGCCGCGTTCGAACTGATCGATCAGTTCGGCGCTCCAGCCGGTCTTGAGCCGTAGCGACACTTTCGGGAACGCCGCCGCGGCGTTGGCGATGGCCCCGGCGATGTCGCGGTCCGAGAGGCCATGGGCGAGACCCAGGCGGAACAGTCCTTCCGGCTCGGTCTTTCCGGCGAAGGATTTCAGCGCTTCTACGGAAGCGATGATATCGCGGCCGCGCGCCAGCACTTCCAGCCCCGTCGGCGTCAGTCGCGGCGGCTTTTGCCGGCGGTCGAGCAGCGTCGTGCCAAGCATGTCCTCCAGCCGCTGGATCTGCCGGGTCACAGCGGGCTGGGTCAGCGGCAGGCGCCGGGCGACCTTCTGGATCGAGCCCTCCTCGGCAAACAGGGCGAGCGTGCGCAATTCCTCAAGCATAGCCAGAACCATGTCTCGTAGGCATAATCATTGTAAACATTATGAATTTGAAATCCATCGCCTGGCAAGCAATTTTCCTTTCAAACGAAAGGACGACGACAATGAAGGCAATCGAACTGCAGAAGCCGGGCGGCATCGACAATCTCGAGATGGTCGAACGGCCAATGCCGGAACCCGGCCGTCAGGAGATGATCGTCAGCGTCAGGGCGACGGCGCTCAACTACCGCGATGTCGAGATCGCGCGCGGCAGCTATCACACGACATTCCCCTTGCCGCTGGTGCCGCTTTCCGACGGCGTCGGCGAGGTCGTCGCGCTTGGCCCCGAGGTCAGCCGCTTCAAGGTCGGCGACCGGGTCTGCGGCACGTTCTGGCAGCGATGGGTCGGCGGCAGCTTCGCCATGGCCGAACCTTCCTACCAGCGCGGCGGCCCGATCGACGGTTTGCTGAGCGAATTCGCCCGGCTGGACGAACAGGCGGCTGTCATCGCGCCGGCGCATCTCAGCGACGTAGAGGCGGCGACATTGCCTTGCGCCGCCGTCACTGCCTGGCATGCGTTGTTCACCGAGGGCAAGCTCAAGCCAGGCGAAACCGTGCTCAGCCTCGGCACCGGCGGCGTGTCGCTGTTTGCCGTGCAGTTGGCAAGGGCGGCCGGCGCGCGCGTCATTGTTACGTCGAGCAGCGATGAGAAGCTTGCCCGGGCGAAGAGGCTTGGCGCGCATGATGGCGTCAACTACCGCGACGATCCGGATTGGTCGTCGGCCGTGCTGGCGCTGACCGATGGCCGCGGCGCGGATCACATCATCGAAGTCGGTGGTCCCCAAAGTTTCGCGCAGTCGCTCAAGGCGTCGGCGCGCGGCGCCCAGATCAACGTCATCGGTTATCTCGGCGGCAGCGAAGGGGTGATCAATCCGCTCGACATCTTCCGACGCCAGGTGAAAGCACGCGGCATACCGGTCGGCTCGCGCGAGTCCTTCGAAGCGATGAACCGGGCGCTCGCCGTCAATCGGCTGCGGCCGGTGATCGACCGGGTCTTCCCATGGGCAGAGGCAGCGCAGGCCTTTCGCCATCTCGAACACGGCTCTCCCTTCGGCAAGGTCGTGCTGGATCATACACAGTGACGTTGCGTGTCAGGGCAGGCGGTTGGCCTTCTGCAAGGCTTGCTTTGTCTGATCGTCGGTCAGCCCTTGCAGGAAATCGTCCATCTCCGGATCGATAAGGCCGGCGCGGCGGGCGACCACATACCAGGCCCCGGCCAGGATCAGGTCGGGGTCGGTTCCGATGCCGCCCATATAGAGCTTTGCCAACCGGTTCTGGGCAGCGACATTGCCGCCTTCAGCTGCCTGCTTCATCCAGTTGAAGCCGGATTTCAGGTCGCGAACACCGCCCCGGCCCTCGATCATCCAGGCGGCAAGATCGATCTGCGCGGTGTCGTAGTTCTGCCTGGCAGCCTGTGCCAGCAAGCTGCGGGCCTTTCCATCGTCGCGGGTCTTGCCGCCGACGCCATTGGCATAGACCTGCGCCATCGCATACTGGGCGTCGGCAAGCCCTGTCGCCGCGGCACGCTCATAATAAGGCACAGCCCTGGCGATGCCGGCATCGCCCGGATCCTGCTGCACGAGCAATTGCGCGAAGTTGAACTGCGCCAGCCGGTTGCCGGCCTCGGCGGCGGCCTGCATCAGCGCATAAGCTCCCTTCTCGTCCTTCTTGACGTAGCGGCCGTCGAGCAGCATCAGCGCATACTGGAACTGCGATTCAGGAATCCCCTGCTCGGCGGCCTGCGCATACCATTTGGCGGCTTCCGCTGGGTTGAGCGGCACGCCCAACCCGCGCGACAGGATCTCGGCCACCAGCGTTTGCGCCGCCGGGTCGCCATTCTGAGCCCGCACCAACGCCAGATTGTAGGCCGTCTTGTAAAGGCCGCGCTGGAAAGCGCCATAGGCGGGGTCCGCCGGCTTGGCGCCGAAACGTTCGGGGTTGATCGCGTCGGCCGACGGCAGCGGCGCGGTTGTCGCCGGCTGCGGCAGCGGGGTGTCGATCGGCTTGTCGATATGGACGCCGGAATCCGTGGCACCGGCTTTTGGAGCACCCGCATCGGGAGCGATCGCATCCGGCACGCTGAGGGCGGGCGCGCTGGTGTCCGGCCTCGGCTGCGGCAGCGGAACGGTCTCCGCCGCGATCGCTGCCCCGCTCATCAAGGCCGCAACGAGAACCGCGAGAGGAAGTCCATGTCGGCGCACGTCAGCCCTCGAAGCGCGGCGCGGTTTGGTCGAGCAGCGCATTGGCGGCGGCAATCGCCGCCTTCGGATCGGCGCCTTCGGCAAAGACGGCGCTGGACAGCGCCACGAACTCGGCGCCAGTGGCGGCCACCGCTTCTACCGAGGCGATGGCGGAACCGGCCATGACAATGCAAGGGATCTCAATCACGTCCGCCCACCATTGCCCGAGCGACAGGTTGCGCGGATGCGGTTCCGGCTTGTTGTCGTAGCCGAAGCGGCCGAAGAAGATGTAGTCGGGTCTGGTTTCGCCGAGTTCCAGCGCGTCGTCGCGCGTCTTGGCGCCACCGGCGCCGACCATCATCTTGCCCTGGAAGTGTTCGATGGTCTCGGCGAGCGCGTCCTTGGAAACCTCGACATGAATGCCGTCGGCCTGGACACGGCCGGCAATGCGGGTATCGCCGGCGATGATGACGGCGATGCCGGCCGCTTGCGCGGCCGGTACGATCTGTTCTGCAAAGGCCTGGAAGGCAGCCTCGTCCATGCCGCTCTCAGGCAGGATCAGCGAAGCGATATCACCGCCGTCGAAGGCAGCCGCAATGCGCTGCGCCGGAGCGTCCTTGGGTGCGATCAGCACGATGCGGCAGCGGTTGGGGGGTGTTGCGTCGTTCATGGCTTTCGATCCCGGGTTTCGCCTATGCCGGGCGAAGATGGTTGCATTGCGGCATAGAACAAAGCGCCCGCCTTGAACAGGCGGGCGGGGAACGATGCGCTGGCTTTGGTTTACGATCGCCGGCGAGCCGACGCTCTGCGGCTCATTTGACGGCTTGCGGGCTTTCGGCCGGCGATTTGGCCCTCCACAAAGTCCAGCCGAGATTCATGCCGGCGGCGGCGATCAGGATCGCGGCTGCGCCGACGAGCTGGGCCGGATGCAGCCGGTGGCCGAAGGCCATCACATCGACCAGGATCGCAACGACAGGATAGATGAAGGACAGTGACCCCTGGAGATGCGTCGGCAGTTTTTGGATGGCGGCGTACATCAATACGTACACCAGGCCGGTGTGAACGACGCCAAGCGTGGCCAGCATGGCCCAGCTCCAGGCATCGGCGGGCAAATGCGAGAGGTTGGCGAAGGGCGCCAGCATGACGACGCCGACGCAGACCTGGATCAGCGCGATCAGATGCGGCGGGGTGCCCTTGAGCTTCTTGGCGACGATTGCCGCGACAGCCCAGAAGAAGGCCGCTCCGAGCGCCATGACGATGCCGATGACATAATCTGTGCCGGTTATGCCGGAACCGACACCCGCATCGGGCCCTGTCTGCACGATCAGCAGCATGCCGGCGAAGGCGATGCCGAGCCAGGTCAGCTTGGCCAGGGTCAGCCGCTCGCCGAAGAACAGCGCGCCGAAGCCGACCAGCATGAAGGGCTGCGTGTTGTAGACCGCCGTGGCAATCGAGATCGAGGCGCGGGAGAAGGCGCTGAACAGCAACAGCCAGTTGATGACAATGGCCGCGCCGCCAAGAGCGGCGATGGCAACAATGCGCAGCGTCAGACTGCCGCGCAGCAGTCCGAGTGCCGCGCAGGTGATCAGCAGCGCCACCGCTCCGAAAGCGCAGCGCCAGAACACCACGTCCATGACGGGCTGGCCCGACATGACGACAAACCAGCCGATCGTGCCGACGATCGTCATCGCCGCCGTCATCTCGATCGTGCCGCGTACCGTGTTGTCCATGACAATACCTCTATCTGTTGAGGCCATAATCTCATGCCGTCTTGAGGGTTTATATGCCTTATGAAAGGTGATAAGGGGACAACACCTTATTTAATAAGGCGCGCGCTGCCCTTTTGCGAGGAGATGAAAATGCTGGACGAGTTGGACAGAAAGCTTCTCGACATCCTGATCCTGGATTCGCGGACTTCGTTGAAGGATCTGGCGCAGCAGGTCGGGCTGTCGTCGCCGAGCGTCTCGGAACGGCTGCGGCGGCTCGAGGAACGCGGCGTCATCCGCGCCTTCACCATCGAGATCGACCCGGAAGCGCTGGGGTTTCCGTTGCAGGCGATCGTGCGGGTGCGGCCACTGCCGGGCAAGCTGCATATCGTCCAGAAGCTGATCGAGGAGATCCCGGAATTCGGCGAATGCGACAAGGTCACCGGCGACGACTGTTTCGTGGCCCGGCTCTACGTGCGCTCCATCGGCGAGCTCGACAAGCTTCTCGACCGCATCGCCGACAAGGCGGAGACTAGCACCGCCATCATCAAGGCGCAGCCGATCCGGCGCCGTCCGCCGCCACTGAATTAAGCTCCAGCTTGTAGCCGATGTGGCTGGCCTTGAAGCCGAGCCGGTCATAGAAGCGATGCGCGTCCTGGCGGCTCTTGTTGGTGGTCAGCTGGACAATCTTGCAGCCGCGTTCATGGCACTGTTCGATCGCCCATTCCAGCAGACGCTGTCCCAGCCGTTCGCCGCGGCGGTCTGCGACGACGCGCACAGCCTCGATCTGGCCGCGCAAGGCGCCCTGCAGCGACAGCCCGGCGAGATAGCTGATCTGCAACGTGCCGATGACGCGGCCGCTATCCGTCATCACGGCAAGAAACTGGTTGGGGTCGGCGTCGATGGCGGCAAAGGCGTCGCGATAGGCCTTGGCGAGTGGTTCGGTGGCATCCTCGCGGCTGCGGCCAAGCGGATCGTCGGCGAGCATGACTACGATGGCAGACAGGTCGGCCGCTTCGGCGCGGCGGATGTGGGGTTCGCTCATTGTCAAAAACCTGGGGGTCAAAAACCTGGGGCCAAAACCTGATGCAGCGGGGACGGCGCCCTTATGCATCGGCGGCGATCTTGCCGCAAATCCGGAACCGTCGCTTTACGCACAGTTGATCGACCCGGCCCGGCATTTTCCCGGTCGCGGCGCAAGGGTTTCTGGGCTATTGCAGGGCAACCGTCTTCCCTCCAGCCATTTTCAGCTCATGTCAGGTCTGCTCGCCGATCCGTGGTTTTATGCCGCCGCCATTCCGGCGGTGATACTTGTCGGGCTGTCGAAAGGCGGCTTCGGCGGCGCTGTAGGCTTCGTTGGCGTGCCTTTGATGGCGCTGGCCATGCCGCCGGTGCAGGCGGCGGCCATCCTGCTGCCGATCCTGTGCCTGATGGACATCGTTTCGGTGTGGACGTGGTGGGGCGTCTACGACAGAAAGATGCTGGTCGACATGATGCCGGGCGCGGTGATCGGCATTGGGCTCGGCTGGCTGACGGCAGCGCTCGTAACCGAAGAGATGGTGCGGCTGATCGTCGGCGCTGTCGCGCTGATCTTCGTGCTGCGCTGGCTCTATCTCCAGTTCCGCCACGGTTCCGACCATGCGGCGGCGCCCAACCGCATCGCCGCCGCCTTCTGGGGCACCGTCGCCGGCTTCACCAGCTTCGTCGCCCATGTCGGCGGGCCCCCCTTCCAGGTCTATGCGCTGCCGATCCGGCTCGATCCGAAGGTGCTGTCGGGGACATCGGCGATCTTCTTTGCCGCCACCAACGCGCTGAAGCTGATCCCCTACTTCGCGCTTGGCCAGTTCGACACCGCCAACCTGACGGCGTCGGCCGTGCTGATGCCGCTGGCGCCGCTGGCCACCATCGCCGGCGCCTGGCTGGTGCGGCGCATGCGGCCGGAGATTTTTTATCCCTTCACCTACGCGACCGTGGCCGTGGTCGCGGTCAAGCTGCTTTGGGACGGGATCGCCGGCCTGCTCTAAATCCCGCTCAGGCGGCTGCCGGTTTGGTTCGCGGGGCGCTCGCAAAGGTCAGCGATGCACCACCAACGACCACGACCGCCATGGCGCCGAGAGTGGCGATGTCGTGCGCGGTCGGCTTCAGCACCATGTCGGCGACGACGACGATCATGATGACGAAATCGAACTTGACGATCCGTATCATGCGGCGCCCAAACGCTATGGCAGCCGGGGTCATGCCGTCCGCGGCAAGCATTGTGGCAAGCTTTTCGAACGAAGGCTTCAGCACGAGGATACCGGTCAGAAACGCGGCGGCGTAGCCGCAAAGGCCGATGACGACCCAAAGGTCGGAGAAGCCGGTCCATAGCGAAGTCAGCACCAGACCAGAAGCCAGGGTCGCGATAGACGCCGGCACGAACAGACGCAAGCCGAGTTTGTCCGTCGTTCTCAGCATGACCATCAGCGTCTCGTCGTCGCCGTCGCGATCGGCGAGTATCGAAACCAGCAGCATGGCGAAACCGCCGCCGAGCCAGAGGATCGCTGCCATGACATGCAGGAATTTGAAGAGAGAATACCAGTCCATTGCCGCTCCTTGTGCATCGTTCCGGGGGTAAACGCTGCTATCGCGCGTCTGCTTCCGAAGGAGGGCGGATTATCTCCGTACATGTATCCAGAAGATGCCGCGTGGGTGCCGGCTTGTTGCGGTGGCGCCGTCGCCGGATTTTACCGCCAGCCCGCACAATACCCGGCATTTGCCGGATAGACGCCGTGTCGGCATTGGCTGGTTTCGCGGCATGATCCTGAAACCTGCGGGGACTAAGCCGCTCGCGACCGACGCTCCATTTTGGCCGCGCGCGGTCGGACCAAGTCTGCAACAACCAACGAGGGTATCCCATGCAAGGCGTAGCACGAAATTTCTTCACCCTGGCCGTCATCTATTCCCTGTGCGGCATGGCGCTCGGCCTGCATATGGCGATCTCCAATGACCATGGGCAGATGCCGACCCACGCGCACACCATGGTGGCGGGCTGGCTGATGTCGGCGGTGTTTGCCTTCTTCTACCACCTGTTTCCAGCGGTCGGGCAAAAGACGATTGCCGTCGTGCATTTCTGGCTGACGGCAATCTGCGGCATCGCACTGATGATTGGGCTTTACTTTGAACTTGCCGGCCATCCGGAGATCGAGCCGGTGCTGGCTTCCTCCTCGATGGGGTTTTATGCGGCAATGCTGCTGTTCGCCTTCATTTCCTTGCCGGCTGTGTGGAAGAAGGCATGAACAAGCCGACGATCAGGCTTAGGGCACCGTTGTGCTGATACGGCACAGAAGGGCAGCGGTCGATCAAGAAATATCCGCGCCGTTAAGGGTTCATTAAGCTTTACAGGTGTTTACTATGTCCATCCAGTGATCTGGATTCTTACCGAGTGGTTGGAGCCACTTCGTTTGACGCCTCCCTGTTAAACTCCTGAGAGCCGCCTTATCCGCGGCTCTTTTTTTGTCTGCTTTTGGTCCGCTTGGCGCCCCTGCGCAGGCGTTAACCGTTTGTTAAACATGTGCTTGCCTTCGCCGGCGGCGAAGCGCATTTTCAAGCTTCAGTCATCTAGGGTGCCGGCGTGACGGCGAGAAGCCGAATCAGCCGACGGGGCAGTGCAGGGGCGTATCGATGAACGAGCCTTCGAAGGGCATCGCGAAAACCATCAAGCTGGCGGAACGCCGGGTTTTCTCCCAATCCTTCAAACCGCTCTACCAGGAAGGCATGGGCCTGGTCGAACAGGCAGCCGAGTATCTTGACGGCAAGGGCCGGGCCGAGGCCAAGAAGCTGTCCAGGCTGGCGGCGACGCTCTATGCGGCCGAATCGATGCGGCTGACCACAAGGTTGATGCAAGTCGCCTCCTGGCTGCTTTTGCAGCGGGCGGCAAATTCCGGCGAGATGACCCGCGACCAGGTCGCTTCGGAAAAATCCAAGGTGCGTCTCGACACCGCCTCGGCGCATGACGAAGCGGTCGGCTGGGGCGAACTGCCGAAGGATTTCCTCGACCTCGTCACCCGCTCGCTGCGCCTGCAGGCGCTGGTGCGCCGCATGGACGAAGAGATCTATGGCGGCGCGTTTGCCGAGACGCCTGCCGCCGCCCGCCGCGCCAATCCGGTTTCCGACCAGATCACGCTGCTGAACACGGCTTTCGCTCGAGGTTAAACGCCTCCGTTTCCGGTTTGTTCACATTTCGCTGACATCGCTGTGCGCCGGAGGTAGACTTCGCGCATGAGGGAAGCGATTCGCATTATCGGTATCGATCCGGGGCTGAGGCGCACCGGCTGGGGCATCGTCGAGAGCCTCGGCAACTCGCTGCGCTTTATCAGCTCCGGCACTGTACGCTCCGACGACAAGGCGGCGCTGGCGACACGGCTCTGCCAATTGCATGACGGGCTGGCCGAGATCCTGCATGCGGCCATGCCCCAGGAAGCGGCCGTCGAGCAAACCTTCGTCAACAAGGATGCGGTGGCGACACTGAAGCTCGGCCAGGCGCGCGGCATAGCCATGCTGGTGCCGGCGCGCGCCGGCCTTGTTGTGGCCGAATATGCCCCCAATGCCGTCAAAAAGGCGGTGATCGGCGTTGGCCATGGCGACAAGAAGCAGATCCACATGATGGTAAAGGTGCTGTTGCCGAAAGCCGTTTTCGACACCGAACATGCCGCAGACGCGTTGGCTATCGCCATCTGCCACGCGCATCACCGGCAAAGCGTCGCCTACAGGATGGCGCTGGCATGAGGGATCACGCATGATCGGCAAATTGAAAGGCACGCTGGACGAGATCGAGGAGGATTTCTGCCTCGTCGATGTGCACGGCGTCGGCTATGTCGCCTATTGCTCGGCGCGCACGCTGGCCGCGCTGCCTTCGCCCGGCGAGGCGGTGGTGCTGTTCATCGAGACCTATGTGCGCGAGGACATGATCCGGCTCTACGGTTTCCAGTCGGTGCTTGAGCGCGAATGGTTCCGGCTGTTGATGAGCAATGTGCAAGGCGTCGGCGCCAAGGTGGCGCTGGCCATCCTGTCGACGCTGGCGCCGGCAGACCTCGCCAATGCGATCGCGCTGCGCGACATCGCCATGGTCAGCCGCGCGCCCGGCGTCGGCAAGAAGGTGGCCGAGCGCATCGTCACCGAGTTGAAGAACAAGGCGCCGGCCTATGCCGGAACCGCCTCCGGCACCATCGGCCTTAAGCAGGAGCTCGGCGAAGGCGTGGCGCCGGCGCCCATTACCGACGCCGTCTCGGCGCTGGTCAATCTCGGCTATTCGCGCGACACAGCAGCCAATGCTGTCGCGGCGGCGCTGAAGACGGCCGGCGAGGACGCCGATGCCTCGAAGCTCATTCGTTTCGGGCTGAAGGAACTGGCGCGGTGAGTGATTGCTTGTCCGGTCCTTTGCCCTGTGCGAGGAAGGCCGCATGAGCCTTTCACCCCGCCTCATTGCCCCGGAAAAGCGCGGCGAGGATGCTGAGCAGACCTTGCGGCCGCAGACGCTCGCCGATTTCGTCGGCCAAGCCGCGGTGCGGGCCAACCTCAAAATCTTCATCGAGGCCGCCAAGGGCCGCAGCGAGGCGCTTGACCATGTGCTGTTCGTCGGGCCGCCGGGGCTTGGCAAGACAACGCTGGCGCAGATCATGGCGCGCGAGCTCGGCGTCAATTTCCGCTCGACCTCCGGTCCGGTGATCGCCAAGGCCGGCGATCTCGCCGCACTTCTCACCAATCTGGAAGACCGCGATGTACTGTTCATCGACGAGATCCACCGGCTCAATCCGGCAGTCGAGGAAATCCTCTATCCGGCGATGGAGGATTTCCAGCTCGACCTGATCATCGGCGAAGGTCCGGCGGCACGCTCGGTCAAGATCGATCTTGCCCGCTTCACGCTCGTCGCCGCCACCACCAGGCTCGGCCTTTTGACCAACCCGCTGCGCGACCGTTTCGGCATTCCGGTGCGGCTCAATTTCTATTCTGTCGAGGAACTGGAGCAGATCGTGCGGCGCGGCGCCCGCATCCTGCAAATGCCGCTTGGCGACGATGGCGCGCTGGAGATCGCACGTCGCGCCCGCGGCACGCCGCGCATCGCCGGCCGGCTGCTGCGCCGGGTGCGCGACTTCGCCTCCGTTGCCGGCGACGGTCACGTCGACAAGCAGGTTGCCGACGAAGCCCTGACGCGGCTGGAGGTCGACGCGCTCGGCCTCGACGCGCTCGACCGCCGCTATCTCTCGATGATCGCGCGCAATTTCGGTGGTGGGCCGGTCGGCATCGAAACCATCGCCGCCGGCCTGTCCGAGCCGCGCGACGCCATCGAGGACATTATCGAGCCCTATCTGATCCAGCAGGGTTTCATCCAACGCACGCCACGCGGCCGCGTGCTGACCGCCAATGCCTGGCGCCATCTCGGCCTCGACGCACCGAAGGATCTGGCGCAGCAGCAGATCAACCTGTTCCAGGAAGAGTAACGGAGATTTGTCCTCCGGAACGGGCTGTCTGCGCAGAATTTCCTCAAGCCTGCCAGCGTGAAGGCGCATTGCTGGATGCTATCGGGCGTCGTAGTGTCGGCGCGAACTGCTCCGATCAAGCGTCGGAGCCAGAAAAGTGATCACCAGACGCGGGTTCCTGAAATTCGCCGGAGGTTCGTTCCTCTCGCTGGCGTCGCTCAGTGCCTATGCGGTCGGCATCGAGCCGATGCTGTTGACCCATGTCAAGCGCTACCGGCTGACGCCGCCGCATTGGCCGGCGGGCTTGAAGCTGCGCGTCGTAGCACTTGCCGATATTCACGCCTGCCGCCCCTGGATGACGCCTGAGCGGATCGCTTCACTCGTCGAGGGTGCGAACGTGCTGCAGCCCGATCTGATCGTACTGCTCGGCGACTATATCTCAGGCATGTCCCTGGTGACGAACCGGGTGGAGGCCCATGAATGGGCGCCGGCCTTGTCAGGACTGAAGGCGCCGCTTGGTGTCGTGTCGATCCTCGGCAATCACGACTGGTGGCACGATCCTTTCGCGCAGCAGGCCGGAGCGGGGCCGACTGTGGCGCGCAAGGCATTGGAGGAAGCCGGCATCTCGGTTCTGGAGAACGACGCCGTGCGCCTGCAAAAGGATGGATACGGCTTCTGGATCGCCGGGCTCGCCGATCAACTGGCACTGTTACCGAACAAGGCCGCAGGCCGCGACAAATTTGAAGGCCTCGACGATCTCGACGGCACGCTGGCCAAGATCACCGACCAGGCACCGATCATCCTGCTTGCGCATGAGCCTGACATTTTCCCGAAAGTGCCGTGGCGGGTTTCGCTGACGCTGTCGGGCCACACACATGGCGGGCAGGTCAGGCTGTTCGGCTATTCACCGGTGGTGCCGTCCCGCTTCGGCAACCGCTTTGCCTATGGCCATGTCGTCGAGAATGACCGCAATTTGATCGTGTCAGGCGGGCTCGGCTTCAGCATCGCGCCGGTGCGCTTTGGCATGCGGCCGGAGATCCTACAGATCGACCTCGGTTAGAGCATGCCGGTATTCAGGTGATGCCGGCCTGCAAATGAGGTGTTCCTGCGCTTCCGGTAGTCACGGACCAAAGTCCGCTCCGTTCCGGTTCTCGGACCCCTCATTTCCGACTCGGCCTGATCTGGATCTCGACATGCCCTAGGGCTAATGGAGCGAGCGGATTGCATCCATCACGGCGGGTTCGGCCTTTTCGCCGTTGAAGGCATTGACGATGCCGAAGGCGCCGCCAAAACTCCACACCGACCATGAGAAGCCATGCGCCTCGGCGCGCGCGATCATGTCCTTGACATAGGCGGCGCGGTATTTGGGCGGCATCACATAGGGGTTGCCATACTCCTGGCGGATCATGCCGAACTCGCCCAGCGTGATGTTTTCCGGCTTGATGGCGTTGGCCTTCGCCCAGGCCTCGACCTTTTCGAACGGCGCATCGATGACGCCGAGCAGCTTTTCGTCCGTGTCCATGCTGGCGGCTTGTTCATCGAGATAGGCGAGCAGGCCGTTCCGTCTGGTCCATGGCGCCTCGGCTTTTATCTTGGCGCGGATCGCATCCAGCGTCGCATCGAGCTCGGCGCGCGGCACCGCGGTCAGCGGATAGGGCAGCCCGGTAACATAAAGAATGAAATCGCCGGCCCAGGTCGCGCCCTGATGCGTCAGCAGGAACGGGTCGTAGGAGTGGAAGGTCCAGATGAGGTTGTCGTCGGGGATCGACTTTGGGTCGATCTTGACCAGCGAAGCCGCATTGGAATAACAGGCGCCGGTCAGGATCAGCGTCAGCCTGGTGGCCGAGGCGCGCGCGGCCGCGAACAGCTTTTGCTGACGCTCCGGCCACAGGCTGGTGCCATCGCTGTCGCAGTCGACGATAGGCTCGTTCATCGGCTCGAAAGCGACCTGCGCCGGGTCCTCAGTGGCAAGCGTGCGCGCCATTTTGCGGACGACCTCGACATAGGCGTCGAAGGTTGCGGGATCGTCCATCACCTGGCCCATGCCGATCTCGCGGCCGCCGCCGGCGGGGATCAGGTGCATGTCGACGATCACTTTCAGACCGGCCCGGTTGATCATGCGCGCCGAGTCCCGCACGCTGGCATAAAGGTCTTCACGCAGCGCCAGTGTCTGATCCGACATAAACGGCGAGGGATCGACCGGCATGCGCAGAAAGTCGAAGCCGGCGGCCTTCAGTGCCTTGAGGTCATCCTCGTCGAGGAACTTGCGCCATTCCGGATAGGGTAGGATGGCTTGTCGGTCGTTCCATTTGTCTTCCCCGACCCAGGTCGTCCACTGGTCGAGGTTGAGGCCGCGCTTCATCGAAAAGCTCGCGGCCTGACCGGGAAGCGCAGACGCCGCCAGCACCAGCAGCGCTGCCATCACGGTCTTGATCATCGCCGTCAACAGTGCCATCCGGTTTGCTGCGCTGGTGATTTTGGCAAGACAGGTGCCCCGCCGGGGGCAAAAAGGAAAGCGCGATGGACGATCATGGTGAATCGGCGGCGCTTGCCGGCGGGCTTTCCGGAGCCTTGACGGAATTCGGCCATCGGCTGATGGCGCGAGTCTACTATGCCGACACCGATTTTTCCGGCGTCGTCTACCATGCGCGCTATCTCGAATTCTTCGAGCGCGGCCGCTCGGACTATCTCAGGCTGGCGGGCGTCCACCACACAGAACTTCACGAAGGCAAGCACGGCGAACGGATCGTCTGGGTGGTGCGGCGGATGGAGATAGACTTCCGCTCGCCTGCCCGCATGGACGACATCCTGACCATCGACACATCGACGCAGGATATTTCCGGCGCCCGCATCGTCATGGCGCAGCAATTGAAACGCGGGACAGAGGTTCTGGTCGAAGCAAAGGTCGAGGCGGCGATCATCGGCGAGAACGGCCGGCCGAAGCGCTTTCCGAAAGAATGGATCGCGGCCTTTCTACCAGGAGCAAGCTGATATCCAGGCCTGCCGGCCGGCAACGAGCGGCCAATCGGCAGCGCATTCGATTGTGGATGGATGGCCCGCGTCGTGCCTTGGCGCGGCAATGCGCCGCGCCATATTTCCTAACCCATCCTTAACCATAACGGTTCATGAAGAGATCGGTGAAGATTGGAAGAATCCGCGCGCCTTCCTTTCACCAATATTTGCCCTGAAAAGGCCGCCAACGGTGCATTTTGGGGTTAATCCGGAAGCCAAGCGCGAACGGACCACAAGGGATGCCCATGGGCCAGCCGCCAGCGATGCCCGGAAAATCTTAAGGACTGAAGCATGGAAACTACCGCACTCGCCGATCCGGCAGCGCAATTGTCGATTTGGGCGCTGTTCACACAGGCCAGCTGGGTGGTCAAGCTGGTCATGATCGGTCTGCTCTGCGCCTCGGTCTGGACCTGGGCGATCATCGTCGACAAGCTGGTCAGCTATGCCCGCATGCGTCTGTCGCTCAATCGCTTCGAACAGGTGTTCTGGTCGGGGCAGTCGCTGGAAGAGCTCTATCGCACGCTTGCCGACCGCAAGACCACGGGCATGGGTGCGATCTTCGTTGCGGCCATGCGCGAATGGAAGAAGAGCTTCGAGAAGGGGGCCAAATCGCCGCTCGGCCTGCAGACCCGCATCGACAAGGCGATGGACCTGGCGTTGACGCGCGAGATGGAGAAGCTGGAGGGCCGTCTCGGCTTTCTCGCCACCACTGGTTCGGCCGCACCCTTCATCGGCCTGTTCGGCACCGTCATCGGCATCATGACCTCGTTCCAGGCGATTGCCGGTTCGAAGAACACCAGTCTCGCGGTTGTTGCACCCGGCATTGCCGAAGCGCTGCTGGCGACGGCCATCGGTCTTCTCGCCGCCATACCGGCGGTTATCGCCTACAACAAGCTGTCATCCGACGCGAACAAGATCGCGGTGCGGATGGAAGGGTTCTCGGATGAGTTCTCCGCCATACTCTCGCGCCAAATCGATGAAAAAGTAGCGCCTAAGGGCTGAGGTAAGAAGATGGGTATGTCGGTTGGCATGGCAGGACGCGGCGGGCGCGGACACAGGCGGCGCGGCCGCCACCATGCATTGATGTCGGAAATCAACGTCACGCCGATGGTCGACGTGATGCTGGTGCTCTTGATTATCTTCATGGTCGCCGCACCTATGTTGACGGTCGGAGTGCCGGTCGACCTGCCGGAGACGAAGGCCAAGGCTATGAACGCCGACACCCAGCCGATCACCGTTTCGATCGACGCGGCCGGCAAGATTTTCCTGCAGGAGACCGAAATCCCAAGGGAAGAGCTGGTCGCCAAACTGCAGGCGATTTCCAAGACCGGCTACGAAGAGCGCATCTTCATCCGCGGCGACAAGGCGACCAACTATGGCGCCGCGATGGAGGTCATGGCCCTCATCCAGGCCGCCGGCTACAAGAATATCGGCCTGATTTCACTGCAGCAACAGGATCAGTAGACGCACGATGAAGACCGGCCTCACCACATCGGTGATACTGCATACGGTGGCACTGGCTTTCGGCCTGTTCACCCTGTCGGCGCCGGCCGCGCTGCCGTCCACGGATGTGGAGTCGATAGCGGTCGACATCGTTCCCATGGAAGCCATTGCGCAGACGCTGCAGGGCGACAAGAAGGCGGTGATGCACGAAAAGCCGGCGCCGATGCCGACCAAGCGTCCCGACATCGTGCCAGATGCACAGAAAATCGGCGAGAACAGCGTTGATACCGACAAGCCGGTGACGGACGAGCCCAAGCCGAAGCCGGTGGAGAAAACAGCGACGGCTGCTCCGGCGCCGACCCCGACCGAAAAGCCGAAGACCGAGGACACGCCGAAGCCAAAGGAAGCGCCGAAGCCGACACCTGCGACGGAGGTGGCGCCGGAGCCGCAGCCGAAGGAAGAGGTCAAGCCCGAGCCGGTGAAGCAGGTTGAACCGAAGCCGACCCCGGTGAAGGAGCCTGCACCAACACCGCAGCCGGACACGACCGCCGCCATAGAGCCGAAGCCACGCGTGAAGCCCGATGCGGTCGCCGAAGCCATATCGGATCAGCAGCCTCTGGAAGAAGCGCAGCTTCCGACTTCCGCTCCTGCTCCCGAAGCACGGCCGAAGCCGCAGCCGGCGCAGGCCGAAAGCGCGAAGGCACCGGACCGCAAGGACGCTGACAAGCCAGTCAAGGAAGCCTCGTCGAAGCCGAAGTCGGATGACAAGCAGTTCAATGAGGCTGACATCAAGGCTTTGCTCGACAAGCAGAAGCCATCCGGCGGCGGCGCCAAGCGCTCGACCCAACAGGCATCGCTAGGCGGCGACAAGGATCAAGGCCAGAAGCTGTCGAAGTCCGAGCAAGGGGCATTGGAAGAACAACTCGGTGGCTGCTGGACCCTCCCGGTTGGGCTTGAGGGTTCTGAGGATTTCACCGTGGTGATCCGTTTCAGCCTGGATGCCTCCGGCAAGCTGGAGGGCCGTCCGACCGTCGAGAAGTCCAGCGGCAACCCCCAGTTCGACAGCAGCGCGGTTCGCGCTGTGCAGAAATGCGATGTCGCCGGCCTGCAGGTGCCCGCCGGAAAGCATGACATTTGGTCCGACGTTCGCGTCAACTTCGATCCCAGAGCGATGCTTGGCCTGTAGCCTGAGCACCCAGAAATCAGCAAGAGAAGCGAGAAGACATGAAATCCATCCTCAAGCCGCTCCTGATGGTCGCCGCGATGGCGATGGGCATGAACGCCGTCGTCACCTTGCCTGCTCGAGCAACCCTCGAGCTCAACGTCAACAAAGGCAATGTCGAACCGATGCCGATCGCCATCCCAGATTTCCAGGGAGGGCTCGGCGCGCAGATTTCCGAGATCGTCACCGCCGACCTGAAGCGCTCCGGTCTCTTCGCACCGATAGACAAGAACGCCTTCATCGAGAAGATCGCCAATCCGGATGCGCAGCCCCGTTTCGACGACTGGAAGGTGATCAATGCGCAGGCGCTGGTCACCGGCAGCGTGAGCAAGGAGGCGGACGGCCGAATCCGCGCCCAGTACCGACTATGGGATATTTTTGGCAACCAGCAGATAGCCGGGGAGCAGTTTTTCGCCAACGACGCAAATCAACGCCGTGTCGCCCACATCATCGCCGATGCGATCTATGAGAAGCTCACCGGCGAGAAGGGCTATTTCGACACACGCGTCGTCTTCATCGACGAATCCGGCGCCAAGAATGCGCGTAAGAAGCGGCTCGCCATCATGGACCAGGACGGCGCCAATGTGCGCTATCTCTCCGATGGCCGCTCGATCGTGCTGACGCCGCGTTTCTCGCCCAACCGGCAGGAAATCACTTACATGTCGTATGAAAGCGGCCAGCCGCGGGTCTATCTGCTGCAGATCGAGACCGGGCAGCGCGAACTGGTCGGCAACTTTCCCGGCATGACCTTTGCGCCGCGCTTCTCGCCCGACGGCCAGAAGGTGATCATGAGCCTGCTGCGCGATGACGGCAATTCCAACATCTTCGCCATGGACCTGCGAAGCCGCTCGACCACCCGGCTGACCAACTCGACCGCCATCGACACCTCGCCCTCTTATTCGCCCGACGGCAGCAAGGTGGTATTCACTTCCGATCGTGGCGGCCGTGCGCAGATTTATGTGATGGGCGCCGACGGCTCGGGCCAGACCCGCATTTCGTTCGGCGACGGCGTCTATTCGACGCCGGTGTGGTCCCCGCGCGGCGACCTCGTCGCCTTCACCAAGCAGACCGGCGGCGAATTCCAGATCGGCGTCATGAAGACCGACGGTTCGGGCGAGCGCATCCTCTCCTCGGGCTTCCAGCAGGAGGGACCGACCTGGGCGCCCAACGGCCGCGTGCTGATGTTCTTCCGCGACTCCGCCGGCGGCCCAAAACTGGTTTCCGTCGATCTCACCGGCCGCAACGAACAGTCGATCCCGACCGCGAATTTCGCGTCGGATCCCGCCTGGTCGCCGCTGCTGGAGTAGTTTCGGCCGAATTGCCACACCTGCTAAAAAGGGGCCCGTTTGGCCCCTTTTCCATTCATTAGTCGCGTTTCGGCCGCATTTCCGCCTAGGGTCCGCGCCAACTGTGACCGTGGATTTGAAGGTCGTGGACGGACGATCGAAACCAAACATTAACCGTATTTCTTGAATGCCGGTTAACCCAAACGTGGTTACTGGGTGATCAACGAAATCACTCGAAATACGATCACTCGAATACGAAGGAGAGGCGGCATGGGCCGTATCGCAGCACTTACCAGAAACCCGGCGATGATCGCCCTGATCGCGATGCTCGCCATCACCGGTTGCGCCTCGAAGAAAACCCCGAACAACGCTGCCGATCTCGGTCTCAATGGCGCGGGTGCCGCAACGCCGGGCTCGGCGCAGGACTTCACCGTCAACATTGGCGACCGCATCTTCTTTGACACGGACTCGACCGCGATCCGCGCCGATGCGCAGACGACGCTGTCGCGGCAGGCACAGTGGCTCAACCAGTACAAGCAGTACGCCATCGTCGTCGAAGGCCATGCTGACGAACGCGGCACACGTGAATACAATCTGGCTCTCGGCGCCCGCCGCGCCGCCGCCACTCGCGACTTCCTGGTCGCCAGGGGCGTCTCGGCGAGCCGATTGAAGACGATTTCCTACGGCAAGGAACGTCCGGTCGCGGTCTGCGACGACATCTCCTGCTGGTCGCAGAATCGCCGCGCCGTCACCACGCTCTCCGGCGCCGGCTCCTGATGAGTAAGACGGCGGCGCGCCTTCTTCTTCCGCAATTCCGGACGGAAAACCGTTTCACACTTTTCCTGGAATTGCTTGTGTCGCATAATTGCAACACCTCCATGCGAAAGGCGGCCTTGTGGCCGCCTTTTTCAGTTTCGGCCCCGGAAACAAACCCGGAAACAAAATTTGGCCGAAGTCTCGCCTCCTGCTAAGAACCGAGGGCGTCGTGCCGGTCCCACTGTGATCGGAAGGCGCGAACAGGCTCACGATATTCACGGCGAGAGGCACATGCATTTCAGATCGGTCTTGAGCGGCACGCTTGCGCTGCTGCTCGTATCAGGCTTCGCGGCTTCTGCGAGCGGCACCGGACAACCCGCGGATAGCGGCTTTTCCTTCCATCTGCCGACGCTCGGCATTTTCGGCAAGAAGGAGAAGCCGGAGCAGCAACAGATCGCGCAGCAGCAGGACGGCACCGCCGCCGCGGGGCTGGAAGATCAGCTCCGGCAGATGAACGGCAAGCTCGAGGAACTCAACTTCCAGATCCTGCAGATGCAGGAGCAGATGCGCAAGCAGCAGGAAGACAACGAGTTCCGCTTCCAGCAGTTGGAAGGCGGCTCCAGCGGGCAGCCGCCGGCCCAGAAGAAATCGGAGGCCGCGCCGCAGGACGGTGGCGCGGGCACCGGCGTCGCCGAGGCCCCGGCAGACCAGGCGCCGGCCGATGCCGGCGCGCAGTCGGATGGCGGCCAGAGCGTCGGCGAGGTCATCGTCGAATCGCAGACCGGCGATCCCGGCAAGGTGATCAACGGCACGCCGCCCAAGACCTTCGGCACCATCACCGTCGACAAGAACGGCAATGTAATCGACGCCAGCGGCAACACGCAGGCAGCGGCGCCGGCGGAAGGTGCGGCTCCCGCCGCCGAGGCGCCGGCTGCCGGGGCTAAGACCGGCAAGTCGGACGGCACGGTGGTGGCGGCGCTGCCTGCCACCAACAACCCGGAAGAGATCTACCGCAACTCCTACCAGTTCATCCTGTCGGGCGACTACAGCACCGCCGAGCAGGGTTTTCGCGACCACATCGCCCGCTTCCCGAAGGACGCCAAGGCGGCGGACGCGCATTACTGGCTTGGCGAATCGCTGCTTGGCCAGCAGAAGTATCATGACGCTGCCGAGGTTTTCCTCTCCGCCAGCAAGGACTATCCGAAGGCCAAGAAGGCGCCTGACATGCTCCTGAAGCTTGGCGTGTCGCTGGTCGGCCTCAAGCAGAAGGATGTCGCCTGCGCCACCTTCGGCGAGATCGGCAAGCGCTATCCCGATATTTCGGCCGCGCTCAAGGAACGCGTCAAGCAGGAGAGGGCGCTGGCGGCGTGCTAGTCTTTGCCGTGTTGTCCCAGAACCGGGACCACTTTTACGCGACATGCACTGATGCTCGATACCGAGCCTGACCTTTCGAATTTTTCGCAGATCGACTTTACCAACGGCGCACTTGCGGCCGTATCCGGCGGCAGCGACTCGACCGCCCTCCTTCTTCTCCTCAAGGCTCACCTCGACCGCAGCGCCCCGACAGCCCGGCTGCTGGCGGTGACGATCGACCACGGCCTGCGTCCGGAAGCAGCAGTCGAAGCGCGCAGCGTGGCAAAGCTTTGTGCCGAGCGCGGCATCGCGCACCGGACACTCAACTGGTCCGGCGCCAAGCCGTCGGCCGGCCTGCCCGCGGCGGCGCGCGAGGCGCGCTACCGGTTGCTGGCCGAGGCAGCGCAGGCGCAAGGCATTGGTGTGATCGTGACCGGCCACACCGCCGACGACCAGGCCGAGACCGTCCTGATGCGAGCCGCGCGGAATGATGGGCGAGAGCTTGCAGGCCGAGGTCTGGCCGGCATGGCGCCTGCCACTCTCTATGACTGGCGGACCTGGATCGCGCGGCCGCTGCTCGGCGCGCGGCGCGCGGCGTTGCGCGCCTTCCTGCAGTGCGAACATGTCGGCTGGGTTGAGGATCCGACCAACATCGACACGAATTTCGAACGCCCGCGCATCCGCGCCGTGCTCGGCGAAGACCGGAGCGGGCAGCGTTTTGCCGAAGCGATCGGCCTGGCCAGGCGGGCCGCCGGCGAGCGCGAACAACTCGGTCGCCGCGCCGCCGCCCTGATCGGTGAATTTGCCAGCCGGCCGGCGAGGGGTCTCATCCGTCTCGATCCCGGTCTTGCCGAAGCTGACGACACGCGAGCCGCGGTCTATGCGCTGCGTGTCCTGCTGGCGGCGACGGGCGGCACCGCCTTGTTGCCGGACCAGGCGCGCGGCGAAGCGCTGTTCGAGCAAATGCGGGCCGGTCGGCTTTGCGCCACATTGTCGCGGGCGGTCGTCGAAATCAGGCGAAACGGCATCTTCCTGCGCCGTGAATCGCGCGACCTGCCGCGTTCCGCGCCGATAGCTGGCACTCTGCTTTGGGACGGTCGCCGGCGGATCACGCCAGACATCGAAGCCGGGGCGATCACATTGGGCGACAGTTCGGGTGCATGGTTGATCGCGCCGCTTGGCGCTGCTGCCGCCGCCAAAACGCCGATTGCCGGGGATGGCGCGCCGCCAAGCCTTGTGCGCGCCGCCCTGGCTGCGGAACCGGCGCTATGGCGCGGCGGCGAATGCCTTGGTTTTGCAGGGGATGTAGCGGCGGCGGCGGCAATCGCCGTCAGTCCCGCCGTTGCGCCCTTTGCCCGTTTTCTGCCGTGCTTCGATCTGGTGTTGGCGCAGGCCGTGGCCGAGTTGATCGGCGCACCGCCTGTCTCGGCTTGCCCTTTGGCCGCCACAGTGCCGGTTGATCATGGCGCGAAAGCTTAACCCAGACGTGCTGTTATGCTTGGCAAGGGGGGGCGCTCTCCCTATGTTAGGCGCAAGTTTCCTCTCATGACGCGTGTCCCAGCGGGCACCAACGGGACAATTGATGAATCCGAATTATCGCAATCTCGCGCTCTGGGCGATCATAGCGGTCCTGCTCATTGCTCTCTTCAATCTGTTCCAGACGCCGCAGACTCGCGGGGCCTCGACCGACGTTCCCTATTCGCAGTTCCTGCAAGAGGTCGCGGCCGGCCGGGTCAAGACGGTGGTCATCGCCGGCGCCCGCATCACGGGCACCTACGCCGACAACGCCAATGGCTTCCAGACCTATTCGCCTGGCGATCCGCAGCTGGTCTCGCGGCTGCAGGACAAGAACGTCACAATCAATGCGCGGCCTGAGTCGGACGGTTCCAACTCGCTGTTCAGCTATCTAATCTCCTACCTGCCAATGCTCCTGATCCTTGGCGTGTGGATATTCTTCATGCGCCAGATGCAGTCCGGCTCCGGCCGCGCCATGGGTTTCGGCAAGTCGAAGGCCAAGCTTCTCACTGAGGCGCATGGCCGCGTCACCTTCCAGGATGTCGCCGGCGTCGACGAGGCCAAGGAAGATCTGGAAGAGATCGTCGAGTTCCTGCGCGATCCGCAGAAGTTCCAGCGCCTCGGCGGCAAGATCCCGCGCGGCGTGCTTCTGGTCGGACCTCCCGGCACCGGCAAGACGCTGCTCGCCCGCTCCGTCGCCGGCGAAGCGAATGTGCCGTTCTTCACCATTTCGGGTTCCGACTTCGTCGAGATGTTCGTCGGCGTCGGCGCAAGCCGTGTCCGCGACATGTTCGACCAGGCCAAGAAGAATGCTCCCTGCATCATCTTCATCGACGAAATCGACGCTGTGGGCCGCCATCGCGGCGCCGGCCTCGGCGGCGGCAATGATGAGCGCGAACAGACGCTGAACCAGCTGCTGGTCGAGATGGACGGATTCGAGTCCAACGAGAGCATCATCCTTATCGCCGCCACCAACCGGCCCGACGTGCTCGATCCGGCGCTGCTGCGTCCGGGTCGCTTCGACCGCCAGGTGGTGGTGCCGAACCCCGACATCGTCGGCCGCGAGAAGATCCTCAAGGTGCATGTGCGCAACGTGCCGCTGGCACCGAATGTCGACCTCAAGGTGATCGCACGCGGCACGCCGGGCTTCTCGGGCGCCGACCTGATGAACCTTGTCAATGAATCCGCTCTGATGGCGGCGCGCCGCAATAAGCGCCTTGTCACCATGGCCGAGTTCGAGGACGCCAAGGACAAGATCATGATGGGCGCCGAGCGCCGCTCGTCGGCCATGACCCAGGCCGAAAAGGAACTCACGGCCTATCACGAGGCCGGCCACGCCATCCTGGCGCTCAACGTGCCGTCGGCCGATCCGCTGCACAAGGCGACCATCATCCCGCGCGGTCGCGCGCTCGGCATGGTCATGCAACTGCCGGAAGGCGACCGCTATTCGATGAGCTACAAATACATGATCTCGCGGCTTGCCATCATGATGGGCGGCCGCGTCGCAGAGGAGTTCAAGTTCGGCAAGGAGAACATCACCTCCGGCGCGTCCTCGGACATCGAGCAGGCGACAAAGCTGGCGCGCGCCATGGTCACGCGCTGGGGCTTCTCCGACAAGCTCGGCCATGTCGCCTATGGCGACAACCAGGAAGAGGTTTTCCTCGGCCATTCGGTGGCGCGCACGCAGAACGTCTCGGAAGAGACCGCGCAGATCATCGACGCCGAAGTGCGCCGGCTGATCGACGAGGCCTATGTCACGGCCAAGTCCATCCTGACCAAGAAGAAGAAGGAATGGATCGCTCTGGCGCAGGGCCTGCTCGAATACGAGACGCTTTCGGGCGAAGAGATCAAGCAGCTGATCGCCGGGCAGAAGCCCGCGCGAGATTTGGGGGATGACACCCCCACAAGCCGCGGCTCGGCTGTGCCGAAGTCCGGCCGCCGCAAGAAGGGTCCCGAGCCCGAAGGCGGCATGGAGCCTCAGCCGTCGAGCTGAGCTGACATCACTTGATGCAAGAAAACGCCGCGGCTCAATCCGCGGCGTTTTGCTATTCAGGGTCTCTCAAATAGCATGCGGGATGGATGCATTTGCTTTGCCGGGGCGCACACCGTCAGTCCGGCCAGCATGTTGCTTGCCCCATCTGGCCAGCGGGATCAGGGCATTGTCCAGCTCGATGCCGAATTCGGTAATCGAGTATTCGACCCTCGGCGGCACCTCGGGAAAGATTTCGCGATGGACGATGCCGTCGGCCTCCATTTCGCGCAGCTGTTGGATCAGCATCTTTTCGCTGATGTCAGGCACCAGCCGCTTCAGCTCACCGAATCGTGCCGGCGCCTTGTGAATCTGCCAGAGCAGTAGCGCCTTCCATTTGCCGCTGATGACCTCCAGCGCCGGCCCCAATCCGCAACTATCTGGCTGTTTCTTTCCCATGTTTCATCCAATTCTGAGCAATCGGTGGGTAGCTTACATTTTTGTCGGTACTTGAGAAAAACCAAGCCGGTCCATAGCTTCAAACCAGCTCGCCGGCATCGGCGAACACCACAACACCATATCGGTACCTCGCTTCGACCTGCAAAGGCCGTCGGCGGCCGGATTTGTCAAAAAGGGATGGATCATGACACGATACGCAAACAAGAAGGCCGTTGTCATCGGCGGGACGCACGGCATGGGGCTCGCCGTTGCCGAAGCCCTGATCGAAAGCGGCGCCGAGGTCCTGGTCACCGGCCGCGACCAGCGCAACATCGAGGCCGCGCGAGCCAAGCTGCTTTCGCGAGCTCATGTCGTGCGGTCCGATATCTCAGACATGGCCGATATCGTCACGCTCGGTGCCGAAGTGGGGCAGAAGCTTGGCCAGATCGACTTCCTTCACGTCAATGCCGGGGTGGCCAATCTCGAACCCGTGGAGCGGGTCACCGAGGACAGTTACGATCGCACCTTCGACATCAACACCAAAGGCGCTTTCTTCACCGCGCAGCGCCTGCTGCCCCTCATCAGGGATGGTGGCGCCATAGTCTTCACCTCGTCGATCGCCGACGAACCGGCACTGGCGGCATGAGCGTCTATTCCGGATCGAAGGCGGCACTGCGCGCCTTCGCCAAGGTCCTGGCCGCCGAGCTTCTGCCGCGCCGGATCCGCGTGAATGTGGTCAGCCCTGGTTTTATCGATACGCCGACGATGGGTGTGGCCGACGCCTCGGCCGAGGAGCGGGCCGCCTTCATGGCGATCGGCGACGCGGTCACGCCGATGAAGCGCCACGGCACGATGGAGGAGGTGGCGCGCGCAGTGCTGTTCCTGGCGTTCGACGCGACCTTCACCACGGGCGCGCGGCTGACCGTGGACGGTGGCCTTGGCCAGGACCTGACCCCGACACCGGCGTAACCGCGCAACCAAACCAAGGAGAAGCAGAATGAGCGACATAACAGTAATCGGTCTCGGCGCCATGGGCACTGCGCTTGCCGAAGCCTTTCTGAACCAGGGACATGCGGTAACGGTGTGGAACCGTTCTCCGGCAAAGGCTGAGGCTTTGGCAGCCAAGGGCGCCATTGTGGCCAAGAGTGTCGAGGAAGCCGTCAGATCGAGTCCACTGATCGTGGCGTGCCTGCTTGTCTATGACACCGTTCGTGAGGTGCTCGGCCCAAGCCGAGACGCGCTGTCGGGCCGCACATTGGTCAATCTCACCAACGGCACGCCCGAGCAGGCGTGGGCGATATCGGCCTGGGCGGTGAGCCAGGGCGCCAGCTACATCGACGGCGGCATCATGGCGGTGCCGCCGATGATCGGCGGGCCGCACGCCTTGATTCTCTACAGCGGTTCGCGCCAGGCGTTCGATGCCTGTTCGGGGCAGCTCGGAGCGCTCGGCACCAGCAAATTCCTCGGTGAGGATGCTTGCCTCGCGCCGCTCTATGATATCTCGCTTCTGAGCGGCATGTACGGCATGTTCGCGGGCGTTCTGCAGGCGTTGGCATTGACGGGCGCAGCAGGGATCCCGGCCGGCGAGTTCATGCCGCTGCTGGCCTCCTGGCTTCAGTCGATGCAAGGCCTGCTGCCGAAGTGGGCGGAACAGATCGACAGTGGCGATCACACCAGCAATGTCGTTTCCAACCTGGGCATGCAGGCTGATGCCTACGTCAATCTTATCGATGCCAGCAGGTCGGCTGATGTCAGCACCGAACTCGTCTTGCCGATGCAAAGCCTGATGAAGCGCGGGGTGGCTGCCGGCCAGGCCAATGCCGATCTTACAAGCCTGGTCGCACTGCTCCAGCTCTCGAAACAAGGCGCTTGACGGGGCAAGACCCAAGAGAAGGCCCGCCAACCTTGCGGTTGGGGGCCTTCGATCTTCAAACGCTGCTGGTCGATCAGCTCTTCAGCTTGGCGTTGCAGAGGCTGTAATAGCCGCCGCCCTTCTGGATCCAGCGAAGGCCGTTCAACGTACCCGCGTCCTTGTTGCCGTGGTAGCCCTGCAGGCAGGTCTTCATACGCGCCTTCGAGGGCTTCTCGGTCTTGAATTCGGCGGCGAGGGTGGTCGGGAATGTCACGCCCGTCGGCGCTACAGCGGGGGCGACCGCCGCGCTGGTTTCCTTCTGCGACTGCGGCTCGGTTTTGACCGCATCCGCATTGGCACTCTCCGCAGCTGACGTCGCGCATTTCTCGGTGCGGAAAGCGGTCCAATCCATGCCGTTCAGAGTGCCGCCTTCCTTGGCTGTGCGATAGGCCTCGCCGCATTCCTTCATCGTCAGTGCGCTTGCAGGGGCGACGCTCCACGCAATCCATGCCGTCACAGCCAATGCCGCCAATTTCAATCTGGACATAAGACCCTCCTGGTTGACAAAAGTTCGATGTGCTTTTGTATACCATTTGTTCTGCATATGTTCAATTGGAGTCTTTGCGAACCACCGATATGTCTGGCGGTGGGCAGTGTGGGCGAATAGATGATGCCGACAGCTTCCGCGGTATGTAGACGCGAGCAACGCCGGGTGTGTTCGAGCGCGACAAAAGGCCCGCGCATGCTGCGATACGCGGGCCATTGTCTGGAGAATACGGCTACGGGATCAGCTCTTCAGCTTGGCATTGCAGAGGCTGTAGAAGCCGCCGCCCTTCTGGATCCAGCGCAGGCCATTCAGCGTGTTGGCGTCCTTGTTGGCATAATACACCTCGAGGCAGGTATGCATGCGGCCCTTGGCCGGCGTCTCGCCGGCGTATTTCTTTGAGATCGCGGCCGGGAACTTGACACCTTTGGGAGCGCTGACCGAGGGCTTCTCGGGCTCGCTGGTATAGGTCGCCTCGCTCGGAGCCGGCACGGTGTCGTCGTCATCTGCGCCGGCGCCGCATTCGGCCTTGCGGAAGTCGTTCCACTTCTTGCCACCCAGCGCATTGGCAGACTTGGCAGCCTGGTACTTGGCGCTGCAATCGGCCATGCTCAGGCCCTTGCCGCTGCTGTCGGCAGCTGCCTTGGTGGTTGCCTTGGCGGGTGCTGCCGCGGCCGAGGCCCCGGCGGCGCATTCGGCCTTGCGGAAGTCGTTCCACTTCACGCCGTTCAGCGTGCCGGCGGCCTTTGCCGCCTGGTACTTGGTGCCGCATTCCTTGGCCGTCAGGCCCTTGGCGCCATCGTCGGTTGTGGCTGCGGCCTTGGTCGTGGCCGGTTCTGCCGCGGCGGATGCGCCGGCGGCGCATTCGGTCTTGCGGAAGTCGTTCCACTTTGCGCCATTGAGCGTACCGGCGGCCTTGGCAGCCTGGTACTTAGCGCTGCATTCCTTGGCCGTCAGACCCTTGGCGCCATCATCAGCAGCGGCGGCCTTGGTCGTGTCCGTCTTGGCCGCAGCGGCCTTCTTGGCCGCCGGCTTTGCGGTCTCGGTGGTGGCCGCCGCGTCGGTGCCGCACTCGGCCTTCCGATACTGATTCCAGGTCTGCCCGTTCAGCGTGCCGGCGTCCTTGGCGGCATTATACTTGGTACTACACTGGGCCATGGTCAGCGCGCTGGCGGGCGCCGCCATGAACAAGGTTGCGACGGCAAGACCCGTCAAAGTTGCAAGTCGGTGGATGAGCATGGCGTTCTCCCGTTGCTGCGCCCATAGGTTGTATCTGTGTCAATCAATAGCTCTCAACGCTAGGCTGCGCCAGATGCTAAACGGCGTTCTCCCGATAAGGTGATGGACCCTTGCGATCTGCCCCTCCAACAGTCCGGCTTACCGGCCCAATCTGCGCAGTGTGGCCCAGTGTGAATGTTATATTGCGGCAACACCGTGTCATGATACGCTGCCAACGCTCCGAACAGCCTGCTACAATGATTTTCTAAGAATTGGTAATATACAATCACACAATGTGATAGTCGGGCTCGGACCAATTGTGGCATTACGAGCCGGCTGAAAACCGACGGGGATTCTGGCAAGCATGGCAGGACGTTATTTTGGCACCGACGGCATTCGCGGGCGCGCCAACAAGTTTCCGATGACGGCTGAGATCGCGATGCGGGTCGGCATGGCCGCCGGCCTGTCGTTCCAGCGCGGCAGCCATCGCCACCGCGTCGTGCTCGGCAAGGACACCAGGCTGTCCGGCTACATGATCGAAAACGCCATGGTGTCCGGCCTGTGCGCGGCCGGCATGGATGTGTTCCTGCTCGGCCCGATCCCGACACCGGCGGTCGCCATGCTGGTGCGCTCGCTGCGCGCCGATATCGGCGTCATGATCTCGGCCTCGCACAACCCTTATTACGACAACGGCATCAAGCTGTTCGGTCCCGATGGCTACAAGCTCTCCGACGAGATCGAGGAGCGCATCGAGAGCATGCTCGACAAGGATATCGAACTGGCGCTCGCCGATTCCGACGGGCTCGGCCGCGCCAAGCGCGTCGACGGCGTGCATGACCGCTACATCGAATTCGCCAAGCGCACGCTGCCGCGCTCGATGTCGCTGTCGGGTCTCAGGATCGTCGTCGATTGCGCCAATGGCGCAGCCTACAAGGTGGCGCCCGCCGCACTTTGGGAACTGGGCGCCGAGGTCATTGCCATCAATGTCGATCCGAACGGTTTCAACATCAACAAGGAATGCGGCTCGACCCATCCGGCCGGCCTGCAGAAGAAGGTGCATGAAGTGCGCGCCGATATCGGCATCGCACTCGACGGCGATGCCGACCGTGTCGTCATCGTCGACGAGAACGGCGCCATCGTCGACGGTGACCAGATCATGGCGCTGATCGCCGAGTCCTGGCACCAGAGCGGGCGACTGGCCGGCGGCGGCGTCGTCTCGACGGTGATGTCCAATCTCGGCCTCGAACGCTTCCTTGGCGACATGAAGCTGCAGCTGCATCGCACCAAGGTCGGCGACCGCTATGTCGTTGAGCATATGCGCGCGCACGGGTTGAATGTCGGCGGCGAGCAGTCGGGCCACATTGTGCTGTCCGATTTCTCGACCACTGGCGACGGGCTGGTCTCGGCTCTGCAGGTGCTGGCCTGCATCAAGCGGCAGAACCGGCCGGTCAGCGAATTGTCGAAGAAATTCGAGCCGGTGCCGCAACTGTTGAAGAATGTCCGCATCGCCGGCGGCAAGCCGCTTGAAGAAGCCTTAGTCAAGGCGGCGATCGAAGATGCGCGCAACCGTCTAGGCAAGGCCGGCCGCCTGGTTATCCGGCCCTCGGGCACCGAGCCGCTGATCCGCGTCATGGCCGAGGGCGACGACCCACAGCTGGTCGAGGCCGTGGTCAACGACATCGTCGACATCATCTCGGAAACGCGCAGCGCCGCCTGATTGCGCTGCCTCCGACGGGCAGGGGCGAACTGCCGGCTCAAGACTTCAAGCCCGCCTGCAGGCGGGCTTTTTGTTTCGGCCAGGGTTGGTCCCAGCGTCATGCCGGCGGAGGCCGTTTGGTAAAATGTCGAGAATTCGTGGTTAATTGACAGGGTTAAACGCCTTTTAACTTTTGCAATTCATTATCCACAACTGAGGTCAAACACATTCGAGCGGATTCAAAGTTCCGACGGGTTCTCAGGGGTGACAAACATGTTCAATACAGCAAAAAGGGCTTTCCTAGCCGCGCTGTTCGCAGGCGTGGCCGGGCCAGTATTCGCCGCCGATCTGGCGGAGCCGCCAGTGGTCGAAGAGGCGCCGGCGCCGATCGCCTATGAACAGCCGGCCGATTTCGGCGGCTGGTACATCCGCGGCGATATCGACTATCACTGGTCGAAGTTCCGCGGTGGTGACTACACCACCTACAGCCCGGCACCGCCCCAACTCCCCGGTTCGTTCGCCTCCGGCAAGTTGAAGAGTTCCTTTTCGGCCGGCGCCGGTGTCGGTTACCAGGTCAACCGGTACTTCCGCACCGATCTGACCTTCGACTGGATGGGCAAGTCCAATTTCCGCGGCTCGACCAATGGTTTCTGCGGCGGCGGCATAGCTTGTACCTCCGTCGACACATCGTCCTATTCGGCGATGCTGCTCCTGGCCAATGCCTATGTCGATATCGGCACCTGGCACGGCGTGACGCCCTATGTCGGCGCCGGCATCGGTGGTGCCTGGGTCAAGTGGGATACGCTGCACAATACCGATCTCGATGGCTCCTTCGAGCACAGCGGCGGCAAGGGCTGGCGCTTTGCCTATGCCCTCATGGCCGGCGCCTCCTACTGCCTGACCGACCGGGTCAAGCTCGATCTCGGCTATCGCTACAGCCACATCAATGGTGGCAAGATGTTCAACTACGCCTCCGACAGCGATGTCGGCCCGGGCTTCGATCGCGGCATCAACGTGCACGAAGTGCGCGGCGGCCTGCGCTACCAGTTCGGCCGGTCGGACTGCGCCCCGCCGCCGGAGCCCTACGTTCCCGAACCGGAGCCGGTCTACACCAAGTAGTCGCTTCGAAATCCAGGAATTTGCGAACCGCCCGGCCATGCCGGGCGGTTTTTGTTTGCCGATTGCGGTGCACTTCCAGGCCGCGGCGTGCGGAGAGAAAGCCTATCGAAATCAAATCGGTAACGTCGCGTTATCCTTAACCCGCACTTAACCACTATGGTTAACAATGCCCACTGAAACGGCGCTTGCGATCAAAATGAAGAGCGCCAATTTCAGGAGCCGGGGACCCATGAATTTCAAATTGCTGACAGCGCCGGCACTTGCCGCACTCGCACTTGCGCTGCTGACGCCGGCGCAAGCCGCGGACTACGATCCGCCGATCTATGTCGATCAGGCGCCGGACTATCAACCGGTCGAGGTCGGCTCGGGCTGGTATCTGCGCGGCGATGTCGGCTACGCGTTCAGCCATCCCTTCGAGCATGAGGAAGCGACAACCGGCCCGCTTAACAGCTTTACCGATGAGAGCAGCCTTTTCACAGGCAGTTTCGGTATGGGGTATCATGTCAACGACTATCTTCGGGTCGAGCTGAACGGCGGGATTCTTCCGACCGACAAATTCGGGGAACACGCCAAGTTGGCAGCCACTTGCGACGGCCATACGCTTGTGGACGACGGTTTTGGCACCATCAATTCCGTCGCGGCTACGCAGGCATGCGATCTTTCCGACAATGCTTCCAACAAAGGCTACAGCATCATGGCCAATGGCTATGTCGATCTCGGCACCTATGTTGGGATCACTCCATATCTTGGCGGAGGGATCGGTGTCGCATACAATAAATATTACAGGAGCATTGGGGCGAAGGATTGCGTGGAAGTGGCCCCCAATTCGTCCGGCACGGGCGGGTTCTCTTGTGACGATCCGGCCGGTTACGAGGGTGCAACGGATAAGGAGGGCAAATTCAACCTTGCCTATTCGATCGGTGCCGGCCTTTCCTATCAGGTGGCCAAGAACGTGTCGGTTGACCTTGGCTACGAATATTTCTCGGTGCCGGAGGGCAAATACGTCGCCTATGACAGCGGCGCCTTCAACATCCACAAGGGCATCAATTATCAGACGGTCAAGCTCGGGCTGCGCTACGACCTCTGGTAGGCTGGCTGCAGATACGAAACCCGACGGCGGATCTCTTCGATCCGCCGTTTGCGTTTGGGCTCACGAAATCCTGATCCCGGACTGCTTCTATCTTGTCAGCGACAAAAACTTTCCTCTTGACGCCTGAGGGCTGAACGCATATCGCCGTCCGTGGGCCACCCCTCCCCAACGAGGGGCCACTATCTGGAAGGATAGACCACGATGACGACGCATACGAAGCCCGGACTCCGTCCGGCAAACCCCAATTTCTCCTCAGGTCCCTGCGCAAAACGCCCCGGCTGGTCGGTCGAGGCGCTGAAGAATGCTGCGCTCGGCCGTTCGCACCGCGCCAAGATCGGCAAGACCAAGCTCGAACAGGCCATCGAGTTGACGCGCGAGATTCTCCAGGTTCCGGCCGATTACCGTATCGGCATCGTGCCGGCGTCGGACACGGGTGCTGTCGAGATGGCGCTGTGGTCGCTGCTCGGTGAACGCGGTGTCGACATGGTGGCATGGGAAAGCTTTGGCTCGGGCTGGGTGACCGATGTCGTCAAGCAGCTGAAGCTCGCCGATATCAGAAAGGTCGAGGCAGGCTATGGCGAACTGCCGGATCTCACCAAGATCGATTTCGACCGCGATGTGGTCTTCACCTGGAACGGCACGACCTCAGGCGTGCGCGTGCCGAATGGCGATTTCATACCGGCGGATCGCAAGGGCCTGACCATCTGCGATGCCACCTCAGCGGCATTCGCGCAAAAGCTCGATTTCCAGAAGCTCGACGTCGTCACCTTCTCCTGGCAGAAAGTGCTGGGCGGCGAGGGCGCACACGGCATGCTGATCCTGTCGCCTCGCGCCGTCGAGCGACTGGAAACCTACAAGCCGGCGTGGCCGCTGCCGAAAATCTTCCGCCTGACCTCGGGCGGCAAGCTGATCGAAGGCATCTTCAACGGCGAGACCATCAACACGCCGTCGATGCTGTGCGTCGAGGACTATCTCGATGCGCTTCATTGGGCGAAGTCGATCGGCGGTCTCGATGCGTTGATTGCCAGAGCCGATGCCAATGCCGCCGTGCTCGATGGCTTTGTCGACAAGTCGTCCTGGCTCGGCCATCTCGCGGTCGATGCGGCGACACGGTCCAACACGTCCGTATGTCTGTCCTTCACCGACGCCGATGTCGCGGCGCTCGACGCCGACGGGCAGGCGGCTTTCGCCAAGGCGATCGTCTCTGTGCTCGACAAGGAAGGCGTCGCGTACGACATCGGCTCCTATCGTGACGCACCTCCCGGTCTGCGCATCTGGTGCGGCGCCACAGTCGAGACCTCCGATCTCGAAGCGCTGCTGCCTTGGCTCGACTGGGCCTTCGCCACGCAGAAGGCTTCGCTGAAGGCCGCAGCCTGAGATTTCGTGGCGGCCTGCGGGCCGCCCTTTCCCGACAATCCAGTTCAAGGAGGCCGCCATGGCGCCCCGCGTTCTCGTCTCTGACAAACTCTCCACCACCGCCGTCCAGATATTCAAGGACCGCGGCATCGAGGTCGACTATTTGCCCGATCTCGGCAAGGACAAGGAAAAGCTGCTCGAAGTCATCGGCCAGTATGATGGCCTTGCCATCCGCTCGGCGACCAAGGTCACGGAAAAACTGATCAACGCAGCGACAAGACTCAAGGTCGTCGGCCGCGCCGGCATCGGTGTCGACAATGTCGACATCCCCGCAGCGAGCCGCAAGGGCATCATCGTGATGAACACGCCTTTCGGCAATTCGATCACCACGGCCGAACATGCGGTGGCGATGATCTTTGCACTCGCACGGCAGATCCCGGAGGCCAATGCCTCGACCCATGCCGGCAAATGGGAAAAGAACCGCTTCATGGGCGTCGAGATCACCGGCAAGACGCTGGGTGTCATCGGCTGCGGCAATATCGGCTCGATCGTCGCCACGCGCGGGGTCGGCCTGAAAATGCATGTCGTTGCCTTCGATCCGTTCCTGTCGGACAAGCGCGCCGAGGAACTCGGCGTCGACAAGGTCGAGCTGGACGAGCTTTTCGCCCGCGCCGATTTCATCACGCTGCACACGCCGCTGACCGACAAGACGCGCAACATCATCGACGCGGCGGCGATCGCCAAAATGAAGAACGGCGTGCGCATCATCAATTGCGCGCGTGGCGGGCTCATCGTCGAAGCCGACCTGGTCGCGGCGCTGAAGAGCGGCAAGGTGGCGGGCGCCGGCGTCGATGTGTTCGAGGTCGAACCGGCGGAGAACAACGCGCTGTTCGGCATGGAGAATGTGGTGGCAACGCCGCATCTGGGCGCCTCGACAGCGGAAGCGCAGGAAAATGTCGCGCTCCAGGTGGCCGAGCAGATGGCCGACTATCTGATCAAGGGCGCGGTTTCGAATGCCATCAACATGCCCTCGATCACGGCCGAGGAAGCACCGCGGCTAAAGCCGTTCGTCAAGCTCGCCGAAGTGCTCGGCGCCTTTGTCGGCCAGGTCACCGAGGACCCGATCAACGAGGTCGAGATCCTGTTCGATGGCTCGACCGCGACGATGAACACGCGTGCCCTGATCAGTGCCGCGCTTGCCGGACTGATCCGGCCGCAGGTCGCCGACGTCAATATGGTGTCGGCGCCGATCATGGTGAAGGAGCGCGGCATCATCGTCGCCGAGGTCAAGCGCGACAAGTCGGGCGTGTTCGACGGCTACATCAAGCTGACGGTGAAGACCGAGCACATGACGCGCTCGATCGCCGGCACCTGCTTCTCCGACGGCAAGCCGCGCTTCATCCAGATCAAGGGCATCAATCTCGACGCCGAGGTCGGCCAGCACATGCTCTACACAACCAATGCCGATGCGCCCGGCATTATCGGCCTGCTCGGCACGGTGTGCGGCGAGAACGGCGTCAACATCGCCAACTTCCAGCTCGGCCGCAACCGGCCGGGCGGCGACGCGATCGCGCTGCTCTATCTCGACGCGCCGTTCCCGGAGAAAGTGCTGGAACAGGTCAAGGCGCACAAGTCCATCGACTCGGCCAAGCGGCTGCAGTTCGACATCAACGCAATGTAGTTGACGGCGTGGCGGATGCGGCGGTCCTCCCCCCATCGTTGGGGCGGCCGTCGCAGAGGCCGGTTCAGGTCAATTCGTCTGAGCCGTCGGAGACGCCCACGCGATGCCGATAGACCAATTCCCAGCCCTTCCAGCCTGTAAACAGCAGGACCAGAACCACGATCAGCGATAAGATAAAGCCGGTCGGGATCACGGCCGCCGCTCCAGCGACATAACGCGAGTACCAGTTATAAAGCTCGATCAGCACGACGAGAACGTTGCCGCCGGCATGGAGCCATGCCGTCGTGAGATTGCGGATCTGAACATCGCCGAGGACATCCGTCAGGCCGGTAAGAGCGGCCAAGGCGCCCATGATCATGCCGGCGCCGAGAAGCCAAAGCGATCCGGTGACCCACCCGGGATCGGCTGTCTGCCAGAAAATCAGATCGCAAACGAAGGTACCGACAAAGAAGGCGATCGGAAACGGAATCAGCATTGGATGAATGGGGTGACCGGCAATGCTTGCTGTGCTGCGAGGGTTATGGCTCATCTTGTTGCCTCCCACGCAAGCAAACTCCGCCAGAGGTAAAATGTTCCAGGTCGGCGCGCGGCAGCAGTTATCGCGACGGCGGCGCAGCGCGGCAGCAGCCAAATGTTATCCGCGGCGGTTCGGTGCCGCCATCTTGCGCCCGCTGTATTCGGCGAGCGAAATGCCGCCCAGCACCAGGACGAGCGCCAGCGCCTGGTAGAGCTGGAATGTCTCGCCGACGATCAGCACTGACAGCAGCGTGCCGAAGATCGGCACCAGATTGATGAACAGCCCGGCACGGTTGGCGCCGATCAGTTCGTTGCCCCTGATGTAAGTGATCTGCGAAATGACCGAAGCGCCGATCGCGGTATAGACGATGACCACCCAGCCGCTGATATCGGGGACGATAACCTTGCCGGCGGCGACCTCCCACAGGAAGAACGGCAGCGAGGTGATGAGGGCAGCGATCGCCAGGGACAACATCAGGCTCTGCCAGCGCATCACCGGCTTCAGCCGCAGCCCGACCGAATAACCGCTGTAGAGGACGACCGCGACCAGCATGATGGCGTCGCCGAAATTGAGTTCCAATGTGAGCAGCCGGCGCGGATCGCCGTGGCAGGCAGTCAAGATGACGCCGAAGATGGTCAGCACCACGCCCGCAATCTGAGCCCAGCTCACGCGCAGGCGGAAGAAGAAGAAATTGGCAATGATGATCAAGACCGGCATCGCCGCCTGTTCGATCGAGACATTGATCGCCGTCGTGTAGTTGAGCGCGGTGTAGAAAATGGTGTTGAACAGAGTGAAGCCGCTGGCGCCAAGTGCAGCCAGGACGAACCAGTGTTTGCGCACCACCGGCCAGTCCTCCCTGATCGTGCGCCAGCCGATCGGCAGCAGGATCGCGACGGCCAGCACCCAGCGCAGGAAGACCAGCGTCATCGGCGAGACGTGACCGACCGCCAGCTTGCCGGCGACGGAATTGCCGCCCCACAGCAAGGTGGTCAGCAGCAGGAACAGGTAGGTGCGTCGATGCATGCGGGATTCCGGCCGCCTGGGAAGTTGTGTTTGCCGGCCTATTGCCCCCGCCGACGCAAGTAAATGATGTCAAAGCCGAAAATTGTTGTGCCTCAGGGCATTTTCGACGGCAAAGAAAGGTCGCGCTTGCGAGGTCTTGACGCTATAGAGGCCTGTCGTTTCGAACCATATCCAGGCCGCCAGGGCGGCATCTCAAGGGAAAAGAAACATGGCCAATGTGGTGGTCGTCGGCTCGCAATGGGGCGACGAAGGCAAGGGCAAGATCGTCGACTGGTTGTCGGAGCGCGCCGACGTGGTCGTGCGCTTCCAGGGCGGCCACAATGCCGGCCATACGCTGGTCGTCGATGGCAAGGTCTACAAACTGTCGCTGCTGCCGTCGGGCGTGGTGCGGCAAGGCAAGCTGTCGATCATCGGCAATGGCGTCGTCTTCGACCCGCACGCCTTTGTCGCCGAAGTGGCAAAACTCAAGGCGCAAGGCGTCGAGGTCACGCCGGACCGCCTGAAAATAGCCGAAAACACCGCGCTTATCCTGTCGCTGCACCGGGAGCTGGACGGATTCCGCGAGGACGCCGCCTCCAATTCCGGGACGAAAATTGGCACGACGCGTCGTGGCATCGGCCCAGCCTATGAAGACAAGGTGGGCCGGCGCGCGGTTCGGGTGATGGATCTGGCGGATTTGGAAACGCTGCCCCTCAAGGTCGACAGGCTGCTGACGCATCACAATGCGCTGCGTCGCGGGCTTGGCCATGGCGAAGTCACGCATGAGGCGATCATGACCGAGCTGACCTCGGTCGCCGATGAGATCCTGCCCTATATGGACCGCGTCTGGAAAATCCTCGACGACAAGCGCCGCGCCGGCGAACGCATCCTGTTCGAGGGCGCGCAAGGCACGCTGCTCGACATCGACCACGGCACCTATCCGTTCGTCACCTCGTCCAACACCGTTGCCGGCCAGGCAGCCGCCGGCTCGGGGGTGGGCCCCGGCGCCATCGGCTATGTCCTGGGCATCACCAAGGCCTATACGACGCGTGTCGGCGAAGGCCCGTTCCCGACCGAGCAGAAGAACGAGATCGGCGAATTTCTCGGTACGCGTGGCCACGAATTCGGCGTCGTCACCGGGCGCAAACGCCGTTGCGGCTGGTTCGACGCCGTGCTGGTGCGCCAGGCCGTCGCCGTCAACGGCATCAAGGGCATCGCCCTGACCAAACTCGACGTGCTCGACGGGCTGGATGAGATCAAGGTCTGCACCGGCTACCGTCTCGATGGCGAAACGATCGACTATCTGCCGGCCAGCCAGGGCGCGCAGGCGCGTGTCGAGCCGGTCTACGAGACGCTCGAAGGCTGGAAAGGCACCACAGCCGGCGCACGCAGCTGGAACGACCTTCCGGCGCAGGCCGTCAAATATGTCCGTTACATCGAGGAGCTGATCGGGGCACCCGTCGCGCTCCTTTCCACCAGCCCGGAACGGGACGACACGATACTTGTGACCGATCCGTTTCAAGACTAGTTTTCTGAAGCCTTTCCGGGCATCGCGGCCGATTTGCGGGGGCCGGCGCGGAAACACAATACAGGTCGACTGAAGCATGGCAGATTTCGTTGCTATTCTGAAAAAGGCGCTCGACAAGCACGGCGACGAAACGCCCGAAAAGCGTACGCGGATCTATGAAAGCGTTCGTACCATGCTGGCGAAGAAGCTTGCGGAGTATTCGCCGCCGCTCGCCGCCGAAGCCATAAGCACGCAGAAGCGATCCCTGGAAGATGCCATCTCGAGCGTCGAGCGCGACTATGCCAGGGCACTGCCGGCATCCGACCCACTGGCGGAGCTGGAGCACATCTTCTCCTCCATCGACCGCAACAAGAACCAGTCCAGTCATGTAAAGCCTTCCGCCACGCCTGCGCCGGCCTGGCAGCCGGCGAAACCCGTGCAGCCGGCGCCGACCACCAGGACAGAGCCGAGCTGGCAGAGGCCCGCTCCGACACCGCCTCCGCCTGTGGCGCGTGCAGAAACCATCGACAAGCAAGCCGCGGAGCTGGACGCCGACGACGATAGCGCCGATGTCTTTGCCAATGACGAGCAGCCGGCGGCGGACACGTTCCAACGCCTGCGCCCCGCCGAGCGCAGGCGCAGCTATGGCGGGTTGATCGCGGCTGTCGTCGCGCTTCTGGTGGTCGCCGGCGGCGGCTATGGCATCTGGCTGAACAAGGATGCCTTTGGCTCGATGCTGGGCCTTGGCGGCGACACCAAGACGGTCTCGACCGAACCGCTGGTAAAGCCGGCGCCGGCCAAGCCCGCGGCCGATGCACCCGCACCGGCTCCTGCCGGCGAGGGAACGAAGTTCACCCAGCGCCTGTCGCCCGAAGGCGGTGAGACCGACCCCGGTCCCGCGGCCGGTCAAAGCGGCATCGGCGAGGGCGAGTCCGTCGCCGCGCTGACCACACCGCCACCCCCGGCTCCAGCACCGCCTGCGGCGGCGCCAGCGCCTGCGACCCCGCCGGCCGGCGACGCCGCAGCCACGGGCGCGCCCACCACGCCGGCGCCCGACGCTTCCGCCACGCCACCGGCAACGCCGCCCGCCGATGGCGCCGCTCCGCCGGCCAATGGGGCAGCACCGGCTGATGCCGCCGCCACGCCGCCCGCGGCCGGCACGCCGCCCGCTGCGCCGGCGGCCGCCGCTCCCGCGCCGACCGTTGCGGTCGGCCAGAAGGCGATCTTCTACGAGGAACGCACCTCGACCGCGCAAGGTTCGGCCGAACCCGGCAGCATCGTCTGGTCGCTGGTGCAGGAATCGCCCGGCGGCGACCTGCCGCCCGAGCCGGCGATCCGCGCCGAGGCGACCATTCCCGGCAAGGACATCCAGCTGCGCATGACCATCCGCCGCAATACCGACCAGACGCTGCCGGCCAGCCACATCATCGAGATGATCTTCCTGACGCCCGAGGGCTTTGACGGCGGTGGCGTCGACAACATCCTGCGCGTCGCCATGAAGAGTTCGGAACAGGATGCCGGCAGCCCGCTGATCGGCATTCCGGCCAAGATCGCCGACGGCTTCTTCCTGGTGGCGCTCAACGACACCAAGGCCGACGAGGACGCCAATATGACCTTGCTTCGAGGCCAGGACTGGATCGACGTGCCGGTGGTCTACAAGACCGGACGCCGGGCGCTGCTGACCATGGAAAAGGGCATTCCGGGCGAGAAGGTGTTCGACGAGGCGCTGAAGGCCTGGCAGGCCAAGACGGCAGGTTGACGGGCGGCAGTAGCGGCTGCCTTCGCTCAGAAGCCCTGGAACAGCATGTCGAGGGCGGCGACGATGTCGTCGTGATGTCTAGAAAGGTTTCCCTCTGGCATCCGCAATTCGGACGCGCTGAAGGCCGACACAAACTGTGTGACCATCACAAGATCTTTGCCGTTTATAGCGAAGGCCGGGTTCAGGCGGCGGCCAGGAAGCGGGGCAATCTCGGGCGGCATCAAAGGAACGACCACCGTCGTGCTCAGCCCTTCAAGCATATCTGACTGCACGTCGAGAAGATAACCGTCACTCTCGGTACTCCGATAGAAATCGTAACGCGCCATCAGAACGGCCGGTGTTTAGCCAATGGCAGTCCGTTCTTTCGGACATATTCGTTGGAGCTTTCGATGGCTTCCCTGTTTTCTTCTTGCCATCGACGCGTTTTCTCCGCCGCAATCGCTTTCGCGATCCCTGCTTCGGCAGCGCGGGAGATGTTGATGCCCAACGCTTTGGCGTCCTTGATCAACTGAGAGTCAATGGACGTGTTGACAGAGGCCCGCTGAGTTTTTGGCGTCGATTGAAGCACGGAGATGCCTCCTTTCATGCGCACAATATACGCGCATAAAGACCGCAGGCAATGCTACCCCTCCATCGCCTCACGCAGCATTTCCAGTTCCAGCCACTCTTCCTCGAGTGCGGCCAGCGTGGCGCGTTCCTTGTCGAGGGCGGCGATGGTCTTTTGGAACGAGGCCGGGTCGCGCTCGTAATAGGCGGGATCGGCGATGTTGTTTTCCAAACGCGAGATCGAGGCCATTACCGCCTCGATCTTCTTGGGCAGCGATTCCAGGGCGAATTTCTGCTTGAACGACAGTTTCTTCGACGGCCCTTTTGGCGCTGCCGGCTCGCTCTTGCCCGGCGCCGGCGCATCGCTGGCTTCGGCCTTGGCGCGCGCCTTGCGGTCGTCGAGCCGGGTGCCGCCGCGCTGCGCCAGCATGTCGGAATAGCCACCGGCATATTCGATCCAGCGGCCGCCTCCGTCCGGGGCGATGATGCTGGTGACGGTGCGGTCGAGGAAGTCGCGGTCGTGGCTGACCAGGATGACCGTGCCGGCAAAGCCGGCGACAAGTTCCTGCAACAGTTCCAGCGTCTCCATGTCGAGATCGTTGGTCGGCTCGTCGAGCACCAGAAGGTTGGCCGGCCGCGCCAGAACACGCGCCAGGAGCAGCCGCGCCCGTTCGCCGCCGGACAGCTCGCGCACCGGGGTGCGCGCCTGTTCCGGCTTGAACAGGAAATCCTTCATGTAGGACACGACATGGCGCTGCTCGCCATTGATGACGAGGTTTTCGCCGCGCCCGTCCGTGAGATACTGCGCCAGGGTCTCGGCCGGATCGACCGCCTCGCGCTTCTGGTCGAGCGTGGCGATTTCCAGATTGGTGCCGAGCCGCACCGAGCCGGCATCGGGCTTCATCTCGCCGGTAAGCATCTTCAACAGCGTCGTCTTGCCGGCGCCGTTCGGCCCGACAAGGCCGACGCGATCGCCGCGCTGAATGCGGGTCGAGAAGCCCTTGACCACGGTCAGGTCGCCAAAACTCTTCTCGATCTTCTTGGCCTCGATCACCAGCTTGCCGGATTCGGCGGCGTCGCTGGCCACCATGGTCGCCGAGCCCTCGGCGTCGCGATGGCCGCGAAAACGCTGGCGCATGGTCTGCAGTTCGCCCAGGCGGCGCATGTTGCGTTTGCGGCGAGCCGTCACGCCATAGCGCAGCCAATGCTCCTCGCGCACGATCTGGCGGCCGAGCTTGTGCTGTTCGCGCTCTTCCTCTTCCAGCACAAGGTCGCGCCATTCCTCGAAATGGCCAAAGCCCTTGTCGAGGCGGCGGGTCTGGCCACGGTCGAGCCAGACGGTGGCGCGCGAGACGCGTTCGAGGAAGCGTCGGTCGTGCGAGATGACGATCAGCGCCGAAGACGTCCGGACGAGCTCCTCTTCCAGCCATTCGATGACCGACAAATCGAGATGGTTGGTCGGCTCGTCAAGCAGCAGAATATCGGGTTCGGGCGCCATGACGCGGGCAATTGCTGCGCGGCGCGCCTCGCCACCGGAGAGATCGTTGGGGTTCTCCGTGCCGGCGAGGCCGAGATGCTCCATCAGATATGTGGCGCGGTAGGGATCGTCGGCAGGCCCAAGCCCGGCCTCGACATAGGCACGCACATTGGCAAAGCCGTCCATGTCGGGCATTTGCGGGAGATAGCGCACCGTTGCCGAAGGCTGGCGGAAGACCTCGCCGTCTTGCGGCTCGATCAGACCGGCGGCAATCTTCAGGAGCGTCGACTTGCCGGAGCCGTTGCGGCCGACGAGCGCGATCTTGTCACCGGCGGACGCCGTCAGTTCGGCGCCATCGAGCAGCGGCGTGCCGCCAAAGGTCAGTCTTATGCCGTCGAGGTTGAGAAGGGGCGGGGCCATGTCAGCTTTCAGGCAAGGGGTAGGGGTGGGCGAGCAGCAGCGCGCGGCCATGGCCGAGCTCAATTTCGAGGCCGCCCCCGGTCTTGTTGGACTTGACCTCGTTCGAGATGGTCAGCGACGAGCCGAACACGACCTCGACATGGTCGAGCGGCCACTTCGCGCCGGACACGGTGAGGCCCGAAAGATCGGAAAAGCCGAGCACCGAAAACAGCGTTCCGTCGGCATAGTCGAAGCCGGCCTTGCCGGGCAGCAAAGGGGCGCCTTCCTGCGCTCCGCTGGTCAACAGCACTTTTGTGCCTGTCTCTGCCAGTTGAAGGCTGAGCGCCAGATGCAGGAAGGCGTGGTCGGCGCGCTTGCCGCCGAAAGCGCCGGCCAGCACCAGGCTGGTGGCGCCGCGTTCCAATGCCGCCGCGATCGCCAGTTCGCCATCGGTCTTGTCCTTTTCGGGAGGAAACACCTCCCGCGGCACGGCGGCGAGATCGGCAGTCAGGTCCGCCGGCACAGAATCGAAATCGCCGACCCACAGCTCCGGCATCAGGCCGATCAGGCGGGCATGACCGATGCCGGCGTCGGCGGCGATGACGCGCGTGCCCGCGACCTGGCGGTCGAGCCGCGGCGTGCGGACGAGATCGCCGCCAAGCAAGATGGTGAATGTGCTCATATCCGCTGGCCCTTACCAGCCCCGCCGACGAAACGGAAGGCCGAGCGGCACCGTCACTCTTTGTTGGAGCATGATCTTTTTCCGGAAACGGATTCCACTTTCCGGGATCATGCTCGGGCAAACTTCCGCTTGCGTGGCACCTTGGCCGGGCCTATGTGTCGAAACGCTCTAACGGGGTGCCGGACGCGATCTTCGCGGACCGGCTGAGAGGCAGTCTCGCCAACCCGCTGAACCTGATCCGGTTTGTACCGGCGGAGGGATTAGACGCTTCGGACAGCCCGACGCCTCAATTCCTTTCAACACGAATGAAGGAGGCGCCGATGCGCATTTTTTTGTCCCGTCTTGTCCCAGCGCTGGGGCTTGCTGTTTCGCTACTGGCAAGCCCTGCGTGCGCGCAGGAAAAACTCACGATCTATACCTATGAGAGTTTCACTGCCGACTGGGGTCCAGGCCCCCAGGTGAAGAAGGAATTCGAGGCCGAGTGCGGCTGCAGCGTCGACTTCGTCTCGGTCGCCGACGGCGTCGCGCTGCTCAACCGCGTCAAGCTCGAAGGTGCCTCGACCAAAGCAGATATCGTGCTTGGCCTCGACACCAACCTCACCGCGGAAGCCAAGGCTTCCGGCCTGTTTGTCCGACATGGCGCGGTGGCTGAAAACAACGTGCCGGGCGGCTGGAGCGACGACACTTTCGTGCCCTATGATTATGGTTATTTCGCCGTCGTCTACGACACCGAAAAGCTGAAGAGCCCGCCGAAGAGCCTGAAGGAACTGGTCGAGGGCGATGCCGCCGACAAGATCGTCATCCAGGATCCGAGGACGTCGACGCCGGGCCTCGGCCTGCTGCTGTGGATCAAGTCGGTCTATGGCGACAAGGCGCCGGAAGCCTGGGCGAAACTCAAGGGCAAAGTGCTGACGGTGACGCCTGGCTGGAGCGAGGCCTATGGCCTGTTCACCAAGGGCGAGGCGCCGATGGTGCTTTCCTATACGACGTCGCCGGCCTACCACATGGTGGCCGAGAACACCGGGCGCTTCCAGGCGGCGTCGTTCGAGGAGGGCGAGTATCTGCAGGTCGAGGTCGCCGGCATCACCACCACGGGCGCGAAGAGCCCGCTGGCGGCGAAGTTCCTGGCCTTCATGACCGGGCCGAAATTCCAGGATGTCATTCCGGAGACCAACTGGATGTTCCCGGCCGGGAAAACCGACAAGCCGCTCAATCCGGCTTTTGATAGGCTGGTCAAGCCGGCGAAGACCTTGCTGTTCAGCCCGGAAGAGGTCGCGGCAAATCGCAAGGCCTGGGTGGATGAATGGCTGGCGGTGATGAGCAAGTAGCTTTGGCTGTATGATCGAAAGATGAGTGCCCTACGGCACCCCCCTCTGTCCTGCCGGACATCTCCCCCACGAGGGGGGAGATTGGCTATCGTCGGCGATTTCGCCAGTCGCCAAGGTTGCAGGAATAAGCGGGGCGCGGAAATAGCTGATCTCCCCCCTTGTGGGGGAGATGTCCGGCAGGACAGAGGGGGGCGCGAAGGAACGCGACGCCCGGTAAAGAGTGCAACGCTCTGACCCCCGCATCACGGCCGGCATTGTCGCGCTTGCGGCAATCGCGCTGCTGATCGGTGGCGCCTTCGCCGGCCTTATCCGCGAAGGCGCGCACGACCTTTCCGGCGCCGCGTCCGCCTTTGACCTCTATCTCCTGCGCGTTGTCCGCTTCACGCTCTGGCAGGCTGCGCTCTCGATGCTGCTTTCCGTCGTACCGGCGCTGTTCGTCGCCCGCGCGCTGTCGCGGCATCCGCGCTTCTTCGGACGCGGCTTCATCCTGCAGCTGTTTACTGTGCCCCTTGCCTTGCCGGCGATTGTCGCAGCGCTGGGCATACTGGCGCTCTATGGCCGCGCCGGTTATTTCGCCGCGATCGGTGGCCAGAGCTGGCCCGACATCTATGGGCTGCCGGGCATCCTCGTCGCCCACGTCTTCTTCAACCTGCCGCTGGCCACCCGGCTGTTCCTCGAAGCGCTGGGCACGGTGCCGGCCGATCAATGGCGGCTGGCGAGCCAGCTCGGCATGGGGGCGAGGCCAGCCTTCCGGCTGATCGAGTGGCCGGTGCTGCGCGCCGCGCTGCCGGGCGTCGCGGGGCTTGTCTTCATGCTTTGCATCACCTCCTTCACCATCGTCCTGATCCTCGGCGGCGGGCCGGCGGCGACGACGCTGGAAGTCGCCATCTATCAGGCACTGCGTTTCGACTTCGATCCGGCGCGGGCGGTGACGCTGACGGTGCTGCAGATCGCGCTGACTTTTGCCGTCATGCTGGCGCTGACGCGGCTCGGCGCCAATGTGACCGGCGACGCCAATTTGCCTGTCGCGCCGCGCCGCTATCACTTGGCCGGCAAAGCAGAAACAGCGTTCAACGCCGTCCTGATCGTGCTCGCCTTGCTGTTCGTCGCCGGACCAATGGCGGCCACCGTCGCGTCCGGCCTCGACGCCGATCTCGGCCGGCTGGCGGGCGAGAGTGCCGTGCGTCAGGCGACCCTGACCAGCGCCGGTCTCGCCCTCTCGGCGGCGCTACTTTCGGTGGCGCTGTCGCTGTCGCTGATCATGGCTCGGCGGGCACTGTCGCTGCGCCGCCGGTCCAGTGCCCGTTCATTGCTCGAACATGCCACCGACACCGGCGCCGGCTTCGTCCTCGTCGTGCCGCCCATTGTCATCGGCGCCGGCTGGTTTCTCCTGCTGCGCACGGTCAGCGATGTCTTTGCCATCGCGCCGGTCATGGTCGTCACCGTCAATGCGGTGATGGCGATGCCCTTTGCCATCCGCGCGATGCGCCCGGCCTATGATGCGGCGAGCGAGCGCCACGAAAAGCTGTGCGCGCAGCTCGGCATTGCGGGCTGGAACCGGCTGCTTCTGGTCGACTGGCCATCGCTCCGGCGGCCGCTGGCCACCGGCTTTGCCTTCGCCATGGCGCTGTCGCTCGGCGATCTCGGCGTCATCGCGCTGTTCGGCAGCGATTCGGTGCAGACCTTGCCCTATCTCCTGCTGGCGCGCATGGGCAGCTATCGCACGGCCGATGCTGCCGGGCTGGCTTTGCTGCTCGGGGCGGTCTGCCTTGCATTGGTGGTCGCGGCAGACTGGCTGGGACGGGGAGAGAGATCGTGACGTCCGCTGTGGAGAAAGGCACGACTGTCCGGCTGGACAAGGTCTCGTTCAGCTATGGCGAAACGTCATTCCTGTTCGATGTCGAATTCCATACATCTAAGATCACCGCCATCATGGGGGCAAGTGGTTCGGGCAAATCGACCTTGCTCAATCTGGTGGCTGGTTTCGAGACGCCGGAGTCCGGTCGCGTGCTGATCGGCGCCGCCGATGTCGGCGCCAAGCCGCCTTCGGCGCGGCCGGTGTCGATGGTATTCCAGGAAAACAATCTGTTTGCTCATCTCTCGGTGGAGAAGAATGTCGGGCTCGGCCGCTCGCCATCGCTCAACCTGACCGACGCCGATCGCGCCGCAATCGCCGAGGCGCTTGACCGCGTCGGCCTGGCCGGCAAGGAAATGCGCCTGCCGCGCGAACTCTCCGGCGGCGAAAGGCAGCGCGTGGCGCTCGCCCGCGTTCTGGTGCGCGACCGGCCGGTGCTGCTGCTCGACGAGCCGTTCGCTTCGCTCGGGCCAGCACTGCGCGACGACATGCTCGACCTGGTGGCCGGCGTTCATGCCGAGCGGGCGATGACGGTGCTGTTCGTCACGCATCAGCCGGAAGACGCTCGCCGTATCGGCGAGCAGATGGTTTTTCTGGACAATGGCAGGGTTGCCGCGACGGGACCTGCCGCCGATTTTTTCGACGGCACTGGCCCTGAAGCGTTTCGGCGCTATATCGGCGCAAGTTCGGGCGGATCACGCGATATTGCCCGGAAGCGGACATAATTTACGACCAAACCGGCTACAGGTGATGTGGCGCTTGCTTGCCATGGTCCAGCTGATGTGGCTAGGTCCGCTTAGTACTGGTCCGGCACGAGCCGTGATTTGCCCCCTACAGCGCCGCATCCGGCCGGATGCGTAAACGCTGTAGGTTTTTTGATGTGTGCAGGATTGCCAACGAAAACCGATTTTTCGCTGGCGCGGACCCCGGTCCAAATCATGCGCCGAGAGCTGAAGGAACGCCGTGCTGCCGACCGGCACTGACACTTTGAAACGCAGACCGCTGGTGCGCTTCCTCGCGCTGGCCGGCCTTGCCGTGGCGCTGGCCAGCTGCCAGATGTTCACGCCTCCCGAAGTGCAGGAATCCGGCTTCCAGCCTTCCGACAAGCCGATCACGGTCGACAATGTCGCCGCCAACAGCAAGCTTGCCGAACTGGCGAAGGCACAGCATCCGCGCATCCTTGCCACCTATGGCGGCGAATATTCCGATCCCAAGCTCGAGCGCATGGTGGCCAAGGTTGTCGGCAGCCTGACCGTGGTGTCGGCCAATCCGACCCAGACCTATCGCATCACCATCCTCAATTCGCCAAACGTCAACGCTTTCGCGCTGCCGGGCGGCTATCTCTACGTCACCCGCGGCCTGCTGGCGCTGGCCAATGATTCGGCCGAACTCGCCGCCGTCATCGCGCATGAGATGGGCCACGTCACCGCCAATCACGGTCTGCAGCGACAGCAGCTCGAGGCCGAGGAAGGCCTGGCGACCAAGGTGGTCTCCGATGTGCTGGGCGACAGCCCGACCGCCAAGCAGGCATTGATCCGCGGCAAGCTGAGGCTGGCGCAGTTCTCGCGCAACCAGGAGCTGGAGGCAGACGCCATCGGCATCAAGTCGATCGGCGAGGCGGGTTACGATCCCTATGCCGCCGGGCGTTTCCTGCAGTCGATGTCGGCCTACACCGATTTCCGCTCGATCAGCGGCGCCACCGACGCCAGCCTCGACTTCCTGGCCACGCACCCCAACACGCCGCAGCGAATTGATCTGGCGCAGCGCCACGCCCGCCAGTTCGGCGCGCCGGGCATCGGCACCCGCGACCGCGATTCCTTCCTGGCCGGGATAGACGGCCTGCTCTATGGCGACACGCCGGAAGAGGGCTATGTGCGCGGCCAGACCTTCCTGCATCCGGGCCTCGGCGTTTCGTTCACGGTGCCCGACGGCTTCATCATCGACAATTCGGCGGCGGCGGTGACGGCGACCGGTCCCGGCGACATGGCGATCCGCTTCGACGGTGTGTCGATCGACAAGGATCGTGCGCTGACCGACTACATCAGAAGCGGCTGGGTGGCCGGTCTCGACGAGACCAGTGTGCGCCAGGAGACGATCGACGGCAACCAGGCGGCGACCGCGCACGCCGGCGCCGATGGCTGGCAGTTCGACATTGCGGTGATCCGCGCCGGCGGTCAGGTCTACCGGCTTTTGACAGCGGCCCCCTCGGCCAGCACGACACTCGATCCGGTGGCACGCTCGGTCAGCGGTTCGTTCCGCGTGCTCAGCCCCGCCGAGAAGGCGGCACTGAAGCCGCTGCATATCCGCGTCGTCACGGTACAGGCCGGGCAGACGATGGGCACACTTTCGGCGCAGATGGTCGGCGTCGACCGCAAGCTCGATCTGTTCCGCGTGCTCAACGCGATGTCGCCGGGCGCCTCGGTTTCGGCCGGCGACAAGGTCAAGATCGTCACGGACAGATAGCGCCGGTCTTCGTCAGAAACCCCAGCCTTCGTAGTGCTTTTTTCTGAGATAACTTTTCTGAGATAACTCGGGGTACCCCGTTCCTGGCAATCTCAGGCCGCCATGAACTCCGGATTCTGCTTCACCAGCGCGAGCTTGAGCTTTTCCATGGCGCGGGCCTCGATCTGCCGGACACGCTCCTTGGAAATGCCGAGCGTCTCGCCAAGCGCCTCAAGCGTCGCACCTTCGTCGCTCAGCCGGCGCTCCTCGATGATCCTGAGTTCGCGGGCATTGAGCGCGCGGAGCGCCGTCTTCAGCCACATCAGGCGCCGTTCGACGTCGATGGTGTCGCCGGCGACCTCGTCAGGCAATGGATCGTCCGAAATCAGGAAGTCCATCCGCTCGGTGGTGCCAGCTTCGTCGGCGAGCGGTGCGTTGAGCGAAGAGTCAGGTGCTGAAAGCCTGGAATCCATCTTCGCGACATCGGCCTCGGAGACGCCTAGGGCTACCGAGACTTCGCGGTAGAGCGTGGCGTTGGAGATCGGCTCGGCGCCATTGGCAAGACGGGCGCGCAGGCGCCGCAGGTTGAAGAACAGCGCCTTTTGCGCCGAAGAGGTGCCGCCGCGAACGATCGACCAGTTGCGCAGGATATAGTCCTGCATCGAAGCGCGGATCCACCATGTCGCATAGGTCGAGAAGCGCACCTCGCGCTCCGGCTCGAAACGCGCGGCTGCTTCCAGCAGCCCGACATGGCCCTCCTGGACCAGATCGCCGAGCGGCAGGCCGTAATGTCGGAATTTCGAAGCCATGGAGATGACCAGCCGCATATGGGCGACGGTGATCTGATGCAGCGCCTGCTGATCCTGGTCTTCCTTCCAGCGCAAGGCGAGAACATGTTCCTCATCGCGCTCGAGGTAGGGGGCTTTCATTGCCGTGCGGACCATGGTCCGTCCTGCCGTGTCTTCGATCATGCCGCGCTCCTGCTCCCGGACATTTTCGGACGGCCTGGCGGCCGTTATCTCTGTTTGACGCAATTCCGAAGGAAACCGCTTTCCCACTTTCCTGGAATTGCTTCGGGCCTAGCGCAGCCAAGGGTTCTTGAAATGGAAACGCGGCGCCCTACAACAAGCCATGAACGTGCCATACCGGGGATTGGTTCCGCCGCCGAGGGCGGTTGTTTTGTGCGGTCCGACAGGGCGCATCGACACCGCAGATCGGGACTATTGGCACCGATCGGAGCTGCTTTGAGAATCTGATTTCTGGATCGCCGTTTTTTTGAAATCTGGTTCCTTATTTTGCTGCGCTGTATCTGTCAGTTTCCGGCTCTCACAAGCGCCGGACACCGGCCAAGGACGGGATCACATAGAAATGAAATGGCTCAATTCGCTCATCGTCGCCGGAACGCTGCAGGTTCTGGCTGTTACATCAGGCCATGCCGGCGCCAATCTTGACCAGATCAAGCAGGCCGGCACCCTCAAGGTCGGCACCGAAGGCACCTATGCACCCTTCACCTATCATGATGCTTCCGGCGCGCTGGTCGGCTTCGATGTCGAGATCGCCAAGGCGATCGGCGACAAGCTCGGCGTCAAGGTCGAGTTCCTCGAAGGCAAATGGGACGGGCTGATCGCCGGCCTCGACGCCAACCGCTACGACGCCGTGATCAACGAGGTCGGCATCACCGACGCGCGCAAGGCCAAGTACGATTTCTCCGATCCTTACATCGCCTCCAAGGCCGTGCTGATCGTGCGCGGCGACAATACCGACATCAAGACCTTCGCCGACCTCAAGGGCAAGAAGTCGGCACAGTCGTTGACATCGAATTTCGGCAAGCTCGCCGAGACCAACGGCGCCGAACTTGTCGGCACCGACGGCTTCGACCAGTCGATCCAGCTGCTGCTCACCGGCCGCGCCGACGCCACCATCAATGACAGCCTGTCTTTCCTCGACTTCAAGAAGCACAAGCCGGACGCCAATGTGAAGATCGCCGCGCAGGAAGAGAACGCCGACTATTCCGGCGTCATCGTGCGCAAGGGTGATCCGGAGCTGGTCGCGGCGATCAACAAGGCGCTGGCCGACATCAAGGCCGACGGCACCTACAAGAAGATCGCCGATACCTATTTCGGCCAGGATGTCTCGCAGTAAAGACCATCTCCCGGCGGTTTGCCGGCAATGACAAATAGCGGCGGGCCGTCTTTGACGGCTCGCCGTTATTCGCATGATATGAGAAGCACACAATCGCACTGCCGTCACCGCGGCGGTCTGTGAGGGAGGAGCCGTTCGTGCCGCACTGGCTACACCTGATGCTGGACTCGTTGCCGACACTGCTGTGGGCGGCGTTGATCTTCACCGTACCGCTGACATTGCTATCGTTCGCACTCGGCCTGTTCGTCGGCCTGGTTGTCGCCCTGGTGCGGCTGTTCGGTCCCAAGCCTCTGGTTGCCGTGGTCCGCTTCTATGTCTGGATCTTTCGCGGCACGCCGCTTCTGGTGCAGCTGTTCCTGATCTTTTACGGCCTGCCTTCCGTCGGCATATTGCTGGACGCTTTTCCGGCGGCGCTGATTGGCTTCACCCTCAACATAGGCGCCTACAGTTCGGAAATTATCCGCGCCGTGATCGGCTCGGTGCCGAAGGGCCAGTGGGAGGCGGCCTATTCGATCGGCATGACCTGGAGCCAGGCGATGCGGCGCACCATCCTGCCGCAAGCCGGCCGCGTCGCCGTGCCGCCGCTGTCCAACACCTTCATCTCGCTGGTCAAGGATACGTCGCTGGCCGCCGCCATCACCGTGCCGGAGATGTTCCAGGCGGCGCAGCGCATCGTCGCCACCACCTATGAACCGCTGATCCTCTATGTCGAGGCGGCGATCCTTTATCTGGCGATGAGCTCGGTGCTTTCGGCCTTGCAGACGCGGCTGGAGGAGCGGCTCAACCGCTATGGCGGCTTCCTGGAGGCGCGCTCATGATCGGCCTCACCGACATCGAAAAGCGCTTCGGCGACAATCTGGTGCTGAAGGGTGTGACGGTCACCATTGCCGAAGGCAGCGTCACCGCGCTCGTCGGCCCCTCCGGCGGCGGCAAGAGCACACTGCTGCGCTGCATCAACCTGTTGGAGATCCCGACTTCGGGCATGGTGCGCATCGGCGACGAGACGCTGGAATTCCGTCCCGGCGTCAAGATCCCCAGCCGAGACATCCAGCGCCTGCGGCTGCAGACCGGCATGGTGTTCCAGAATTTCCAGCTGTTCCCGCATCGCACCGCGATCGAGAACGTCATGGAAGGCCTGGTGACGGTGCTGAAATGGCCGACGGCAAAGGCGCGCGAGCGGGCACTGGCGCTGCTCGAGAAGGTCGGCATGGCGCACAAGGCGGATGATTGGCCGGCAACGCTGTCGGGCGGCCAGCAGCAGCGTGTGGCCATCGCCCGCGCCCTGGCGCCGTCGCCCAAGGTTCTGCTCTGCGACGAGCCGACCTCGGCGCTCGATCCGGAACTGGCGCAGGAAGTGGTCGACGTGCTCGGAAAACTGGCCAGCGAAGGCACCACCATGGTGATGGCCACGCACGACCTTCGCCTTGCCTCCAAGATCGCGCAGGAGGTGGTGTTCCTCGACGCCGGCGTCATCGTCGAGAAGGGGCCGTCCACCGTGGTGTTCAGCAATCCGGAGCGGGAACGGACCAAGCGTTTTATTGCGACGCTGAAGCAGGAGGCGGAGAAGGAAGCCGGCGGCTGAGCCTTCTACCTCCCTCTTGTGGGGAGGTCGGACGGAAGGTCCGGGTCGGGGTCTGGTGCCGTCTCCCATCTTCGCAGCGACCTGCCTGGGCGAGCCACGGGTCTCGCCCGTCCTTGGAACCCCACAAGGGGAGGGTAAAAACAAAAACCCGGCACAAGGCCGGGTTTTCATGAATTCGACGGTGAAAGCGATCAGGCAGCTTCTTCCTGCTCGGCTTCCTCATTGTCGGCTTTGGCGCCGCGCTTCGGGCCCTTATTGAGGTTGACCTCGATCAGGCGCACGGCTTCGGTTTCCGACATGCGGTTGACTGCCGCGATCTCGCGGGCCATGCGGTCGAGTGCCGCCTCATAGAGCTGACGTTCGGAATAGGACTGTTCCGGCTGGTTGTCGGCACGGTAGAGGTCGCGCACGACTTCCGAGATCGAGATCAGGTCGCCCGAATTGATCTTGGCATCATATTCCTGCGCACGGCGCGACCACATGGTGCGCTTGACGCGGGCGCGGCCCTGCACGACCTTCAGCGCGCGCTCGACATAATCCTCTTCCGACAGCTTGCGCATGCCGATGGAGGTCGCCTTGGCGACCGGAACCTTCAGGCGCATCTTGTCCTTCTGGAAGTCGATGACGAACAGTTCCAGCTTGTGGCCCGCAACTTCCTGCTCGTCGATCGAGACGATCTGGCCGACGCCGTGTGCCGGATAGACGATGTACTCGCCGGTCTTGAAACCGTGGCGTGCCGAGGTGGACTTCTTCTGCGGGGTGATCGTTGCCATTACGCCCTGAACTCCTTGTTGTGGCACCGGCGGCCTGCCGGTCCGAACGCATGCGACCGGGGACACCGATCGTTAGCCGCACAACAGATGAACCCATCGGAAAAAGCCGGGACCGGCAAACCGCATACATAGCGACTGCCTGGCCCAGATCGCTCTGGTCCGATTGGGGATTTCACCTTTCAGTGATTTGGGGCGCTTGCGCCATAAATCGACGTTGTGTCACCGGCATGTTTCAAGTGGTGTAGCACAAAAAGTCGGAAGAATCAAGGTTTTGCTGCAAACGCGAAGGTCGAGCGACATCGCCGCCTGTCAAGGCAGTTAATGTATGAGGCACGTTACGCAGCGTTATGACGATCCAATAGGCCGCACTTTTTTGCTTTGCGCATCACCCTTTCCGAATCGATTCCGATTTCAGCGTCATGTGCTCAGTCGCCTTCGCCGGGCTCGGCGGAGAAATATTTCTCGAACTTGCCGGCTTCGCCGTCGAAGCTCTTGGCATCTGCCGGAGGCTCCTTCTTGGCGGTGATGTTGGGCCATTTCTCGGCGTATTCGGTGTTGACCTGCAGCCATTTGTCGAGGCCCGGCTCGGTGTCGGGCTTGATTGCATCGGCCGGGCATTCCGGTTCGCAGACGCCGCAGTCGATGCACTCGTCGGGATGTATGACAAGCATGTTCTCGCCCTCGTAGAAGCAGTCGACCGGACAGACCTCGATGCAGTCCATGTACTTGCATTTGATGCAGTTGTCGGTCACGACATAGGTCATTGGTCGGCTCCGGGACGTCCCGTTCTTGCTAGAGCGACGTGCGTCCAATTGGACGCACAAAGTACGCTCTGACACTTTGAATCTGCGCATCGTGCCTTCCGAAAAATCGATTTCCGATTTTCGGGCCGATGCGGCGGGTTTTTTGGTGAGGTAACGCCTTTGCCTGCCGCTTGCAAGGGCAGCCATTGCCGGCGGGGCCCGCGTGTCCGGAATGAAATTCCAGACCGCCGGCATGGCGCAGACGGCCAAGGCTTCAGTCTTCGCCGAACAGCCGGTCGGTTTGCCTGCGCTCTTTCTTGGTCGGCCGGCCGCTGCCGGCGTCGCGCAGCGCCGGAATGGCATCGGCAACAGCCTCGCCTTTCGGCGCCGGCGGCGGGGACATGTCCTCGTAGAGCGTGCGCGCTTCCTCGGCCGGACCGCGCCGCACGCCGGTGCCAAGCACCTTCCAAATGAAAATGCGGCGCTCGTGCGTAATGGTCAAAACGTCGCCAGGCTTGACCAGATCGGAGGCCTGCGCTGCTTTGTCGCTGTTGATGCGGACGCGTCCGGCGACAACCAGCTTGGCCGCCAGCGAGCGCGATTTTATCGCGCGCGAAAAGAACAGCCACTTGTCGACGCGCTGACGACCTTCAGCAACCATCGCAGCGAGTTATCTCTTGTTGGAGCATGATCTTGTCCGAAAACCGGTTCCACTTTTCGGGATCATGCTCAGAGCCTACTTCTTCAGCTGGTCGCGCAAGGCGGCGAGCTTGGCGAAGGGCGAGTCCGGATCGAAGCGCGCCGGGCGTTCCTCGCGTGGCTTGACCTGGAAAGCCGGCTTGGCGCCTTGCGGTCCGCCTTTGCCTTCCGGCCTGCCGCCTTTCCAGTCAGGCCGGCCCTCGCGCGGACGCTCGCCTTGCGGCTTGCCGTCGCGGCGCTGTTCGCCCTCGGCCTGCGGCTTGGGCTTGAACTTCGAACGGTCGAAGCGTGGCTTGGCGGCACCGTCGCGCTGGTCGCGCCGGCCCTGATAGGCCGGCCGTTCGCCCGGTGCCGGCTGTCCGCCGGCAGCGTCGGCCGGCGCATCGGCGCGGCTAGCCTGGCCGTTACGCGGGCGATTGTCCCGGCCTTGCCGATGGCGCGGGCGCTGCTCGAAACGGCCCTGCCGCCACAACAAGATGGGCTTTGGCGCTTCGGCCTCGGGGACAGGCTCAGCGCTTCCACCCTCCCCCTCGTGGGGAGGGTCGGCGCGCAGCGCCGGGGTGGGGGCAGCGCCGGCGTCGGCGGTTGCGCCTGAAGTGTCTGGTGTGTCTGCACCTGCTTCGTTAACGCTGTCACCCCCACCCGCGTCGCTTCGCGCCGCGACCTCCCCCATCGAGGGGGAGGTAAGGGCGTCGGCGTTTTCGGCGACGGTGGCGTCGGCGCTTTCGGGGACGGTGTCGTCAGCTTCCGCAACAGCCGGAGCTTCTTCCGCGATTTCTATGGGAGCTTCGACCTGTTCTTCCGCGACGGGCTCTGCCGTTGCTTCCGCGATGGCTGGAGCTTCGGCGGTGGCTTCAACGGCCGCAGTTGGCTCCGAACCCTCGGGAGGTGCGCCCGGCTGAGCGTCCGCAGCAACAGCCTCCGCTGCGGCTTCGGCGACGGGCTGCTCAGCCGCAGGCTCAGCGGCGGCAACCGCATCCGGCTCCGATCCAACGGCCGGCGCTTCAGCGACGGCTTCACTTGCAGCGGCTTCCGCCGCCTTGGCCTGTTCAGCTTTTGCAGCCGCGTCCGCAGCCAGCTTGGCGGCAGCCGCTTCCCGCGCCGCGTTGTCCTGTGCTTCCAGCCGCGCCTTGACCTCTGCCGGCGGCTTCGGCTCGGCGCGATAGCCGAGACCTTTCAGGATCTCTTCCATGTCGTCGGCGGTGGCGCCGAGGATGGACATCATCGGCGGCGTCACCATGAAGGACTGGCCGTCATAGGCGCCGTCCGGGCGCTGTCCCAGACCGGGCTTCCAGTTGGTCGCAGGCCGGATCAGGTCGGCCAGCCGTTCCAGAATGTCGATGCGCACGGCGCGGCGGCCGAGATTGCGGTAGCCGGCAAGCTTGTAGAAGCTCTTGTCGAAAGCAGGATCGATGACCACCGAGGTGCGGCCGGAAGCCAGTGCGTGCACCACGTCGCCAAAGCCCGGCTTGTCCTTGCCGTCGTTCTTCAGCGCCCACAACAGCGTAATCAGTCCGGCGGGCGCCGGCTTGATCAGCGCCGGCACGAAGACGTGGTAGGCGCCGAAGCGCACACCGAGCCGGCGCAAGGCGGCGCGACCCTCCTGGTCGAGCGACTTCATTTCCTCGGCGATGTCGCGGCGGTTGATGAGGCCGAAATGCTCGACGAGCTGGAAGGCGATGCCACGGCCGATGCCGGCGATCTGCTCGGCATTCTTCAAGTCGACCAGCGGCTTCAGCAAGGATTCGATCTGGAAATTGACGAAACGCTCGGCGCGCGCGGCGACCTTGTCTCGGGCGGGGCCGGTCAACTGCTCGTCGGCCAAAAGCACCAGGCGCGGCTTCAGCGCGTCCTCGCCGGCAACCAGCGTGCCGATCGGCGCGCCGATCCAGCGCAGCGTGCCGTCGGAGCCGAGCGCAAGGTCGCCATTGGCGCAGGCGCCGAAGCGTTCGGCACGCGCCTCGAACTCGGCGGCCAGCGCTTTTTGCGCTGCCGTACGCACGGCCTTGGCGTCTTCGCCGCCGGCGCTCTGGTCGGCGGTGAAGCGGAACCCTTGCAACTCGCCGACATGATGGCCTTCGACAAGGACGGTTCCGGTAGGACTGATTTCGGCTTCAGGCATTGTATTTTCTCTAAGGCGCCGCATGAGGACGGAAGTCCTGCGGTCTACAAACCGTTTCGTCAACCGCTCATGCAGCGCATCCGACAATCTGTCTTCGATTTCGCGCGTCTTTTCCCGCCAGTGTGCCTGATCGGCCAGCCAGCCCGGCCGGTTGGACACGAATGTCCAGGTGCGGATCTGCGCAATGCGGTGCGACAGCGTGTCGATGTCCCCCTCGGTCGTATCGGCGCGGCGCACCTGCTCGGCCATGTAGTTCTCGTCGACATGGCCGTGTTTGGCGAGGTCGGTGTAGATAGAAGCGATCAGGTCGGAGTGCTGGGCCGGCGCGATCTTGCGGTAGTCCGGCAACGCGCAGGCTTCCCACAGCAGCGCGACGCGCTTGGCATTGGTAGCCAGCGCGCGGATGTCCTCGTCGCGGGAGAGATGTTCGAGCGCCTGGGCATCGACCGCCGGCAGCGCCCGCGTCAGGCCTTCGACCGGCGCGTTGGTTTCGATCGAGCGCTTCAGCGCGTCGAGGCTGGCGAAGTCGAAATGCGCGGTGCGCCATTGCAGCACCTTCACCGGATCGAACTCGTGCCCCTCGATGCGCTTGACCAACTCCTCGTCCAGCGGATCGACCTGGCCGGTGACGCCGAAGGTGCCGTCGCGCAGATGGCGGCCGGCGCGGCCGGCGATCTGGCCGAGCTCGGCCGCCGTGAGATTGCGGTACTGATAGCCGTCGAATTTGCGGTTCTGGGCGAAGGCGACATGATCGAGATCAAGGTTGAGCCCCATGCCGATGGCGTCGGTGGCGACGAGATAGTCGACGTCGCCTGCCTGGAACATTGCCACCTGGGCATTGCGGGTGCGGGGCGACAGCGCGCCGAGCACGACCGCCGCTCCTCCTTGCTGGCGGCGGATCAGCTCAGCGATGGCATAGACCTCGTCGGCGGAGAAAGCGACGATCGCCGTACGCCGCGGCAGGCGGGTCAATTTCTTCGAGCCGGCATAGGCCAGGTGCGACAGGCGAGGGCGCGTCACCACCGAGACGCCTCTCAGCAGCTTTTGCAGGATGCCATGCATGGTGGCCGCGCCGAGCAGCAGCGTTTCCTGGCGGCCGCGCAGGTGCAGGATACGGTCGGTGAAGATGTGGCCGCGCTCGAGGTCGCCGGCGAGTTGCACCTCGTCGATGGCGACGAAGGCAACGTCGGTCTCGCGCGGCATGGCTTCGACGGTGCAGACCGAATATTTCGCGCCGGGCGGCTGGATTTTTTCCTCGCCGGTGATGAGCGCCACCTTGTGGGCGCCGACCTTTTCGCAGACGCGGGCATAGACCTCGCGCGCCAGAAGGCGGAGCGGCAGGCCGATAATGCCGCTCTCATGTGCCACCATGCGCTCGATGGCGAGATGGGTCTTGCCGGTGTTGGTCGGACCCAGCACGGCAGTCACGTCGCGGCCCGACAGGATCAGCGGCTCGGTGTGTTTCGGCTGGATGTTCATCGGCCTGGAGATGAGGCTTTCTGCATCGTGTTGTCGGGAGCGCGCCTCGCGTGGCGCGTATGACAGGCGACACATAGGGATTTCAGGCGCGAAGCGAAAGCGGAATGTTCCGGCCGGCAGTCCCACGGTTCGTCGTTGAGGTCTCAATTAACAGTTGGAACGAGTCTGGAACGAATCGGCGACGAATCAGTGACTCCGGCAGATTCAGCTTTTGTTCACGGCTACATGTGGATTTTGCGAGCCTGAGTCTCACCATATGCTGAATCGCGGAAACTGGCCCGATTCCTGCAAGGCGACCATTGGCGTTAACCTTTGCCGGCGGGGCATCGTCGTGATCCGATACGCCTCGGCCAACATTATGAAATTGTTGAATTTTCTTAATCGGCCTTAACCATTTGCCGGTGATTTTCGGCCTTGGTCGTTAACCGTTGCGCTCAAAGCCGGAACGAATCGGCGATGAATCAGCGATGGCGGGATTTTCCTGGTTTGTTCACCCCAACATGTGGCGATTATCCGGTTGACAAACCCAAACTGATTACGTAGGGTAAGGGCATAGGAGATTTCCATGTCCGTTCTGTCCCGCCCCGAGTTCCACGACGAAGCCAAGGCTTTCGAGCATGTGGAAGGCATCCTGTGGCCGAATGGTCCGGTTTGCCCCAAGTGCGGCTCTGTTGATCGCCACTACTCGTTGAAGGGCGTTCGCACCAAGCCGTCCAAGAAAAACCCCAACGGCGTCGAGCGTCACGGCCTGTACAAGTGCAGCGCTTGCCGTTCGCAGTTCACCGTCCGCATGGGTTCGATCTTTGAGGAAAGCCATATGCCGCTCACCAAGTGGCTTCAGGCTATCCACCTTATGTGTGCCTCTAAGAAGGGCATCAGCGCTCACCAGATGCACCGCATACTCGAATGCACCTATGAGGCCGCTTGGTTCCTGTGCCATCGCATTCGCCTTGCAATGGCGTCTGGCGCGCTTTCCCCTATGGGCGGCAATGGCAAGACCGTTGAAGTGGACGAAACCTACATCGGACGCCTTAAGGATACACCCGTTAAGCGTGGTGGTAGTGCGCACAAGAACACGGTCGTTACTCTGGTAGAGCGCGGCGGCCGGGCTCGTTCATTCCATATCGATACCGCCCGCGTTGGCACCATCATGCCAATCGTCCGCGCCAACGTAGCCAAGGAAAGCGCGTTGATGACGGATGAGGCCCAGATGTATCGCCGCGTTGGCCAGGAATTCGCGTCACATGATGCCGTCAACCACACCAAAGACGAATACGTTCGCTATGAAGGCGAAAAGACCATCCACACGAACACCGTGGAAGGCTTCTATTCGATCTTCAAGCGCGGCATGAAGGGCGTCTATCAGCATTGCGGCGAACACCATCTGCACCGCTATCTCGCTGAATTCGACTTCCGCTACAGCAACCGCATTGCCATGGGCGTTGATGATGGCACCCGCGCTTTCATCGCCTTGAAGGGTGCCGCTGGCAAGCGCCTCACCTATCGCGGGCCTAATTGAAGCGAAGGCGCTCCACTTCCGCAAGCCGGTCCAATTGGAGTTGCCGCTATGGCGGCAGAAGCCCCGCTGGCGACGTTTAAAGAGACCTTAACACCAACAGCTTGGCACAAACCCAATAGCCAACCACCTTTGGATTGACTCTGCTTGCCATTTGGCATCATAAAGGCTCCAGAAGTTGAGCCCGATTCGATGACTTTGGCGTTGGACATTCTGAAGAAGAAAAAGCAGGAGCTGCTGGCGCAGGCAGCAGAAATCCGGAAGGATATTCGCGAGCTCGACGCGGCTCTTGAATTGTTGGAGGACGCGGGCAAAGGAGCGGCTGGGGGCGGAACGTTCTTCCCGGCTACCGTGGCTGCTGGCCCAAGCCCGATCAATAACGCGATCATCGACGCCATTTCTCAGGGCAACACCACCCCCGCCACGATCTTCGATTTTATCACTGAGCATCGCCAAATCGACACCAGCAAGGCCTCCGTTAGCACTCGCCTGTCGAAGATGAAGCATGAAGGCTTGATTGATAACGACGGCCAAGGTTGGGCCTTGGTCGGAAAAGCAGAAGGCCCCGGCGCGGAAACGCCAGAGCCTTCTAATACAGAATTGGGGCCGGTTGGACGGGGTACACCCTACCCAGGTACACACCCCGAGGGTTCGACTCCCTCCGGCTCCACCGTTGTCCAGAACTTGAAAGCGGGATTGGCAAACGTCCAAGCGACGATGCCGTCTCGCTCGCGAGAGCTGGACGATGAGATTCCCTTTTAACCGCCGTTGCGAGGCACAGGAGAAAGGAGCATCCCATGTGGCAAACCCGCATAATAGTTGAATGAGGGCCGAAGCTCTGCATTGCATCTAAGGCTCGGGTTGCCCCGCTGGCGAGTTACCTCGCCAGCGGGCTTCTTATATATATGACTCCATCGAATCCGTCTAGAGTCAGGAACCATGACCAAGGAAAAAGAGCAGATCGATAAGTTCCGCGACGCGTCGCGCCGGTTAAAAATCGATCAATCAGACGCCACTTTCGAGGCCGTGGTGGATAAGACCGCCAAGGCCCCGAAGTTGACTAAGGAACAGATAAAGGAATTGGTGCGGCAGCGACGCCAAAAGCCCTGCTAGGCTATGCCGTCACTGGCATCCGCCTGCTTTTCATCCGTAATAGGCGGATAGGCTTCGTCGATAGGCGCAGGTGGCCCAATTGGCGCAGGAGAATAGTTTTCGTTGAGCATTATCGCTTCGTCACTCCACGCCTCAGCGACAGATTGAAAGTGGGTGAAGAGAGCGTGATAGTACTGCCACTCTCCTTTGGCGCTATCCCATTTCCACCGTTCCCGCTGGATAAATGGTGCTGCTGCATTCCAATCCCGCACAAACGGCCCACGCATCCAATTGCGGTAGATGTCAGCGTCTAAAATGTTTTGTAGGATCCCAATTGAAACAAGCTCGTAGTGATTGAGGTAATCTAAGACGTGATGGCGGTCTAATTTTAAAGGATCCGTAGCTGGATTGTGTAGATTGGCGAATGTTCCCTGCAACCTATTCGCCGAAAACACCTTCTGACGATCGCGATAGTGGGGGGTGGATTCAACCTTTTCGATCATGTCTAGGGTTGCGCGCTGTCTAGCCAGCGATCTAGCTGATGAGACACCACCCAATGCGACGAGAACGGAAATTAGGATAATTGCAGGTGATAAAAGCGACAGCCAACTAAACGACGAAGCGGCACAAACGTATATCGCTTGTGCCGCCCCAGTGTTAGCTAGTGATGTGCAATCCACGGGTTAGTCCCGCGCACCTTCCCTAACGAGCATCGTAACCTCCAATAGCTACAACCCTTGTAGTGTGTGATCGACACTGACCAAAAACGGGTTTCGTGTCAACAGAGTTCCAGAAAGGAGCCAACTTTCCGTTAATAAATATGTGGAGGATCACCATCACCTTTTCAAGCGCTGACGCTCAGATTTTTCGGCCATTCCCCTACGGCTGGGTAGCGCCCGGCTCCCGGCGGAGCTCTCTTCGTTCTTCAGGGAACAGCTTGGTGTGCTCGTCCCACTCAAGAGGGGTTGTCCCGTGCTCTTGAACGAACTTTCCAAACTCCTTGCGCAGGTCGGCAAGGTCCAAGTCCCAAAGATGCTCACCGCTATCGGGGTTCGACATCGCGTTCACCAATTCCGTCCGTTCTCCCGGAATCAAGTTGGCCTCGCGGTTGAGCCTTCAAGGTGGCATCGCCAGATATTTGCTCGGTTGTGCGAAACGGCAAAACGTTCAGTCTTTCCCGTGCCGGCCTGTCAGGCATATAATCCTATTTCACTTTGGGTTTGTCAACCGGATAATCGCCCAACATGTTGTGTTATCCACAGCTTGTCCATCGAGAATTCACAGCTTGCGAACCGGGTTTTGCACAGGGCGCCTGGAAATCGTTAATCTTTGCGTGCCGGAACGGGTCAATCGCCGCGACAGCACTCGGTGCCCGCCGGTTCAGGCCGCGTCGTGGCCTGTTGCATAACGTTGCAACACCGGTCCCACATTCCGGATGATTTCCTCATGCGACAGGGCGACGACGGGCTCAAGCCGCAACAGATATCGGCAGGTCGCCAGGCCCAGCAGCTGGCTGGCAACCAGCCCGGCGCGCCGTCCGGCGTCCGCTGGGTCGCCTATCGATGCAACCATCGGCCTCACCTGGTTGGCGAAGACGTCGCGGACCTTCTCGGCCGCGTGCTCGTTCGACGCAGCCGAGCGTAGCAGGATTATCATGCCTGGCCCGTTGGCCTGACCTTCCCAGTTTACCAGAAAGCGCCTGATCAGCGTTTCACCGATGGCGGTAGGGTCTATCCGCTGATCCGGCAGTTGGAGGTCCACGACGGCGGCCCTGGCGAACAGCTCGTCCTTGCTGTGGAAATAACGGATCACCATGGCCGGATCGATCGAGGCCTGCGCCGCAACGTCGCGGATTGAGGTGCCGTCATAGCCGTGCTCGGAGAAAAGCCGGCGTGCGGCTTCAAGGATTTGGGCTCGTGTTCGGTCCGACTTGGTCTGCTTGTTCGGCTGCTTCTCGTTCATCCAGATTCATATGCCAACAGCCGTTGACAAATGCAATCCAACTTACTAGAAGTCAACACGTGTTGATAAATGGAGACGGGGAATGCTGCCTGAGACAACGGAAGTCCTTATCATTGGCGCCGGCCCGACTGGTATGGCGCTATCAATCGCGCTGCATCAAGCTGGCGTCGATCACGTGCTGATCGACAGACTGACGCAGGGTCTGCAAACGTCGCGCGCTGGGGTCATCCATGCGCAAACGCTGGAATCACTGGAGCCGCTCGGCCTCACGCAGCGGCTGAGTGAGCTTTCCGTGAATCTCGACGATTTCGCCATCCGCGATCGGAGCCGGGTGCTGCTCAAGCTCGATTTCGGCAAGCTGCCGTCAAAGCATCCCTACCTGATGATGCTGCCGCAGAACGTGACCGAGCAGGTGTTCGCTGAACGGATCGCGGTCCTGGGTGGCGTCATTCATCGCGAGGTCGAGGCTGTGGCCGTTGCTCAAGACAGTGACGGCGCGCGCGTGACAGTGGTCGAGCAGGGCCACGAAAAACTCATCTCGGCGCGATACGTCGTCGGAGCCGACGGCATGCAGAGCCTGGTGCGCAAGTCGACCGGCATCGAGTTCGATGGCGAGGCCTATGATGGTTCGTTTGTGCTGGCCGACGTTCGCCTGGACTGGCCTGTAGGACCGGCCGAAGTGTCGCTGTTTTTCGCACCGGCGGGCCTGGTGGTGGTGGCGCCGCTGCCGGATGGCTCGTACCGCGTCGTCGCGACGATGAAGGATGCGCCGGAAAAGCCCGGCACCGCCGACATCCAGGCATTGCTCGATAGCCGCGGGCCAACCACGACAAGAGCCCGCGTGCTCGACCTGACGTGGAGTTCGCGCTTTCGCGTGCATCATCGTCTGGTCAGGGCCTATCGCAAGGACCGGCTGTTCCTGATGGGCGATGCCGCGCATGTACACAGTCCCGCGGGTGGGCAGGGCATGAATACCGGCATCATCGACGCGGTCGTGCTTGGCCAGTTGCTTGGCGATGTGGTGAACGGCATTCGCTCGGCGACGGAACTCGACCTATACGAAAAGCTGCGCCGCCCAGCGGCTCAGGAAGTGCTCGATCTTGCGGGGAAGATGACGGAGATGGCGCTTGCCCATAATCCGGCGAAGCGGTTCGTCCGCAACCTGTCGCTTTCCGTGGTGAATCTTCTGCCGTTCGTGAAGCGTCGCATTGCGCTGAAGCTGTCGGGTCTCAGTCGGGCCTCAAACGCCCGGCTGCCGGCGCCCGCAAAGGCGCCTGGCTTAATTGCCGCCAGCAAGCCTGAGGCCAAATCAGGGCTGAAGCTCGCCGCCTGACAGTTGCGACGTTCAGGCGAATCGGCGCGTTGCCGAGTGCGGCATGACGTCAGACGAAGTACTGGCCGCCATTGGCTGTAATGGTCGAACCGGTGATGAAGCCGGCGTCTTCGGAAGCGAGGAAGACGACGCAACGCGCGATCTCTTCCGGTTCGCCGAGGCGGCCGACCGGGATCTGCGGGATGATGCGTTCATTCAGCACCTTCTCGTCGATCGCCTTGACCATCTCGGTGGCGATGTAGCCGGGGCAGATGACATTGACGGTGATGCCCGCGCGCGCGCCCTCCTGCGCCAGCGCCTTCGAGAAGCCGATGTCGCCGGCCTTTGCGGCGGAATAGTTGACCTGGCCGGCCTGGCCTTTCTGGCCGTTGATGGAGGAGATGGTGATGACGCGGCCGAATTTGCGGTCGCGCATGCCGCCCCACAGCGGATGCGTCATGTTGAAGACGCCAGACAGATTGGTGTCGATGACTTCCTTCCACTGCTCGCGCGTCAGCTTGTGGAACATGGCGTCGCGGGTAATGCCGGCATTGTTGACCAGCACCGAGACCGGGCCGAGATCGGCCTCGACCTGTTTGATTCCGGCGGCACAGGCGTCGTAGTCGGCGACCGACCATTTGTAGGCCTTGATGCCGGTTTGTGCGCTGAACTTCCCCGCTGCCTCGTCATTGCCGGCATAGTTGGCGGCAACGGTGTAACCGGCATTCTTCAGGCCGATCGATATGGCGGCGCCGATGCCGCGCGATCCACCGGTGACGAGCGCTACTTTGGTCATTGAAAGTTCTTCCTCCCTTTGGTCGGAAGAAGGGAATAGGGAGTAGGGAATAGCGAGTAGGGATCGATATCCCGCCGCGCTGCTCCTTCTTCCCTATTCACTACTCCCTATTCACTACTCACTTCTTGTTCACAGCGCTTCCACGCACAGAGCGACGCCCATGCCGCCGCCGATGCACAGCGTGGCAAGGCCCTTCTTGGCGCCGCGGCGGCGCATCTCGAAAACCAGCGTGTTGAAGACGCGGGCGCCCGACGCGCCGATCGGATGGCCGATGGCGATGGCGCCGCCATTGACGTTGACGATCGACGTATCCCAGCCCATGCCCTTGTTGACGGCGCAGGCCTGCGCGGCGAAGGCTTCATTGGCCTCGACAAGGTCGAGGTCCTTGACCGACCAGCCGGCCTTCTCGAGCGCCCGCTTCGAGGCGGGAATAGGTCCGGTTCCCATGATCGCCGGATCGACGCCGGCCGTCGCCCAGGATGCGATGCGCACCAGCGGGGTGATGCCGCGCCTTGTGGCTTCAGCCTCGCTCATCAGCAGCGCGCCGGCGGCGCCGTCATTGATGCCCGACGCGTTCGCGGCGGTCACGGTGCCGTCCTTGTCGAAAGCCGGCTTCAGCTTGGACATGGCGTCGATGGTGGCGCCGTGGCGGATGTACTCGTCCTGGTCGACGACAGTGTCGCCCTTCCTGCCCTTGATCGTGAAGGCGACGATCTCGTCCTTGAACTTGCCGGCCTTCTGCGCGGCCTCGGCCTTGTTTTGCGAGGCCAGCGCAAACTGGTCCTGGTCGTCGCGGGTGATCTGGAACTGGCGGGCGACGTTCTCGGCGGTGTTGCCCATGTGGTAGCCATTGAAGGCGTCCCACAACCCGTCCTTGATCATGGTATCGATCATCTTGTAGTCGCCCATCTTGACGCCGGCGCGCAGGTGCTCGGCATGCGGCGACAGCGACATCGATTCCTGGCCGCCCGCGATGATCACCGTGGCGTCGCCGGCGGCGATCTGCTGCATGCCGAGCGCGATGGCGCGCAGGCCAGAGCCGCAAACCTGGTTGAGCCCCCAGGCGGTGGTCTCCTTGGGCAGGCCGGCATTGATCGACGCCTGGCGGGCGGGGTTCTGGCCCTGCGCGGCGGTCAGCACCTGGCCGAGAATGACCTCGTCGACTTCACCCGGCTCGACGCCGGCGCGCGCCAAAAGCTCCCTGATGACGACGGCGCCAAGTTCATGCGCCGGGGTGGCGGCGAAGGCGCCGTTGAAAGAGCCGACAGCCGTGCGTGCGGCGCTGGCAACGACGATTGAATTGGAAGCGGACATTTTTCTCTCCAGACTTCGAGGTGTCGTGTTCTTGGGGGCTTGTTGGGACTTTTCTTGCTCGTTCCACACCCCAAGTCAAACCGGAAATGGGCATGCCGGCCAAGCGCCGCAAGCAGGGCGTGAGCGGCCGGCGGGATCGCCCAACCTTTGCTGCGCAGCATAATTGGCCGGCCATGCAGCAATAAATGATGCCGCACTGCACAAAGCGCTTGGAATTATAGAGCTTTTGCGCATATCCTTAAAAATGGCGCAATCGTTACCGGCGGCTTACTCAGGCGCGCCGGTGTCCCGGGAGGATGCTGATGGCCGCGAAAGACGACCCTATCATTATCAAGAAATATGCCAATCGCCGGCTCTACAATACCGGCACCAGCACCTATGTGACGCTCGAGGATCTGGCCGAGATGGTCAAGAAGGGCGAGGAGTTCACCGTCCAGGACGCCAAGACCGGTGACGACATTACCCATCCGGTGCTGACGCAGATCATCTTCGAACTGGAGAACAAGGATGGGCAGAACATGCTGCCGATCCCGTTCCTGCGCCAGTTGATCGCTTTCTATGGCGACCAGATGCAGCAGATCGTGCCGAGCTTCCTCGAACAGTCGATGATGGCCTTCTCCAAGGAACAGGAGCGGTTCCGCGAGCAGATGAAGGGCGCGATCGGCAAGTCGCCGCTGGATGTAATGAAGATCGCCACTCCGATCAAGGCGCTGGAAGAGCAGACACGCCGCAACATGGAAATGTTCCAGAACGCGATGCGCCTGTTCACGCCCTTCCCGACCGCCGCCACAAATGCTGCGGCCGCGGCTGCACCCGAGCCGGCCCGCAAGGATGTCCCGGAAAAGAGCGGCGACGACCTTCAGGAACTGAAGCAACAGATCGCCGCCATGCAGCGCAAGCTTGACACCATGTCGTAGAGGCGGCCGGGCAATGGTCTGAACCGGCTCAACCCGGCTGGGCCTTGCCTCACGGGTCGATTTCAGTTGCCACGATTCCCAGATATTCGTCGGGCTGCCCGCCGAGTGAGCGGTAGAATGCCTTCGCCGGTATGTTGGATTTCAGCACCGTCCATTTGATGGCCGATGCGCCGATGCCGATGGCGTGTTGGCGAAGCTGTTCAACAAGCGCATGGCCGACCCCCATCCCGCGCGCCGCTTCAGTGACGTAGAGTTCCTTCAGCCAGACAACCGGCTTCAGGTCGTAGGTCCAGGGGATGAGGTAGTGGACGGCGATGCCGACGATCACGCCCTCGCGCTCCGCCACCAACACGCCGAACCGGGGCGATGGTCCCAGCCCGTGCTCGATGAGGTTCGCTTAGGTGACGCGAAGCTTGTCGTCATAACCCTCGAAGACGACTAGCGCCCGCATGAGGGCGAGCACCGCACCGACATCCTCGCGCACGAATGGACGAATTCTAACCATCGCCTTTGCATGCTTACTCCAGCCCGACCATATCGCGTGGACGCTGCCGCGCAGCCTGGCCTTGGCCTCACGCGTGCAAGACACCGGGCTCCTTGCCTGAAGCGAAAGGAAGGTCCTCGTCCTGCCAACCGGTTATGCCGCCGATCATGATCTTCACGGGACGACCGAGGCTGGCCAGCTTGAAGGCCGCCTGATCCGCGCCATTGCAATGCGGTCCCGCGCAATAGACGACGAACAGCGTCTTTTCGGGCCATTGCACCATCCGCTCGGCCGATATTTCGCGGTGGGGCAGATGCAGCGCGCCCGGCACATGGCGGCGTCCATAGGCTTCCGGCGAACCGACCACATGCAGGAGAACAAAGTCCGGCTCTCCGGCACGCAGTGCGGCGGCGACGTCGGAACAGTCGGTCTCGACGGAAAGCCGGCGCAGAAAATGGTCGCGGGCGATATCCGGCGATGCCGCCGGAATGTCTGTCACGTGGCTCATCCTCGTATCTCCATTGCTGATGCGACGGAGAGATAAGACAGGAAGCAGGGCGATTGCAGCTGGCAGCTTTGCCATATATCGTCAAGATCATGCCATCCTCTGCCAATCCGCGCCCTGCCAACCCTCTTGTCGTTGCCGTTGCCTATGACGGGCTGTGCACGTTCGAGTTTGGCGTGGCGGTTGAGATCTTCGCCTTGCCCCGGCCGGAAATGGGTGAGGATTGGTACCGTTTTGCGGTTGCCGGTATTGATACCGGTGAAATGCGCGCGCTGGGCGGCGTGCGTATTGTTGCCGACGGCGGGATCGATCTGATCGGCCAGGCCGGCACGGTGATCGTACCGGGATGGCGCGGAACGGAGGCTCCGGTGCCGCCGGCGCTGATCGAGGCGCTTCGAAAGGCACACGAGCGCGGCTCTCGCATTCTTTCGATCTGTTCGGGCGTGTTCGTGCTTGCCGCCGCCGGCCTGCTTGCGGGCAAAAGAGCGACCACGCATTGGCGCTACAGCGAGAAGCTGACGGAGATGTACCCCGACATCACCGTGATTCCGGACGTTTTGTACATCGATGAGGGCAATGTGCTGACATCGGCAGGCAGTGCCGCGGGCATCGACCTCTGCCTGCATCTGGTTCGGCGCGACTTCGGCACCAAGGCTGCAAACATGGTGGCGCGCCGTCTGGTCGTGCCGCCGCATCGCGACGGCGGCCAGGCGCAGTATGTCGAGAGTTCCGTTCCCGAGCCACATGAGCGCAGCCGGCTTGGACCGTTGATCGACAGGATGCGCGCCGATATTGCCGCCGACTATCCCGTCGCCATCTTGGCCGAGCTTGCCGGTATGAGCGAGCGGACGTTCCTGCGCCGGTTCGCGGCCGCAACCGGCGTCACGCCGGCGCGCTGGCTGCTGTCGGAACGGCTTTCGCGGGCGCGCACGCTGCTGGAAGACACCGCCATGCCGATCGAACGGATTGCCGAGACTGCCGGCTTTGGCGCGGCAGGCACGCTGCGGCATCATTTTCGTCAGCAGTTCGCCACGACGCCCGTCGCGTACCGTGCGCGGTTCGGGAACACGGCCAGGTCGGCTTAAGTCACGCGTCCCTCATAGCGGCCACGCGGCCTGATGATGCTGCCGCTAATGATCTGTTCGACCATATGCGCGGCCCAGCCGACACTGCGTCCGAGCGCAAACAGCTGGAACGGTGCATCGCGCGGCAAGCCAAGGCCGCGCGTTAGTGCGGCCAGGGCGAAGTCGATGTTGGGCTGGGCACCGGCCGCCGCCATGGCGGCTTTTTGCAGCTGTTGCAGCGTCTCGTCGACAGGGATGACTTCCAGAAGTGCGGTGGCACGGGGATCGCCGTCGGGATAGAGCGGATGGCCGAACGCCGGCAAGGTCCGATCATGGCCGAGCCAGCGCCGGATCGCCGCATCCGCGCCGTGGGCTGCTGCATCTTCAGCCAGTTGCATCACCGCTTCGCCGGCGCCACCGTGGCGCGGGCCGGACAGCGTTGCCAGGCCGGCCAGCAGGCATGCGGCAGGCGAGGCGCCTGTGGACGCTGCGACGCGGGCGGCGAAGGTCGATGCGTTGAGTTCATGATCGGCGAGCAGGACGAGGGCGCAGCGGATCGCTTCCGCGCCGGCATCATCCACCGACCAGCCCTGCGCCAGGCGCTTATGGACGGGCGCTGTGCCGGCTTCAGCGCCCAGCGACTGCGCCAGCGCTCCGACTGTGCGCGCGGCCTCGGTGCACAGCGAGGCGGCGCTGCGTCCTAGCGAAGGCCGCCCGTGGCCTGCAAGCATGGCAAGCTGCGCAAAGGCCGAGGCGCGGCCGACTGGATGAGGCGCTTCAGGTGACGGAGCTTTGAACGTCACCGGTTCGGCCGAGGCCCACAGCAGAGCGGCGGTTTCCTCCAGCGTCGCCGATTTGGCGAGCGCAACGGCGTCTTGCCCTCGGTAGATGAGGCTCCCGTGCAGAACGGTCGAAATTGCTGTTGCAATCGAGGGTTCGCCCCAGGCGATCGCACTCTCGGCGATGGCCGAGGGACTGCGGCCGCGCGCCCGGCGGGTCGCCAGTGCGGCGATGTCGTCGGCGCGGTACTGGCTGCGGCGCGGGTCGCTCTCATCCGGCCGCATGCCGATGCGGCCACGGCTGACATAGGCGTAAAGCGTCTGCGGCCGCACCTTGAGCCTTTCCAGCGCCTCTTCCCGCGACAGCCATTCGGACATTTTCAGCCCATACATTGATTATATTGATCAAGATTGATCGAGGCGCAGCCTAACCCTTATCTCCCATGCAGAAAAGCTGCAAGGAGATGAGATATGGCGAACGGGCTCGATGATGTGGTGGCGGCGGAGACCGTGCTCTCCGATGTCGATGGCCTTGGCGGCCGCCTGACGATCCGCGGTCATTCGCTGCCGGAATTGGCGGGACGCTGGCGCTATGCGCAAGTGGTTCGCCTGTTGCTCGACGGCTTCTTCGACGGCCTTCCCGGCGATGCCGAACTGGCAGCGAGGCTGGGCAAGGCTCGCGTCGAGGTGTTCGAGCGGCTTGCGCCCTCGCTGCCGCTGCTCGCACCGCTTGAGATCTATAGCGCCATGCGCGCCGGCATGGCGCTGCTGCCGGATGGCGAGACGCTGACGGACGCCTTGCGGCTGATCGCGGCGCCCGCTGTGCTGACGCCGGCTCTGCTGCGGCTGGCGCGTGGCGAGCAGCCGATCGCACCTGACGCGAAGGCCGATCATGCCGCCGACATGCTGAGGATGCTCGAGGGATCCATCCCGTCGCCGGCGCTGGCAAGGGCACTCGACACCTATCTGGTGACCGTCTGCGATCACGGCCTCAACGCCTCGACCTTCGCCACCCGCGTCGTGGCATCGACGCTGGCCGGGCTGACATCGTCGGTGCTGGCCGGGCTCGGCGCGCTCAAGGGGCCGCTGCACGGCGGCGCGCCCGGCCCGGTGATCGAGATGCTCGATGCAATCCAGGCGCATGGCGACGCGGCCGGTTGGCTGCGCGAGAAGGTCGCGCATGGCGAGCGCATCATGGGTTTCGGCCATCGTATCTACCGCGTGCGCGATCCGCGCGCCGATGTACTGAAAGCCGTCGTGCGGCAGCTCGGCAGCGAGGGCGAAGCCGGCCGCCGGCTGGCCTTCGCCGAACAGGTCGAGCAGACGGCGCTCGAAGTGCTGCGGATCGCCAAGCCGCAGCGCTCGTTGCAGACCAATGTCGAGTTCTACACAGCGCTTGTGCTTGAGGCGGCGGGCTTTCCGCCACAGGCGTTCAGCAATGTCTTTGCTGCCGGACGTGTCGCCGGCTGGATCGCGCATGCGCGCGAACAGCAGACGACAGGGCGGCTGATCCGTCCACAGTCGCGCTATGTCGGGCCGGTGCCGAAGCTTGTCGCTTGAGTTTTTTGCGAAGATGACCCCACCCTGGCTTGCCGAGGCGAGCCACGGGTCTCGCCCGTCCTTCGGACCCCCACAAGGGGAGGGAAGCTGCCGCGCGCCGCCGAAACGTCGGTGGTTTGCTGAGATCAGCGTCTACCAAGTCTCCCTCCCCCTTGTGGGGAGGGATCAAGGGTGGGGGTATTCGTAGGGCGAAGACCTGGGCGTGGAGGACCATTCCCCATGACCAAAATTTCATGTGATCACGCGACCGTGTTCGTGTTCTTGCCTTGGTCATCCCTTATATGCTGCACTGCAATATAAGTCCGCTGCCGTCGAACCGCCGATTTCCGGGCGGAATGAGGCAGCAGCGACCAAACCGAACAGGAACGCCATGACCAAAAACGGCAAGGCGGAGGAAACGAAGAAGATCAAGATCGCGCTGCAGGGCGGCGGCTCGCACGGGGCTTTCTCCTGGGGTGTACTCGACCGGCTGCTGGAGGATGGCAGGCTCGACATTTCAGCCGTGTCCGGCACCAGCGCCGGCGCGATGAATGCGGTGGCGCTGGCCGATGGGTTTGTGCGCGCCGGTGTCGAGGGTGCACGGCAAAAGCTCGACGATTTCTGGCGCGCGGTGGCGGCCAAGGGCCGCTTCAGCCCGGTGCAGCGCATGCCCTGGGACGTCGCCTGGGGCAACTGGTCGATCGAGAACACCCCCGGCTATTTCTTCTTCGACACCATGTCCCGAGTGTTTTCGCCCTATGTCGCCAATCCGCTGGGCTTGAACCCGCTGCGTGACGTGGTCGAGCAGGAGATCGATTTCAAAAATGTGCACGCCTGCAACTCGATGGAGCTGTTCATTTCGGCGACCAATGTCGAGACCGGCCAGCTGCGCGTCTTTTCCGACGGCGAGATCGACCTCGACACGGTGATGGCCTCGGCCTGCCTGCCGCAATTGTTCCGCGCCGTCGAGATCAAGGGCGTGCCCTATTGGGATGGCGGCTATGGCGGCAATCCGGCGCTGTTTCCGTTCTTCAAGACGGCGGCGACGGAGGATGTGCTTTTGGTGCAGATCAATCCTGTGGTGCGCGAAGGCACGCCGAAAAGCGCCAACGAAATCCAGAACCGCATCGACGAGATCACCTTCAATGCCGGGCTGCTGAACGAATTCCGCTCGATCGCCTTCGTCAAGGAGCTGATCGCCGCCGGCCGGCTGCCGCGTGGCGAATACCGCGACATCCGCATGCACCGCATCGATGCCGACGAGGCGTTCAAGGATCTGTCGGCGTCATCCAAGGTCAACGCCGAATGGGCCTTCCTGAGCTATCTCAGAGATCTCGGCCGCATAGCGGCCAGCGACTGGCTGGAGCAGAATTACGACGCCGTCGGCAAGCGGCCGACGCTCGATCTTTCCGGCGAACTCGATGACGGCTTCAAACCGGTGCGCGGGCCGGCACCGGGACGGCGGGTGAAGGAATTCCTCGCCGCCCGCAAGAAGCCGGAGGCGGAACGCCGGCGGGCCTGAGTTTTTCGGAGTAGCGCCGGCGGCTTTCCCGATGCGGCGCAACTTCTGCGTGTGACGGTATACAAAATCATACTGACGCCTACTGCCATTCAAGTCGTGACGACGCAGGGCACGCCCACATATGAATGCCGAAATCTAGTGCTGACGTGAGGGGAGATCGCCGCTCAAAACGCCTCCATTACAAGCGGCTCCAGCATTCTGGCGGCAAATGCCAGAAGCACTGGGATCTCTCTGCGCCGGGATATCCGTCACGGTTCGCCTCTGTGTGAGACCCGGGGCCAGCGCTTGGGCGCCGAAAGGACCGGGCATTGGCGGTGCGCATCCGAGCCACATGGGGTGGACGTTTTCCAAGCGATTCCAGTGCGTTGCTCAAACTGAACAATTACAGAAGCGCTGATCCTTCGCCACAGGAATGGATATGGTTCTCAGCCGAAGCCGGGATACGGATCAGCAATCCGGCGCGTAAACTGTTCGCGAAGGTTATGCGACGTCTTCCGGCGGCGAGAAGTGGCTCACCGCTCCGACCGCCAGGAAAAGATCATAAGCCGGCTGTGGTTCTGTCGCCTGATGGGGCGCTGACAAAACCGTTTCCCGTTGGCCACACTACATCGCCTGGCACAATGTTCCTGCAACTTTTCGACTGTATTGCGATGCAACTTTGATGTAGAAGCGCGGCTTCGCCGTTCACGGCAAATTGAACACGGCCTGGCGCGCACCCATATCGGCGACGCGCCCGAGTTGGAAGACACGGTAGCTGTTAGACGACGGACACCCTGTTGGATAACGACTTGGCCGAACCCCGCAGTGGAAAAAAATGATGCCGAAGATCAGGTTTCACAAGCTTGCCGCTATTGTTGTGCTCATCGGCTTCGCCGCCTGGATGGGAACAGGCGCGTTTTCGTCCGTCGGCAGCGCCGCTGTCGAAGGCGCAGCCAAGCCGGGCGACCAGGCCAAGCCGGGCGATCAGGCCAAGGCACCGGATGCAACCAAGACCGCCGAGGCCGAACCGAAGGCGCCGCTGCGCACCGTCGCCGTGGTGACGCCGCCGCGCAAGACCTATGCCCGCGCCATCCGCATTTCCGGGCTGACCGAGGCCGACAAGCGCGCCGTGCTGGCGACGCGTGTCGCCGGCGTCATCGAAAAGCTGCCGGTCAAGCAGGGCGATCACGTCAAGACCGGCGACCTGGTGCTGATGCTGGCGGCCGAAGAAAAGATCTCGATGGTCGACAGTGCCAAGCAGCTCGTCGCGCAGCGCCAGGCTGAACTCGACGCATCGCTGCGGCTCATGAAGACCGGCAATCTGCCCAAGCTGCAGCTCGACACGGCGCGTTCGAACCTGACCGCTGCGCAGTCGCAGCTGGAAACGGCGCAGGCCGAACTCGAGCGCAATCTGGTCAAGGCGCCCTTCGACGGCGTCATCGACCGGGTGCCGGTGGAGCTCGGCAGTTCCATCATGCAGGGCGGCGAGGTGGCAACCATCCTCAAGCTCGATCCGGTGATTGCGCGCGGCGAAGTCAGCGAACGCGACCTCGGCTATCTCAAGCTCGGCGACAAGGCTGCTGTGCGGCTGGTCAGCGGCCAGACCGTCGAAGGCACGGTGCGCTACATCAGCCGCGACGCCTCGTCGGCGACCCGCACCTTCCGCGTCGAGATTGCCGTGCCCAATGCCGATGGCTCCGTGCCGGCGGGCATGACGGCCGAGATTTCGCTCAGCGCGCAGCCGACCGATGCCGTCATGTTGCCGCGCTCCGTGGTGACGCTGGGCGACAAGGGCGACCTCGGCATCCGCGCCGTCGACAAGGACAACAAGGTGGTGTTCTTCCCGATCGACCTCGTTGACGACTCGCCGAAGGGCCTGGTGCTTGGCGGCATTCCAGCCGATGCCCGCGTCATCGTCGCCGGCCAGGAACTCGTCAAGGAAGGCGACGTAGTCAAGCCGGTCGAGGCCGACCAGGCGACCATCCAGAAGCTGTTGGGCGAAGCGACAACGCAGTAGCGCCGGAGCGGCCCCGGCCGGGGACAGCCGGGGCGGGGACAACCGGCGGCAATGCGGCTCCTGAAATCTTGAGAACAGGCCATGGATATCGTCAAACTCGCGATCAACAATGCCCGGCTGACCATTGCGGTGCTGGTGTTCCTGCTGCTGGCGGGCTGGGTCGCCTATCAGTCGACGCCGAAGGAAGCGGAACCCGACGTTCCGATTCCGATGATGTATGTCAGCCTGATCTATCAGGGCATTTCGCCTGAGGATTCCGAGCGCCTTCTGCTGCGGCCGATGGAAAGCAAGCTGAAGAGCCTCAAGGGCCTCAAGGAAATGCGCTCGGCCGCCTTCCAGGGCGGCGGCTATGTGCTGGTCGAGTTCCAGCCGCAGACCAACCTGGCGACAGCACTTCAGGACACGCGCTCCAAGGTGCAGGACGGCAAGGCCGACCTGCCGCAGGCGGCTGAAGAGCCCGTCGTCACCGAGGTCAACATCTCCGAATTCCCGGTGCTGGTGGTGACGCTGTCGGGCGAATTGCCCGAGCGCGTGCTGACGGCTGCCGCGCGCGAATTGCGCGACCGCATCGAAGAAGTGCCTGGCGTTCTCGAAGGCTCGCTGCAGGGCGCGCGCGACGATCTCGTCGAGGTCGTCATCGACCCGATGAAGCTGTCGTCCTACGGCCTGCAGCTCGACCAGCTGATCGGCGCCGTCGGCGCCTCCAACAGCCTGGTCGCAGCCGGTAACATCGAGGGGTCGGAAGGCAAATACGCGGTCAAGGTGCCGTCGCTGATCGAAACACCAGAGGATGTGGCGTCGCTGCCGGTGGTTGCCGGACCCAACGCCGTGGTGCAGGCCAAGGACATCGCCACGGTGCGTTCGACCTTCGCCGATGCCGAGACGATCACCCGCCTCAACGGCAAGCCGGCCATCGCCATCGAAGTCAAGAAGCGCATCGGCGCCAATCTGATCGACACGCTGGCCAAGGTGCGGGAAGTGTCCGACGCCTACGTCAAGACGATGCCGGAAGGCATGAACATCACCTACACGCAGGACAAGTCTGTCTTCGTCAACCAGCTGCTGGGCGACCTGCAGAACCACGTGATGATCGCCGTCATCCTGGTGTTCATCGTCATCCTCTATGCGCTGTCGGGCCGCGCCTCGCTGCTGATCGGGCTTGCCATTCCGTCATCGTTCCTGATCGGCATCCTGCTGCTTGCGATGATGGGCTACACGATCAACATGATCGTGCTGTTCAGCCTTATCCTGGCGGTCGGCATGCTGGTCGACGACGCCATCATCGTCACCGAATTCGCCGAGCGGCGCATGGGCGAAGGCATGCCGAAGGCGGAAGCCTTCACGCTGGCCGCCAAGCGCATGGCCGGCCCCGTCATCGCCGCGACGATGACGCGCATCGCGGCGTTTTCGCCGCTGCTGTTCTGGCCCGGCATCATCGGCGACTTCATGAAATACATGCCGATCACGCTGATCGTCACGCTGTCGGCCTCGATGCTTTATGCGCTGGTGTTCGCGCCGACGCTGGGCGCGCTCTTCGCCAAGGCGCCGGAGCATCACGAGGAACACAATCACGACGGCTGGTACATGGCGCTGGTCAAGCAGGCGGTGCGCTTCCCCATCACCGTGCTGGTGCTCACCGCCGTGCTGCTCACCGGCGTCGGCTTCGCCTATTCGAAATATGGCGCGGGCGTCGAGTTCTTCCCCAGCGTCGAGCCCGATTATGGCCTGCTCTATGTGCACGCCCGCGGCAATCTCTCGCTGGCCGAAATGGATACGGCAACCAGGATCGCCGAGAACCGGCTGCTCGGCTGGCCTGGCGTCAAATCGGTCTACACCCGCGTCGGCAAGACGCAGGGCGGCGGACAGGACGTGCCGGAGGACGTCGTCGGCGTCATCCAGTATGAGTTCATCGACTGGCGCGAGCGCAAATCGGCGAACAATATCCTGGATGAGCTGCGCACCGTCATGGCCGGCATTCCCGGCGTCGATGTCGAGGTGCGCGTGCCGGAGGCCGGTCCTCCCACGGGCAAGGCGGTGCAGCTGCGGCTTTCGGCCATCGATCCCAAGGGGCTCGACGACCAGGCCCGCGCCGTTGCGGCGCGCATTGCCAAGGTGCCCGGTGTCATCGACGTATCCGACGGCCTGCCGCCGCCCGGCGTGGACTGGGCGCTCGAGGTCGACCGCGCCAAGGCGGCGCAGTACGGCATCAGCCCGACCGCCGTCGGCACCGTGGTGCAATTGGTGACCAATGGGTTGAAGCTGTCCGAGTACCGGCCGGCCGGCGCCGACGATGCCGTCGATATCCGCCTGCGCCTGCCCGAAGACCGGCGCACGCTATCGACGCTCGACGAGCTCCGGGTGCAGACCGCGCAAGGCTCGGTGCCGATCTCGAACTTCGTCGTGCGCAAGCCGGAGCCGACCGTCGGCATCCTCAACCGCATCGACGGCGCCCGCACAGTGGTCGTCCAGGCCAACGTCGCCGCCGGTAACCAGGTTGCGGCGGTGCAGGCGGAGGTGACCAAGGCGGTCACCGACATGAAGCTCGACAGCGGCATACGCTGGAAGCTGGCGGGGTCGAACGAGGACAGCGCCGAAGCCAGCGCCTTCCTCGGCAAGGCCTTCGGCGCGGCGATCTTCCTGATCTTCCTGGTGCTGCTGATGCAGTTCAACAAGTTCACCAGCGTGCTTCTGGTGCTGTCCTGCGTGGTCATGGCGACGATCGGTGTGTTCCTGGGGCTGCTGCTGACCGGCGAAGCCTTCGGCATCGTCATGTCGGGCATCGGCGTCATCGCGCTGGCCGGCGTGGTGGTGAACAACAACATCGTCTTGATCGACACCTATGACCGGCTGCGCGAAGAGGGCTGGGACAAGATGGAGGCGGTGCTGCAGACCTGCCGCGAACGTGCCCGTCCGGTGGTGCTGACGGCGGTCTCGGCCATCCTTGGCGTGCTGCCAATCGCCTTTGGCCTCGGCCTTGAAATCTTCCATCACGAGACGACGATCAACGCGCCGTCGACGCAATGGTGGATTTCGCTGTCCTCGGCCATCGTCTTCGGCCTGTCCTTCGCCACGCTGCTGACGCTGGTGGTGACGCCGTCCATGCTGATGATCTTCACGCGCAGCAAGAACAGCCGCTTCTACGCGTTCTTCCGCCGGCTGTTCGGCCGCGACAAGAAACGGGATGCACCCGTGGGGCCCAGCCCGCTCGACGAACCGGCAATCGCCTTCCCGAAAGCCGCGGAATAGCTGCATTCGACCAGTCGGACAAAAGGCCGCCCGGAACAACCGGGCGGCCTTTTGCATTGTCCCCTCGTATCCGACCAGCAAGGCGAGGGACTCTTAATGACCGTCAGCACCATCCTCATCATTGTCTTGATCCTGATCCTGATCGGCGCCGTCCCGGCCTGGCCGCATTCGCGCTCCTGGGGCTATGGCCCCTCGGGCATCGTCGGCCTTGTGCTGGTGGTGCTGCTGATCCTGGTGCTGATGGGCAGGGTTTGATCGGAGCCTGAGATATCGGAGATTAGCGTTTCCTCGCCCCACGAAGTACCGGCAATAGGCATACGGCGGTGCCAGCCCCCACTCCGACCGCTTCGCGGCCACCTCTCCCCCATGTCGATGGGGGAGAGGAAATGCCAAGCTTTTCAAGGCAGCGACCTCGGCGATTAGCATTTCCTCTCCCCCACGAATGTGGGGGTAGAGGTGGCTGGGCGAAGCCGAGACGGAGTGGGGGAGCTCCCAATGCGATTGGCCCGAAATCGAGATGACGAGCACACGCTGTGCCCCCTTGGCCACCCCGCACCCTTGCGTATACGCTGCCGGCACGACAATCAGCGAGGGAGCCATCAAGGTGAACACCGCCAGCCCGCCCAGGCCGCTCGCCGAGATCGCCAGCTATCACGCCCACATCTACTATGACGGGCAAGCCGAACGGCAGCAGGCCGAATGGCTGCGTCTGCGCATCGGCGAACGCTTCCGCGTGCGACTGGGCAACTGGCGCGACGAGCCGGTCGGCCCGCACGAGCAGGCCATGTACCAGGTCTCCTTCGCCACCGAGATCTTCGCATCGCTGGTTCCCTGGCTGATGCTGAACCATGGCGGCCTCAGCATCCTCATCCACCCCAACACCACCAACCCCAAGCGCGACCATCTGGTCGATCCGATCTGGATCGGGCGGCCGCTGGGGGTTCATGGCGAGGTGCTGGGTGAAGAGGATGAAGCGGAAGAGGCGCTGGAGGTGAACACGGAGCCGACGCTGGGGGCGTAGGGAGGCGTTCTGCAAAGTAGAGACTTGGCCTTGGAGACGCGTTCGCCAGTAGCCTAGCTCAGGCATGCATGACAGGCCGCTTTGCGCCTCAAGCCGTATCCTATGCCTTCATCATTGCTTCGTCGAAGGTGCCGAACCAGCGCGGGGCCGTTGGAGCGATGGACCATCAATTGATGGCAAGGGAGAGTTCTCCTTGGTCGCCGGTACGCCGAGGCGGGGTCGCCGAATAGGCAAAGATTGCAATAGAGGAGGCAGCCGGCACTCGTTCCCGCAGGGTCGGGCGCGCCCGTTCGTACGGAGCAACTGGCGCTCCGCACGAGGGACAGGGCAACTCACTGGTGACTGGGTGCGTGCCTGACGAAGCTCTTCGTTTCGGCTGAGATAAATGCTCTCACTTACGGAACATCGCAGGTTCGTCGAAGTTGGAAAGCTACGGAGGACGTGCACATGAACAGTGTCATCTATCTTATCGGCCTTATCGTTGTCGTGCTCGCGGTCCTCTCCTTCCTCGGTTTTCACTAGGTGGCCTCATGCAGCATGAGAACGATCAGGGCGGACAGCCCACCGATTTCGACAAGGCGAAAAGCGACGTCTCCGACAGACTTCGCCAGGAAAATGAGCGTGCCAGCGAGTTGCTTCACGACGCGCGGGACGAGGTGACCCGTAAGGCTGGCGACTATGCATCTGAAGCCACGCAGGTCATCTCCGACAAGGCGGAGGAGGCGCAGCGCGACATCGGATCGAGCTTGGCGGCGTTGGGTGGTGCACTGCGAGCGGCCAGCGATCACCTTGCCAGCAACGATGAAAGGAACGCATCGAAATTCGCTTTGGATGCTGCCAGTGGCCTTGAGCGGCTTTCATCGTCCTTGAAACAGAAGCCCTTTAGCCAAGTCCTTGATGACGTGCAGTCCTTCGGCCGGCAAAATCCCGGTGTCCTGCTTGCGGGATCGGTGTTGGCCGGATTGGCTCTCGGGCGGTTCATCAAGGCTTCTCCGTCGGCAAGGCCCGATTCTGAGGCCGCTCCGGGAGGCCTCAGATCACACACCGATCAGCCACAGGGTTGGTCCGCTGATCGTCCACAAGATTTTGGCGTGGTCGGCGATGATGGCGCCACGCAGATCGCGGAGCAGGACAGATGAATAACCAGGACAATCCCAGCCTTGCCGGGCTAGTCACCGATTTGGCCCAGAATGTCACCACTCTGGTGCAAACCGAGGCGAGGCTGTTTCGGGCCGAGCTCTCTGAAAAGCTTACCAAAGCCGGAGCAGGTGCCGCGGAAGTGCTGGGCGGCGCGATTTGCCTGCTCGCCGCGCTCTTGGTGTTGCTGCAGGCGCTCATTATCGCACTGACGCGGGCAGGGCTTGGCGCGGGGTGGTCTTCCCTGCTGGTCGGTGTGGTCGTGGCGGTCCTCGGCGTCATCCTGCTGCGGACCGGGACGGCCAGCATGGCGCCTTCGGAACTTACCCCCGACCGGACCCAGGGACAGCTCAAGCGCGACGCGAGCGCGATTAAGGAACAGGTGAGATGAACGAGAAATCCGCAGCCGAACTTGAACGCGAGGCCGAGGCGGCTCGCGCTCGGGTGATGGAGACCGCCGAATCCATTCGAGGCAAGATGACGCCTGGACAATTGCTGGATGAGTTCACCGGGCTGTTCTCGGGAGGGGAGAGCGCGGCCATGCTCAGCAATCTCAGAACGCAGGTCCGAGACAATCCTTTGCCGGTCACCATGGTGGGCGCAGGTCTGGCCTGGCTGATGTTCGGCAGCGGTACCTCAAACACCACCCAACGTTCGGATGACTACCGATTGCCTTCAGCGCCGGGACAACATGATGTAGCAGGGGAGCGCGGCGGCTTGGGCGGCACGCTCTCCGATGCCGCGGAATCGCTCTCCTCGAGCGCTGCCAGCGCCGGCGACACCATATCGAGCACCGCAAGAGCCGCTGCGGCGAGTCTGACGGGAAGCGCTGCCAATGCAAGCTCGACGACTGGGGACATGGCGGCGAAAGCCAGCCGCTCCGCGCAAGATCTGTTGGAGGATCAACCCTTGGCCGTAGCGGCCGTCGGTCTCGCCATCGGCGCCGCTATAGGTGCAATGCTGCCCCATACCGCAACGGAGGACGAGCAACTAGGCGCCTATGGCGACAAGCTTCGCGATTCCGCCGAAACTTTGCTCGACAGGGGCCTCGATGAGGCCAAGCAGGTCGCCGCCGACGCCTATGAGACCATCAAGCAGGAAGCTGGCCGGCAAGATATGGAAGCAGACACGATAGCCGATCAGCTCGGCGAGATCGTGAAGTCCACAGCAGACAAGACCGAGCATGCCGTGCGCGAACGAATTTCCGATACGTCTCAGCGCCAAACCTAGCTTGATGATCCTGGATCAACGATAGCCGGCCTCTCCAGAAAGGGACCGGTGTTGTCCGTCAAACGGTGACCCGCTCGAGTCACTTCAGAGCCGTGTGCGGACTGATGTCCCTTGCCGATAGTAATCCAGCGGATCAGGTTCTCTGGATTGTTGGCCAACCCGCCGCCGATAAGACGCGGTCAGCAAAACTGGCATCTAGGCGAGGACCGACATTGCACTTGAAGTTCGCAGACCGAGGATGCCGGTCCGCTCTGGGACGTAGGGCGACACCCCCCGTCACCCCCCAGCCAGCCGCGGCAGCAGAAAAATCTCCGCCCCCGGCGGCAGTTCCTTCGACCACGTATCGCGATAGATGGTCCCGTCGATGGCCACCGCAATGCCCTTCTCGATCCACGGCTCGATGCCGGGATACTGTTCAGCCAGCTTCCTGAACAGCTCCCTTATGTCCTTGGCCTCGACCTCGATCTTGCTCTGGCCGCCGGCGAGCTGGCCCAGCGCGCCCCAGAGCGTGACCTCGACCATTAGGGCAAGAACCTCATTTGGCCTCAGCCTCCCCGTTCCGCCTCGATCGCGGCGAGAACCCGTGGCGGCGACATCGGGATGTGGGTCATGCGCACGCCGGCGGCGTTGGAGACGGCGTTGGCGATCGCCGCCAGCGGCGGCACGATCGAGGTTTCGCCGACGCCGCGCACGCCATAGGGGTGGTTGGGGTTGGGGATCTCGAGGATCTCGGTGTCGATCATCGGCAGGTCGGAGCAGACCGGGATGCGGTAGTCGAGGAAGCCGGCATTCTGGAGGCGCCCGTCCTTGCCGTAGATATACTCCTCGTTGAGCGCCCAGCCGATGCCTTGCGCGGCGCCGCCCTGGTACTGGCCCTCGACATAGGTGGGGTGCACCGCCTTGCCGGCATCCTGGATCACCGTGTAGCGGATCACCCTGGTCGAGCCGGTATCGGGGTCGACCTCGATGTCGCATATATGGGTGGCGAAGGAGACGCCGGCGCCGTCGGCGACGAGCTCGCTGTGGCCGGCGATCGGCCCGCCGGTCTTGCCGGAAGCGGCGGCGATCTCCTTCAGCGACAGGGCTGCAAGGTTGCCGTATTTCTCGCCCTTGGCGATGGCGTGGCCGTTTTCCCAGACCACGTCGTCGACGGGGATGTCCCACGTCTGGGCGGCGCGCTCACGCAGGATCTTGATCGCGTTGCGGGCGGCCGAGATGGTCGCCATCGAGGACGAGAAGGTGCCGCGGCTGCCGTCGGTCATGTCGTTGTAGCCGAGCGAGGACGTGTCGGCGACCACCGCCTTGAGCTGGGCATAGTCGATGCCCAGCTCCTCCGCCGCCACCAGCGACAGCGACGCGCGCGAACCACCGACATCCACCGTGCCGACGGCCAGCGACACCGAGCCGTCCATGCCGATGTTCAGGTCCACGCAGGTCTGGCCACCGAAGTTGAACCAGAAGCCGCAGGCCATGCCGCGGCCCTGGTTCTTGCCCAGCGGGGCCTTCATGTGCGGATGGTGCTTGGCCGCCTCCAGCGTCGGGCCGATGCCGATCGGGCCGTAGACCGGACCGTAGGAGGAGCGGGTGCCTTCCTGCGCGGCGTTCTTGATGCGGAACTCGACCGGGTCCATGCCGAGCTCCTTGGCCAACTCGTCGACTGCACTTTCCACCGCGAACGCCGCCATAGGGGCGGATGGCGCGCGATAGGCCGCGGTCTTCGGCCGGTTGACCAGCACTTCGAAGCCGACCGTCTGGACGTTGTCGAGCTTGTAGCAGGCGAAGGCTGTCATGGCGCCGATCTCGGCCCAGGCGCCGGCATAGGGGCCGCTGGTGTAGCGCAGTGTCGCTTCGGCGGCGGTGATGGTGCCGTCCTTGCGGGCGCCGATCTTGACGTCGATCGAGGTGGCGCTGGTCGGACCCGAGGCGCGGAACACCTCGTCGCGAGTCATGACGAGCTTCACCGGCCGACCGGCCTTGCGCGACAGCGCCAGCGCCACCGGTTCGGCCCAGACGTGGGTCTTGCCGCCGAAGCCGCCGCCGATTTCAGACGAGGTGACGCGCAGCTTGGAGGCTTCCAGCCCGAGCAGTTGCGCGCAATGCTGGCGGTAGACGAAATGGCCCTGCGTGCAGACCCATAGGTCGGCGGTGCCGTCGGACGAGACGCTCGCCACGCAGGCATGCGGCTCGATATAGCCCTGGTGCGTCTGCTCGGTCTTGAAGGAGCGCTCGACGATGACATCGGCGTGGCCAAAGCCTTGATGGACATCGCCATGGCCAAACTGGCTGCGCTTGGTGACGTTGGACGGCTTTGCCGGCTTTTCCTCGAGACCCTCGGTGAAGATCGTGTCGTTGATCAACGGCGCGGTGTGCTTCATCGCCTCGTCGACATCGGTGACATGCGGCAACAGCTCGTACTCGACCTCGATCAGCTTCAGCGCCTGCCTTGCCGTGCGGGCATCGACGGCCGCGACCGCGGCCACCGCGTGGCCGTCATAGAGCGCCTTGCCGCGCGCCATGCAATTGTCGAGGACGTCATACATGGCGGCATCGCCATCGGTGAGGTCGGGCAGGTCGGCGGCGGTGATCACCGCTTTCACGCCGGGGAGCTTTTCCGCCTTCGAGGTGTCGATCTTGAGGATTTTCGCGTGGGCGTGCGGGCTGCGCAGAACACGCCCGACCAGCTGTCCAGCCATGTTGAAGTCGGCGCCGTAGCGGGCGCGTCCGGTCACCTTGTCGACGCCGTCGGGACGGATAGGCCGCGTGCCGACGGATGAGAATTTGCGGCCCGAAAAGCGTGGATCGAAGTTCATGCGTGTGCTCCCTTCATCACGTTGGCCGCATCCTGCACCGCGCGCACGATCTTGTCGTAGCCGGTGCAGCGGCAGAGGTTTCCGGCGAGGCCGAAGCGGATTTCTTCCTCGGTCGGATCGGGGTTCTTGGCCAGGAGGTCCTTCGCCGCGATCAGGAAGCCCGGCGTGCAGATGCCGCATTGCAAGGCTGCGTGTTCGAGGAATTTCTGCTGCAGCGGATGCAACTGATCGCCATGCGCCATGCCTTCGACGGTCTCGATATGCCGGCCTTCGGCTTCAGCGCCAAGCACAAGGCAGGAGCAGACCAGCCGATTGTCGAGAATGATCGAGCAGGCGCCGCAGTCGCCCGTGCCGCAGCCTTCCTTGGCGCCGGTCAGGCCGAGCCGATCGCGCAGGACGTCGAGCAACGTCTCGTCGGGCTGGCAAAGGTATTCGACGTGATCGCCGTTGATTGTCGTTGAAACTGCTACACCGGCCATCATTTGCCTCCTGCGCGTGCGTAGGCGGTCGTCGCGGCCCGTCCGGCCAGCACGCCCGCAACTTTTCGTCTGAACTCGATGGTACCGCGCTTGTCGTCGATGGGGCGGCAGGCCCCAGCGCAGATCTTGGCGAGCCGCTCAAGTGCCGCCTCGTCCAGCTTCCTGCCGATGAGTGCCTCGGCTGCTTCTTCCACCAGAAGCACGGTCGGGGCCGCGGCGCCCAGCGCGACGCGGGCGGCTGTTATGACACCATGCTCGTCGAGCGTCAGGTTCACGCCGGCGCTCACCACCGCGATGTCCATCTCGGTGCGCGGAATGAATCTGAGATAGGCGTCGCCCGAACGCGGCGCGCGCTTGTCGAGCAGGATCGCCTCGACGATCTCACCCTTGGTGAGCGAGGTCTTGCCAGGCCCGATCGGCACAGCCTCGACCGGAATGGTGCGCTTGCCCGAGGGACCGGCAACCACGGCCTTTGCGGCGGCGGCCACCAAGGCCGGGACGCTGTCGGCGGCCGGCGAGGCGTTGCACAGATTGCCAACGATGGTGCAGCGGCCCTGGACCTGTTTCGAGCCGATCAGCTTCGACGCTTCGACGACACCGGGCCAGGCCTTCTTCAGAACCGAGCTCTCGCCCAGGACGGCGCAGGGGACGGTCGCGCCGATGCTGAAGCCGTCGGCCGTCTCCCTGATCTCGCTCAAGCCCTCGATCGCCTTGATGTCGACGATCAGGTCGGGATCGACAAACCCGCCCTTCATCCGAACGAGGAGGTCACTGCCTCCAGCGAGAATGGCTGATGTGCCGGAAGCGTCGGCCAGCAGGCCAACGGCGTCTTCGATTGAAAGCGGACGTATGTAACGCATCGTCTCCCCTTGGTGATGGTGATCTCGCCGACCGTTATAAACAGTCTCCTCATAATGACCATCCGGTTGCTGATTTCCAGCGATTGGGCCAGCACTGCGAGAGAGATTTTTGTCTAAAGTCTTTGTTTTGATGCATGTCGCTGTCCCAGAACCGCGCACACTTCTGGCCGACATGCATTCAAGCGGCGTCTTTTGCATTGTCGAGGCTGATGCCGATGTCCTTCAATGCCTCGGCCACGGCCTCGTCCAGCGGCGTGTGCGGGACTTCGCCGATGATGCCTTCCAGCCGGTCGGACACGAGCCGGTGCGGTTCGAAGCGCAGATAGGACATCGAGACGATCTCGCGCCACATCGCCACGAACGGGCTGCCGGCGCGCAGCACCCACCAAGGCATGAAGGTCAGCTTCAGCGGATGTCCCAACGCTTTCTCGGCCGCGGCCTTTATGTCCATGTCGGTGACGGCGTGGCCGGGGAAGTTGAGCGCCTCAAAGAAGCCGAGCTTGCCCTGATTACGCGCCAGGCCGACGAAGCCGATGGCGAAGTCCGGCAAATAGGCCCATTCATGCACGAGGTTGGCAGGGCCGGGCGCGGTGTAGACACCGTTGCTCATCTTGGCGGTGACGACGAGGTCGAACCATGATCCGCTGCCGGTGCCGCCGAAGAAATCGCCGGCGCGCAGGATGATGGTGCGGACGCGGCCGGCATCGGCCTCGCGGCGAAACAGCGCTTCCATGGCGCAGCGGATGCGGCCCTTCTCGGTCGTCGGGCGGAACGGCGTGTCTTCGGTGACGAGTTGAGGCATCGGCGAGCCGTAATTGTAGACAGTGCCGGGGAAGAGATGCAGCGCGCCATTGGCATGGCAGGCGGCCATGACGTTCTCCGCCATCGGCAGGCATTTGCTCCAATCGGTGTAGATCGGGTTGAGACCGTTGAAGATGATGTCGACACCCTGCGTGGCGCGGATCAGCGCCTCGCGGTCGAGCGCATCGCCGGCGACGGCGGTGGCGCCCTTGAGTTCGGCCGGGACCTTGCCGGTGCGGGTGACGGCGCGGACATCGAAGCCGGCGTCGATGAAGGCTTTGCCAACCACGCGGCCGAGCCGGCCATTGGCGCCTAGAATTGCGATCTTGGTCATTTTTCTTCTCCGTGTCTGTGTTTGCACGGTGAATATGATGCGTTCATACGCGAATGAAAATTGACTATGGATGCAGATTTGTTATTCATAAATGAATGAAAGACATCGACTGGAACCTGATCAAGAGTTTCGTCACCGTGGCGGAGACCGGCAGCCTGTCGGCCGCGGCGCGCAAACTGTCGGCCAGCCAACCGACGCTCGGGCGTCACATCGGTGAGCTCGAACAGGCGTTGGGCGTCACCTTGTTCCGGCGCGGGCGGCGCGGCTATGCGCTGACGGAAGCAGGCGCCACGCTGTTCGAACGCGGCAAGGCCGTGAGCGAGCAGGCGAGCGCGTTCTCACTATTGGCATTGGGCTCGGTCGAGGCGATCGAAGGCACGGTGCGCATTGCGGCCAGCGAGGTGGTGGCGGCCTATGTGCTGCCGAGGATGACGGCGCGGCTCGGCATCGAGGAGCCCGGCATCGAGGTCGAGATCGTCGCCTCGAACCAGGTCGAGAACCTGCTGCGAAGGGATGCCGATATCGCCATCCGCATGGTCAAGCCGGCGCAGAACGAGCTGACGGCGCGCAAGGTCTGCGATATCAAACTCTGCTGCTGCGCGGCGAAATCCTATCTCGACAGGCACGGCCGCCCGCTCAAGCCCGCCGACCTTCTCGACCATCCGCTGATCGGCTTCGACCGCAGCGACGAGATGATCCGGGGCTTTACCCAGGCCGGCATCCCCGTCACCCGGAGCAGCTTCCGCTTCAGGGCCGACAACCAGATCGTTCTGTGGGAAGCGCTGCGGGCGGGAAACGGCGTCGGTCTCGGCCAGGAGCCGCTGGCCGGCAGCGACCCGTTGCTGGAGAAACTCCTGCCCGGCCTGCCATTGCCCAGCCTGCCGGTGTGGCTGGCCATGCATCGCGACGTGCGCACCAGCGTGCGCATCCGCCGCGTCGCGGATTTCCTCTATGAGGAGCTGAAGCGCTATTCGGCGGGGGCGGCCGCGAATTCGGCGCGGTGAGCGAGCCCGGCCATCAACAGCACGACGATCAGCAGCGCCGACATGGCGACGAAGATCGGGCCGAAGCTCGAATGCTCGGCGACGAAGCCGATCGCCGACGGCGCCACCAATATACCGGAATAGCCCATGGTGGTGACCACGCTCATGCCGGTGCCCGACGACATGCCTTCCTGGTTGCCGCCGGCCGAGAAGATGATCGGCACCATATTGGCGATGCCGAAGCCGCAGAGGGCAAAAGCCGCGATGGCGATCCAGGGCGATGGCGACAGGCCGGCGACCAGCATGCCGGCGGCGGCGACGACGGCAGAGCCGCGCAGCGTGGCCACCGCGCCGAAGCGGTTGCGCACGCCGTCACCGAAAAAGCGCATGACAGCCATGACGCCGGAGAAGGCGGCGTAGGCAAGGCCGGCGATGGCGAGGTCGGCGCCGAGCTCCTGCCTGAGATAAAGCGCTGCCCAGTCGAGCACGGCGCCCTCGGAAATCATCGTCAGCAGCGCCATGAGCCCGACAAGATAGACCAGCGGGTTGGCCGGCAGCGCAAATTTGTGATGTTCGGCGGCATGCGGCTTGTGCTCGGCGATGAGGTAGCCGACCGCCACGGCAATGACGGCAAAAGCAATGACCGTGACTACAGCCGCATGGGCGAGGTGGCCGTAAGTCTGGATGGCGTAACCGCCCAGACCGCCGCCGGCGAAACCGCCGAGGCTCCAGAAGCCGTGCGACGACGACATGATGGCGCGGGAGAGCCGGCGCTCGACCACCACCGCATTGGCGTTCATGGCGACATCCATGCCGCCGATCGAGCCGCCGAAGATGATCATGGCGATCGCCGCCAGCGGGACGTTGGGCGCCAGCGCCACGACCAGCAGGCCGAGGCTGCCGCACAGGCCGAACCAGCGCAACACGGTGCGCGAGCCATGCCTGGAGATCAGATGGCCGCACCAGCTCATGGCCGCGACCGCGCCGACGCCGAACAGAAGGATCAGCAGACCGAGGGTGAATTTCGAGATGTCGAGCCGGGTCAGGAACACCGGAATCTGCGGCGCCCAGCTGCCGGTCAGGAAGCCGTTGGCGAGGAATATCGCTGCTACGGCCCATCGCCCGCGAATGGCTCTCTGCATGGTGTCTTGCGCGTTCATGGCCCGAATCCGGTCAAGGAATGGCTTTGCGCGGCAAATTAGATCGATTCAATTTCTCGTCAAGCGCTTGGCTGCGAAAAGCTTGTGGGCCACATCTAAGGGGAAACCGTTAGGCGCTGTCCCGCCGACGTCAATCCTGTGAACCGCGCGCTACTTCAGTGATCCCTCGGCCGTCTTGCCTCGAACTCCGCTTTCTTGGCGTCCGAAGCCTCGGTCTGGTTCAGCGCCTGCCATTGCGCATAGGGCATGCCGTAGACGATTTCGCGCGACTGATCCTTGCCGAGATCGACGCCCTCAGCCTCGGCCGCTTCGCGATACCAGTTCGACAGGCAGTTGCGGCAGAAGCCGGCGAGGTTCATCAGGTCGATGTTTTGCACATCGCTGCGCTCGCGCAGATGCTCGACCAGCCGGCGGAAGGCCGCGGCCTCGAAATCGCGTTTCTGGTCATCGCTGAGTTCGGTCATTGCCTTGGGTCCTCACAGCGGCCCGGTGCGCGAGCCGAACATCTTCACCTGATGTATATCGGGACGGCGGTCGATGGCGTCAACGATCGGCGCCAGCCGTTCCGCCCAGGCCAGCGCCCCCTTGCGGTCTGATATCAGGTCCTGGCGGATCTCGATCAGCGCATGGGCAAAGCCGTTGACGATGGCGTGCTTGAACATGGTGTCGCCGCGCAACGCGCCGTCATAGGGTTCATTGTCGCCAACGACGAGGTTTTTATCCTGCGCCAGCATGTCGATCAGCGGCCGCGCCACGCGGTCGTCGAGGTCCCACAATATGCCGACATGCCAAGGGCGGATGAAGCCCTGCATGACAGGGGTGAAGGAGTGTACGGAGAAGATGAGCGGCGCTTTGCCTGAGGCGTGCGCCACCGACGCGATCATGGCGCCGACCGCGTCCTGATAAGGCCGGTAGAAGCCGTCGAGCCGCCTTTCGCGTTCGGCCGGTGCCATAGGGTAGTTTCCCGGCACGACAGTGCCGTCATAGAGCTGGCGGATCAGCGTCGGGTCGTCCTCGCCGCGATTGGGATCGATCAGCAGCCGCGAAAAATTGGCGATCACCGCCGGCACGTCGAGCGCTGCGGCCAGTTCGCGCGTCACCGTCTCGACACCGATGTCGTAGGCGATATGGCGATCGAGTTCCGCCGCCGGCAAGCCGAGACTGCCATACTCCTCCGGCAGGTCGCGGCGGGCATGGTCGGCGACAAGCACGATGCCTCGCTTGCGGTCGCCTTCGACGATATCGAAAGGCGCGAAAACTGTGGATCGGGTCATTGGCTGGAAAGGTCTGTTCGCTGGCTTCCGGGGAGGGTGGTATCGTCATTCCCACGAAGAGGACTGTTGCGCAATGCCGTTGTTTGGCCACGGTTTCTGCGAAAATCCTGTGACGCGCGGCAGATCGCGTGTCGGGGGCCTTTCTAAATCGATTGGAATTGGACAGAACGGCGCGTTGACATGCGCCCGGACTTTTCCGAAAAGGGGCGCTGAGAGATGCAGATGACGTTATTGAGGGGTTTCGGGATGGGTTCCGCCGGCAGGCCGCGTGCGCGCACCGCCTTTGCCGTGCCGCTCCTGACCCTGACGCTAGGGCTCACCGCGCTGGTCGCGGCTTCGCCTGCCCGCGCCGATTTCCGCGTCTGCAACGCCACGCAGAACCTGGTCGGCGTCGGCATCGGCTACCGCGCCAAGGCAGGCTGGATCACCGAGGGGTGGTGGCACATCGAAGGATCGAGCTGCAAGACGCTGATCGAAGGTCCGCTGTCATCGAGGTTTTACTATCTTTATGCAGAAGACGCCGAGCGCGGCGGGCGCTGGGATGGCCCGATCAACATGTGCGTGGCCGAAAAAGAATTCAAGATTGCCGGCGTTACCGATTGCGTCGCCCGGGGCTTCCAGCGCGCCGGATTCCAGGAATATGACACGGGCGAGCAGGCAAGCTGGATGGTCCAGCTGACCGATGAGTCCACAACGGGAGGCGCTCCAGCCGCCCCGGGAACAAACAGTCAATGAGACGTAGCCGCAAGGTCAAGATCCTCGCCACCATCGGTCCTGCCTCCTCGTCCGAGGAGATGCTGCAGAAGCTGTTCGAAGCCGGCGCCGATGTCTTCCGCATCAATATGAGCCACACCGATCACGAGCTGATGCGCACGCTGGTCGGCCGCATCCGCGCGGTCGAGGAAAAGGTCGGCCGTCCGATCGGCATCCTGGCCGATTTGCAGGGACCGAAGCTGCGCGTCGGCAAGTTCGCCAACGGCAAGGAGGTGCTGACCCCGGGCCAGACCTTCACCCTCGACAACAATCCCGAGCCCGGCACGTCGACCCGCGTCTACCTGCCGCATCCCGAAATCCTGAGTTCGGTCGAGGCCGGCCACCGTCTGTTGATCGACGATGGCAAGCTGGAGCTCAGGGCGGTGAAGAGCGACGGCAAGTCGATCACCTGCGCGGTCGTCGCCGGCACCACCATTTCCGACAAGAAGGGCGTCAGCCTGCCCGACACCGACCTGCCGGTCGGTGCGCTGACCGAAAAGGACCGCAAGGACCTCGATGCGGTGCTGGCGGAAAGCGTCGACTGGGTGGCGCTGTCGTTCGTGCAGCGGCCGGAGGATTTGGCGGAAGCCCGCAAGATCGCGCGCGGCCGGGCGCTTATCATGGCCAAGATCGAAAAGCCGCAGGCGGTAGCCCGGCTGGCCGAAATCATCGAACTCTCCGACGCGCTGATGGTCGCCCGCGGCGATCTCGGTGTGGAAATGCCGCTGGAAGCGGTGCCCGGCATCCAGAAGCAGATCACGCGCGCCGCGCGCCGCGCCGGCAAGCCGGTGGTGGTCGCCACGCAAATGCTGGAATCGATGATCACCGCGCCGGTGCCGACCCGCGCCGAGGTCTCCGACGTGTCGATCGCCGTGTTCGAGGGCGCCGACGCCATCATGCTTTCAGCCGAATCCGCTGCCGGCGCCTATCCGGTCGAGGCGGTGGCGATGATGAACCGCATCGCCACCAAGGTCGAAACCGACCCGACCTATGCCGGCATCATCAACGCGCAGCGCTCGGAACCGGAAGCAACCGGCGCCGACGCCATTTCGCTCGCCGCCCGCGAGATTGCCGAGACGCTGAAACTGTCGGCGATCATCACCTATACGGCGTCGGGCACCACCGGCCTGCGCGCCGCGCGCGAGCGGCCGCAAGTGCCGATCATCGCGCTGTCGCCGATCCTCAACACGGCGCGGCGGCTGTCGCTTTTGTGGGGCACGCATTGCGTCGTCTCGCCCGACGCCAGCGACCTCGACGACATGGTCGATCGCGCCTGCCGCATCGCTTTCGAAGAGGGGTTCGGCCAGCCGGGCGACCGCGTCATCATCACGGCGGGCGTGCCGCTGAGGACGCCGGGTTCGACCAACATGCTGCGCATCGCCTATGTCGGATCGGACGTGCAGGCCACCCGCAACATAGGCTGAGACCTCGTCACAGTTCGCTGCGCTCTTGCCGCACCTTCGGCGTGATCGATGCGCCGAAGGAAGCGGCGAGCCCGGGGAACGGGGTGGTGCAGGTACTGGTCCGGACCCAGCATCTTTCGCCGGTTGAGTTCGACTGTGTCGAGCAGATCGAAATCGACCGTGGCGATCGTGCAGTGCCACCCGGGATTGCGCGACGCCCAGCCCCTCTTGTGGTGTTCCAAAAGCCGCTCGCGGGCGGAATAGCCGTGGTAGTCGAACGCGATCACGCCGTTGGTCGCGTAAATATGGTTCCCGGAAAGCCCTCGCCAGGAATGATCCGTTCGCCGTAGAATCCTTCCAGAGGAGCATGCTCGAGAAAGGCGCCAGCAAGAATGGCGCACGCGCCATAGCCGAAGAAGATGCGGTCCGGCAACGCCCATCGCTTCTCCGGGTTTCTCTTGACGCCGTGTTTCAGGACATACATTGCGATCAGGTCGGGGCCAGTTCCGCGTCGGGCACTGTGATGTCGGGGCATCGCCCCTCATTGTACGCATCGCCGGCGATGCGTGCTTCCACGGTTTTTGCCATTGCCTGCAGGTCGACGACCTTGCCGGCGACTTTCTCGATCGCGCCGACGACGAGGTCGGAGGCGATCCAATCCGGCTTGTGGCCGAGATTGTGGACCCAGATCAGTTCGGCGCCGGGGATGTCCCTGACCAGGCCGACCGAATGGATCGAGGCATAGACCACCTTGTCGCGATCGCCCGAGATGACGATCGTCGGCGCTGTGATGTCGCGGTAATGCGGCGCGGCCTTCAGCGTATAGTCGTAGAGGCCGGCGACATCGATGGCGTTGGCGCGGAAAGCGCCGGGACGCAGCACCAGCGGAATCGAGGCATTGCCGACATAGCCTTCCGGCACCTTGTTGGGAGAAAACACGCAGGCCGTGGCGCCGTCCATCTGCAGCGTGCCTGCCGGATAGGTCAATGTCTGCGAGAACAGCCAGCCGATGATGGGGGTGGCGGTCAGCTTGTAGTACCAGGCGGTCGCGCCGCCCGGCCAGGGGTGGCTGACCGGCGACAGAAAGACCAGCCCGAGCGTCTTCTCCGGGTGTTCGCGGCCAAAGGCGGCGGTGATCACGCCGCCAAACGAATGGCCGACCATGATCGCCTTGTGGATGCCGAGACGGTCCATCAGCCTGGCGATGGTGTCGGCCTGCCCCGACGGGCTCTCATTGCCGGGGCCGCGTGCCGACCAGCCGAAGCCCGGCCGGTCGAGGAAGACCATCTCGGCGCGGCCTTCGAGCAAAGGCCTGATCGGCAGCATCTGATCCCTGAGGTTGGCGCTGGCGCCATGGATGAAGACGATCGCCGGCAGCTCGGCATTTTGAGGCGCCGGCACGTGGACATAGTGGATGCGGGTGGCGTCGATGTCGGCAAATTCGCCGGCCGGCGGGTTCCGCCACTCGATCAGCCACGTGCCGGCGCGGGTGACACCGGCCAGGGCAAAGACGAGCGCGAGGAGCAAAGCACAGGCGGCGTAAATGAGGTTCATGCGCGGAGATACGGGGGTGGAGGGGGATAAGTTCTAGGGAGTAGGGAGTAGGGAGTAGGGAGTAGGGAGTAGGGAGTAGGGAGTAGGGAGTAGGGAGTAGGGAGTAGGG
>NZ_JAMYLX010000012.1:0-193952 GCF_040318265.1 Mesorhizobium sp. M1252 | reverse complement strand
GAGGCCAACCGATACATCAACATGGACGACCTGCGCGAGCACAAGAAGCTCGCTCTGCGCCAAGCCGCATGACCAGCATCATGGCTGCCCCATTTTGCAGAACTTGACGCACACAACCCCCCGCGACAAAGGCTGCTGGGCCGTCGTAGCGCCGATCTGCTCCGGCATGGCAGCGTGAATGCCCGCTCGACTCCAGCAACAGCTTCATCCTTGGTTGCGACGTTCCCGCGCGCGCCGCCGTCATCGAGCGTATCTTACTCGCCTAACCCGGATCGTGCCGCGTCCGCTTTCCGGGACGCACGGATCTATGCTCAATACCTAATGTCAGGCGCGTACCTGAATTGGTCCTCGAGCCGAGATAGCGCGTTAGTCCATACCCGACATTGCGATGTCCAGAAATCGACCGTTTCGCGAACAGCGATGACTACTCGGAGCTGCTATCTCGTTTGCGCCACGAACTGTCCCCTGCCCTCAATGCTTCCAACGTCTCATTTGGGGGCCGATAACGGACTGACAGCTTCGAGCGTCGAGCCGTTGGGTTAGACCCTGACGCCGATGCGTGCGCCGACGGAATCTTCCAACAGTCAACAACGCCGAGCTAAGCGTCGAGCAAAACCGTCCCTCGCGGGCGGCTGCAACATGCCAGGACATAGCCGGCAGATTTCTCTTTAGCATTCAGTCCGCCTAAATCGTCCATGGTAACCTCGCCGGATAGTTTGGCTATTCGGCACGTTCCGCAAACGCCCTGCTGGCAGGCGGTTGGGATGTAGATGCCACAGTTCCGCGCCGCGTCCAGCAGGGTCTCTCCGGGCGCGCAGCGATGCTCCACACCCGAGCGGACAAAACGGACCGAAGACGAAATCGCCAAGCCCAATTCCGACCGAGAACCATTGCTGCCTCCGAAACTCTCCTCGTGATACTGCGCTGGCGGGAAGCCTATTGCATCAAGGCAGGCGCGTGCCGTCTTCATGTACCCTTCGGGCCCACAGGCAAAAACAGTGCGCTTTTGAAGATCGGGAACCAGGCTCAGCAGCATCCGACCATCAATTCGGCCGGTTGAACCCGTCCAAGCGGGACCTCCCTGGCCGCAAACCAAAGTCACTTGAACATTGGGAAAGCGAGCGGCAAGTGCTTCCAGTTCCGCTCGGAAGATGATGTCGCCTGGGGTTTTCGCGCTGTGAATGAAGCGGATCTCCCTGTCGTCTGCGCGGTCTGTAAGCGCACGCAGCATTGACATGGTCGGAGTCACGCCGCTCCCGCCCGAAAGGAAAACAGGTTTCTCCGACGGCAATTTATCCAGATTGAACGAACCGAGCGGCCCTTCGATCTCGATCTCGCTGCCCGGCGTCAAATGGTCATGGATCCAGTTGGAAGTGAGCCCGCCCTGCGTTCGCTTCACGGTGATCTGAAGATCAAGCGGTCGCGTCGGCGGTGACGATACCGAGTAGGCGCGCGTTATTGTGGCGCCGTTGATCCTGAGGTGCACGAGAACATACTGGCCCGCGCTGAAGCAGAACATCCGACCAGCGGCAGATGTGAGAACAAATGTTTTCACATCGTGCGTCTCGTCTATCACGCGACGGCAGAGCACTATATCTCGCGTCTTTTGTGCCCATCGCCGCTGACGCATGGTGGGCACGACATCTGAGGCTTGGATGGAGGCGTATGCATTCATCGTGCGGCTCGGCGTTAGGTCGAGCGAACATGCCAGTTCTTACCCCGCTGAACAGCAATATTATTCCAGCGTTATGATCGGGAATATCGATTAAACCTCCAGCGACATAACAGCGAGATGGAGAGCACGGATGCCTTTGCGAATGATCGGTTCGTGTTTGCGGCGTGCCAGTATCGCCGTATGGACTGGCTGGTGCAAGGTCGGCGCTCCTTCGACCAGGAACGATGGAAGCTCACCGGTAAACCTGCGCGCATCATCGCTGCGCATGTAGCAAGTGCCGCCCGTTCGCCGGAGCATGATCTCCGCCAGAGCTTCCGATCCGGTCGAAAGTCGGCAGATCGCCAATTGGGCCAGCATCTCTGCGTGCGTTTTCTCCAGCACGACGGTGTAGCCTGGTCGGATGTAGGTGTCGGGATCGACGTCCGACAGGTTTCTGGCGGCAGTCGAAACCATTACATATTCCTCGACCATCAGGTGCTCGTATGCGATCTCAGGCAAGTAGCGGGGGGCATAAAGCACCGCGATATCCAGGTTTCCCATGCTGAGGTCGCTGACCATCTGGTTCGAATAATCCGACTCGACATGGATTGAGGACTTCGGAAGTGCTTGGCACAGGGTTTCGACCCACCCGGGCAGGACTGAGCGGGTCATGCCCACTTGGGCGGCAACGCGCAAGGTGCCTTCGAAACGGTTGAAGGCCCGGACATCGTGGCGAGCCTGCGACCAAGTGGATACCAGAGATCTTGCGTAGGCTTCGAACCGGCGCCCTGCGGCAGTCGGCTCTGCCCCGGCGCGTCCGCGTTGGAACAGTTCAGATCCGATTGCGCTCTCCAGGTTCTTGATGCGGGTGCTGATTGTCGATTGGGTTAAGCCCAACCGATCTGCGGTGCGATTGAAATTTCTCGATTCGATGATGTCGAGAAAGGTTTCGATGTGATCAAGCTGCATGGAAATCCCGATCGAAAAATTCGATCATGTTCCTGCCTACCATAAGCTTGATCAAACAATACTCAAGGGGGAAGCTGCACCAGATCATCGGCCGGCGCACCGCCGGGACGGGCCACGGAGCGGAACAAAGTGTTCATAGTTCACGGTGAACGCCATGAGCTGCTCGAGCTTCATGCCATCCTGCTCGTAAATCTCCTGCAGCTTGGCCGAAACCCTGGCCAGCCTGAGGCGCTGCTGCACGAATGTTGCGGAGACGAAGAAGCGTGCGGCAATCTCCTCATGGCTCGCGCCCTGGTCTTGAAGTGTCTGGAAGGCGCGAAACATGTCGAGCGGATGTAAATCTTCGCGCTGAAAATTCTCGGCCAGCGAGTCCTCCTCGATCGGGACCGCGCTGTGGGCGTCGCTTATGACGCAGGGAACTGGCTCGGTCTTGCTCATGCGCTTCTGCTTGACCAGCAGTTCCAGCGCGCGATAGCGGCGCCCGCCAGCCGGCACCTCAAACATGCCGGTCTCGTTGCCCTCGCCGTCCAACACTGGCCGGACGTTGAGGCTCTGGAGCAGGCCGCGCCGAGCGATCGACGCGGCGAGGTCCTCTATGGTTTCCCCGCGCTTGATGCGCCGGACATTGGACTGGCTCAGCATCAGCTTGTTGAAGGGGATGTCACGTGAAGCGTTGAGGGTGATCTTCTGCTTGGGCGTAGCCATGTGGACTATCTCCGCGACGGGCGGCCGAAACTCTCTCGTCCTCCAAACCCGTCAAAAAAGACGGGCGCAGCCCTCTCACTCTGAGGACTGAGCCGCACCGAAGATCCAGAGGTGGGGACAGGGCCGCAGACACGACTGCGCATCTGCGGCTTGCGGATTACAAGCTGAGATCTCACTCGCCGTCTCGGCCAGATTGGCCGGCATGGTCGAGTTGCGTTCGGCGTCGCGAAGGTTTCCGCCCCGGCGGACCGCCTCTGCCCAGACGGAAATCGGCAGGTCGGTGCCAAAGAGCATGTCCCGCTCGATGCCGATGCCGAAAGGCAGCCGGATCGACGTCATCTCGAGCGCGGTTGCGAGCCAATTCCTTCGCCGAGTTGATTTGAAGAGCTTCACCACCCGTACGTGTTCGGCGTCGCGATCGCGGCTATTGGCGAGCAGGCACGCGCAGTTCCTCGGTGAGAACGATCATGCCGCCCTCTTCTCGATTTCGACCTCATCGACGCTGGCGGGCCCTGCCCTGGTTCCGTTGTCGGGTTGCGGAAGGAAGGCGAGCAACCAGTCGGCTGCCTTGCTGGCTTGGGAGGCGGCACGCACGATGGCTCGGTTGTCTTCGCGCAGGACGTCGAGCCAGGAGGCCAGGTAATCGGCGTGGCGCACGGTCGGCGCAATACCTCGCGAGGCGCAGCAGAAGGCTGCGTTCATTTCGGCGACCAGTTCCTCGAAAGCATATCGCTTTGTGCCGAAGGCGCAGCCGAGGTCACGGCCGACGCGGGAGGGATGGCCGGTCGCATGGCCAAGCTCGTGCAGGGCGGTGCGGTGCCAGTCAATGGTCTCGAAATACGCCTGCGGAGGCGGCACCTGCACGTAGTCGTGCGCCGGCACATAATAGGCGCTATTGCCGCCGATGCGGAAATCGATCCCTGTCGCCTTGATCAGTGCCTCGACGGCCGGTTCGATCAGTCCGGGCTCTGGTGCGGGCGGAAACACCGCCAGATCGTCGGGCAGATTTTCGCATTGCGCGACGTTGAAGACGGTGAAGCGCTTCAGAAACTGTATGGCCCGTGCTGCCTCGCCGGTCTCCCGCGCGCGTTTCTTCTCGTCGTCAGGGATGAAGCGGTCAGAATAGACGACGGTGGTCCCGTGTTCGCCCTTGCGGACATGGCCGCCCAGCGATAGCGCCTGGCGGAAAGTCAGCCAGCCCTGGACGGGAAAGCCATGCTCGACGACCGCACCCCACAGGATCAGCACGTTGATCCCCGAATAGGCACGGCCAGAGGCGGCATTGGCCGGCATGGCGAGGGGTGCTTGCTCCGCCGCCGTGCCCCAGGGCACCCAGGGAAAGCGCCCAGCCTCCAGCTCGGCGATGATCTTGTTGGTGATGTCATCATAGAGGCTTGCCCGGTCGGCGCCGGCGCGAGCGTAATGTCTGGACATCTGGTTTCTCCGCGACGGGCGCCGGAGGCCTCTCCTCCAGCTCTCAACCCGTCACGGCAAACCGGTCCGTACTCTCGCTCTAGAGGCTAGCCCAGGCCTCGAAGGGGGACGCTCCCGGACTTGGGGCAAAGGCGGTCCGCGCCAATCAGTAGTGTCGCTGACCTATGGTTATTGCTGCCGGACTGCGTGCCGAATGCGGTCGGTAAGCGTTTGTGCGACGTCGAAATAACCTTCCCAGGCTTCGCGCACCTGAGCCCGCGCGGCGGCGGCGAAGACATCGAAGCCGTTGGCGTTTTTCGCAGGTGGGCAACTCATCCCAGCTGACAGGCACCGCGCACGACGCCCCCGCGCGTGCCCGAGTCGACCAGGGGCAGATTGCAGTGGAGCCCTGGCCGTTGCGCAGGTAATCGAGAAACATTCGGCCCTTGCGCTTCGCCTTGCTCATATTGGCGACGAAGCGCGACGGATCTGTACGGGCCAGCAGTTCGGCGAAGTCCTGGCAGAAGCTCTTGACCTCGTCCCAGTCTGCCTCCGGGAGGAGCAGGACGACCACATGAACGCCCTTGCCGCCGGACAGCAACGGCCACGACTGCAATCCAAGCGCTTCCAGAATGCTCCGAATGTCGAGGGCTGCCTGCTTGACGGCAGCAAAGCCCAAGCCCTGTCGGGGTCGATGTCGAAGATCATGCGGTGCGGCAGATCCGGCTGCTGGCGACGGCTTCCCCAGATGTGGAATTCGAGCACGTTCGTCTGGACGCCCGCGATCAGCCCAGCCAAGTCATCGACCACGAGATGCGGCTTTCCTTACCGGACACCTTCTCCAAGTGGCCATCATGGATGGCCCTGGGCACGCCTGGCAGGTTGTGCTTCTGAAAGAAGGTCTGCTGCAGGTCGCCGTGAGTATCGCGCACCAGCGACAGCGGCCGATCCTGAATGTGCGGCAGCATCTTCTCGGCGACCACTGCGTAGTAGGCGGCGAGCGTGGATTTGGTCACCTTGGTGCCTGGATACATGACCTTGTCCGGATGCGTCAGCTTGACGCCGACAGCAGCGGCGATCTCGTTGCCGGATCGAGATTGGCCGAGTCTCTGGGCCGTTTGCGCCTTTTGTTGAGAGTGCCGTCTACTCGGACATGAGGAACTCGGATACATGTCAATACGCTGCCTGGGATTCGGTTCCATGCCCAAGCACCGCGCCGGCGACCGTCGGCGCTCAAGGAAGAACGGCGCATAAGCCGCAGTCCTGCGCGCGGCCGCAACAGCGGACAATTGTCACGCGCAGGACGGAGGAAATTCGCCCCCCGCCGCGGGCGGTGAACAGGACAGCCGTAGGAGCGTCAGCATAGCGCCGGCCCCAGGACGGGACGCGGGACCGACTGTCCCCGTCCGCGGTGGTCCGCATGTTTTGGTTCGAAGCCCACCGGCTGAGATCGCGCAGTTCAGTTCTCGACAGTCCGACCGCTGATCCGCGATGATGCAAACAGGATTGAACCACACCAGAGCCGAGTTTGGCTGCAAGAAATCGATCTGGTCTTGCACCCTTTCGGCTTCTTCCTCAATTGCGTTGCAGCTTGTGAATTCCAAGCCTGACAGGCCCTCCCCTGTCACAACTCGTGCAGAAAGCGCTCGCTCGACCGAACTGAGAATGCGGCTTTTCCATTGCGCTCGATGAGGCGTTTTGCCGTTGCATGGTGCGAACATGATCTGCAACAAGCTCGCAACACATGCCACTCGCGAAATGTCGAGCGCCCATACAGGCCACCGTGAACGCTGCCAGGCGCTCTCAAGCGTCAACGCCGGTTGCTGTTTAGCTGGCGACGTCCCTTGGCACGCTTTCGGTCGGAGAAAAGCGAATATCCGCCGTCCTCCCGAAATCTGCAGCGACGCATGAGCCCCGGGCTTGACCCATTGCGTCGCCGAGATTTATTCCCTTGGGCGCCGGCATGGTGTGCCCCAGGAACCTCTTCCACAGTCGCTAGCCAATAGCGGGGCTCGAATTGATGCGGCTGAGCCCACAAATTGGTCGATCGCGCGGCCAATCGAAAGCCATGAAGAGAGGTGGAAACCCTGTAGTGCCGAAGTATCACGTTGAGGGGATGGATGGTGCTACGCAGACGGCCATACGGACAGTCAACGCCCATGTGGGCCGGTAAGCATCCGAATGCACTCTGCGCGCAAGTGAACCCCTTGCGCTAACGCTTCGACGCGCCATCAAAGCATTGACCATGTTGGGGGGCGATCGCACCGCTGATGGCCAGCGAAGGCCAACAAGTGGTCCGGCTACCCTTGGAGCCAATCCGCATTTCTGGCGATTTTTCCCTGGAGCAATCAGTGCATTGACATGAACTCGGCCGTTTTATTGTTCCTTGCTGAGTGCAGGTAATCGTGCCGGAACTCAGCAAGAAAGGCCAGTCCTTCCCAATCATGGATGGTCAATTGGCCATTCACAAGTGATGTAAGGTGCTTCTCCCGAAGAGACTTGAGCGTGCGGTTGATGTGGACTGCCGACAGCCCTGTCGCCTCGCCAAGGTCAGCTTGAGTCACACCAAAAGCGCAGGTTTGATCGGACGCAAGTCCGGCATCTTCCATACGTAGCATGATTTCACAGAGAAGGTGGGCCACTCGGCCAAGCGCTTGGCGCTTCCCGACATTGACCACCCATTCGCGAAAAATCGATGCATCAACCAGTGTCGTTCGCCAAAGATTTGCCGCCAGCCTGGGGTGGCGTTCGCAGAGCAGCCGGATAGCCGAGTGATCTATGAAGCCAACACTGCAAGCGCTCACCGTTCGAACGTCGCTATCCAACAGATCGAGGTGCAGGCTCAACAGATCGGGCATGTCGCCAGGCACATGATAAGCAGTGACCTGACGCTTCCCGTCTCCTGTTACCTTCGAGGTGCTGGCTAAGCCAGCCAGGACCATTATGCACCGGGACGGCTGGTCGCCTTCCCGGACCAAGTTCTGGTTTGCGCCAATCGCAACGATCCTTATTCTTACCGCGTCGAGAGCTTGACGCTCACCTGACGTGAGGGTGAAGGCACGATGGAACTTGGCGGTTAAGGGGCTTTGATAAAGCATGTCGGCTCTCCGTTTGGGCGGGAGCGCTATGGTCTCTCAGTCACCCGCGGCCAGCAGAACGCGAATGATGCCCGACCTTATATCATAAACACCGGACCGACTTAACCTGTGATAAGTCTGGCACTGCTTCCGATGGTCCTTTCCCCATCGGCAAACACAGGCTCAACAGGATTGGTGCTTACGAGGGAAGCGGCCCATCATCGGGCCTCGAGTTGCGCAGCTGCGGCAGCAGCTATAATAGATCGTTCTCAAATTCGAGGACTCACACCATGACCGACGCCCCCGACCACGCCGCTGAACTGGTAGAACTCACGGCGGATGTGGTATCCGCGTACGTCAGCAACAATCCCGTGCCGGTCGCGGGCTTGGCGGACCTGATAGCCTCAGTGCACGGGTCGCTGTCTGGGATTGGCCATCGCGTGGCTGCCGCGACCGAAGAACCAGTGCCTGCGGTAAATCCAAAAAGGTCAGTATTTCCCGATTACATCATCTGTCTTGAAGATGGTAAGCGGTTCAAAACCCTTCGGCGACATCTGCGCGTGGATTTCGGTCTCACTCCTGACGCGTATCGAACGAAGTGGAACTTGCCATCCACTTATCCGATGGTCGCTCCCAACTATGCGGCCTCACGGTCTGCCATGGCGAAGTCGATCGGTCTGGGTAGGAAGGCACCGCAGCCCACGGCAACTGCAACGGGCAAGGCAAGGCCGACGGCTAAGGCTAAAGCGTAGCTTCCGCGATCACACCATTACCACCGCGGCACCAATCGGCGATGTATGCATCGCGGCGGACCTGTCCGCTCTTGGCCGGTGCCCACCCAGGTTCCCCAACCCATGGCGCCGGCCATTTGTGGCCCACACCTCAGCTTCGTATTGCTGCCCAATCTTTTCTTGTTGTAGGCCGCTTACGACGTTAATCTCCGCTTGGCCTGATTGCTGGGAGGCAACGCCATGGCTGACATAATTCCAATTCGCAAAGCACGCCCTTGTGTCGAAGTTGGCAAACCCTGTGGCGAGTGGTTTGTCCGCGTGATCGAGGAAGACCAGGAACTCACCCGATCATTCAAGCTCGAATCCTATGCCGTGGCCTTTGCAGAAGGCCAAAGGTCGCGTCTGCATCTCAACACGTTTTCGCGGCTGTAGAGCAAGCCTATGCAGAGGTCCGCAGGGTTACTGGCGAATTTGGGCGATAGCATCGAAGCCATCGCCGGCCACATTGCGACCATGGAAACGCGACAACTGCACCAATAGCTCAAGTCGTTGCCATCGAGATCGGAAATCGCCAGCGCGGAAATGGTGATGGGCATCCTCGTCTATCGAGAGGTTGAACTGCGCCGCCGGCGGGGGACGGGCGGCAACGTGCTGCCCTTCCCCGGTCTCGGGACTCCACTTATCCAGCACTAGGCAGCGACGCCGGACCTGTAAGAGGCCATCGGATAGCGCATCCCTGTCGGTGATTGTTCACGTTCTTGAGCAGCACTTCATGCGGATCCTGCACGGCCTGGTGATTGTCGCAGATCGGCGACAATCGGGCCGACGATTGCCTTGTGCAGCCGTTCCGCCTCGATCTTGAAGCGGGCGAGCTGTTCCTGCGAAACGTGTTGTGAGGGGTTTTCGTCTTGACCATGGTAGCGAACTCCGTTGAGGGGATCGCCGCAAACGGTTCTTGCACAAAAAAGCCCGTCGCGGTGAGCGACAGGCTATTATGACATCAGGGATTAGAACTTGTAGGCGATGCCGAAGCGAACCTCGTTGGTCTTCAGATCAACGTCGGCATTGACCAGACCACCAAAGGATTCTGTACCGAAGTCGGTATAGCGATACTCGCCTCGCAGCAGCAGATTGTCGGTCATGGCATAATCCAAGCCCACGCCTATCGTCCATCCTGTGAATGTATCTCCGAACGAAGGTCCGCCTCCATTATTACTTATGTCGACATCGCCAAACGCAACGCCACCCGCAATATAAGGAAGAAAGCGATCAACGGCATATCCTAGGCGCAGTCTTGCCGCCGCACTCCAGTTGAGTTCTTCGGTGGCGATGCCGCCCGGGATCGGGATACCAGGAGCGCTGAAGACTTGGCCGCTGCCATCAACATTCGCATATACGACGTCCAGCTCCGCGCCAATCACAATGTTATTGGACATCTGATAGTTGTAACCGGCGTAGACGCCACCAAGGAACCCGTCGGGATCTGTGTCGACAAAGCCCGGCCCACCGATTTCGTCTATGTTGCCATTCCCCCAAGCATAGCCTGCCTGTAGGCCGACATACCCACCCGTCCAGCTAAAGACCGGCGCGGCTTCTGCAACGATGGCATCGGCAGCATACGCCGACGAAGCCAGCAGAGACAACGACAGACCAAGAAGCAGCTTCTTCATAGGTGATCTCCTGTAACTAACCTTTTTGGTAGCAGAGCGCGCCGATTGATGCAGTTGTTTTTCTGCCACAGTTGGCCGAATTCAAATCGGCCGCCCGCACTTACATGAGAACCTTATGCCAACTCGCTGGTGGCGATCGGATCGCCCCTCGCCACAGTGGGCAACTGCTCGGCCACCCAAACTGTCCGGAACCTTCAGGCCGGGAACACTCATTCCGGTATCCCAAATTTAACATCGAGGAGGGTACGATAAAGGCTGTCGACCTCCTTGTCGTCGAACGCCTCGGTCAGCTCGCTTTCCGCAATCCCCTCAGCCTCTGCGTCGGCGATTAGGCGCTTTGCGAGCTGCTCGATCTCCGCTCGCTCTTTCGGCGCACCGGCGTCGGATAGATCGTGTTTTTTTATCCATTGGTTCAAAAATAGGACGGCCGGCTTGCTCATTCGGAAACACCTGGGGCAAAGTGCACGACGGCATCGACCAGCGTCCGATATAGGATATCAACCTCTTCGTCGATCTCTTCGCGCTCGATCGTCAAGGCTTTAGCGTCGGCATACAATTTGTGTATGTACTCACTTACCGAAACGGCGTCGGTTTTAGCCGTTTCGGGGAAATTGTTGCCGATCCAGCGATCGAGAAAGTTGACGCCGCGTGTGCTCATGAAGCCTAAGCTCGATCCAGCGCTTAGGTTCCAGCAGGGCGCTCGACGGCAGCTTCGTCGACCTCGGCTTCCATTTCGTCGTTGACAGTCTTGGTCTTGCCGAAGGCGGCCACCGGCTCACCGTCAAAGCCCTGCAGCCACGCGTCGGCATGCTCTCCCCAGTAGGCTGGCACCGCACGTCTCCTTGCCATCCTTGCTCGCTTGGGCGTACATCCAGGCGTAGGTGGCGCGCTCCTGATCTTTCCTAGCCACGGCCATCTGTGTCATCCTCTCGGAAGTCCTGCAGTGAGGCGTGGCGCAGGTCATCCTCGCCGCGCAGGTGCTTTACGCGGCCGATCAGCCCCGGCTTGACCCATTGCGTCGCAGGCCGCTTCATGACGCCCTTGGGCGCCGTGCCTGGGTGCTCTTGGACGCGTTTCCATAGCCTCTCGCGCATTTCCCGGTTCAAGGTGACGAACGCGCTGCCGACATAGCGCCCTGTGCCCCGCTCGGCCATGAGAGCGAAAGCCGGCTTGCCCGCTTCACGCTCGACGCCGAGCAGATCGAACTCGTCGATCGCATAGCACTTGGCCTTCAGCCAGTTGGCTGACGGACCGCTGCGGTATTTGCTGTCCTTCCGCTTCGACACCATGCCTTCAAGTCCGGCTTGGTCGAGCAAGTGAAGGATCGCCTTGGCTTCGCCGGGCAGAGGCTCGCTGAACTGAATACGCCGCCCGGGCTTGATCATGCTGGCCAGGATCTCGCGCCGCACCTCAAGCGCCATGTCGCGCAGATCGTGCCCATTGAGGTGCAATAGATCGAAGGCGACGAAATAGAGGTCTTGCTGTCGGCGGGTGATCGCTTTGCGCAGATCGCCGAAGTCCGAAAGGCCAGCTTCGTTCAAGACGATGATCTCACCGTCGACAATCGCGCTTTCGGCACCAAGGCGCTTGGCCTCTCTCACCAGGTCGCGATATTTCGCAGTCCAGTCGTGGCCGTTGCGCGTATAAATGCGTGTGCCGTCTTCATCGATGATCATCTGCGATCGGTAGCCGTCGAACTTGACCTCGTGGGTCCAGCCTTCACCCTCGGGAGGGTTCTCCACAAGGGTCGGCATCAACGGCTCGATGAACTTCAAACGCATGCACTGATCCGCCCTCCGGCGATTCAATAAGATTGAGCTAAAATAGTTCCGAAACCGGAAATCAGCCTCTTGGGTGCAACAAACACGTCAACTCGGCGTTGCGGGATGAGCGAAGGAGGAATCGATATGGCCGACGACAAGAGCAAGCGGGACTTTCGCGATCGGGACCAGGTCTCGGCCGATGAGGATTATGAAGTCGAGTATTTCGCAGCCAAGGCCGGGATCACCCCGCAGCAGGTCAAGGAATTGATCGCGAAGCACGGCAACCAACGCGAAACGCTGGAGCGAGAAGCGAAGGCTCTGCGGAAATAATGACCAGGCTATCGGATCTCGGCAGACCAATAACTGGGCACCGACATGAAGGCCCGCCCGCGAGCGAACTCGCGCATTTCCTCCCTTGCCCTGTTTGCGGGCAACAGATCGATATGCGCGATTTTCGCCAGGTCGCTTATCATGCCGATCCGGATCACGATCAGCCTCTCGAACTAGACGCTTAGGAACACAAGTGCCGAAATACCACGTTGAGGAAATGGATGGCGATACCGTGACGGCTACCCACATCGTGCACGCGACAACGCCGATCAGGGCGGCGCGGGAAGCGACGGAGCGCGACATCACTCTGCGCACCACCGAGCCCATCTGGATCAGGGTTGCCGACGAGAAGCGCGGGCACGTCTTCGAATACTGTTTCAGCCTGTAGCTGACGATCCAACTCGGCTGGCTGAGTTTTTGAATGGCATACCATGCCGTCGACCTCGATACGCAAGTTCGACTATGACCCCAGCACCAGGGTTCTCTCGGTTTGGTTTGTAGCGAGCGGGAAGCATTACGAGTTTTTGGACGTACCTGCTGAGGCCGTTGCCGCGTTCAAAGCTGCCTTTGCCAAGGGCGTCTATTTTAACAGCCACATCCGCAATCGTTATGCATTCCGGCTCGCGGCAGGGAGGGTAGCACCCGCTTCGGGCGATTAACAGAATCTCAGATTCGAGGCGGCCCGCGCCACCCCAGGGGAGCAACTGTGCGAATTGACCCAGGTTCCGAGGGCAAACGAAAGAGCCCGCCGGCCGGGGCCAGCGGGCGCGTTTTATACTAAGCTAGGTGTTGGGCCTATTTGCCCATCATCATCGCAGCTTTGCAGAAGTTTTCATGGGCCTGTCGGACAGGTCTGCCACGACGCGTGACCCACGGCGACGGGTCGGCAAACAGCGCACTCCTGCGCATCCACTGGGCTTACGAAGTCGGTCGGCTGCTCTGCGATCATAGTGCCTTGTCGGAGAACCGCGCTGAGCTCCGCGCAGTCACCGGTCCTGCAATACGGCCGGATCTATGATCAAAGCGCTGAGCAGGAGCCATTCGGGGTCTACGCCTGCCGCCCGGTATTTATTGTCACAAAAAGGGGAACAACGGCAGCTCGGCCGTGTTGGGAGCACAACATGTATTTCGTCAAAGTGCTTTTGGCTGCGATCGCCATCGGTCTCATCAGCCCGGGGGCAATGGCTCAGACCGCGACGACGTCCCCGCAGGAATTTGTCAAAGCAGCTGCGAGTTCAGACATGTTCGAGATCCAGTCGAGTGAGTTGGCGCTGCGGAAATCGAAGACATCACGAGTGAAGGAATTCGCTCGCATGATGATCAAGGACCACACGAATTCTTCCAAGCGGCTCATTGCGGCGGCAAAGAAGGACGACGTCGCAGTGGCACCGGAGATGACAAGCAAGCATGCTGCCCAATTGGAAGCATTGAGCAACGACAGCAGCGGGGCGTTCGATAACGCCTACGTCGACGCCCAGGTTGCAGCGCACCAGGAAGCCCTGACGCTGATGACCTCCTATGCGGAAAACGGTCAGGAAAAACATTTGGCGGCCCATGCGAAAAAGACCGCGCCGGCTCATCCGGCAGCATTTCAAACATGCCCAGCAACTGAGCAAGAGCGGTTCTCAGGGCTGAGTGGATCTGGCCACGACGTTGGTTCTTCGCGGCGCTGTGGAGTCTGTGCCAACCCTCTGGCACTGCCTCCGCCCCCAGGGACGCTGCAACCTTCAAGCGGTCGTCGATGCAGGCTCTAAAGGGTGCGTCGCTCAGGTAGTCCGGCGTGCAAGCACCAGCGTCGTCGAATTTGCCAAACGAACAGGAGACCTGACATGCCAAAGCAAAACGAGACCTCGCATTCGAGACGAAGTGACTTCGCCAATGATGAACCCATTCGCCCGGAGGATGCCGCCGTGTTGGACAGCCCCGTGGGCCACGAAGACAGGCACGGCGCGGAGCCAGGTTTCGGGGGAGCCGACGATGTCGACCAGCCGATCGGCGCAAGGCCCCGCAGCGAAATTACCGGTCGTCATGATGAAGGGGCAGGCGCCAATGAGACGATCGACGGCTTAAGGGAAACCGAGGAACTGACCCGCAGCTACGCCGAGGACATACCAACCGGTGACAATGATGAGGAGGAGGAAGACATCCCTGTCTTCGAAAGAGGCCGAAGCAACACCGAACTCTGAGCGCGCCAGGTTGAACCCCGCACGGTGAGGAACATGACAATGAGCACATTCGGACTTCGGGTTGCGTCTTTGGGGCTCCGGGCTTTTTTGGGACTGGCGGCCTCGCTGACTTTGGGCGTCGAGGCATCTGCGCAGACAAGTCAGCCCGCGCAGCAATCCGGCGACTCGTCGCAAACAGCCAAGCAGGGTCGACTGCCGGCGCAAGGATCGTCGCCGACCGCCAAGGATGATGTCGGCGTTGACGTCTCGCTCGGCCGGCCGGAGGTGAAGCAACAGGTTGCAAGACATCTGGGAGTGGCTGAGACCGAGTTGCCACTGGCGGTGCACGTGCCGATCGCGCTCGCTTCGCAAGTCTGCGGGCAAGAGGTATTTACCGCCCGCGCCAATGTAAACCGAAGCTGCACCGCGACGAAATTCATTCCGGAAATCGCCGAGGCGGCACGCAACCATCCACAAACCTCCGCGGTACCGGAGCAGTAGCACCGAAAATGTCCGAACCCGGCGCGACGGTCGTGCCATGCTTACCCGAGGGTAGCGCTCCAACCCGGGGTAAATCAGCCAGCCCCACCGCCGTCTGTTTTTGGCGGCATGCATGATGGCGTTCGCCGCCATCTCTTAACCAATGTGAATGCTGTTGCTCCGCAGCCACGCTACGAGATCCTGTCCGAAGCGGAGGCAGGCAGATGCCACTGGAATCCCTGATCGATCAATATGTGAGCAGCCGCAAGCGGCGGGGTCTTTTGTCGATACGGCACGCTCTCGAGGCGTTGAAAGAGGCCGTTCCGGCGCTGTCGATCGGCGAAAGCCATCTTGTCAATATGATCGCCGAGCGAGCGCTCGCCTTTGGCCTCGCCATCCACTTCGATCATTCCGGCGAGAATGCCGGGTAAGACATCCACGAGCGTCTGCTGATGCTACAGGACGAGGAACTCGGTGTTCGCGTAGCTTCATTGCCTGGTGGGCGGATCTTTCCGAGGCTGCTCCCATCCGTGTTCTGGGCGGGTGGTTAAAGTCGCCGAAGCGATGCCACGGCGTGCACCGAGCCCACCCCGGCGTTGGACAAGCTCCCCCAGCTTTCGCCAGTTGGAGCTTTCGTCTACTCGCAGCAGCCCTAGCGAGGCTCGATCAGCCTCCGCGTTGGGCGGTCTCGGGTTTTGCTCCAGCGGGCGGTTCGGGCCGGCGAATTGAGGTTGAAAGGAGAAGATGATGACGGACAACAAAACCGAGCGTGATTTTCGCGACAGGAACCGGGTCTCGTCCAACGAACGCAACGAACTCTTCCATTTTGCCCAGCAGAACGGCATCACGCCTGAGCAGGTGATGGAGCTCATCAAAGCCGCCGGGAATGACCGCGCCTCGTTGCGGCTGCGAAGGAATTGAAATCAGTTTCCCGGGGCGGCTCGCTTACGGCATGAAGCCTCGCTGCCGAGGAGAACCTTGAGCCGTGGTGAGAATTTGAGTGTAGCATCATCCTGACGCACACGCGGAGCAGGTCGAGCGTGAAAGTGAAAATTGTACCCCTGCCCAACATGAGGCAAGCGCTGGAGGTTCGAGGCTGCGCAGATCGGCTATGGTCACCCCGAACCATAATCCACTCCAACCCGAGTCCTGGACGCACGGCGTGGCACCGAGCCTACTTCCTGCCGTCGTTCAATAATAATCCCGCGCCGCAGTCAGCCAGCGAGATCACCGTCGTCTGCCGGACGCGTGTCGGCTTCCAAACTGACAACGCACAGCCTTTGTAGCGACGCTTTCCAGCCACGATCACCTGCGCAGCTTTGCCGCGCTCGCTGCGCACCAATAAATTCCATCTCCTTCCCTCAAACTGATCTTGCGCAGGCGGTCGTTTTGCCGCTGGCAGGCGCTGTCCTTCCGCTTCGATCGCGGCAGCGCCCAGTATCAACGCTGGCGGATCAAACCGCACAATCAGCACCTCAAAGCTGATCAGCAGAAGGAGCAGCGAATCAGGATCTTGTCGATCAGGGTCCAAAGGGCCGAGCACATATGTCTGGGCACGGTGACCGTGGCATAGCGGGCGCTGCAATGATGGCGTCGGCGCCCGGAGCCGGAAAGCCCAACTAAGAAAATCGTCGGCGGTGCCGATCTCGAAGAAAATTCTAGCCCGGCACGGTGAACAGGCTGGGGGCCGCATCGCGATATAGGGTTCAGCACAGCTCCGGCGGCACCACGTCGATCGACCCACTCCCGCTCGACGGCCCCGGCTACGTCCATGGTCAGCACGCGCAGCATGGTCAGCTGGCGCTTCACCGCGCGCAGATCGCGACGGTCGGTCTCTTTCGGCTCATGAAAACGTCACTCTGCTTTGCTAAACGCGGTGCTGGACCGGGTTACCACGCGTCAGATTTGGATCATCACCTTGCCGGCCTCGATTCTCGCCGGATAGATCGCGAGATTGACGCAGACCGGCGCGCCCTTGGCCTGGCCGGCCGCAATTGAAGCGGCCAATATGCTTCAAGGTATTGGATGACGTCGTCGATCACCAGCGCTTCGGCCGGATGCGCCTTCTCATGCGTACAATATCCGTCGGTGGCGAAGAACTCGTCATCGGGCGAGCGGCAAACCGCGAAGGTGCGGCCGCGAAGATGGAAGCGGATGACATCCTCTTCCGAGATGTCGTCCACCGCGCACGCTTCAATCCAGTCGGCCATCTCCGGTCCGGCAAAATTCGCGATCGCTATTCGGCCGCCGCCGACATATCGACCTGGTGAAATTCGCCGCGATAGGGTCTGGCTGTCGGCGGCAATTTCCGCTTGAGATAGAAATCCTCATATCTCAGCTGTCGAAGCAGCACCGGCCAGACTTCGCGATAGGCATGCCACATGGACGGGTTCGCCGCCGGCAGGTCGTGCTTGATCAGCTCGTGCAGTCTTGGCAGCGCATGATAGGGCACCATCGGGAACATATGGTGTTCGACGTGATAATTCATGTTCCAGTAGATGAAGCGGCTGACCGGGTTCATGTAGACGGTGCGCGTGTTCAGCCGGTGGTCGACGACATTGTCGGCCAGGCCGATATGCTGCAGCAACCCTGTCAGCACCATGTGCCAGCTGCCATAGAGGCGCGGCAGGCCGATCAGCACCAGCGGCAGCAGCGACCACGTGAACAACGCCAGCCCGACTGTCGCCGCATAGATGGCGACATGCCAGCGCGCAGCGATCACCGCCTTGTGCTGCTCCATTTCGGGGATATAGCTCTTCTCTTCATCGGACAGCTTGCCGAACGCCTGGCGCACCAGCGCCGGCAGCGAATAGCGGAAATCGAGAATACCGGTGAAGGCGAGCGCCGCCCGCAGCAGATCTGGGGGGCGCATGACGGCGATTTCGGCATCGCGGCCGACGATGATGGTATCGGTGTGATGGCGGGCATGGCTCCAGCGCCATTGCACTGGGTTGCGCATCAGCATGAAGCTTGAGATCTGGTAGACGACATCGTTCATCCAGCGCGTCCGGAACGCGGTGCCGTGGCCGCATTCGTGCCAGCGCGAGTCGCTCGACGAGCCGTAAAGCACGCCATAGACGAACAGGAACGGCACCACCCACCAAGTGCCCCAGAACCATACGATGCCGGCGGCCGACAGCAGGATCGCCGCGACCCAGATGATCGTGTCGCGGATCGCCGGCCCGTCGGAGCGCTGCATCAGCTCCTTCATGGCCTTGCGAGGCACGTCGGTGTGATACCACTCGGCCGAGGCGAGCCCGGTCTCGATGGCGCGCTTGGTGCTTTCACCGACCAGGCTGTAGTCACGCTTCCTGCTTGCCGTCATCGTCATCTCCGCTTTCCCGCCTGCGCTCCGCAAGGGCCGCCTGGGGTCGGCCGGGCCGCGCCTGCTTCCGTATTCCGGCGCACTTCCCGCCCGCCGCGGCAACCGATCGTGCGTTTCAAGCCGGTCACCCCTGCAGTCTCGCAAAAGCGCCGGACGGCGCAGGGTAATCCTGTTGCGGCTGCCGGGCGATCGACCCTATCCTCGCTTCCGCTTCGGCGATCTGGCCGGCACCGTCGAGCACCCGGAACACGGCGTCATAGGAGCGGCTTTCGCCATGGTCCAGCCAGATCATCTCGCCCCGTTCGCGCGCGGCGAGATTGCCCAGAACATGATGCGTCGAGGGTTCGATTCCCAACGCATATAGGCCGGCCTGGAAGTTCTGCCACTGATAGGTGCAGGGCAGCTGATCCTTGCGGGTCACGACCTCGAAGCCGAGGCCCAGGTGGTCATTGACGACGGCTACCGGCACCTCGCCCGCCGCATCGGCGCCAAGCTCGTGCTCCCAGACCTGCTCGCTGAATCCCAGCTGCGGCGCCGGCACGGTTCGGTAGCCGACCTTCTGAGCCTCGTAACGATCGCCGGCGTGCGCCGCCCAGACGACATCCCGGATCGGCGCCAGGTAGCGCGAACCCTCGTCGAGCAGGGGATGGCTGACATTGACGTGATAGAAATACATGTGCGGCGTGCGGCTGAAACCATGATTGACGACGCGGTCCGACAGCCGGATCTCGCTTCCGCCGACATCGGCCTCGATGCGGCGCAGCAAATGGAGATCCTCGCCGAACACGGTTGCCTGCTGGACGATGCCTTCCGCCCACAGCACGCAGCGGTCGCCGTCCCAGGCCTCGCCGTAGCCGTTCAGCCGCGCCGGCACGGTGCCGATGCGGCCATGCAGCGAGTGCAATACCCGCTTGCGCCCGGGATAATTGTAGCTTTCGGCCGGCACGTCTTGCCGGCCCAGTATATGATCGAGGCCGCAGGTGACGAGCAGCCCCGAGAACGACCGGCCAAAGGCGAAGCCGTCCTCCCCTTCATGCTCGTGCAGTCCGGGGTGGCGAAAGCCGCTCGGCGAATGCCAGCCGATCGCCTGGCCCCGGAAGTCGCAATCGGCGATATCGAGCGCCCGGTCGACCAGCGCCGTGAAGCGCAGGCCGGAGCCGGTGCGGAACTCGAGCATCCGGATGCCGCGCTCCACGCCGTCGCCGAGCGTCATAAGCCGCACACCGGCAAACTGCGACAGCATGCCGGACCGCTCGGCCACCTGCCTTCGCGACAGCGTCTTGCCGTAAAGCTCTACCATGCGACGTCCTTCACTTTGCCCTCGCCTCCTTGAGCAAGGCCGACATGTCGGCGCCGGTGATGATGCTTTCCACCGTCAACAGGTCGGTGTCGGCGACCGTCTGTTCCGCGACGATTTCGCCGCGGCGCATGAGGATGATGCGGTCGGCGACCTGGAACACGTGGTGGATGTTGTGGGTGATGAGCAGCACCGAGTGGCCGGCGTCGCGCACCTCCTTGACGAAGCGCAGCACGCCGTGGGTTTCCTCGACGCCAAGATTGTTGGTCGGCTCGTCGAGTATGATCACCTTGGCGGCGAACTGCATGGCGCGCGAGATCGCGATCGATTGCCGCTCACCGCCCGAGAGCGTGCTCACCAGCGCATCTGCATCGAGCTTTTTCGAAATGCCGACCCGCTTCAGCAGCGCCGAGGCGGCGTTGCGAAGCTTGGCGAGATCGAGCGGCGCGAACACGCCGAGCCAGCCGAAATTGACCGGCTCCCGGCCCAGGAAAAGATTGCGCGCGATGCTGAGGTCCGGCGCGAGCGATGTGTCCTGATGGATGGTCTCGATGCCGAGGTCCATCGCGTCGCGCGTCGAGCGGATCGATGCCTTCTCGCCGCGCACGAAGATGTCGCCGTGGTCGGCCGGGAAGACGCCGGAGATCGCTTTGATCAGCGTCGACTTGCCGGCGCCATTGTCGCCGAGCAGGGCAACCACCTCGCCTTCGTTGAGGGTGAACGAGGCGTTCTTCAGCGCACGCACGTTGCCGAAGGACTTTTGCAGGTTTTGCAGACGCAGCACTTCCATCGTCAGCTCCTTGCGGCGTTCTTCTGCAGCAAAGCGTGCAGGATGAGCATGGCGAGGATGATGACGCCGACGAAGATGTTGTATGCCAAGCCCGGCACGCCGATCAGCACGATGCCGTTGCGGATGGCGCGCAGCATCAGCGCGCCGACGATGGTGCCGAGGATGGTGCCGCGCCCGCCGGTGAGCGCCGTGCCGCCGACCACCACCATGGCGATCACTTCGAGTTCGTAGCCGGTGCCGGCCACCGGCGAGGCGGCCGAAATCCGGAACGCGCTGATCATGCCGGCCAGCCCGGCCACCACCGAGGTCAGGATGAACAGCCAGATCTTGACCGCGTCGGCCGGCACGCCGCGCGCCACCGCTGCGTTGCGGTTGCTGCCGATGGCGCTGATCCAGTTGCCGAGCTTGGCGTAGCGCAGGATGTAAATCGCCAGCAGCGACAGGCCGATGAACCACCAGAGCGAGGTGTAGAACCGGAACGAGCCTACATTGAAGCTGCCGGCAAGCAGCGTGACGAAGAAGCCGGGCTGGTCCCACGACTTCAGGGGGAATCCCTGCGTGATGTAGAGCGCCGCGCCGCGCACGACGAGCAGCATCGACAGCGTGACCAGGAAGGAGGAAATGCCGATCTTGGTGACGATCAGCCCGTTGATGGCGCCGATCGCGATGCACAGCACAAGCCCGGCCAGGAGGGCGACGCCGATGTCGATACCGCCATTCTGCACCAGCAGCATCACCACGACGGGCGCAAGGCCGAACACGGCGCCGACCGATAGATCGAACTCGCCCGCCGTCAGCAGCAGCGTCATGCCGAGAGCGATGATGCCGAGCTCGGGCAGGAACGCCATCATGTTGGATATGTTGAGCGGCGACAGGAAGTTGCCGTCGGCGATGGCGAACACCACGAGCAGCACGATGAGGATGATGAGCGAGGAGAATTGCGGCGAACGCAGCAGCGCAGACCTGCCCTTCGCTCGCTGCGTGTCGTCGTCTGCTGTGATTGCCATATCTGTCAGGACCATGCGTTTCGTCCGGCGCCCGCCATTTCGGGGCGGGCGCCGATTGTCGTCACTTGTTGTAGAGTTTCAGGATCGGCTCGACGCTCGAGGCGTCGTAGAGGCTGAATGTGTGAATGTCGTAGCCGATCGGCTCGCCAGAGGCCGCTAGCCCGAGCAGCGCCACCGGCATGAAGCCCTGCGCCGACGGGTACTGCCAGGCCGCAGCATTGACGAAGCCGGACTTGACCGCCTCGGCCGTCTCCTTTGAGTTGCCCCAGCCGACGACCGGGACCTTGCCGGCCGACACACCGGCCCCGTCGAAGACGCGTTTGATGCTTGCTGCCACGGAATCGCCCAGTGCAATGATTGCCGGCGGATTGTTGGCGACCATGTAGTCGGTCATCTTGGCGATGATGCCGGCCGGGTCGGTGCCGCAATCGACCACGTCGTACTTGATGCCGAGCGGATCGAAGACGCTGGCGATGCCCTCGGTCTCGAGCTGCTGGTAGCTGGCGCCCGGCACTTCGACCGGCAGGAACACCTTGTCGCCCTGCTTCACCATCTTGTGGTCGACGAGATACTTGGCCCAGATGACGCCCGCTTCCCTGAGGTCGGCCCCGACATAGGCCTGCCGCCCGGTCGCCGGATCATCGGTGTTGAAGAACACGATCGGTATGCCGGCGGCCTTGGCGGCCTTCACCTCCTCCGTCCACAGGCCGGGCTGAGCCGAGGTGGTAGCGATGCCGTCCGGCTTGGCGGCGAGCGCCGAGTTGAAAGCCTCCTTCTGCGCCGCCATGTCGCCGCCGCTGAACGAGATCTTGCAGGTCACCTTGAGCTGGTCACAGGCCTTGGTCGCGCCGGCATTCCAGTCGATCCAGAACGCGTCCGAAGGGCCACCATGCGACAGCAGATAGAAGGTCTTCTGGCCGTCCTGCGCGAATGCCTGCAGGCTCAAGGAGACCCCGGCTACCAGCGTTGCCGCGGCAGCCACTTTCAATGCGAATTTCAACATTCATTCCTCCCTTGGTTGGAGTTGCGCCGCCATGCGCCGGCGGCGCAACCGGCACTCACAGGCCGTTGGCGCGGAACTTCCCGTCGAGAAATGTTTTCGCGCGCGGCACGTCGTCTTCAGAGAGATGCTCGATGATGACCGGGATGTTTGGGTGCTTTTCCGCCAGCCGCTGCAGATAGAGATCGTAATTCAGCGATCCCAGCCCGGGCGCCGGCAGCTCGATCTCGCCGACGCCGCGGAACGTGTGGCTCTCCATCGCATCCTCGTCGCCGATGTCGGCATGCTTTTCCGACTTGTCGCTGCCCGAACGCTTGACGTCCTTGGCATGCGCGATCTTGATCTTGTCGGTCAGCGTGTCGAACACCTGGTTGAGGATCTGGTCCATTTTGTCGATATTGTGGGTCTCGAAATAGTTGGTCGGATCCATCAACAGGCCGAGGCCGGGATGGTCGACCTGGGCGAACATCTTCACCGTCTCCTCGACCGAGCCCACGACGTTGTTGACGTAGGTCTCGAGGAGGAAGACCGCGCCGTGGTCGTAGGCGGTCTGGGCAAGCTCGGCGATCACCTTGCGGCATTCCTCGAAGCCTTCCTCGGTCTTGTTCTTCGGGTGATGCACCCAGTCGGATTCGGTGTTGTATGTGCCGGTCTCCGAGATCACGTAGGGCGAGCCGAAGTCGCGGGCATTGCGGATGATCTCCTTGAGATAGCCGACGCGCTTGTCGCGCTCGGATTTGTCGGGATGGATGATGTTGGTGTAGCCCGACACGCAGCAGATCGGCAGGTTGTTGTCGCGGAAGACGTCGCGCACCTGCTTGGCCTTGTCCTGGGTGATCTGCCCAGCCGACAGATCGATATCCTTAAAATGCAGGTCGAGCTGCACCGTGTTGAAACCGAGCCCGCGGATCTTCTTCGCCGTCTCTTCGAGGCCGTACGGGAAATAGCCCGTGAAAATACCTGCCTGCATCATGATGTGAATTCCTCCCTGTAAGCGATTCAGTTGGCTGATTTTATCGAGATTTCGGAAAGCTTGACGGTGCGGCCTTGCGCCATCGAGCGATAGCCGGCCTCGACCAGCGCCATCGTCTTGACGTTGTCGGCCACCGATAATGCCGGCGGCGCGCCTGTCTTTACCGCATGCTGCAGTTGCTCCATGACGCCGATGAAGGCATGCGGGAACCACATCGTGTCCCAGCTCGGGCTGACCCATTCGCCGCCGGTCGTCTCGGTCGAGGCATAGGTCAGCGTCGAGGCCACGCCTTTCGGCCAGCCGATCGTGCCTTTGGCGACACCCTTGGTGCCGTCGACGCGCCAGTTGATGTGCTGGTCGTCCAGATAGCCCTCCTGGCGCGGTCCGGACCAGACATCCTCCAGCGACACGGCGAGCACGCCGGAGGGAAAGCGCAGCGTCGAGACGGTGATGCCGTCGCTATGCTCGAACGCCGTGCGCGGGTCCTTGCGTGTCAGCGTGGTGATTTCCGAGGGATCGCCGAACAGGAAGCGCAGCACGTCCAGATGGTGCACGCTCATATTGGCGAGCGTCAGCCGGTGGTAATCCTCGAGGAACCCCTGCCAGTGCGGGATGGCGTGCATGTCGATCTGCGCGAAGACGATGTCGCCCAGCGCGCCGCCGTCGATGATCTGCTTCAGCACGCGCATCGACTGGTCGTAGCGCATGTTCTGGTTGACCGAGAGGATCTTGCCTGACTTGGCTGCCTCGTCGCGCAGCTTCACGGCTTCATCGACCGACAGCGCCAGTGGCTTCTGCGCCAGGATCGCCTTGATGTGAGGCTGCTTCAGCGCATGGCGGATCAGCGCCGGCTGCAGATCGGGTGGAAAGGCAAGGTCGACGATCTCGACCTCAGAATCCTCGATCAGCTGTTCCGGCGTGTCGTGGACGGTCGGGATGTCCCAACGCGCGGCGACCTTCTGCGCATTGGAACGGGTGCGCGAGGCGATCGCCACCACGTTGAACTCCGCTTCGCGATAGGCTGCCAGATGGCACTCGGCCATGATCATGCCAGCGCCGATGCAGCCGATACGGTATTCTTTCGTGCGGACCTTCACGTCCGGCTCGAAGCCTTCGCTCGCCATGTCTTCCTCCCGAAATTCTGTTTTCGCAGCCGCGATCATCTCGCCAACGCGCCTCCGTCCTGCCCGAAATAATGCACCCGGGCCGGCTCGCAGGATATCGCTACCACCGCATCCGGCCTGATGTCGGGCTGGCCGCGCAGCAGCGCCTTCAGCCGCGCCTCTCCGGCGGCGAGCGTTACCACCGTGTAGCCGCCAAGGGGCTCGACCTCGAATACGCGCGCCGGGCGGCCAGCGCCCCCTTCGACCCAGGGCCGGACCTTGATGTCCTCCGGCCTGAGCCCGATTTCGATCGCGTCGGCCGGAGCAGCGCGATCGTCGATGCTGACCGTGCCTTCGGCGGCCTCGAGGCCATCTTCGCCGCGAACGGATTTGAGGATGTTCATCATCGGCGAACCAAGCAGTCGCGCCACATAGGTGTTCGCCGGGCGGTCGTAGATCTCGGACGGGGCGCCGATCTGTCGGATCCTGCCATTCTCCAGAATCGCGATGCGGTCGGCGATCGACATCGCCTCTTCCTGGTCATGGGTGACGTAGATCAGCGTCTTGCCGAGTTCGCGCTGGATGCGCTTGAGCTCGACGCGCGTTCCCTCGCGCAGCCGCGCATCGAGCGCAGAGATCGGGTCGTCCATCAGATAGGCGTTCGGGTCGCGCACCAGGGCGCGGGCTATGGCCACGCGTTGCCGCTCGCCACCGGAAAGCTGCGCCGGCGGCTTGTGCAGAATATGGCCGATGTGGAGCTTGGCGGCCACATCGGCGACACGCGTTTCGATCTGGGCCTCGGCGACCTTGCGCTCGACCAGCGGGAAACGCACATTTTCGCGCGCGCTCATATGGGGGAACAGCGCCAGGTTCTGGAACACCATGGCGACATTGCGCTCGGCCGGCGAGACGGTGTTGACCGGTTTGCCGCCGATCAGGATCTCTCCGGCGTCAGGCGTCTCCAGCCCGAGCACCAGGCGCAGGATTGTCGATTTGCCCGACAGCGGCGGCCCGAAGAAGCAGAAGAATTCGTTGTCATTGACGGTGAACGAGGCGTCGTCGACGGCGAGCGTCGTGCCGTAACGCTTGCTGACATTGCGAAAGACGATATCGGCCATGTCAACCTGCCTTCATCGCAATGCCGCTGCGGGCATCGAAGACACACACGGACGATGCCACGGGGGCGACGACGGCAAGCTCGCCGATCGACAGTCCGACAGCATTGTCGAACACCGCCTTCACGGCGGTCTCGCCATCGCCGAGATGGACGATGGTCCTCGCGCCGATCCGCTCGACGAAGCTCACCGGCATGGCGAGGCCCTGCCCGCTCTGCACCAGCGACACCTGTTCGGGCCGGAAGCCGTAAAGCACCTCAGAGCGCGATCCGCGCAAGGTGGCGGCCAGCGCATCCGGCAGCGTCGGCGTGACCCCCAGTGGCCCGAGATCGACCACCAGGCCCCGGTCGCTCTCCGCCGGCCTTCCCTTCAGCAGGTTCATGCCCGGAGCGCCGATGAAGCGGGCGACGAAGACATTGGCTGGATTGTTGTAGACTTCCAGCGGCGTTCCCACCTGCTGCAGCACGCCGTGATCCATGACGGCAATGCGGTCGGCCATGGTCATGGCCTCGAGCTGGTCATGGGTGACGTAGACCATCGTCTGCCTGAACTGGCGCTGCAGCTGCTTGAGCTCGGTCCGCATTACCGCCCGGAAGGCGGCGTCGACATTGGACAGCGGCTCGTCGAGCAGGAAGATGGCCGGCTCCATGATCGCCGAGCGTCCGATTGCCACCCGCTGCAGGATGTTGACCGAGAGACGGTCGGCCTTGCGGTCGAGCAGCGGCGTCAACTGCAGCAGCTCGGCGGTGGCGCCGACGCGGCGGTCGATCTCAGCTTTCGCCGCACCGCGCATCCGCGGCCCATAGGCAAGGTTCTGGCGCACCGTCATGTGGGTGAAGATGGCATAGTTCTGGAAAACGAAGCCGACGCCGCGCCGGCCCATCGGCACGCCGGCCATGTCGCGCTCGCCGAACAGGATCTTGCCGCTGGTCGGCTCCTCCATGCCGGCGATCATGTTCATCGTCGTCGACTTGCCGCAGCCCGAAGGCCCGAGGAGCGCCATGAACTCGCCATCGGCGATGTCGAGGTCCATGGTCTTCAGCGCCGTGAACTCGCCAAAGGTCTTGACCAGGTTGCGCAGCTGGATCGCGCTCATGCCGGCACCAGCCTTGCCCGCGCCATGCGCTTCATGGCGAATACGGCAACGATCGAAAGCACGACCAGGATGGCCAGCGCGATCGCCGCCACATAGCCCCAGATCAGGTCCTGCGTCGAGACCTTGTAGATGTAGACGGAGATCGTCTCCGTGGCGACGCCGGGGCCGCCGCCGGTCATGATGTAGAGCGTGTCGAAGATCTTGAAGTTCTCGATGACGCGGATCGCCAGCGCGATGATGATGATCGTCTTCATCTTCGGCAGCACGATGGTGACGAAGCGCTGCCACGGGTTGGCGCCGAGCAGGGTCGCCGCCTTGATCTGGTCCTGCGGCACGCCGACCAGGCCGGCAAGCAGGATCAGGAACATCAGCGGCGTCCACTGCCAGATATCGGCGATGATCACCGCGATCAGCGCCAGTGTGGGGTCAGACAGCCAGGCGATGGTGACGCGGGAACCGCTGAGTGCCGACAGGATGTCGTTCAGCGGCCCGCCCGACTGGAACAGCATGAAGAACATGTAGCCGGCCACCGCCGGAACCACCATCATCGGCATCAGCAGGATCGAATAGAAGATCCGCTTGCCCGGAAAATCGTCCGCGAACAGCGTCGCCAATGCCAGGCCAAGCAGGAATTCGACGGGCACGCACACGACCATGACGATGGCCGTGCGCCTCAGCGCGCTCCAGAAGCGCGCATCGGCGGCAAGGTCGGTGTAGTTGGCGAAGCTGTTCCACATCTCCCATGCGTTCCACCAGCCGAGGCCGGAGAGCGGCGACCAGTCGGTGACGCTGATGTAGAGCTGCATCAGCAGCGGGAAGACGGAGATGAAGAGCACCAGGATCTGCGCCGGCAGCGTCAGCCGGAATCCCAGCCGCGTTCCCTCGTCCCGCAGCACGGGCTTGCCAAGCGCGGCCTTTGCGTCCTTTGAGACAGTCACGGTCACCGCGCTCATTGCTTGAGCGCGCCGAAGGTCAGTCCGCGCACCAGATGGCGCTGGATAGCGATGCCCATGATGACCGGCGGCACCGCGGCGACAAGACCGAGCGCGGCCTTGGCGCCATAGAGCTGCCCGGTCATCGAGGAGGACAGCGAGGCCATGTAGACGGGGATCGTCACCCATTCACGCGTCGTCAGCAGCAGCGCGATCAGATAGTCCGACCAGTTGAGGATGAAGACGAAGAGGGCGGCGCTGGCCAGCGGTGCGCGCATCATCGGCAGCGTGATGCGCGTGAAGACGCGCAGCCGCGAACAACCTTCGACAAGCGCCGCTTCCTCGATCTCGCGCGGCATGTCGTCGAAGAAGGTCTTCATGAGCCAGAAAGCGAACGGCAGGGTGACGATGCCGTAGATCAGGGCCAGGCCAAACCAGCTGTCGGTGAAGTTCAGGAAGGCCCACATGATCATGACCGGGATCATCACCGCCATTGGCGGAAACAGCCTGAGCTGGATCAGCGCCAGCGGCAGGTTCTGGCCGGAGCCGAAACGCGACAGCCCGTAGGCCGCAGCCGTGCCCGCCGACATTGCGATCGCCGTGCCGAACACCGAAGACAGCAGCGACGACAGGATCGGCTTCAGCGCGGTGCGGTCGAGCGCCACGATCAGATTGTTGTTGGACTCGCCGAAGACGAACTGGAAATTGCCGAGCGTCGGGTTCTTCGGCCACCATGTCAGGTCGGCGCCGGTCGCCGACCATTCGGCGATCGGCTTGAGGGCCATCGACACCATCCACAGGATCGGTACCAGCGTCACCGCCATCGCCGCGAAGATCGCGGCGTAGCGGAATATCTCGAAGGGGACGGAACGCTTCATCTGGCTGCTTTGCTGGTGGCGTTGACTGCGGCGGGGAGGAACAGATGCTCCTCCCCTCCAGCGCTGATCCAGGGAGACGGATCAGCTGATCGGGTCGAGAACCGTCGGCCAGGCCTCCTTGTTCGTCCTGATGGCTTCGAGCAATTTGTCCTCGCCGATGCGGCGGGCGATCTTCTTCCACTCCGCTTCCGTGTCGGCCATCGCCTGTTCCGCTGTCTTGGCCTTGGTCAGCGACGCCATCAGATTTTCGTCCAATGCGTTGTGGAAGGCGGTGGCGCCGGGATAGTTGATCGTCGGCACCGTGCGGGCGACCGTCTCGCGCACCACGTCGATGTGGTAGGCGTGGTAGGTCTGGCGCACCAGCGGATCGGAGAAATCCGAGAGCCGGAACGGATCGAGATAGCCGCCCGGATTGGCGCTCATCCAGGCATAGATGCGGGCGGAGCCCAGCCACTGCAGCAAAAGGTAGGCGACCTCCTGGTTTTTCGACTGCGACGAGACCATGCCGGTCAGCGAGAACCACAGCACGGAACGGCTGATCAGCTTGCCGTCGACTTCGCGGCCGGGCGGCAGCATCGAGCCGATCTTGCCGGTGACGGCAGAATCCTTGTTGCCGGCATTGTCGAGGAATTTCGGCAGGTTCGAGAAGGCGCAGGTCATCGCCGCGCCGCCCTTGGCGAAATTTCCATACTGCTCCGGCCAGCCCCAGGAGATCGCGTCCGGCGAGTGATGAACCAGCGAGCCGACATATTCGTTGGTGGCGGCAATGCCGTGCTCGGAATTGATCAGCGGCTTGCCGTCGTCGCCGAACAGGAACTGGTTGGGCGATGCCATCGAGACATAGCGCTGATACCAGTTGGTGTAGCCCCAGCCCTGGTTGCGCAGGTCGGTGGAGCCGAACAGGCCCTTGTCGGGCCGCTGGAAGAAGCCCGCGATGTCACTGTGCTGCTTCCAGGTCTTCGGCGGCGCCAGATCGTAGCCGAATTTGTCCTTGAACGCCTTCTGCTCGGCAGCGTCGCCGAACAGGTCGGTGCGGTAGACCCAGGTCTGGAAGTCGCCGTCCAGCGACACGCCATAGTTGGACCCGCGATATTTGTTGAGCAGCGACACGCCCTTGGCGCCGTCGACATAGCCGGTCTTGGGATCGTCCCATTCGGGCTTGTACTGGGCGACGAAGTCGTCGAGCTTGGCGATGCCGCCGGTCTCGGCAAGGTCGCCGAGGCGGTTCCATTCCGTCGAGTAGATGTCATAGGCCCCACCCTTGGTGGAGATGTCCTGCATCGTCTTGGTGAATTCCTGGCCGTTCGGCAGGCCGACGATCTCGATCTGGATGCCGGTCTCCTTTTCCCACAGCTCCTTGATCGACGGCGCACCCGCAGGGAAAGGCTGTGTGAGTTGGCCAATCGAGCCATCCGACAGGCCAAGTACGATCTTGGCCGGTGCCTTGCCAGCTCCCTTCAAGGCCTTGGCCGCCTCAACGGCACGGCCTTCCGGCGTGTCGGCGCCATATTGATAGCGCTCGGCGCCCTCGAAACCGGTGGGGCCGCCGACCATGCCTGGCGCCAGCGCGTCGGCCGCAAGGGCACGGCCGGGACGGATGAATTGCGGGGCGATACCTGCCGCGGCTACGAACACCGCCGCCTTTCCTCCGGACGCCAGCAATCGGCGTCGCGATATGCGGATCAGATCAGACATTGGAATTCCTCCCTCAGGGCCAATGTTTCCTCCACGAGCCCATTGAGGGATATTGACGGCAGCACCGGAAGGCTGTCAACATCATAAATACTCAAAATACATCGTAACACCGCAACCGCGGAGAAAATACGTCATGCAAAGGTCGACACACGGGCTCAATGCCTCGATTTGATGGGAAATCTGCCTTTCTGGCACGCGACTATCACGCCGGGCGACGCGATTTAGCCCAACCTCCTTGCGCATCGGCTAAGGCTCGATACATCATTTCCCATCAGAATCGCTGATGGCTGGCAGCTGTGGCGCCGTCGGACGGGCTAGCGGCATTGTGCGATCTGATGCATTGAGGAGATGAAGACGGTGCGTTCCACCTTGACTGACATAGCCCGGGAAGCCGGCGTTTCCGCCGCCACCGTCGACCGCGTGCTGAACAACAGGCCCGGTGTGCGGGCGCGCACGCGTGAGATCGTGCTCGAAATGGCGCAGCGCCTCGGCTACATCGCGGAGGGCCCGAACGGAGCGCCGCCCAGGCCCTCACCTGGAGAGGTCATCCGTCTCGACTTCGCTCTGCCGGCCGGCACCAATTCCTTCATCAAGATGCTGCATCGACACATCGAGGCGCAGGCCCTAGCGCGCCCCGATCTCGACGTCCACATCGCCACCATAGAGGGCTTCAACCCCGACCGGCTCGCCCGCCTGCTGCAAGAATTGCGTGGACAGACACAAGGCGTCGGCGTGATCGCGCTCGATCATCCAACGGTGCGCGAGGCGATCCGCTCGCTGTCAGCCAATGATGTCAAGGTGGTGACCATCGCCTCCGACATCCTGCATGTTCCGAGAGTGGCCTATATCGGCATCGACAACCGCGCCGCGGGGCGGCTGGCCGGCTATCTGCTCAACCGCTTCATGGGATCCGAACGCCCAAGCAAGGTGGCGCTGTTCGCCGGCTCGCTGTCCTATCGCGGCCATGAGGAACGCGAGATGGGATTCCGGCACATCTTGACCGAGGAGTCGCCCAATCTCAAGATCGTCGAGATGCGCGAAATGCTGGATGACCGAGAGAAGGCTTATTCGGAAGCATCAGCGCTTCTGGACCGGCACCCCGATCTTGCCGCGATCTACAATGTCGGCGCCGGCAACACCGGCATCGCTCGGGCGCTCAAGGAGCGTGGACGCGCCAAAGACATTCTCTTTCTCGGCCACGAGGTGACAGACGGCACCAAGGAACTTTTGTTGGATGGGACGCTCGATGCGGTCATAGATCAAAATCCGCGCGTCGAGGCGCGGGAAGCGCTCAACATTTTAAGCCACTCTGTCAGGCACCTGAACTATGAACCGCATCAACCACGACTTCAGGTGATCTTCAAAGAGAATATACCTGAAATCTGATCAATGGATCCGTGATCGTATCGCAAAGCACAGCGTTGGCGTCGCCACCGGTCCCAAATACGAACGAGAGCCCGAATGATCTCGTCAAAGCCGCCGATCTGGCACTATTCCGTGCGAAGTCGGAGGGCCGAGATCGGGTCGTGGTTGATGGTGCATGAGAAGGCCGTCGCCCGTTGCAACTCGGTCAGCCTTTCCGAACCTAAAAAGACCAAGTCCACTCATAGCACCGAAGTCGCGAACGATTGGGGCGAAGAGGGTTCTGGATGTCGGCACGAAGCCGATGAATGGCATACGCCCGTCCGTCCGCGACGATCACCTGAGGCATCGCCCCGGCCCCAGGCGCACGAGCAGATATGTCGCAGGCAACCTCGTGTGTTATACACGCACGCTGACTTTTTGGGTCGGACACGAGATCGATGGACCAGGAAACGCTTCTTGCCGCAGTCCTCTTAGCTGATGTCGTGGGCAGCACGCCACTCTATGAGCGGATCGGAGACGATGCCGCTCTACAGCAGGTCTCGGATTGCCTGGACACGATGCGCGAGATCGTCGCCAAACACGGTGGTGATTTCATTTACTCGAAGGGCGATGACATACTCAGCCTCTTCGAGAGCCCGGAAATGGCGCTGACGGCCGTCTGCCAAATCAGCCACCAACTGACTAAAGGTCCGTTAAGCGCCCGTATCGGATTGCATTTCGGGGCGGTCATTCGCGCGCGGGGCGCGATATTCGGTGACGTTGTCAATGTCACCGCAAGGTTGTCCACCACGGCGAACCCCGGAGAGGTGCTGATCAGCCAGAGCTTCTGCGAAGCCCTTTCCCCGAGAAGCCGCAAGGGCCTGCGGCTCCTCGACAAAATGGCCTTGAAGGGGAAGCAAGAGTTCTTCGATGTCTATACCCTGTGGAGCGACGATGGGGGCCCCGGTACGCAGATCACCAGCCATGGCGCCACTACAGATAGACGCTCGGTCCTGCCGCGGCAGATTCATCTGGTCATCCGCTACAGAGATCAGCTGCGATCCTGTCGAAACGGCGAATCCGTGACAGTCGGCAGATCGGCGGAATGCGATATCATCGTCGAGCGGCCCTGGGTATCGAGGCGCCACGCCGCCTTCACCATATTGAATGGCAGAGCTCGGCTTCTCGAACGAAGCTCTTCGGGCACATTTGTGTCCATGGGACTGGGCCATGAAGTATTCGTACGCCGTGAAGATATTATCCTCTTCGGCTGCGGCGTCATCTCGCCTGGAGTGAAGTCGGCACTCGACGAAGCCCAGCTTCTTCACTACGAAATTGTCTCGGATTGACCCGGCCCGGCTACTAGCTCGACCGGTTTCGAGGTGGTTCGCTGCGCCCTCAATGTCGCGCCGTACTCTTTGACAGCCATTGGAATCGACCGTTCACAAATGTGCCAAGGCCAATCCAGGAACGTCTGCTCTCGAAGTTGGACTGCGAAGAGCTGACCTCCGTTTCCCTCGCTGAGTTCGACGGAGCCGCGGGCCGGTGCATCTCCCTCGCAGCATGCGGAGTTCTATCTGCTCCTAAGCCACATTCGGCAGGTGGATGGCTTCGGCAGCAAGCTGGCCCGCTCGATCGATGACGCGCTAGGTCTTGCCGCGAAAAGGCCGGTGCGTGGGAATTGTGCTGGACTGTCGGCCAGACAATGAGCTGGCGACGGGAGCGGCCGGCTGAAGCGGGATGCCCGGACCAATTCCCTGCCCTGTGTCGCCTTGATATCCCCAGGTGCTGAAGGTCAGCACCGGCTGTTGCAGCCCGGGGTCGACGAACGCTTCATCAGACCATTTGCGCCGCAATAGCTCCTCGAACACCTGCGAAGGCTCGCGATTGGGCTACCGTCACGAAAATTGGCCCAGAAGCGCAGACCACTGACATATCGCGGCGTCGAGATGGAGCTCGATACCACCGTCTTTGCAGCACCGGGGAAAATTCCTCTTGGGCCGATCGAGTTCAAGTTGCTGCGCCACATGGCTCGAGAATCCTGAAAGGTGATCAGCCGTGATGAATTCATCGCAGCTGGCTGGTCGCAGAAAGCCAGTGTGAGCGCCCAGGTGGTCGACGTTCACATGAGCCAGTCGCGAAAGTTGTTGAAGCAGTCGTCGCAGAGTTGCCATTCGCACCCTGCGGCTTGCCGGCTATTCTCTCGAAGACACTGCGGGCTGACGATCTCGGCGATTGGGTTCAGAAAGGTCGCTGCGTGAGGCCGCAAGGGGACCGACCCAATGGGAAAGGTCTTGGCAGCTAGGGGACTTAACGCCACCGACATTGCAGCCGGGCGCTGCTCTAATCGAGAGAAAGTCTGGGCGTATAGAACAAGCGACATGAGCGTGTCGGATTGTTTGCATTCAAACGACCTTTGCGACGTTATCCGTGCCTTCGCCTTGCTGGTGCCGGAGGAAATCATGACGTCGCCCGACAATTCGGTCGAACTCGTTCGCGACAAGAAGTGGACGGTCCGCATCACCGCCTACGGCAGCACCCTGACGTTTCCGTTCGAAGCAGAAAGCTATGCACGTTCTTATGCCGATGGTCAGGCATTCCGTCTCGGCGTTCAGGTGGCGGAACTGAAGCGATGCGGCTGACACTTTGTCGACGCGTTGGCGGATAGCCTGCATCGCGATCGGAACGAATAGGTCGCTGATTGCAGCCTCGCGATTTTTCCATCAAATCCCGCCTGCCATCTTGACAGCAACTCGGCAAAATCCCTCGCCGACTAGTGTTGTCATATGAGCTGGAGCTTTCCTCGCCGCCGGTGGTAGGCGGGATACGCTCCCGGGACAGCCCTCTTTTCGCATAGACGCGAACCTTGTGCTTTTCCGTCTCAAGGCTGATTGGCGGCTGGATGCGCGCGCCGTCTTTCATATTCTGCCATCAGCCCGCGCGGAGCGTGGAATCAACGGCGGGGAAGCGGATGATCTTTCCTGTTTGCGCTCGCGTAGCGCAAGAAACGCTGCGAAGAGCATGATAGCCATGCCGATGATGTCGATCAGGCTAACCTCCTCGCCGTAGGTGATGATGCCAAGCACGACGGCAATGACGGGTGAGACGAAGGCAAATGCTCCGGCGCGCGAGGCGCCGATTTCGTGCAGGAGCCGGATAAATAGAGTGTAGCCTATGAACGAACCAAACAGCACGAGGAACAGCCACCCGACCCAGGCCGGCCAGCCCCAATTGCCTTTTAGAGCCGCGGTCGCGCCTGGCTCCACAACGAGTGAGATGAGAATTAGGAATGCGCCCCCGAAAAGGGTGGTGAAGCCGGCGATGAAGTCCGATGAATATACCTCAAGAAGCGGCCGCGCGAGCACCGAACCCCATGCATAGATTAAAGCTGCCGACGCCACCGCTGTCATCGCCAGCAGCCGGAGCCCCCTGCCCTGCTGGTCTGCGTGTGTCCAACTAGCATAGGCTTCGGGCCCGAACAGGACGCACAGACCGGCCGCACCGAGCAAAATCGCAAAGAGCCTGCGGCCGTCATAGCGTTCGTCCCCCAGAAGCAACGCAAACCCAAGCAGCGTGACGGGGGTCAGCGAAAGCTCAAGAACAGCCGCGGTGCCCGTATCGACGTAGAGCATGCCCCAAAAGAGTGGGCCATAGCAAAGCGGAATCATGAACAACGTAACAACGAAAAGACGCGGCCAACTCCTTTTCGCCACCCGTGGTAGAGCAGCGCCCCTTAGGCGCGTCGCGCTGAGGATCAGCAAGCCGGCTACTGTAAAACGCGTGCCTGCGAACATCAGAGGCGGCACGGTGGCGATCCCTGCCTTGATACCGATCCACGTGGTGCCCCAGATCACACATAAAACCAGAAATGTCGCTGTGTTGCGGTTCATCGGAAGCAGCCTTCGCTGGGCGTTGTTGGTTCGTCGTAACGGCCAACAGACGTTTATTTCGTTACAACGGCCTCTTGCCAATACGGTTCCGCCAACCGATGTTTCCGGGATGGATGGTGCGAAGACTATCGTCGACATGCGCATGGTTGGCGGTCACCCCTGCTTGGACTTCGTCAACACGGTCGACGCGCGACGCGATGTGTGGGGGCCAGACCTCTTGCAGACCTATGCCGACCTGGTCGTCTGGGCTGGACGTGCCGATTTGATCGACGTCGATGAGGCGCGAGCACTGCTCGCGGAGGCTCCCGCCCGCCCGCTCCTTGCGGAGGCGGCATTGGAAAAGGCCAAGATTTTGCGCGAGGCCGTTTACGCGGCTCTCCAGGCCGAGGCGGCAGGCGCCCGGGTGCCGGACGATGCCTTGCAAATCGTGCGCGATGCAGTCGCCCTAGCCCTGCCGAAGCGCTCGCTTTTCCCGTCCGGCGACCGCCTCGCTTGGCAGTGGACCGACGCAGCCAGTCTGAACACGATCGGCCACCGCGTGGCCTTTGAGACAGCCGAGTTTTTGGTGTCCAGGAATGACCGCCGCCGCGTGCGCGAGTGCACCGGGCCGAACTGCGGTTGGCTTTTCATCGACACCTCGCGTGGCGGGCGCAGGCGGTGGTGCTCGGATGAGAGCTGCGGCACACGCAGCCGGGTAAGGCGCTTCAGGGCAAAAGCCGCAGGGAACATGGCTCCCGACAGCAAGAATTAGTATCTGACGCCAGGCTTGGATGACCAACGCAGCATAGTTGGCTTCACGCTATCCCTGTCGCTGTTTGTCCAACGAAGCTGGTCTCGCGAGCGACTGTGGCCAAGAGTGTGGAGAACACAGCCGGCGCGGCAAGCCATCATCGCGTTCCAGAGCGGGTTGCTTCGGGGCCGCCTACCTCGCACGCTTCGATCGGTCGATCTGCTCAAACTTGACGGGAACTCCGGTAGCGTTACGGCGTTTTTCTCAGTCCGAAACAAACAAGGATAGGTGCCATGGACTGGAACCGTGTCGAAGGCAATTGGAAGCAGGTAAAGGGCAAGGTCAAGGAACAGTGGGGCAAACTCACAGACGATGATCTGGACCGTATTGCCGGTAACCGCGATCAGTTGGAAGGCAAGATTCAGGAGCGCTACGGCATTGAGAAGGACCGCGCTCGGCGCGACATCGATGACTGGTATGGCCGGCAAGGCTGGTAGGTCGCCGGTTCCAAACTGAACTTGAAAAAGGGCTCCGAGAGGTACGGCGCCCTTTTTTGCCGCGTTTCTTGTCGCCTTTTCGTGAGTCTCACGACAAGGGCGCTCACCGAGAGACGTGGAACCGCGAAAGGTGCCCGTCGTTATCTGGTTCTCGAAATTACATTGGGGGATTAGTTGGACAGAGACGACGCCTCGGCGATCACAACTGGAGTTAGCGGCCTCGACTACATTCTTCGTGGCGGCTACGCCAGGAACCGCTCCCATCTCATCGAAGGGAAACCAGGTTCTGGAAAAACCACTCTTGGCCTCCAGTTTTTGATCGAGGGCGCCAAGAATGGCGAGACATGCCTTTACATCACTTTGTCAGAAAGCAAGCGCGAACTGCTCTCGGTTGCTGGCCGTCACGGCTGGGATCTGAAGGGGGTGCAAATTCTTGAACTTGTGCCGCCGGAGCTCAGTTTCGATCCTGCGCAGCTACAGACATTGATCCATTCCTCGGAATTGGAACTCGGCGAAACCGTGCAGTCTGCCATGGCCGAGATCGGACGCGTCAGACCCGATCGCGTGGTGTTCGATTCGCTCTCTGAAATTCGACTTTTATCGCAAGGGTCACTGCGGTATCGGCGCCAGGTGTTGGCATTGAAGAGCTTCTTCATGCTCAACAATGTGACGGTGCTTATGCTCGACGACCTGACCGCTGAGCAGGATGACCTCAATTTGCATTCGATCAGTCACGGCGTCATTCGGATGGAGCAGCTGTCGCCCGTCTATGGTGGAGAGCGTCGGCGGCTACGCGTGATCAAAATGCGCGGCGTGCAGATCCGGGGCGGCTTTCACGATTTCGTCATTCGCCCAGGCGGCGTTATCGCCTATCCGCGGCTCGTTGCAGCCGAGCATGAGGTGGCCGAGCATGATACGCCGGCCATGAGCAACAACCGGATCGACACCCTGCTTGGCGGCGGGCTGGCCCGTGGTACCAGCACGATGCTGATGGGGCCGTCTGGCGTTGGCAAGTCTACCATTGCCTGCACCTATTGCTATGCCGCACTCGAGCGTGGCGAGCGTGTGCTGGTGCTGTTGTTTGACGAGACAAAGCGCATCTTCTTGGCGCGCGCCGCCGGGCTCGGCATGGACCTGGAGCCGTTTGCCGAGGACGGCACGCTGATGCTTGAATCTGTCAATCCGGCTGAGCTTTCACCAGGCGAATTGTCTTCGCGCATCCAAGCGGCCGTCGAAGAATCCAATGTGCGGATCGTCGTGATCGACAGCCTAACTGGCTATCTCAATGCCATGTCCGAAGAACAACATCTGGTGCTTCAGATGCACGAGATCCTCACCTATCTCAATCAGAAGGCAGTGGCGACGATCCTGCTGTTGGCCAATCACGGGCTGTTTGGGCAAACGGCAGCGCCGGTCGACATGACCTATCTCTGCGATTCCATCATGCTTCTGCGCTTCTTCGAGAACGCAGGTCAGTTGAGACGCGCGATTTCCGTTGTCAAGAAACGTGTCGGCCCCCACGAAGAGACGATTCGTGAGTTTAAAATCGGCGGTAACGGCGTGGCCGTAGGTGAGCCACTGGAACAATTCCGCGGCATCCTGATGGGATCTCCGGAATTTGAAGGCAAGCCGACAGACCTTCTGAGGGATAAGGCGCTGTGATGTCGTCCAGCCCCGCCGTTCTCGTGCTGGCGCCGCTTGGCCGTGACGCGAGGATCGCGGCCTCCATCCTGGCTACAAACCAGATTGCCTCGCGTGTGTGCGGCAGCTTGGAAGAGGCAGTGCCGCTTCTCGACGAGGCTCAGTGCCTTGTCGTGGCCGAGGAGGCCCTGCTCAGTTCCGATCGAACGCAGTTTGCGGCCTGGCTTGAAGCCCAACCCGCATGGTCGGATTTTCCGATCGTGCTTCTGACGATGCGGGGGAACGAAGTCGACACGCGGATGGCATTTCTGGACCGCTATCTGATCGTGCTTGAACGGCCATTTCTGGCTTCGAGCCTCGCCAACTCGGTGCGCTCCGCCTTGCGTGCCCGCGCCCGCCAGCGTGAGGTCCAGTCCTACATCGAACAGAAGCGGGAGGTCGCCGATCGGCAGAAATTGCTCATCCGCGAGCTGCATCACCGCGTCAAGAACACGCTGGCCAACGTTCGCGCCATGATGGGCGCGACGGCCAAGTCGAGCGGCAACGTCGATGATTTCGTACGCGATTTTTCAGCCAGGCTCGTTTCCCTGGCCCAGACCCATTCGATGCTTACCGACGATTATTGGCAGACTGCCTCCCTGCACAAGCTGCTCGAAAGCGAGCTTGACCACTATGAGACGCGCGACAGGCCGCGTATCGTTCTGGAAGGCCCGAACGTAGCGCTAGTCGCCGACATTGCGGTCCCTGTCGGGATGGCTTTCCACGAACTGGCCTCCAATTCGTCGAAGTTTGGCGCGCTTTCGCAAACGGGAGGCCGCCTTGATGTCCGCTGGTCGTTAGGCGGGTCCGGCGATACACAGATCGTCAATCTTGACTGGCGGGAACGAGATGGGCCGAAAGTCGAGCAGCCCAGTCGCCGGGGGTTTGGCACGACACTTCTGGAAAAAGTCGTGACCGTGCAATGCAACGCCAAGATCGAATTGAACTACCATCGTGACGGCTTGCAGTTCACCATGGCCTTGCCGTTGCGAAACACGCGCCTTGTGCCGGCTTACTGAGCGGCAACGGAAAGGCTGGCTGGGCGCCGCGATAGGGATTAACTGAGCGTCACTCGGCAGGCTGGTCTAGCGCTTTAGCCAAAACATCAGTTCCGAAAAAGACCGCCTCTATATCTCCCATATGCCTCTGCAACATTGCGAGAGCTCCGGCGTGGTCTATGCGGCCGACCTTGGTGATGAAGTCGAACTCGTGCCGCGGCGCTGTGACCCGGGTCATGCGTCCTAGACGAAACCTTGGGCTCCCGGAGCGCAGTTTTGTCGCCTTCGTGGTCACCCCCCGCCATTTTGCTCACGATCCTCGTTGATAGCCCGGATGCGCATCTGAATCATCTGCGACCCGTCTGGGTTCCGACTGGCGTCGTAAAAACCAAGAGGCCCGCAGACAGGCTCGATCGACGGTCAGCTATCCCGAACAGCAAACGAAATCACCCTTGCCTTTGGCCAACCAACTTTCGCCAGATCACCTTCGCAATGGCTGCGGCCCCAGTACGGTCGGACAGCCCGCGCCTCTGGCGGCCGAAGTGAGGCGCCGGGAACATACAACGTCGGTCGTTGTTTCTCTGATCAGGAGGAAAGATGATGGCAGACGATAAGAGCAAGCGTGATTTTCGAGATCGCAACCGTGTATCAGTCGATGAAGATTATGAGGTTGGCTATTTCGCCAAACAGCATCGTATCACGCCAGAACGCGCGAGCTAATCAGAGAACACGGCAACGACCGGAAGAGGCTCGGACGCGAGGCAAGGAAACTCGCTGATACCGGCTGATGGTCGCGACGCATCACGCGGCTTTTCGACGAGCGGGTCTGAAAGGCTGCGCGAGCGTGAAAACGTCTGGCCGGATGCCCGCCTCGACTTGCTTCCATGTGACCGGGTGGGCAATTGGGAAGCCGGGCCGCGCTCGCGGGGAAAAAGCGCCTATTGCGGTATTGCCCTGTCCGTTGCGGAGATAGTCGAGAAAGATCCGGCCTCCTCGGGCTGCGGGGTCAGCTGACAACAGGTATCGGTCAGGATCGGTATCAACCAGACGGTGGGCGAGCGACTTGGCCAGTGTCCGGGCGCTGTCATGGGTCATCTTCGCAACGAGCGGGGCCATCAAGTGGATGCCTTTGCCGCCAGTGACCTTTGGCCAGCTCTCCAAGCCTGCCGCTTCCAAGATGCCCCGTAGCGCCAGCGTGGCCTCGATCACATCGTCCCATGGAACGCCTTCTCCGGGATCGAGGTCGAGGACGAGCCGGTCCGCATGTTCGATGTCATCAATCGTCGCGTTCCACGGATGAAGCTCAACGGCATCCATCTCGACCAAGCCAAGCAGACCATCCATGTCATCTATCCATACCCGAATGCCTTCGCCGCCTTCGCGCTTTTGAACCCGGAGCTGATGTACGGACGCCGGTATCCGAGGTAGCGGTCCCTTGTGATAGAAGGTTGCGCCGGAGGCGTGGCGGACCAGCTTCAGCGGTCGCCGAACCAGATCAACTAGAGCTTGATCAGCGACCCGCCGCCAATAGTCTGCCAGCTCTTCCTTGGAAGGTGCAACCGCATCGGGTAGCAGCTGGAGAATGTTCTCGCGCGGGACGCCGTGTTGGCCTTCCGACCTCCGCTTGGAGGGCGACGGAGGCTTGGGCGGGATTGCCTGAAGGTCCTCGCGGAGTCCCTTGAAGACCGCCTCACGCAAGATGCCCCGGTCCGACACGCCACTGAATTGCACCTCGGCAAGAACGTCTGGTTTGACCCATGTCGCCTTGGGCTTCTTGATCGGCTCCGACAGCGGTGACTTGGCGGTTACAAGCGGATCAAGCCGCTCCCTAACGCGCCGGGCTGCGTCCAGCGTATAGCCGGTCTGGGCCTTCCCGGCATAAAGCAGCCGGTCGCCCTCTCGCCTGCCGATGTACAACGATGCGATGCGGCGCGGCTGCGCGCCAAGTTTCTCGACGAAAGCCACGATTGGAAAAGTGTCGCTCTTGACACATTTGACCTTGACCCAACTGGTCTGGACGCCCGAGCGGTAGTGAGCATCCGCTCGCTTGGATACGATTCCCTCTATGCCCATCCGGCAGGCATGGTCGAACATATCATTGCCGTTCACCTCCAGATGCTCGGCATAAGTCAGGGTTGGCTCGGTTTCGGTCAGCAGCTTCTTCAGCGCAGCCTTGCGCTTCACTAACGGTTGTTCCCGTAGATCACGGCCATCGAGGTACAGGAGGTCGAAAGCGTAGAGAGTCATCCGCAGCGAACTTGGGTTGCCCAGCTCACGTTCCAGGGCTTGATAGTCCGGCAGGCCGGTGTCGCCCAGGACGACAGCTTCACCATCGATGATAGCGGATTTGACCGGCAGGCTTGCCGCGGCCTGAACAATCCTCTTGTAACGGTGGGACCAATCGTGGCCGCGACGTGTGAATGCTCGCGCCTTTCCGCCTTCAACGACCAGCTGCGTCCTGTAGCCGTCATATTTGATCTCGTGAAGCCAATCTCCGCCTTCGGGAGCTTTCTCGACCAGTGTGGGCGATTGGAACTCGATGAACGAAAGCCGGTCAATGGCACTGGTCATATGCTCGCGACTCCAGGAATCGCGACTCAAGCCCCAGCGCCCCTGTCGGTTCCGAGCCTTTTAGAAGAATTGCATCGCGACGATTGCTTATCCGCCTCACTTGTTGATGTGACGGCGCAGCAGTCTGATGTTGCGATTGTTCGCCTTAAAATAGACGTCGAAGATCGAGCCGAGAATTGGGACACTTCCTACGAGCGTATCCAGCAGCACGTTGCCTAGCATGCGGGCGACCAACCCATTTCCGGCACCGACGTTTCGAGCTCGCAAGACGATGTAGGCCGAGATAATGCCCGTCGCCGCATCTCCGAGTACGGGAACCAGACCTACGAGCGCATCCAGTCCAAAACGAATTGATGTGCCTGGAATGCGCCAGCGGGAATCGAGTAGCGCGGCCAATAGATCCAACTCGGCAAGTACGTTTGCTGTATGACCACCGTGACCGCCCTGCCCGATCATGCCAACTCGCGCGCCAGTACGATTTAGATAGCCGTCACCTTAGATATCGCTTTGACCGCCTGAATTCGCTTGCGTCCTGTGCGATGGCACGTCGTCGAGCAAGGTCGTCTCACCGGAGCTTTTCGGCGCCTCAACGGGCAATTCACCAGTAGGCGTCATCTTGCTGACGGCCTCAGGCAAATCTCGCGTGATCCGGCTTATGAGTTCCTCGCGCGAAAGGCCGGTCTGCATCGAGAGGGAAGTCAGGGTTTCTTCGTCTATGGCTGCTTCCACCTCGCTTGGCTGGATCGGCTCGTTCGGCCCGGTGCCTACCCACGAATCGACCTTCGATCCGGCGCCTGCCCCTCTGAACCGGTCGAGAATATCGCCAAGCGCGGTCCCCGAAACGCCTTTTGAAAGCTGATCCAGAATCCCGCCTTGCGGATCATTTGGGTTGCGATCACCCGCTCCACGGATCATGTCGCCGATCTTGTCGCGATTTTGGTATGCCAAGACGCCGAGCATCGCGATCGCCAATTTTCCCAGGTTAGCCATTGGTACCTCCACTGTTCAATGGACAAGGGCTCAACATCACAAAAGTTCCGATCGGCGACGATCTAATTGAATAAGGGCTGGCGTATCGACACAGACGTGAGCGGTGCTGCCTAACCGGCTTGTTTCCGTTTGCGGTGCGGCTTCGGCCTCGCAGACGCTGATCGTGCAAAGCTCGTTGCCTGCCTGATCGCGCATGCGCACTAACCATCCGGTCATATCGTCATCGCCCGATTACGCAACGGATCGCTTCGGCGCGAGCGGCCTCAAAACTTGGCGTCTCGGCAGGCGGAACCTGGCGAGCCTGGTCGGCGTCGCGATAGTAGAACGTATAAGCGAGATGGATCCCGCGCGCTGCCTTAGAGTATGGAACTACCACCCTCATCTTTGACGGGGGTTTGGCCAAACAGCGAACATCGGCTAGGCCTAAGACGATCGATCGAGGTCGACTCGCGCGACGGCGTAGGCGCCAAGCGAGATGCTTTGATCATCCAGCGGTCTTGCGGAACTTTCCATGAAGTCGGGATCGGTTGCCGCCCGCTCGAACTGCTCGGCGCCGAGAAGAGCAATGCGGGCGCTGCTCGGCGAATCCGAAAGCCTCACAGATTGCGTCTTGGCGGTAAGGTTAGCGACCCACAGGGTCACGCGGCGATCTTTTTCAGCCGCGATCGTCACGACGCCGTCACAGCCGGAAGTTCCTACGGACAGCAAGGTGGCTCCGCCGAGCTTTGAGAGACCAGCCAAGACATGGAAAGCGGGATAGACCGTTGGGCCATCCTGCTGGTCATACCATGGCTGCACGAAATCAGCCTTCCTATGGATTTGGCCAAAGGGGCCGGCGAAGTCACCGAACGCGACGGCATCGATTCCTTCGCGAGCGCAGGCCGCGAAATATCCGACAGTCCAAGCCGCATTGAACAGCCCGCGCTGACGAGGATCAATGCGCGATAGACAGACGCGAGCGTTCGCTTCATTCGGCGTAGTGGATTTTCCGTATGGGTTCTCACGGCAGCCGAGCTGGATGGGACCGATACGCAGTGGCAAGCGTTCCCCCATGAAAGCATGCGCGGAGCGGATTAGATGGGGGATTGCCTGAAGTGTCTCCATCACCGAGACATCATCTGCGGCGTGCACGCTGGGACAGGTGGTGAAGGTCACGTAGTCGAGCGCTTCGGCTGGCGGACGCTTGCGGTTGAGTTCGGTGAAGTAAGCGGCCATGCCGCCGCCCAGCGCGATGCCCGGGAAAGCCCGGCGAGCGGCGGAGTAGCTTTCGTGGAAGCTGGGCATAGTCGGCCACGGTGCTCCCGGCTGTACGGATGTCATGTCCTGCGCAGGAAAGACGGAGACAGCTTCTAGTTTGAGGCCGAGTGAGTGGACAGCATCCGCGACCGGCGCCAATTCGCCGAATGGATCGCGCGTGCCCTTGGTGATAATCTCGAGGACCACTCCAGCGCCGGTCAGCCGTGCGAGCGCGGCGTAGCTTTCTAGTTCGTCCTGGCCGTGTGCGATCCGGAGATCGACCTGGCAGACCATCCACTGGGGAGCCATTCGTCGTAGGAGCTCGGGGGTTTCGAGCGCGTGCTTTGCCTCGTCGGCGGCGACGCCGACGCCAGTGCGGGGCACTCGGCCGACCGGTCCGCCGATCGTCAGGTTGATGAGTGGATTGCGATTTTCAGACGTCCCGGCAGGGAGCGTTCCTGACACGTGAAGCCGGACGGCCTGCGTGAATTTCTGGCCCCTGGGCAGTCTGTAAGGCCACGGGCGACGCAGAGGGCGGACATATGTTTTATACGAGGCGTCAGACCAATTGCGTTGGTCCTCCATCTCAAAGGCATCACCCTCCATGGCGCATGTCGCCCAGATCCCAGGCGCGATCTCGTGCGACAACGCCCGGATGTCGGTGAACGGACATTTTGGATCGATGTGGTCCGGCAAGAACGATAGCTCGTCGTGACCATCCTCATGCAGCACCTTTATCGGCTTGCCGGCTAAGCCCTCGATCGGATGAAGGACGACGAAGCCGGTCCGATTCGTCAAAAGGTCGGTCTCGGGCTCTGCCTCCGCCACAAACGACAGCGCACCATCGCCACGGCCTGAGACGCGCGCCCGGTAAATCAGGCGGCCGGATGTTGCAGCACATGTTGCACGGTATTCAATGGCGAACGCATCCGGCCTCTCGTCGATCCGCAGATCATCGAGAACGGTGGTACATGTTCCCCAGTTTTCGTCCCGTACAAGAAACGAGATTCCGCGCAAGACCTCGATCGTCCCAACGTGGATGTAACGCAACGCCCCATTGTCGAACGCGACCGACAAGGATCCGGCGCGCAGCGTGCGCAGCGGTGCCTCGAGCTCTTCGGTGCCACACAAGCGGACTGCCAGGGAAGCTGCCGAGGTCAAATTGCGCGCTCCGTCGTGGCGTCGAAGATCGAGGCCCGGTTCATGTTGATGTCGATCGCAAGCTTCTCGCCCGGACGGCTGACATCGTGCGCCTGCAGCTCAGCCATCACCGGCGCGCCGGCCAGTCGGAATGTCGCGTAACTGCGCGAGCCGGTCGGCTGCAGCAGGTCGATCGTTGCCTCATAGCGAAACGTGCCCTGCTCCGGCGTTGCAGTGTGCGCACGAGTGAGGTGTTCTGGCCTCAACCCGAGCAGCACCTGCTGTCCGTCCGCGACGCCCTTCAGCCCCCTGCCGCGCGCTAAAGGCAGCAGTGCATCCGCGAGCCGGATGGCAGCGGCGCCTGCGTCCAAGGCAAGGGTACCTGGCAGGAAGCTCATCCGCGGCGAACCCAGGAACCCAGCGACGAACGTTGAGGCCGGGTGCTCGAACAACTCGAGTGGCGCGCCCTGCTGCTCTATCAACCCGTCGCGCATCAGCACGATGCGGTCAGCCAACGTCATCGCTTCGATCTGGTCATGGGTGACGTAGATCATCGTTGTCGCAATGTCCTGGTGAAGGCGTTTGATTTCGCCGCGCATTTCGTCGCGAAGCTGTGCGTCGAGGTTGGACAGCGGCTCGTCGAACAAAAAGATGCGCGGGTTGCGGACTATGGCGCGGCCGATGGCGACGCGCTGGCGCTGGCCGCCGGATAATTGGCGCGGGAAACGCCCCAGCAAGGGAGTGATGCCAAGCATGCGTGCCGCCTCGGCCACGCGCACCTCGACCTCTGGCTTCGGCATCTTGCGAGCCTTGAGGCCGAAGCCAATGTTCTTGGCCACGCTCATATGCGGATAGAGCGCATAATCTTGAAACACCATTGCCACGTCGCGATCGCGCGGCCGGAAATCATTGACCACCTCGCCGCCGATCTCGATCGTGCCTTCCGATATCTCCTCCAGGCCGGCGATGGTCCGGAGCAGCGTGGACTTGCCGCAGCCGGACGGTCCAACCAGAACGGTGAACTGGCCGTCGCGAATGTCCAGGTCGATGCCGCGCACGGCATGGAACGCGCCGTAGCGCTTGTGCAAGCCGGTAATTTTGACTTCGGCCATGCGGGAGCTTTCCTAACCGCGAACGGCGCCGAGCGTCAGCCCGCGCACCAGATGACGTTGAGCAAGGACCCCAAGGGCGATCGATGGCACAAGGGAGACGATGGCAAGGGCCGCGGCTTCGCCATATTGCGCGCCCTGGAAGCCGATGAAGGCGCGGAAGACCGTTGGCAGTGTAAAGGCAGTTCGGCTGGTCAAGATCAGAGCGAAGAAGAACTCCGTCCAGCATGCAATGAAGGCGAAGACAGCCGCCGCGACGATGCCCGGTGCTGCGAGCGGCACGGCAACGCGCCAGAACGCCTCCCATCTCGTGCAGCCATCGACGAGGGCCGCCTCCTCCATCGACTTCGGCATGCCGCGGAAATAGGCGAACATCATCCACACCGAGACCGGCAGCGTGAAGACCGTATAGGCGATGATCAGGCCGACATGAGTGTCGTAGAGCCCGACCTGGCGATAGATCAGGAACACCGGCAGCACGATCCCGATCGGCGGCAAAAAGCGCTGCGACAGCACCCAGAAAGACAGATGCTTGCCGCCGGTGTCGTAGCGCGCCAGGCTATAGGCCATCAGCGTGCCGAGCAGCGCCGAAAGCACCGTGGCCGAAAGCGAAATAATCAGGCTGTTGATGAGCCCGTCGAGACCACGATAGGCGAACAGCGCAGCTTTGTAGTGGACAAGCGTCGGAGCGGCGGGGAACCAGACAGGCGGTACGGTGAGGTAGTCGTCGCTGGGCTTGATGGAGGTGTTGAACATCCAGTAGAGCGGCCAGAGCACGAACACCAGGAAGAACCCCAGCAGCAGAATTCGGCCGATCGGCAACGACCGGCGTTTCCTGCGGCGGGCGGGCGCGACGGCGGCCATCAGACCGGTTCCACCTTCAAGAGCCGACGCACCAGCAACGTCACGATGAGCGCCGTAAAGATCAGGAACAGCCAACTTCCTGCTGTTGCCTGCGACAGATGAAACTGCGTGAAGCCTATGGTATAAAGATAATAGGAGGCCGTGTAGGTTTGTGTTCCTGGGCCACCCCCTGTCATGATGAAAATGGTATCGAACATACGGATTGCATCGAGCAGACGGAAGGTCAGCGCCAGCAGCATCATCGACCCGAGATGCGGGAGCGTGATCGCCCAAAAAACCTGCCAGGCGTTGACGCCGTCGAGTTCTGCCGCCTCATAGAGATTGGGTGGGATTGCGGTCAGCCCGGCGAGCAGGATGACGAACATGAACGGCGTCCACTGCCAGACATCGGCGATGATCAGCGAGACGTAGAGCCACGGGCGCTCCGTCATCCAGCCGATCGTAACCTCCTGCCCCAATAGTTGCGTCAGGACATAGTTGGTCGGTCCAAAAGGCCGCTGTAAGAGCAGCGTCCAGGCTTGGCCAACGATGACCGGGCTGATGAACAGCGGCACGATCAGGATCGACATGATCACACCGCGGCCCGGAAAGCTGCGCACCATTGTCAGCGCCACCAGGAGGCCGAGAACGAACTCTATAGCGACGCTGATGCCCGACAGCGATGCTGTCAGCAACAGCGACCAACGTGCTACGGGATCGAACACGACCCGCTCGAAGTTCTTCAATCCGACAAAGGCGTGGCCCGGCACCTGGAAGTCGTAGTTGATGAAGGATACCACCAGCGAGAACAGAAGCGGATAGATCGACAGTGCCAATATCAGCAGCACAGCGGGGGCGACCAGCAGCCACTTGAAATGACGGTCAGCCCATTGGGCAAAGGCAGACAGCCGGGGCGGTGCGCCGGCGGCCTTCAAATGGCGGATCGTGGCTGTGGGCTGCATAGGCGTATCCAATCGCCGCTTAGCGGGGAGGTGTTGCGAGCCAAGCACCCGCAACACCAATTGCTCCAGAGAGTCCGCCTCCCTTCAGAGGGTGACCGCCATGCCAAGTTTTTCCACCGTGTTGTCGGCGGTGGCGCCAGGCAGTTTCAAGAACTCGGTGTAGAAGCCCTTCTGCGAATCCACACCCAGTCGGTCGGTCGTCTCGTTCCACTCGGCGGCCGCCGTTTCAAGCGACGCCTTCGGATCCGCACCAGCCCACACCGCCGTGCACATGCGATCGATGCTCAAGAAGTAGTCCTGCGCGCCTGGCATGATCGGGTCGAGCAGACCGACGTTTGCCGAGTTGTTGAGGTTGGCAAGGTACTCCTTGGCACTCGGGAAGAGCGCGCCGTAGAGCTCGGACTTGAAGTGCGAGATGCGGTACGGGTCGCGTAGCGCGTAGGGCAGCATGCAACGTGCCAGCGAGACGGGTGGCGAGCATACCCACTGCATGAACAGATACGCCGCCTCAGGGTTGGGCGAGTCGGCCGACAGTGCCTTGTTGTAGCCGGTGGCATGTTCCGGATTTCCCGGAACCACGGCATAGCCGACCTTGCCGGCGATTTGGGACTGCGGAATGAAGTTGATTGCCGTGGCCGACTGCGAATAGTTCGCCGCCATACGGCCGCTAGGAGGCCAGGAATAGATCATCGCGACTTTGCCGGTCAGGAAAGCCGCCCACAAGGAGACGGCGTCGAGCTCGTTGTTGCCGGGGATCGAGGCCTTGTTTGCGGCGAGCATGTTTGTCAGCGTCTTGACGCCGGCATCCGAAACCAAACCTGCCTTCATGTCGTCGCCGAAGAGTTTTCCGCCGTTGGCCCGGTACTGCTGCAGAAAGTCGAACTGATTGCCGGGGCTGCCCGCCTTGCGGAAATGTCCCGCGCCATAGACCTTTGGCGCCATCTGGTCGGTGATGAACTGGGCGATCTGGGCATATTCTTCCCATGTCTTGGGCGGTCCAAGCTTGGTGTTGAACTTCGCCTGGTAAGCCTCCATCATTTTCGGATCCTCGAAAATGTCCTTGCGGTAGTAGAGAGCGAACATGTCGCCGTCGTCGAAGAACCCCCAGATCTTGCCCTTGTAGGTCGGCAGCGCCTTGTACAGGGGATGATAGTCCTCGAGGTCTGCCGGGTTCATGTATTTGGCGATGTAGTCGTCTAGCGGGGCGATGACGCCGCCATCGGCAAGCGACGGCGTCCAGGCCGGCGAGATGTCGAGGACGTCATAGGCACCCGAGCCGGCGATGTGCTCGGCGACCGCCTTGGAGTACTGGTCCGGGTTCGACAGCTCGACGACATTCGACTTCATCCCGGTAAGCTGCTCCCACATCGGCCCGCTGAAATTGCGCGGGTCGAGTGCCTGCAGGCCAGCCTCGTAGGTCATGTTGAGGGTGACGCCCGAATGCGCCTTGGCCGCCTCCGCCGCGCGAAAGGCGGAACCGTCCGCAGGCCCTTCCTTCGATGCTTTCAGGGCTGCGGCCTGCGCCTGGCCGAGCGGCGACGTGGCGTCCGCCAATTCCAATGTTTGCTGCGCCAGCGCCCAATCGGTCATCATCCCCAGCAGCGGGCCGGACACGGCCAACATGCCGGTCATCTGACCGAAGCGGGTGATGAAAGTTCGGCGGGTGGTTTCGCCGCGCATGAAGGCGTCGACCTCTGCTTCGAGACCTGCCTGAAAGTCACGTTTTTCACGATCGTTCATAGTGCTTGGTCCTCCCATTTTCCTTTTGCTTCACTCGTCCGCCGGCGCAGCGGTCAAGCATTTCCTCCCGTAAGGTCGCCGCAAACAGGCCGCGGCGGCGCGCCGAAAATCAGTGTCCTCCTAGGTTCCAAAGCGGGCGGCGAGCCCAGACAGCCTGGTCTTCCACAGCTCGCTCGAAAGCACCTCGCGATTGACCACGCCGCGCGGCTCGCGACCGCGCTGCACCTCCATTACCGCTTTGACGTCCGCGGCACCGTTGCCGGCAAAGCACTGGTCGGTCCAGCAAAGCGCGTGCGGCGCCAGGATGACATTGTCGAGTTTGAGGATCGCATCGTCTGCGTCGGGAGGCTCTTGTTCCAGCACGTCGAGACCGGCGCCGGCGATGCGGCGCTCCTGCAGTGCTTGCGTCAGAGCTTTCTGGTCGACGATCGGGCCGCGCGCGGTGTTGATCAGGTAAGCTGTCGGCTTCATCAGGGCGATCCGCTCGGCATTGACGATGTGGTGGGTCTGGGACGACAGGGGGCAACTCACCGACAGCACGTCGGCGCGGCGAAACAGATCCTCCAGCCCTACCAGCTCGACGCCCAGGTCGGCAGCGACCCCCTTGTCGGCAAACGGGTCATGGGCAATGAATTGCAAGTCAAAGGGCTTCGCCAAGCGGAAGACCTCGGCACCGATGTTGCCGATGCCCAGCGACCCAAGCGTACGCCCGACGAGGCCGACCCCCATATGTTCGGAGCGCTTCTCAAAACCAACAGACCCTTTGCGGGTGAGCGCGTCCTTTGTCAGCAGCTTGCCGGTCAGCGCCAGCATGAAGGTGACGACGGATACGGCGACGGGCCGTCGCACGCCATCGGGCGTGATGACCAAGGCAATACCGGCTGCGGTGCATGCCTCAACGTCGACAGTGTCGTAGCCGACCCCGAAGCGGGCAACGACGGCCAGGCGGCCGCTCCTGGGGACACTCGTGGCATCGAAACGATGGGCGAGGAGGATCAGCGCATCGAAATCCTCAAGTTGGTCGGCGCGAAGCGGACTGTTTGACTCCAGGAACACCATCTCGACAGCTGTCGCATTGCGCAGCGGCTCCAGATCGAAATCTGGGTAGGTCGGCGAGCCGTCCGGCCTGCGGAAATCACCGGAAAGCGCCACCCTGAATTTCACGCTGTCCATCGTCTCCTCCGCTCCTATTGGCACCCGGCCCGGATCTTGGAAACCGCGTCGGCGATCGCGTCGTGCAGGACCCAAACGTCGCCTGAATAACAAATGAAATCGAAGCCCTGTGCGTAGAACTCGTGTCCCTGGGCGACGTTGGGCACCAAGCGTCCAAGCGATTTGTTGTGCTTCTTGGCGGCGGCAACGATTTTGGCCATTGCAGCAGTGAAAGTGGGGTGGGCGAAGTCGCCAGGAATGCCGAGCGAGACGGACAGATCGAAATGTCCGACCCACAGACAATCGACCCCGTCCAGTCCCGCGATGCCGTCAATGTTCTTGACGCCGTCGGCGGTCTCGATCAGGCAGATGAACGTCGAGCGCTTGTTGGCGGCATCGAATTTGTCAGCGACCGAGCCCGGACGGTAACGGTCATGAGCGATCTGCAGCGCCACGCCGCGGGCGCCGGCAGGGTGGTATTTCATGGAGTTGATGATGTGCTGCGCCTGTTCGACGCTGCTCACCATCGGCGCGATCAGGCCTTCGGCGCCCATGTCCATGGCGCGGGCGAGGAAATGGTAGTCCTGCGACGGCACACGCACCATGACCGGCAGATCGGCCGCCTCGAAATAACGGATCGCACTCTTCAGCGTTTCCAAGCTAAATCCCGAATGCTCCATGTCGAAAAAGACGAAATCGCAGCCAGCGGACTTCAGGATGTGACCGATTCCCGGCGTGGCGAACTCGGCGACGAGCGTACCGAGCTTGACCCGCCTGTGAGAAGCTAACGCCCTGAGACTTGGCTCCGACATGCACTTCCTCCCGTTCGCCCCAATGGGCCAATCCGCCTATGTTCGCTTCAATGCGTGGCTTCAAGAACGAGGTCGCAGGTCGTCACCAACTTGGTCACGACGAGCGGCGCGCTCTGCGTATTGAATTCGTCGAAATGAGCGGTGCGGCAGTGGTCCTCGAATGCGGCCTCGCTATCGTAAATCTCATAGAGCAGGACCCGATCCAGTTCGCCGCGCGCCTCCGTCACGTCAAAGCGGCGACAGCCGGCCTCGGTGCGCATCGAGGCGGTCGCATTGGCGTCGACAAGTTCTCGGAATCTGTCCCGGGCACCAGGCCTCAGGCGGAAATCGACCCAGACGACAAATCCGGTCATCACTTGGGCCTCGCAAGTTGCAGATACCGCTTGGCCACATATTCGAGATGGCTGCGCATGGCCGTCTCTGACGCGTCTGGATCGCGCGCGGCGACGGCCTCGAAGATTTCGCGATGAGCCTGGTAAGCCTTGCGGTCTTCACCCTTGGCCAATGTGGTGCGACGCTGTTCGAGCAACCATTCAGCCAAGGCCGCGTGAATAGCTGTAAAGATCCGATTGCGGGTGATTACCGCCAGCACGTAATGGAAGTCTACGTCCGTGCGCTCGAAGCGCGCCAGATCGCCGATCGACTGCCGGTTGAGTTCGAGCGCCTCCTTGAGGCTGTCAATGTCTTCCGGGGTAGCATGCACAGCGGCGTTGCGGGCAAGACCGACCTCGAAAAACAAGCGCGCGCTCTGGAAGTCGTGAACGCCTCCCGGCGCCGAAATCATGTGCCGAGCCGGCCCTGAAAGGGCGTCAATCACGAATTGAGGAGTGGGTCGAGTGACGCGGGCACGCTCCCCCGATTTTACCTCGACAAGGCCCATTTTGCTCAGATGCAGCAGCGCCTCACGGATGGAAGGCCGCCCTACCCCGAACTGCCGCATGAGTTCCCGTTCAGATGGGAGACGGTCGGCTTCGGCCAACTCTCCCTCTCGGATCATCCGTTCGAGGTGCGCTGCCACCTCGTCCGAAAGCTTCCGCTGCTTGATCAGAACTCCGATCATGTGGCATACCTGTTATACCAGTCAGGTACGTTATGATCCCATAGCACCCTTGTCAACGATGTCTAAGCATCCGGTAGCCGAGCCGTTTAATCACTCCGCCGATGTCGAGGCGTCCTTTGCACACGCCTTCAACGTCTTCACCAAGGATATCGGTGACTTGAGGAGCGCGAGCACACTCTGCTCGGTGTTCCGATCGGGGACCGTCTTCGAACCCTGGGTCGGGTGGTCAGTTTCAACTGCGGTGTGGACCGCAGTGAGTGCCACCGGGCCGTGTGCTGGCCCAGACCTACCCAACCGCCTGCTTATGAGCCGCAACATGAGCCCTCGATGGCAAAGTAGACCTCGACCTGAGCAAGACCAGCGAATGGAAGTGGGGTTCACAGCCGAGGCGGAAAACGCGAACTCTCGCTGGTGGACCCATTTGGCAATACGCCTGCTCCATCTCGTAATCTTTTTGCGCCGCCGCAATGCCGCAAAGGAAGGTGGTGTCGGGTCAGTTCTCTCTAGGCTCCAGAGCGCTCGTCACGTTGTGCCCATCCTCGTGCGGTGGGCGGCCGCCGCTTGAGGATGCGCATTTGAAACTGGTTTTCTCAAGATCTTTTAGTCCTGAGGGCCTCAGGCGGGGGCGCTTGCCATTTAGTTATCGTCACCTGCAAATGCCGAACCCGCCCTCGACGCCAATCTACGCGTTGGCCAGTTTGCGACATCTGGTTTCGGCGATTCCGCTTTCAGTAGCGACGATCATGCTGGACGGCTGATATGAGGCGCGTTCCCGCCTGGCAGCTTAGGGGCAGCACGCAGGACGTCGGCTTTCTTGCCTCGACCTGGCCTAAGCAGTCATTCAATTCGTGGCCTCAAGCAGCTCATCCACGCTCCTCCTGACGCGGCGTGCCATCCAGCCGATCTCGGGCTGATGTGCGTGGACGGCAGTCGTCCTTTGACCACCGCTTCTGGCGGCGCCGATTGGCGAGCCGCCTCGCCATCATTAGCTATGGAACGGAAAAGAAACCATTCAGCATCAGACTACCGCTTTTCGACGCACCTTTTCGAATATGTCGGAACGAGCGCTTGTCGCGCAGCCCACGATGCCCCCCATTGGTGAACCGGTTCCATGAAGAGTCTGACAATACGCCACCGCATCCTCGTCAGTTTCGCAGCCGTTCTGGTGGTCATGTCCGTGATAGCCCTCATCGCGTACGCCTGGTTTCTTCAGGCGGGGGAGGAGGCGACTGAGGTCGAGAAGGGCATCCTTCCGGACCTTTATCACAGTACCGAGATCATGACGGGCCAGATGGCGGCCCATAGTCTGCTTCAGGAATATGCCCTTCAGGACAACCCGTCAGACAGAAGCACGGTTGAAAACGCGATCACGACCAATCGCAACCAGGTGCAGCGGTCGATGGACGACTATGAGGCAACGATCGTCTCCGATATCGACAAGCAGAATTATGCAGCCGTCAAACAACTCGCCAACCAATTCCGTCTGGCTGAAACTGCTGTGCTGGAAACAAGCCGGGCTGCCTTGTCGAAAGGTGAAACTCCCAATGAAAGCCCAGCTATCAAGAACGAAGTAGAGCCGATCTTTGTAAAATTGCAGTCCGCTCTGCAGGCCATGGTTGAGGATCACAGAGGCGAGGCAAACAGCGCGACGCAGCGGATCAGCTCGATCGTCAGAACGGCCGAAGTCGGTTTGAGCGTTGGCTTGTTGATAGCCCTCGGGCTAGCCCTTCTTTTGGGTTACCAGCTGTTTCGCGCCATTACAGGTCCGCTCACCCGTTTGGTCGACGCGGTTCAATTGATGCGGCAAGGCGACTTCAGCGAACGGCTCGATCTGAGGCGCCGAGACGAATTCAGCGTGCTTGCCGACGGCTTCAACGCAATGGCTGACGATCTCACAACCCTCATTGGTCAGGTTCAAAGGTCCAGCATACAGGTCGGCACGTCGATAACTGAGATCGCCGCCACCTCCAAGCAACAGCAGGCAACTGCGACTGAAATCGCAGCGACCACAACAGAAATCCGAGCGACAGCCAAGGAAATCTCCGCCACATCAAACGAACTGGTCCGCACGATGAACGAGGTCTCCACAGTTGCCGAACAAACCGCTGCCGTGGCTGGCGGGGGGCAAGCGGGGCTGACCCGTATGGAAGAAACCATGCAGCAGGTCATGGAAGCGGCTGGCGCGATCAATTCCAGACTGGCGATCCTGAGCGAGAAAGCCGGCAGCATCAATCAGGTGGTGACGACCATCACCAAAGTGGCCGATCAGACGAACCTGTTGTCGCTCAACGCTTCCATCGAGGCGGAGAAGGCAGGCCAATATGGCCGGGGTTTTGCAGTGGTGGCGACGGAAATCCGAAGGCTCGCGGACCAGACAGCTGTCTCCACCTACGATATCGAGCAAATGGTCAAGGACATCCAGTCGGCAGTCGCGGCCGGGGTGATGGGCATGGACAAGTTTTCCGAGCAGGTCCGTCGGGGTATGCAGGACATCCAGCAGGTCGGCGGGCAACTCTTCGAGATCATTCAGCAGGTTCAGGGGCTGGTGCCACGTTTCGAAACCGCCAATGAAGGCATGCAAGCACAGGCGACCGGCGCGGGTCAGATCAGCGACACGCTAACCCAGCTAAGCGAGGCAGCTCAGCAAACAGTCGAGTCCCTTCAGCAATCGACGCTCGCGATCGACGAGCTCAATCAAGTCTCAGGCGGCATGCGAAGTAGCATATCGAGGTTCAAGCTACGAGCATAGCGAGCCGGCAGTAGGAGGTGACAATGCTATTCCTCGCCTTCAGCATGGGTCCGGATCGCTACTTGATCGATGTCCACAAAATTGAAGAGGTGCTGCCCTATATCGACGTGAAAGTTCTTCCGGGTGCGCCAACTGGTGTGGTGGGTTTGGTCAGCTATAACGGAATACCCATCCCCCTGATCGATGTCACCCTTCTTGCGCTTGGCCGACCATCGGAGCGCCTGTTGAGCACCCGGATCGTTGTGACGCGCTATCCGGCGGATGATGGCGAGCGACGCCTGCTGGGGCTGATCGCGGAACGGGTGACGGATACGATCGAGCGAGACCCGGCCGATTTCGCGCCGTTCGGACTGGAACCAGGAACCCCGCCCTATCTTGGGCCGGTGGCTTCCGATGGTTTGGAGATCATTCAGTGGGTCAAAGTGGAAGCGCTGCTTTCGGAAGAGATTCGTACCGCTTTGCTCCGCCAGGCGGCAATAGGTGATCAATGACCGGAGCAATAGAAAAGCTCCTGACGGAAACCATTGGACTGGACAGTGCCAGCGTTGGTCCGACAGTGGTTCGTCAGGCGGTCAGAGAACGGATGGAAGCATGCCGGATAACCAACCCTCAGGCCTATAGGCAACACTTGGCCGGTTCCTCGCAGGAGCTGCAGGAGCTGATCAATGCGGTGGTGATCCCAGAGACCTGGTTCTTTCGCGACCGAGAAGCGTTCACGATGCTGGCGCGGCATGCGCGCGCGCACAAGCCTGCTCAGCCGATAAGAATCCTGAGCCTGCCATGTTCAACCGGCGAAGAGGCTTACTCGGTCGCCATGGCCATGTTCGATGCCGGCTTTGAGGCACATGAGTTCAAGATCGATGGCGTGGACGTCAGCAGCCGCAATATCGCGACGGCTGAACACGCCATCTATGGCCGCAATTCGTTTCGCGGCAGCCATTTAGAATTCAAGGATCGCTATTTCGAAGCGGCCGAGGGCGGGTTGCGGCCTGTTGCTGGGGTGCTGAAACAGGTTCGGTTCATGGTAGGAAACTTGTTCGGTTCTCACGCGCCTTTCGGGCAAGAGGTCTATGACATCCTGCTTTGCCGCAATTTGCTGATCTATTTCAATCGAGAGCTGCAGGATCGCGCATTGATCTGCCTGAAGGACCTGCTGGCCAAAGACGGACTTCTTCTGGTCGGTCCGGCGGAAGCAGCTCTTCCAAGGGTGCATGGCTTTCTTTCCGCTGAATGGCCATTGGCCTTCGCCTTTCTGAAATCGGAGCCCGTCAAGACCACGGCGCCGAAGGTTTCGGCCGCCGTCCCGGTGCGGACGCCAAGCCCTAAGGTCAACAAGAGCGAGCCTCTTCGTCCGTTCCGACCGACAATTGGCAATGAAGGCCGCGGGCAGGCTCCGGCCAAGCCGCTTGCACGCGCCTCGGAAAGCCTCATCGCGGTTGAACGGATCGCCAATGCAGGACGCGTAAAGGAGGCACAGGAGGTCGCCCTGGCGCATCTCAGGGAGTTCGGTCCTTCCGCAGAAATCTTCTACCTGCTGGGCCTCGTCCAGGATGCGGATGGTTCTGCACCCGAAGCCGCGCAAAGTTATCGCAAGGCGCTCTATCTCGCGCCAAATCATCGAGAAGCTCTTGTCCATCTGGCCTTGCTGCTTAGCAAGCAAGGCGACCATAACGGCGCCGAGGCGCTGGCCGGCCGGCTGGGTCGGGTCCAGAAAAGGAGCGGCAGTTGATGGCGGCTTCGACAAGGATCGCTCAGCCGGTGGAGCAGATCGAAATCAACGACTGCTGGCGGCAAATAGGCGTACGGGGTGACAAGTCATGTCCGCTACTAGAGCAGCATCTCCACTGCCGCAATTGCCCGACCTACAAGAAGATCGCACGACGCCTCCTCGACCGTGCAGCTCCCTCGGCATCTCGCGACGAATGGCCTGACAACGCTGGTCGTGCAGCGATCGATTCGGCAGACAACGACGCGCTGCAGACGGCCGTTCTCTTCCGTTTGGGGGAGGAATGGCTGGCACTTCCAGTCGGTATTTTTCATGAAGTGGCTGAATCTCGTCGCGTTCATTCACTTCCACATCGCAGGAACAGTGCACTGCTCGGCATTGCGAATGTCCGTGGTGAATTGCTCATTTGCCTGTCCCTGGCCGAATTGCTCGGGATAGACGAGCGCAAGGAAGGGGAACAAGGCACACGAACCAAGGTATTTCGCCGCCTTGTCGTGGTAGGCGAGCGCGACAAGCGGGTTGCTTTTATGGTTGATGAGATCCACGGCTTACATCGGTACCAGGAACGCGACACTCTCGCTGTTCCGGCCATGATTGGCAAGGCACTGTCGGCCGCTACGGTTGCCGTGCTGCCATGGCAAGGACGAGCCGTTGGCTGTCTCGATCCACGACAACTGCTCACGATGCTGGATCGGAGCATCGCATGACAGATGAAGACTTCAGCCAGGTTTCGATGCTCAGCCTCTTCCAGGCCGAACTGGAGACGCAGTCACGGGCTCTAACCTCTGGACTTCTGGCACTCGAACGCGATCCTATCGCCGCCGACGCCCTGGAAGCATGCATGCGTGCCGCGCATTCTCTGAAAGGAGCTGCCCGCATCATCGACCTGATGCCCGCAGTCAAAGTTGCAAATGCGATGGAAGACTGCCTGGTCGCAGCGCAACGCGGGCATCTGAGGGTGCGACGGGAGCATATAGATGCGCTTCTGCAAGGTTCTGACCTTTTGAAATTGATCGCATCGGGATCATCGAGCGAGAGCGCCAACTCAGAAGTCGAAACCTTTCTCGCGAAGTTCGAGGGGTTGTCCCTCCCCCAGGCAAAGCCCGGGCCCCAAGATTCTGCAGCTGATTTCGCAACTCCAGATCACGCCCAGGAGCAACTGGCGACGACCTCTTCAGCGAACCTCCTCGTTGGGGCGGTACCGCAAGCCCACGGCAGCATCGGCTCTGATAGAATGGTTCGGGTGACGGCAGACAGCCTGAACCGATTGCTCGGGCTGGCTGGCGAGTCGCTGATGGAAGCTCGGCGGCTCAGGCCATTCGCTGACGGGCTGCTACGGCTGAAGCGACTTCAATCGGACCTCGCAAGTGCGTTCGACAATCTTCATGCAGTGCTGCCGCCGGTTTCAAACGATGCGGCGGTGGTGGAGGCGCTGGCTGAAGCGCAGCGAAAGCTTCGCTTGAGCCAAGCGTTCCTGGCGCAGCGTTTCGATGAGTTGGATTCAGTGGATCGGAAAGCGACCGATCTTGCCAACAGATTGTACGACGAAACGTTGGCGAGCCGGATGCGGCCTTTTGAGGACGGCGTGCGACACTATGCGAGAATGATCCGCGACCTCGGTCGTACCCTTGGCAAGCGGGTGCGACTGGAGATCGTAGGCGGCTCGACCGGCATCGACCGCGATATCCTCGAGCAGCTCGATGCCCCTTTGGGGCACCTTCTGCGCAACGCTGTAGACCATGGGCTTGAACCGCCTGAGGAGCGCCTCGCGATGGGCAAACCCGAAGAGGGGCTCATCAGGCTCGAAGCGAGGCACAATGCCGGGCTGCTGCAGATAGCCGTGGTGGACGACGGCAGGGGGATAGAGCTCTCGAAGCTGCGCGAGACCGTCGTCGCCCGGCAACTTGCAACCAGGGAAAGTGCTGAAACACTCAGCGAAAGCGAATTGCTCGCGTTTCTGTTTCTGCCAGGCTTTTCCATGAAAGCGGGCCTTACCGACGTCTCAGGTCGCGGTGTGGGGCTCGATGCAGTGCAAGCCATGACGAAGGAAGTCCGGGGAGTCGCAAGCGTCTCCTCAGAATTTGGCCACGGAACCCGATTTCAACTGCAATTGCCGCTGACACTGTCGGTCCTGCGCACGCTGCTCGTCGATGTCGATGGAGAGCCCTATGCTTTTCCACTCGCTGCCATTTCCAAGACTTTGAAACTGCAGCGGACGGAGATCAACGTCCTGCAGGGCCGGCCGCATTTTCGATTGAACGATCGACAGATCGGGCTGGTCACCGCTCGCGAGGTGCTCGATCGAGGTGAGCCCGGATCGGAACCGAACGAACTATCGGTCGTCGTCGTAGATGCGGGTCGGGGCGATGCGTACGGCCTGATCGTTGACCGTCTTCTCGGGGAACGCGAGTTAGTGATCAGACCTCTCGATCCACGGTTTGCCAAGATCAAGGACATCAGCGCAGCGGCCCTGATGGAAGATGGTTCGCCCGTTCTGATCTTCGATGTCGACGATCTGATCCGATCGGTGGAAAAGCTTGCATCGTCCAGCGGATTTCGAGCTCTTCGGCGCGCCGCGGGCGGTCCCGAAGCGAGCAGGCGCAAGCGCGTGCTCGTGATTGACGATTCACTGACGGTTCGCGAACTCCAGCGCAAGATGCTCGGCAATTACGGTTATGAGGTCGAAGTGGCGGTAGACGGCATGGACGGGTGGAATGCCGTCCGGTCTGGTCCTTTCGATCTCGTCGTCACCGACATCGACATGCCTCGCATGGATGGCATCGAGCTGGTGAGTTTGATCAGAAAGGACGCTGATCTCAAGAACACACCCATTATGATCGTTTCATACAAGGATCGGGAAGAAGATCGCGCGCGCGGGCTCGACGCAGGTGCGGACTATTATCTGACCAAGAGTAGTTTTCAGGACGAGGCGCTGATCCATGCCGTCGTGGACATGATTGGCGAGGCGGCTGAATGAGATCGAGATTGGAAGCAGCGAATGAGAATCGGCGTAGTTAACGACATGCCGATGGCGGTTGAACTTCTGCGTCGACTGGTTCTGTTGACCGGCGAACATCAGGTCGCGTGGATCGCGACTAATGGGCGTGAGGCGGTCGAGGTCTGCAGACGTGATCTGCCGGATCTGATACTCATGGATCTAGCGATGCCAGAGATGGACGGCGTGGAAGCGACCCGCAGAATCATGGCGGAAACCCCGTGCTCAATCTTGCTGGTGACCGCCAGTATCGAAGCCAACCTCGCCGGCGTCTACGAAGCAATGGGTCATGGCGCGCTTGACGCAGTCGATATTCCGTCGGTGGGCATCGAAGGCAACGCGTCCTCGCAATCCGCCCGGCTTTTGACGAACAAGATACGAACGATAGGCAAGTTGATCGGCGATGCGCCTACCCAGGCAAAAAGGCGGATGTCACGTGCGGCTGAGCCGTCAACTCGACACGTGATAGCAATCGGCGCCTCTGCGGGCGGGCCGGCTGCCGTTGCCGCAGTCCTGAGCGCGTTTCCCGTTGATTTTCGCGGCGCGATTGTGCTCGTCCAGCATCTCGATGCTCAGTTCGTTCCAGGCCTTGTTGATTGGCTAGGGCAGCATACGCGTCTCCCGATCCGTCCGGCGGGGGAAAGGGATAGTCCACAAGCGGGCACCGTTCTCGTTGCCAGTTCTGCGGATCATCTGGTTTTCAAGTCAGCTCAGCAACTTGGCTATACGCCCAGCCCCAAGGACAATGTTTATCGGCCGTCGGTAGATGTGTTCTTCGAAAGTGCGGCGCAATGGTGGCCTGGCTCGGTGATTGGTGTTCTGCTCACAGGCATGGGCAGGGATGGTGCGCGCGGGCTGAGACAGCTCCGTGACAAGGGACATCTCACAATCGCGCAGGATAGAGCAACCAGTGCCGTCTATGGCATGCCGAAGGCCGCCGCCGACATCGGCGCGGCTGTTGATATTCTTCCTTTGGGTGCGATCGGCTTACGTATAATCGAAGCCTGCGAGCGCTCCACGTGAAAGGCCCCTTCCGATGACGCAAGAACCAGAGTTGGTCCCGCCACTCGCAGATAACTATTCATCCATGGTTCTGCTCATCGATGATCAGATCATGGTTTGCGAGGCGGTCAGGCGCGCCCTAGCCAACGAGCCCGATATATCCTTACACTTCTGCACCGACCCGTTGAGAGCGATGACGGTCGCGGATGAGGTAAAGCCAACCGTCATCCTGCAGGATCTCGTCATGCCCGGGGTGGATGGGCTACATCTGGTGCGAGAATACAGGAAGCATGCGTCGACACGCGCGGTTCCAGTCATTGTGCTGTCGAGCAAGGAAGATCCAGCCACCAAGGGCGAAGCCTTCGCTGCGGGCGCGAACGACTATCTCGTCAAACTGCCGGATCGTATCGAGTTGATTGCACGCATTCGATATCACACGCGGGCCTATCTGGATCACGTCCAGCGAGACTCGGCACACCGAGCGCTGAGGGAAAGCCAGCGACAGCTGATCAGTGCAAATCTAGAGCTTGAACGTCTGACGCGGATCGATGGCCTGACAGGTCTCGGTAACAGGCGCTATTTTGACGAATATCTGGCGGCTGAATGGAAACGCGCTTTTCGCGCACAGTCCCCACTGTCGCTGTTGATGATCGATGCCGATAACTTCAAACGATACAACGATACCTATGGCCATATGGCCGGCGACGATGTGCTGAAGCAAATCGCCCGCGTAATCCAGAGCGGTTCCGGCCGCTCCACCGATCTCGCTGCGCGGTACGGAGGCGAAGAGTTCGTCATCGTGCTGGTCGACACCATACTGGAACAATCCAGTGCGATCGCCGAGCGGCTCGTCCAGAGCGTGCGAGAGTTGAACATACCCCACGGCCCGGATCGCGTGACCATCAGCGTCGGCGTCGCAACAGCGGTGCCCACCGAGAACGAGACGCCAAACGATTTCGTCAATGCCGCCGATTTGGCTCTGTTTCGTGCCAAATCGGAAGGACGAAATCGTGTTGCGCTTCATATGTCCCGCAGCTAGAGAAGCTCACATCTCAGTCAACGAAGCGCGCCCTGTTCGATTTGAGGACGACCTTGGCGAAGTCGGGCATCTCGAGACCTTGCCGCACCAGGCCATCAAGAGTTTTCTCAGCCGCCCTGATGGCGGAGAGTCGGGCCAGCACAGTCTCAGCCTCCAGGCGAGGCACCACGGCGACACCGTCGCGGTCGCCGACCAGTATGTCTCCCGGCGAGATAGTCACTCCTCCCAGCACCACCGGGAATCCGACCGTGCCTGGACCATTTCGCGCAGGCGAATTCGCAATGACCCCGGCACAGTAAACCGGCAACCCGACCGCCTCGATCCCGACAACGTCGCGCACCAGGCCGTCAGTGATGAAGCCGGCGACCCCCTTGTTGCGCGCCATGCCGAGCACGAGATCGCCAGTTACCGCGGTACCGGCAAAGCTGTCGGTGGCCGCGACGATGACATCGCCACTTGCTGCGGCATCCAGTGCTCCAAACAGGGCGAGGTTGTCGGCGGGACCGCAGTGACAGGTCACGGCGACGCCGACCATCGTCGCAGTAGCTGGCGACAGTGGCTTGATCGCATAATGCAAGGCGCCGCGTCCCCCCATCGCGTCTACGACCTGGCTAACCGGCACGTCCGCAAAAGCACTGATGATTTCTGCTGCGGGCCGTTCGAAACGGCGCTTGATGGTGAGCAGTGGTGGGTCTTCAATCATGTAGCGGCCCCATTCCCTGAACGAACGAAATACAGTCCGGCCCGAGGTCGCGCAGGCTCCGCGCGCCCATCAGTCCCATGACGCGGTCGATCTCCTTGCGGTAGAGTTCGAGCACGTGGCGTACCCCCTCCTCGCCGGCGACCGCGAGCCCCCACAACTGCGGCCGCCCGATCAGACAGCACGAGGCGCCGAGCGCCAGGGCCTTGACGACGTCAGAGCCTCGCCTGATGCCGCCGTCGATAAGCACTGGTACGCGGCCGGCGACAGCCGCGACAACCGCCGTCAACGCGTCCAGGGATGCGGCGGCGCCGTCAAGCTGACGTCCCCCATGATTGGATACGATGATGCCGTCGATTCCTCGGGCTACAGCCTCGGCGGCTTCGCTGGGATGCAGGACGCCTTTCAGCAACAACGGTCCGGACCAGACAGTGCGCAGCCAGTCGACATCGGCCCAGGAGAGTCCGGGATCGAGCATTGCGGCCATTCGGCCCGCCAATGCACCGACCGTCGCCGTATCTCCGGGGCGCGCGTAGTTGCCGAAAGTCAGTTTCGGGAGTCGGGTGCGCATACGAAGAAGCCACGCCGCCTTGGTGGCGGCCGCGAGGGTTCCGGCCACACCGAAGCGCGGCGGGATGGCAAAACCGTTGCGGATGTCGCGTTCACGGTTGCCAAGCATCTGGTTATCAATGGTGAGCACCAGCGCGTCGTAGCTTGAGGCACGCGCCCGATCCACCATTTCTCGGGTGAAGCCGCGATCGGTATAGACGAACACCTGCATCCACCGTGGGCTACTTCCGGTGGCTGCTATATCCTCCAGCGTGCAGACCGATCCGTGGCTGGCGCAGTAGAATGTCCCTGCGGCCGCTGCGGCTCGGGCGGCTGCGCGCTCGCCGTCGGGCCAGAACAGCCCAGCCAGGCCGGTTGGCGCGATGCCCAGCGGGATGGCAAGTTTCGCGCCGAAGAGGTCAAGGGAAAGGTCTCGCGTCGTTGCACCGTTGAGTGGTCGCGGCAGAATGGCAACCTCGTTAAAAGCTTGCTCGTTCCGGCGCAGCGTTCGCTCATCCTCGGCACCGCCATCGGCGAAGTCGAACACCGGGCGTGGCAAAGTCCGCCGCGCGGCGACGCGGACCGCGGCCACGCTGTACAGGCACTTGAACGCCGCCATCGAAGCAGACGATGCCGCACCGCCGGCACCGCGGTCATCGCCTGTGTTTGAGGCGGACGAGGAGCTACTCACGGTTGCTTTCCGCCGATGCGACCATGATGCGTCGGTCCACCGCCTCCCGGAACACGCACGCAGGAGAGTGTTCCCTCAAAGGAGGGATCGCTGCCGGTCGCCAGCACGCCGGCATTTGTCACCCAAAGCATCTCGCCCGAGAAGACGCAGTTGGTCGTTGCCTTGCCGCAGACGAAGAAACCCTCCGCTGTGCCGTTGGGCTTCAGAACGTGAATGCCGTTGGCGGCAATATCCGTGACATAAAGGCGGCCATCGGCTCCGACCTTCAGCCCGTCCGGGATCGGATTGGCCCCAGGCAGGCGGCCCAGGTCTTCGACGGAACCATCCGGACGCTGCCGCTTGACGCGCCCCGTATAGGACTCCCCCCAAATGATCGAGCCGTCGGCTTCGATCGCCACACCATTGGGGAAGGTCGGCTTGTCGAAACCGAGAGCAAGGTAAGCACTGCCATCGGGGTTGACGGCAAAAATGTAGCTTGGGTCCGGATTCCCCGGGTTGTATGTGCCGGGATCGCTGAAGATGAGCCGGCCGTCAGCAGCAAATACAAGATCGTTTGGCCCATTGAGCCGAATGCCCGCGACTTCGCTCAGCAGGATTTCCGGCTTTCCGCCTTCGGCAACCCGCTGGATCGATGGCGTCGTCATGTCCGCAGCCCGCCAAGGTCCGGTCGTGCCGCCGTTCTGGCAGACATAGAGCAGGTCATCCGATCCGAGAACGCAGGCGTTGGGCGCTCCGGCAACATACGCGAACTGGCGAGCACTTCCGTCGCGATCTATGGCCGTCAGCTGGCTGCGATAGCTTTCGACGATGACAATTCGGCCATCGGGCAGCACCGTCGGGCCCTCGGGCCAGCCAAGGCCGGTCGCGACAACCTCGACGGCCAGCTTTTCAACCTCGTTCATCGTGCGACCCCCAGAACGGCAGCCTAACAAGATTTGTCGGGTATAATCCAGCCTGGCGGTCTCCGGACCCGGCGACTCAAAGATAGCTTGGCTGACGTGCGCGTTGCTGGGCCCCCCTAGGCCGCCCCCCCACCCCGGCGCCGGTGAACCCCGACGGGCGGAGGCCTATGGCTACAGCGCGAGCCGATCGGTGTCTACATAGCTCGGTAGCACTGGCTTGCTCCTCCAGGTTGGGTGGCAGGATTAGGTGCTGCTGAGGCCAGCGTGCCAGGAACAAGTGCAGGTGGAGAAGGTTGAATCTCAGTTCCTCTCCCTCTAACACTCACAAAGTCCAACAATTCTCTGCTCCGCTGCCAGGCGCTCTTGAGCCGAGCGTTTGCAGGGCGTGCGTGTGGCCAAAAGCTGGGGAGCGCCGCAGCGCCCAGGCGTGCAAATTGCTCTCTGAACGCCGATCCTTCTCCGAAGCTGGGGAGTAGCCCCAAAATCCAACAGCAATATCATGCCTCAACGGCGGTTTTGCCACTGCCAGTTTTGCGGTTCGCTCGCCTGTCAAAAGGGACAGTCTTTCGGGTCACGATCCGGAGTGGGTTTGCCAAGGCTCCCGGAATCGAGGTGGCCCACTTTTGCGTCGGGGCTCCGCCACTCTTCAGATCAACAGCAACCAGCACCAATACGCACCAATCACCATTTGCACAGCGAACGCGGTGAACCTGAGACTGACCGCGAGTTGGCTGGTTGAGACGAGGTGGATCACCGACTGCACTATACGTGCGCCTAACATCGTGGAGGCCAAGGGATCCGTGACATCTGTCTTTGAAATGATGATCGCGACTCCGAGCAGACCTCCGAAGATTGGAAGCCCTTCAATGCAGTTGGCGTGGGCACGGGCTAACCTCCGCATAAACGGGGAGAGGGCTCCGTTATCTGGCGTAAAGCCGTTTGCCGGGACTTGCCCAGAGATCACCAGGTAGCTCCGGATAACTTCCATCACGATCAGCAGGGCCAGCGCCCACGAGATGAAGCCAGTCAATGCGTAAGCACTCGCCGACATGTGCCCTCCCCGTTGCTAGCACTCTAGGTCGTTGTAGCCGATCAACTAGTCTAATGCTATTCGACGAGGAGGGGCGGCCTGTAGTGGGGCCGAAACGGAATAGCAGCTTTTGGACGTTGTGCCCGGAATAGCTGCCGTTCAGCCAATTAGCAGTGATTGACCGCTTTCGCCCTTTAGCGACCCTTCCGCGCCAGATCAGTCGATGCTTGAAGCTGCCATTCGCAGAGTGAAAGCGGCGTCGAGCATGATCAGAAAGGCGCGCACGGCGGGGTTGGCGCGTCGGCTTGCCGGCCAGAGCACGGTGACATTGTTTCGCTCGACCGCGAACGTGGACAGCACTGGGACCAGTTCGCCGCGCTTCACATAGGGAGCCGCCATGAAGGAGGCGCCTATGCCTATCCCACCGCCGGCTGCCAGCATGATGAGCACGGCATCGCTGGCATCGGCGACCACACCGGAATTGGGCACGATCTCGATTTCACGGTCGCCAATCCGGAAGGGCCAGCGAAAGGCCTGGCCTGTGCTCTGATATCGAAGGTTGACGGTGTCGTGCCCTTCCAGGTGATCGGGATGGGTCGGTGTGCCGCGTTCCTCGAGATAGGCTGGCGAGGCGAAGCAGCAAAGCCGATGGGGTGCGAGCTTGCGTGATAGTAGCCGGGTGTCAGCCAGATCACCGATGCGTATGGCGACATCGATCCCTTCCTCGATCATGTCCACCATCTGGTCACCCAGCCTGAGATCGACGATCAGGTTCGGATGGAGCCGACGGAAAGCCGGTAAAGCCGGAGCGATCAGATGCAGTCCGATCGGCAGCGACGCGGCCACGCGCAACGTGCCCGATGGTTCGGAGCGCGCGGTCATTGCCGCCTGCTCTATTTCCTCCGCCTCGCGTAGCAGACGCAGCGCGCGCTCATGCAGGTCGCGCCCTTCGGGCGTGAAGGTGAGCGAGCGCGTTGTACGGGTAAACAGCGACACTCCTAAATGCCGCTCGAGCCGCTGGACGCTCTTGCTGACCGCCGACGGGGAAATCGACAGCGCGCGCGCCGCTGCCGTGTAGCTGCCCAGCGATCCCGCACGCGCGAAGGCGATGATGCCAGTGAGCCGATCCAAAGTGATATGTTCCGCCATGGCATTACTTAACCGCCATCGGCACCGATTATCAACCGGCGGTCATGCCGCTAGATTCGCTCCAATGACATGGATGATTGGAGATTTCACCAATGAGCGATAAGATGAAGGCAGTCCGTCTGCACGCATTCGGTGGTCCCGAGATGCTGGTGTACGAAGACGCGCCTAGGCCGGGTGTGAAGCCCGGCGAGGTGCTTGTCCGTGTCCAGGCGGCCGGGCTTAATCCGCCCGACTGGTATCTGCGGGATGGCTATCGCGCACTGCCGCCAGAATGGCGACCCAACGCGTCCTTCCCACTGATTCTCGGCACGGACGTGTCGGGCGTCATTGAAGCGGTTGGCGCTGACGTCGCTGAGTTCAGCATCGGGGACGAGGTCTACGCAATGGTTCGCTTCCCCGATAACTTGATGACGGGTAGCAATGCCTACGCGCATTATGTCAGTGTGCCGGCATCGCATGTTGCGTTGAAACCAGCCGGCATCGACCATATTCATGCGGCTGGTGCGCCGATGTCGCTTCTGACGGCATGGCAGTTCTTGATCGAACTTGGCCACGACGAGCCGAATCCGTTCCAGCCCTTACCGCATGAGCCGGTGCCCCTCGACGGCAAGACGGTGCTCATCAATGGTGCCGGAGGCGGTGTCGGGCATCTGGCCGTCCAGTTGGCGAAATGGCGGGGCGCTCGCGTCATCGCCGTGGCATCGGCGAAGAACGAGGCGCTGATGCGCGGTCTCGGCGTGGATCAGTTCATCGACTACAAGACGACCGGGGCGGAAGATGTCGTCCGAGACGTCGACCTTGTCCTCGACGCGGTGGGCGGCGCGGACATGGAGCGCTTCTTCCAGGTTCTGAAGCCGGGCGGCGCGCTGTTCCTGGTCAACCCGCTGGGCTTCGCTGGTCACGAAGAGACAGAGAGGCTGGGGATCACGGTCTCATCCGCACAGGTCCGATCCAATGGCGCGCAGTTGGCAAAAGCCGCCCGCCTGCTCGACGACGGCCTTGTGCGTATCGTCATCGACAGCACATTCCCTCTGGCCGAGGCGTCGCGCGCACATGAGCGCGCCGCCGACGGCAGTATTCAAGGCAAGATCGTGCTGGCCGTCTGAATTGTTGCTTTCAGTCGCCCGACCATCGGGAGTGCAGACGGTCGGGCGGGATTACGCCGTTCAGCCGACGAAGACCACCGACCGACGTCCGGCTAAATCGTGCTCGACTACAAGTGCCGCGATGGCTGCCGCGATCTTCGCGCCGCCTTGCACTGACGGTTCGATAGGATTGGCGAAGTCCGCGTCCTCATTCGATACCAAGCGCAGGTCGACGAGCGGCAAACCGCGCGAGAACGCCGCCCGGGTGATGACGTCGTTGAGGACCGTCAGGGCAGTTGCGGCAAGTCTACGACGCTGTGGGTCGGGAAAGCGCGCCTCGTAGATCGTGCAGACAGCGGTGGGTAGGTTTTGGCCCAGCGCCCCCTCGAGCATCGTACAGTAGTCGTGCTCGAATTCCTCCCGGATATCGCTGATCCTGTCCAGAACCTCGGCCACCGAACAGGCCCCCTGCTCCAGAATCCCTGCATGACGAAGAGCATCATTGCCACCGACGCTGACGACAAGATGGCTAGCATCCTGGGGGAGCCGTTCAAGCTGCCGCTCGACGCCGCTTGTGACGGCGCCGTCGACGGCGTTTAGCGTTGCACGCCACCCCTCCGGCAAGCGCTCCCGCAGCTGCCGCACTACGTCGGGCCCGTGCGCGACATAGGCAGCGTTGTCAAAGATCGAATCCCCGAGAAGGACGACGTGTGGCATCGGATGCTCCGTTGAGGCCTCTGCAATGCTGCATCAGCAGAGGAGGTAAGGTGGTGGGTTGTGACCGCGGCAGCGAGCACGGTCAGGAGATCACGGCGAGTCAGGCCACCTGCAGAACGGAACGGCATCTCAGCCGTCCAGGAACGCCAGAAGCGCGGCATTCACCGCGCTGGCCTCTTCGCGCTGTACCCAATGCGTTGCCTTCTCGAACGTCTGCAGGTCCCGATCGTTGCAAAAGGCCAGACTGCGCTCGGCCAGGCCATATTCCAGAGCTTGGTCCTGCATCCCCCACAGTACAAGGGTCGGTGTCCTGATCCGCTGCCTCAGGCTTGGGCGGAAGCGCAGCGCCCGATACCAGTTGAGCATGCCGGTCAGCGCCCCCGGCCGTTCCCAGGCCTGCCGATACTCTGCGATTTCCTCCGCCGTGAAGGCATCTGTTCGGCTGGATTTGATGAGCGCCCGTGCCAGCAGAGCCGAGTGCCCTGCTCCCAGAACAGCCTCCGGCAGCAAGGGGAACTGGAAGAAGGCCGCATAGCTGCTCCGCAGGAACTGGGTCGGAGATCGCAAGGAATGGGCAAGCAGCACCTCGGGATGGGGCGCGTTCAGGATGACGAGCCTTTCCAGACGGTGCGGCAGCTTTGCGCCTGCCGCCCAGGCGACGATACCGCCCCAGTCATGACCGACGAGGTGAAACCTTCCGATGCCGAGCGCGTCGGCGATGGCAACGACATCGCCGACGAGCTTGGGGAGCGTGTATTCACGGATGGCTTTCGGCTTGTCACTGGTGTTGTAGCCCCTCTGGTCGCCCTCTGGTCGGGGACGATGACCCGGAATCCGGCGGAAGCGAGCGCATCGATCTGCCGTTTCCAGCCGATCCAGAAGTCGCCGGGAGCAGTCTGTGCCGGTCCAGCCGCTAGGCTGGCAGCAGCGGAGGCGTCGATCAGAGTTAATATCTCGCGGAGTTGACGAGGAGTTCTGATAAGCAAGTTTCAATTTCGCGCTTTTTCCCGCAAATTCGAGAGCGTGAGGAATTGAAACCATTCGTTGATGAATCAGGCGTTTTCGCCGGCCTGTCACGCCGGAGGTCGCGGGTTCGAGCCCCGTCACTCGCGCCATTTCTCCTCAGGAGAAATGTGACATAATCGTCTAGAATCATGGTCTTGCATGAGGCAATTCAGATCCGGTCGGATCTGAACTCGATCTCTCCCGCAACGACCTCACCCCTCGGCCAGCAGCGCCTCAACCTCATGCAGCGTCGGCATGGATGGCGCCGTACCCGGCCTTGTCACCGAAATGCCGGCGACGGCGCAGGCGAAGCGGACGGCTTGCAGCGGCTCCACGCCTTTGGCGAGTGCGGCGGCCAGGCCGCCATTGAAGGCATCGCCCGCACCGGTGGTTTCGACCACCGGGCCGGCATTGACCACCGGGACATGGTCGGACCGAGCGGCCGTGTGCAGCAGCGCGCCTTTTTCGCCGAGCGTGATGATGACCGAGCCGACGCCTTTTTTGAGCAGGCTGTCGGCGGCGCGGCGAGCGTCGTCGATCGAAGAAACCTTGATGCCGGTCAGTTCCTCGGCCTCGGTTTCGTTGGGGGTCACATAGTCGCACAGCGTGTAGCTGCGGTCCGGCAGCTTGGCCGCTGGCGCCGGATTGAGAATGGTGGTCACCCCTGCCCCGCGCGCGATCTCGAGTGCGCGCAGTGCCGCGTCGATCGGCTGTTCGAGCTGGGTGACGAAGACGCCGGCTCCACGGATCAGGCCGGCATTGGCCTCGATGTCTTCAGGCGAGATCAGCATCGCTGCACCCGGGCTGACGATAATGGCGTTGTTGCCGGTTGTCTCCTCGATGAAGATATAGGCCGCGCCGGTATAGCTTTGCGGCGTGTCGATGACGGCGGATTTGACGCTCGCCTCTGCCCAGGTCGCCTTGGCCATGTCGGCGAAAGCATCGACGCCAAGCCGGGTCAGGAAGGTGACGTCCGCGCCGAGCTTGCCTGCCGCCACCGCCTGGTTCGAGCCCTTGCCGCCAGGTCCCAGCTTGAAGGAATTACCAAGAATGGTTTCACCCATGCGCGGCTGTCGATCGGCCCGGTAAGCGGTGTCGGCGACGAAAACGCCCAGAATGACTACAGGCTTGCCCGACGCCATGGCCCTACTCGGCGTCCGGCGGCACGACGCCCTTGCGAAAGGCGAAGCAGCCATAGAAGCGGCGCTCCCCGGTCTGGATGACGCAATAGGCTTTCTTGGCGCGCTCGTAGAAGGCATAGCGCTCGACCGAGATCATCGGCCAGGCCTTGCCCTCGGCCTTGTCGATCTCCTTTTGCACCTCTTTTTGCACCGGCGGAATCTCGTCCGGCTTGCCGACAATCTCCATGCGCGCGGCCGCGTCGTCGACGAAAGTGTCGAGCGGATAGAGCGACAGCACCGCCTTGGCGACATCGGCCGCCGGCGCATCGATGCGCAGCAGCTTGCCGAGCACGGTCTGCTTTGCCACCGAATCGGCGGGGAAATTGGTGTCGGCGATGATCAGATCGTCGCCGTGTCCCATTGCCCTGAGCGCTTGGAGCACATCGGCATTGAGCAATGGGTTGATCCCTTTGAGCATGGCAGTCCTCGTCAAACAGTTTGGTCAAAGTCGATTGGAAATCAGAGCCGGTTGCCGGTCTCGGCGTCGAAGAGATGGACCTGGTCGAGGCGCGGCTTGAGATTGAGCGTGTCGCCGGGCTTGAAGTCGTGGCGCTCGCGAAACAGCGCCACCATCTCGCCGCTGTCGCCGAAGCGCACGAAGACCAGCGTTTCGGAACCCGTGGGTTCGACCACCGAGATCTTTGCCGGCACGCCGTCGGGATGGATTTCGAGATGCTCGGGCCGCACGCCATAGACCACGGCCTGGCCCTCCTTGGCGGCGCTGCCGGCCGCGACCGGGAACAGCGTGCCTGCTATCTCGACCTTGTCGCCCTTGCGCACCACGCCTTTGAGCAGGTTCATCGACGGCGAGCCGATGAAGCCGGCGACAAACAGATTGGCCGGCCGGTCGAACAATTCCAATGGCGCGCCGACCTGCTCGATACGGCCATCGCGCATGACGACGATCTTGTCGGCCATGGTCATGGCCTCGATCTGGTCGTGGGTGACGTAGATGGTGGTGGTCTTCAGCCGCTGGTGCAGTTCCTTGATCTCGGTGCGCATTTGCACGCGCAGCTTGGCGTCGAGATTGGAGAGCGGCTCGTCGAACAGGAAGACTTGCGGATTGCGCACGATGGCGCGGCCCATGGCGACGCGCTGGCGCTGGCCGCCGGATAGCTGGCGCGGATAACGTTTCAGGTACGGATTGAGGTCGAGAATGTCGGCGGCGCGCTTGACCCGCTCGGCGACCACGGCTGGATCGGTCTTGCGCAGCTTCAGCGCAAACGCCATGTTCTGCTCCACCGTCTTGTGCGGATAGAGCGCGTAGTTCTGGAACACCATGGCGATGTCGCGCTTGGCCGGCGGCAGATTGTTGACGATGCGCTCGCCAATGGCGATCGTGCCGCCGGAGACGGTCTCCAGCCCGGCCACCATCCTGAGCAGCGTGGACTTGCCGCAGCCCGACGGGCCGACCAGCACCACGAACTGGCCATCGGCGATGTCGACGCTGACCTCGTGCAGGACCTTGACGGTTCCGAACGCCTTGGCCACATTGCTGATCGCGACTTGAGCCATCGTCCCCCCTTTTCTCGCGGTGAAGCTAGCCATTGCCAACGGCAAGGGCAAGTCGGTATGTTATCGATAAAAAGCCATTCGTGTTGACAAGGTAATCGATTACGCAAATATTGGCTGTTGCCAATCCGGCAGTCGGATTTTTATCCGAAAATCGGAGCTCCAGGCGACGCAGGGTGGGGTCCCACGTCCCCGTATGATAAAGGAGAACCGCCGACGTTTCGGCGTCGGAGGGATTGGCATTTTAATTCACGACTGTTGTTCTGGGAGGAATAGATGAGAGTCGGTCTGTACGAAAAACTCGTCCGCGCGGGTGCCACCCGGCGTGACATACTCAAAGGCGCGGCCTCGATGGCCGCGATCGCCGCCGCATCGGGCGCTGGGCTCGGCGCTTTCACCCGCCCGGCTGAAGCCGCCAGCGAGCTACGCTCCAAAATTCTGCAGATCCCCGGCGTCGGCAAGGGTCAGCCGACGGATGCCGATTTCCAGAAGGTCGGCGAACTCTGCCTGGAAGCCACCAAGGCCAACGTCAAGGAAGGCGAATTCGCCGGCGTCGAGCTCACCTTCATGGGCCTCAACAACCAGAACCTGCACAATGTGCTGTTCCGCGGTTTCCTGAAGCCGTGGGAGGCCTATACCGGCGCCAAGATCAGCTGGATCGACCTGGCGCAGGCCGACTACAATGCCCGCCTGCAGCAGTCGATCGCCACCGGCACCGTCGACTTCGACATCATCGAGATGGGCGCGCCCTTCGAAGGCGATGTCTGCGGCAAGGGCCTGACGTCCGAGATGCCCGACTGGGTCAAAGAGCAGATCGACATGAAGGATGTCGTGGCCTATCTGCAGCCGCCGGTCGGCACCTGGGACGGCAAGCAGTACCGGATCACCGTGGACGGCGATGCGCATAACTTCAATTACCGTACCGACGTGTTTGCCGATGCCGACCTCGCCAAGGCGTGGAAGGACGGCGGCGCGACCACCGAATGGGGCGTGCCGAAGACCTGGCAGGAAGTCCAGGCCGTCACAAAATTCCTCAAGGGCAAGCAGTTCAAGGGCCAGGACGTCTTCGGCTATCTCGATGCGCCCAAGGCATGGGGCGGTTTCGGCTTCTACTTCCTCGGCAGCCGCGCCACCGCCTATGCCAAGCATCCCGACGACAAGGCCTGGCTGTTCGATGCCGACACGATGAAGCCGCGCATCAACAATCCGGCCTGGGTGCGCGCCATCCAGGACGTCATCGACGCGCTGCCGTCGGAGCCCGCCGACCAGATCAACGCCGACCCGAACACGACAGCCTTCCAGCAGTTCCTGGCCGGCACCGGTTCGATGGTCACCTGGTGGGGCGACGTCGGCTCCAACGTCAAGACCAACGATAGCTCGGTCATCGGCGACGTCACCGGCTTCTCGATCCTGCCGGGGTCCGACGACGTCTACAATGCCAAGACCGGCGCTTGGGACAAACTCGCCAGCGGCCCGAACTATGCGCCGAACTGCGCCTATCTCGGCTGGGGCGTCTACGTCATGGCCCGCGTCGATACGGACGAAAAGAAGAAAAAAGCGGCATGGTCGGCCGCCGCTCATCTCGGCGGCAAGGACCTGTCGATCTGGACGGCGATGTATCCGTCCGGCTTCCAGCCCTACCGCAACTCGCATTTCGACATTCCCGAATGGGTGGCGGCAGGCTACGACGAGGCGTTCATCACCTCGTATCTGAAGTCGGAAGCCGACAGCTACAACCATCCGAACGCGGCGATCGAGCCGCGCATCCCCGGCATCTTCCAGTATTATTCGGCTGCCGAGGACATTCTGGCCAACACATTCGCCGGCAAGATGAAGGCGCAGGAAGGCGCCGACGCCATTGCCGCGGCCTGGGAGAAGCTGACCGACCAGATCGGCCGCGAAAACCAGATCAAGCTCTACAAGGCCTCGCTCGGCGTGTAGGCTGATCCTATCGTGACAACAGGTCCGGCGGTGCAAGCCGCCGGACCTGACCGGCTCGGGCCGGTCGCAGGCTTGATTTTTTAAACGGACGGGGACGCGTGGCAGACCAGACCACCAATGCATGGCCGGCCAACGCCGGCCCAGCCGATCTGATCTCGCCGGCCCGCAAGCGGGCGGGTTTTGCCCTGATGGCGGCCGCCACGCTTGGCCTGCTGGCGGTGATCGCGTTTGAGATCCTCTACAAGAACGAGATCACCACGCTCGGCTTCGAGACCTGGCGTCCGATCGTCTACGCCTATGTTCTGTGGGGCGTGGCGCTCGGCATCGGCCAGGTGCTGACGCGCGGCGAGGACGGCCAGCGCGCGCTGTTCCTGCTGCCGGCGCTGCTGTTCACCATCGCCATGGTGATCTTCCCGACGCTGTTCGGCTTCTATATCGCGCTGACCGACTGGAACCTGTCGTCCTTTTCCGGCCGCAAGTTCAACGGGCTCGACAATTTCTGGCAGATGCTGGCCGATCCCTACTACCGCAACGCGCTGTTCAACATGGTGCTTTATGTGCTCGCCGTGCTGGTCGAATATGTCATCGCCTTCGGCCTGGCGCTGCTGCTCAACGCGCAGATCCGGGCGCGCAAATTCTTCCGAGTCGTCTTCCTGATGCCGCTGATGCTGTCGCCGGTCGCGGTATCCTGGATGATCGGCAAATCGCTGATGGAATACCGTTTCGGGCCGGCGGCGACGCTGGCGCGCCATCTCGGCTGGGAGAACCCCGCCTTCTTCTCCAACCCGATCACCGCCCGCATCTCGATCATGGTGCTCGACGCCTGGACCTTCATCCCGTTCATGATGATCATGCTGCTTGCCGGCCTGCAGGCGATGTCGCGCGACGTGCTGGAGGCAGCGCGCGTCGACGGCGCCACGCCATGGCAGACTTTTTGGCAGGTCACCTTCCCGCTGATGCTGCCGGTGTCGGTGACGGCGGTGATCCTGCGCATCATCTTCAAGCTGAAGCTTGCCGACATCATCATCACCGTGACCTCCGGCGGGCCTGGCGGCGCCACGGATTCGGTGTCGAGCTTCATCTACCGCGAATACCGCGACCGCTCGAATGTCGGCTACGGCACCATGCTGGCGATGGCCTATCTCGTCATCATCGTCGTGTTCGTGACCTGGCTGTTGAAATTGGCCAATCGCTTCGTGCGCAACGTGAACTGACGAGGCACAATGAGCGTCCAGACCACCGACTATACTGCCTCGGAAATCCGCTCACCGCTAGGTTTTCTGGCCAATCGCATCTTCATCTATGGCGCGCTGGCGTTCTGGGCCTTCATCTGCCTGTTCCCGATCTACTGGACGATCACCACCTCGTTCAAGACTGCGGTCGACGTCACGCAAGGACACCTCATCCCGTTCGTCGACTTCCAACCGGACTGGAAGGGCTGGCGCTCGCTCGGCCTGTCGCCGGATTCGATCTTCCAGACCTCGACGGTGCGGGAGGAGTTTTTCAAGCGCTTCATGAATTCGGTCATCACCTCGGTCGGCGCATCGAGCCTCGCCATCGTCATCGGCAGCCTCGCCGCCTATGGGCTGACCCGGTACCGCTATCAGTTCGCCTGGTTCAAGAACGAGGACATCTCCTTCTTCTTCCTGTCGCAGCTGATCCTGCCGCCGGTGGTGCTCGCCCTGCCCTTCCTGGTGCTCTACCGCGAGGTCGGCCTGCTCGACACACGCATCGGCCTGATCCTGCTCTACACGCTCATGGTGCTGCCGATCGTCATCTGGATCATGCGCGACCAGTTCAATTCGATCCCTGTCGAACTGGAGGAGGCAGCGCTGGTCGACGGCCTGTCGATCTGGGGCGCCTTTTTCCGCATCGTCATGCCGATTGCGCTGCCGGGCATGGTCGCCGCCTTCATCCTGGCGATGGTGCTGTGCTGGAACGAGTACTTTTTTGCGGCACTCCTGACGTCGACCGACGCCAAGACCATTCCGGTGATGGTGGCGAGCCAGACCGGCTCGCAAGGCATCAACTGGTGGTCGATGGCGGCGCTTGCCACCGCCGCGATCGCACCGCTGGCGGTCATCGGGATTGCGCTTGAACGCTATCTGATCATGGGCATGACGGCGGGGGCGGTGAAGTAGGCGAGAGGCGGCGTGCCCCTCTACTGTTGACCTCGGCGGGACAGCACCCCCCTCTGGCCTGCCGGCCATCTCCCCCCGCAAGGAGGGAGATCGGCAGCTTTGGCTGCATCGCTTTTCTTGCGACGTAGGTGATTGGCGAAAGCGGAAATGACATCTGATCTCCCCCCTTGCGGGGGAGATGTCCGGCAGGACAGAGGGGGGTGTGAAGGATCGCTACAGAGCGACTTTGTCTGCTAGCGCCCCAATATCGCCCTCAGGTGATCCATGATCATCGCCACACCCTTTCGCCCCAGCTCCGCCGAGGCCTCCGGCGCACTGGCCGTATACCACGCGGTATTCTCGCCAAAACGCCCGGCATCGACCGCTTCCGGACACAGTGCCAGCATCAATGATGTCTCGCCAACACCGGCGTGATCGAACGGATACTTCCCGTTCATGGCAGCCGACATTAGCGGGTGCACCTGCACCCAGTTGAAGAAATTCTCGCCGGCGGCGTGCCCGGAATAATAATCGGCCATCTCGTCTGAGCCCCACCAGCCCTCGCCGCGCTGCTTCTCGAGGAAGCGGAAGATCGCCTGGCGGCCGGCGGCCTTGAAGGCGAGATCGGTCGGCATGCCGGCGGCAAAGTTCTCGGTCTGGTGGTGGATGATGGCGTTGATGTTACGAAAGCCGATGCGCAGCAGGCTGTAGAACAATTCTTCGGCGAACGGCGCCAGCTGGTTGCCGCCGACCTGCACCGAGCCGTTGCCTTCGGGTGCTGCCACCACATAGCTCGCCGCACCGTAGTAGAAAGCCGGCAGGATGACGACGTCGGCCTCCTTCTCGTAGAGCTCCAGCGTCTTGACGACGGCCAGCGTGTCCATGCCGACGGCCATGTGCTCGCCGTGATATTCGAGCACGCCGAGCGGGAGAGCGACCGGCCAGTTCTCGGCGATCGCCTTGCGGATCTGGTGCGGCAGCATCAGTTCGTAGCGCATGATCTATTCCATGTTGGTGTGGCGGGCGCGCATGGCCTCGGACGACTGGCCGGTCAGCGCCTTGAGCTTCAGCACCATGACCTCGAACAGCAGGAACAGCGCCCCTTCGAAGACCGAGCCCATCGGCAGCAGCGATGTCTTTTGCGGCCCTTGGTCACGCGCCATGGTCTGCGCCGGGATCAGCAAGGTGAAGTCGGCAAGCGCGACCGCACTGCTGCCTGCCTCGGCGGTGAGCAAAAGCACGGTGGCGCCGGCCTGGCGGGCGACTTGCATCAAGGTGAGCACCGTCGTCGTCTCGCCCGGGCCGGAACTGACCAGGAAGACATCGGCTGCGCCAAGCGGTGGCGTGTTCATGTCGCCGACCACCGACACCTCAAGCCCAAGGTGATAGAGGCGCATGGCGAAACCCTTGAGCTGCAACGCTTCGCGGCCGCAGCCATAGACGCCGATCTTTTGCGCGCGGGCCAGGGTTTCGCAGGCGATGTCGATGCCGGCTTCGTCGACGCGCGCCAGTACGGCGCCCAGCTCTTGCAGGGCGGTCGAAAACATATCCGAGCCGGCATTCGCCATGAGAGTCCCATCTGTCGGGCCGGGTTTGTGGCCGGTGATTTCCGGTTGCGCGCTTTCGGAAAAGGCTTGTTTTTGTTCATGCTATCATCGGGAAAATGCCTGTCCAACGGCCATGGCGGCTTTTGCTGAGCCAGCGGCGTGATAGTGTCATGTCAGACAATCAATCCAGGAAATCAGCACGACATGAAGACACGGCATTTCGACCGCATCGGCAATGGCGGCCTCGACTTCACCGAGCTTGGCTTCGGCAGCGCGCCGCTCGGCAACCTTTACCGCGCCGTCCCCGACGCGGATGCCAACGCGACGCTGGAGGCGGCGTGGGCGACCGGCTGCCGTTACTACGACACCGCGCCGCTCTATGGCCTGGGCCTTGCCGAAACACGGCTCAATGCCTTCCTGCGCGGCAGGAAGCGCGACGATTATGTGCTGTCGAGCAAGGTCGGTCGCCTGTTGCGCGCCTGCCCGCCGGAGGAACGAACCGGCATCGGCAAGTTCTTCGACACACCGACGCGCAAGGAGGTCTACGACTACAGCTATGACGGCGTCATGCGCTCGTTCGAGGCGTCGCTGGAACGGCTTGGCGTCGACCGCATCGACATCCTTTTCGTCCATGACCTCGACATCTTCACCCATGGCAGCAAGGAGGCGTCAGACCAGCGCATCGAGGAATTCATGGCCTCGGGCTACAACGGACTGGTTGCGCTGCGCGACCAGGGCGTGATCAAGGCCTTCGGCGGCGGCATCAACGAATGGGAGGTTTGCCAGACGCTGGCGGAGCGTGGCGACTTCGACCTGTTCCTGCTGGCCGGGCGCTACACGCTGCTGGAACAGGAAGCGCTTGCCACCTTCCTGCCGCTCTGCGAGCAACGCGGCATCGGCATCGTTCTCGGCGGTCCTTACAATTCCGGCATCCTGGCGACCGGGCCGAAGCCAGGCGCCTATTACAATTACTCCGAGGCGCCAAGGGACATCATGGATCGCGTCGGGCGCATCGAGGCCGTCTGCCAGCGCCATGGCGTCAGGCTGATCGAGGCGGCGCTGCAGTTTCCGCTGCTGCACCCCTCCGTGGTGTCGGTCATCCCCGGCGGCCAGCGGCCGAGCGAAGTCGAAAGCAACCGCGCCCTGCTCGATGCCAAGCTGCCCGCGGCGCTGTGGGCGGACCTCAAGCAGGAAGGCCTGATGCGCGCGGATGCGCCGGTGGGCTGAAGGCTCGCCTCAGCGGGCTGACGGCTTGCCGCGATCGAGGCAAAAGAAAAGCCGGGCGAACCCGGCTTTCCAACATTCTCTGAAAAAATTTTTAGTTGACCGCGTCCTTGAGGCCTTTGCCGGCCGAGAACTTCGGCACGGTACGCGCCGGAATCTTCACTTCCGCGCCAGTCTGCGGGTTGCGGCCAGTCGATGCCGCACGCTTGGAGACGGTGAAATTTCCGAAGCCGACGAGCCGTACATCGCCGCCCTTCTTCAGTTCGCCAGTGATGACGGAGAACACCGCCTCAACCGCCGACTGTGCGTCACCCTTCGAAATGCTCGCGGATTCAGCGACAGCGGAAACCAGTTCGTTCTTGTTCATAAAAATTCCCTTCCATGAGAAAACCGGAACTTTCGACTCATCCGGCAGGAGAGGGACTTTAGAAAGAAGCGCTCGCAAACCCAAGTCAAAAAGCCGGAAATAAGTTGAAAAAAGCCCGGAAAAGGTGGGTTTTTCACATGAAAAAGCCGGGCTCAAGGCCCGGCTCTCTCTTTGTGCACTGCAACTTTAGTAGTTTCTAATGTGCAAGCGACTTTCCAGCATCGTCAACGGTATCGGTGGAAGCCGGCGGATTGACCGGCTCGACCCACTCGATCGGCTCCGGCATGCGCACCAACGCGTGCCTTAGAACCTCGCCGACACGTGAGACCGGAATGATCTCCATACCGTTCTTCACATTGTCCGGTATCTCCGCCAGATCCTTGGCGTTGTCTTCCGGGATCAGCACCTTCTTGATGCCGCCGCGCAATGCGGCGAGCAGCTTCTCCTTGAGGCCGCCGATCGGCAAGATGCGGCCGCGAAGCGTTATCTCGCCAGTCATCGCCACATCGGCCCGGACCGGAATACCAGTCATGACAGACACGATGGCTGTCGCCATGGCAGCACCTGCAGACGGACCGTCCTTCGGCGTGGCGCCTTCGGGCAAGTGGACGTGGATGTCACGCTTGTCGAACAGCGGCGGCTCGATGCCGAAATCGATGGCCCGCGAGCGGACATAAGAGGCCGCCGCCGAGATCGATTCCTTCATCACGTCGCGCAGATTGCCGGTCACCGTCATGCGGCCCTTGCCGGGCATCATGACGCCTTCGACCGTCAGCAGCTCGCCGCCGACTTCCGTCCAGGCAAGACCGGTGACGACACCGACCTGATCGTCAGCCTCGACCTGGCCGAAGCGGAAGCGCGGAACACCGAGGTAATCGGCGAGGTTCGCCGCCGTGATGCTCACCGTCTTCTTCTTCGTCTTCAGGATCTCGGTCACCGCCTTGCGCCCGAGCTTCATCAGCTCGCGCTCCAGGCTTCTGACGCCCGCTTCACGGGTGTAGGTCTGGATGATGCCGCGGATCGCGTCCTCGCCGACGGAGAATTCCTTCGGCTGCAGGGCATGATCGCGGATCACCTTGGGCATCAGGTGACGCTTGGCGATCTCGATCTTCTCGTCCTCGGTGTAGCCGGCGATACGGATGATCTCCATGCGGTCCATCAGGGGCGCAGGGATGTTCAGTGTGTTCGCCGTCGTCACGAACATCACGCTCGATAGGTCGTATTCGACCTCGAGGTAATGGTCCATGAACGTCGAGTTCTGCTCGGGATCGAGCACCTCGAGCAAAGCCGATGACGGATCGCCACGGAAGTCCTGGCCCATCTTGTCGATCTCGTCGAGCAGGAAGAGCGGGTTGGACTTCTTGGCCTTCTTCATCGACTGGATGACCTTGCCGGGCATCGAGCCGATATAGGTGCGGCGGTGGCCACGGATCTCGGCCTCGTCACGCACGCCGCCAAGCGCCATGCGGATGAACTCGCGGCCGGTCGCCTTGGCGATCGACTTGCCGAGCGAGGTCTTGCCGACGCCGGGAGGGCCGACGAGGCACAGGATCGGCCCCTTCAGCTTCTTCTGGCGGCTTTGCACGGCGAGATACTCGACGATGCGGTCCTTGACCTTGTCGAGGCCGAAATGATCGGTGTCGAGCACGTTCTGCGCAAACGCCAGGTCCTGCTTGACCTTGGAGTTCTTGCCCCACGGGATCGACAGGATCCAGTCGAGGTAGTTGCGCACGACGGTCGATTCCGCCGACATCGGCGACATCGTCCGCAGCTTCTTCAACTCGGCTTCCGCCTTTTCGCGGGCCTCCTTGGAGAGCTTGGTCTTCTTGATGCGCGCCTCGATCTCGGCGGCCTCGTCGCGGCCGTCCTCGCCTTCGCCGAGCTCCTTCTGGATCGCCTTCATCTGCTCGTTGAGGTAATATTCGCGCTGCGTCTTCTCCATCTGGCGCTTGACGCGCGAGCGGATGCGCTTCTCCACCTGCAGGACGGAGATTTCGGCTTCCATGAAGCCCATCGCCTTTTCCAGCCGTTCCTTGACGGACAGCGTGGCCAGCATCTCCTGCTTCTCGGGGATCTTGATGGCGAGGTGCGAAGCAACCGTATCGGCGAGCTTGGAATAGTCGTCGATCTGGCTGGCGGCGCCCACCACTTCAGGCGAGATCTTCTTGTTCAGCTTGACGTAGTTTTCGAAGTCGGTGACGACCGAACGGGCGAGCGCCTCGACCTCGACCTCTTCCTCCTCCGGCTCGACCAGCGCCGTGGCGGTAGCTTCGTGGAAGTCCGGACGGTCGGTGAACGAGACGATCTTGGCACGCGACGCGCCTTCGACCAGCACCTTGACGGTGCCGTCGGGCAGCTTCAGCAATTGCAGCACATTGGCGAGCGTGCCGATGTCGAAGATCGCATCGGGCTCGGGATCGTCATCGGCGGCATTCATCTGGGTGGCAAGCAGGATCTGCTTTTCCTGACCCATAACCTCTTCCAGCGCCTTGATCGACTTTTCACGCCCGACAAAGAGCGGAACGATCATGTGCGGGAACACCACGATGTCGCGCAGTGGGAGGACTGCGAAGACGCCGTCGCTGGGAGCCTTGGATATTTTGGCCATTGTCCAACCTTTCATGTCGCGGCCGCTAATCGAGCCAACCGCGAATCTCATATTAACGACCGAGGATCGTTCCGCCTACCACCGTTTGTGACGGGAGTTTTACAGCACAGAATTCGGCACCACGGCCTTCCGATGTTAGTTGGATGCACGAGGGGCAAAGATCAAGGGTCGACACGTTCGTTCATCCACTCCGTCACAAGGATCGGTACCTCACCACAGCAAAACGGCGCCCCGCGGGCGCCGTTCCATAAAAAGGTTAGGCCAGATGCCAGATCAGGCGCTGACGTTGCCCTTCTTTTCCTTCTGCTCGGAATAGATGTAGAGCGGCCGGGCGCTGCCGGTCACCACTTCTTCCGAAATCACCACTTCGCGCACGCCTTCCAGGGCGGGCAGTTCGAACATGGTGTCGAGCAGGATCGCTTCCATGATCGAGCGGAGGCCACGGGCGCCGGTCTTGCGCTCGATGGCGCGCTTGGCGATCGCCGACAGCGCATTCTCATGAAAGGTCAGGTCGACACTTTCCATCTCGAACAGCCGCTGATACTGCTTGACCAGCGCGTTTTTCGGCTCGGTCAGGATCTGGATCAGAGCCGGCTCGTCGAGGTCTTCCAGCGTCGCCAGGACCGGCAGACGGCCGACAAACTCGGGGATGAGGCCGAACTTCAAGAGATCCTCGGGCTCGACCAGGCGGAACACGTCACCGGTGCGGCGATCCTCGGGCGAAGCGACGATGGCGCCGAAGCCGATGGAAGTCTTCCTGCCGCGATCCGAGATGATCTTGTCCAGCCCGGCGAAGGCGCCGCCGCAGATGAACAGGATGTTGGCGGTGTCGACCTGCAGGAACTCCTGCTGCGGATGCTTGCGGCCGCCCTGCGGCGGCACGGAGGCAACGGTGCCTTCCATGATCTTCAGAAGCGCCTGCTGCACGCCCTCGCCCGACACGTCGCGGGTGATCGATGGGTTGTCGGACTTGCGCGAGATCTTGTCGATTTCATCGATGTAGACGATGCCGCGCTGGGCGCGCTCGACATTGTAGTCGGCCGACTGCAGCAGCTTCAGGATGATGTTTTCGACGTCCTCGCCGACGTAACCGGCTTCGGTCAGCGTCGTCGCGTCGGCCATGGTGAAGGGCACGTCGATGATGCGGGCCAGCGTCTGGGCAAGCAGCGTCTTGCCGCAGCCGGTCGGGCCGATCAGCAGGATGTTGGACTTCGCCAATTCGACGTCGTTGTTCTTGCCGGCATGCGCGAGGCGCTTGTAGTGGTTGTGGACCGCCACCGACAGCACGCGCTTGGCGTAGGGCTGGCCGATGACATAGTCGTCAAGAACCTTCAGGATCTCCTGCGGGGTCGGCACGCCCTCGCGCGACTTCACCATCGAGGTCTTGTTCTCCTCGCGGATGATGTCCATGCATAGCTCGACGCACTCGTCGCAGATGAACACCGTTGGGCCGGCGATCAGCTTGCGCACCTCGTGCTGGCTTTTGCCGCAAAACGAGCAATAAAGCGTGTTCTTCGAATCACCGCTGTTGTTGCCGACTTTGCTCATTTTCCTGTCCTTTCATGGCCGCCCGCCGATGGTCTGGCTGAAAGGGCGCATATTCTATCTATCGCGGGAATTCGCCGCCGCCAGTGTCCCGGCTCCCGCAACGCATTCCGTACGAAACACAAATCAGAAAACGTCGCAATGATTCGCGCCAACCCTGCACAAAGCTAAGCCGTCGAAAATCAACATAGCCTTAACGTAGGCAATCCCATCCACCGAGGGAACAGCCAATTGTGGCCGAAATGCCGCAAATCCCAGCAAAAGCGCGTTATCCCGCCACCCAACTGCCATGCAGCGATTATGCCGCAGCGCCTTCGACCGGCTCGCGCGACGAAATGACCTTGTCGATGAGGCCGAAATCCTTGGCTTCGTCGGCTGTCATGAAATGGTCGCGGTCAAGCGTCTTTTCAATGTCTTCGTAGCTCTTGCCGGTGTGTTTGACGTAGACCTCGTTGAGGCGGCGCTTCAGCTTGATGATGTCCTGCGCGTGCCGCTCGATGTCGGAGGCCTGGCCCTGGAAACCGCCGGAAGGCTGGTGAACCATGATACGGGCGTTCGGCGTGGCAAAACGCATGTCCTTGTGGCCGGCGGTCAGAAGCAGCGAGCCCATCGACGCCGCCTGGCCGATGCACAGCGTCGACACCGCCGGCTTGATGAACTGCATGGTGTCGTAGATCGCCATGCCCGAGGTCACCACGCCGCCCGGCGAGTTGATGTAGAGATTGATCTCTTTCTTCGGGTTCTCGGCCTCGAGGAACAAAAGCTGTGCACAAACCAGCGTCGCCATACCGTCTTCGACCGGGCCGGTGATGAAAATGATGCGCTCTTTCAGCAGGCGCGAGAAAATGTCGTAGGCCCGCTCGCCGCGATTGGTCTGCTCGACCACCATCGGAACGAGGTTCATGTAGGTTTCGACGGGGTTCTTCATGGACTACCCTTTTTGGAGATGGGGATTCCGGCGCCGGAACATCGGGCAGAATCGGTTCTTGATGGTTAGAATGTAAATAGGATGCCGGCTCACCCTAGCGCAAGGCCGCCTCCTCCTAGCCATCTGGTTAAGTCGAATCAAGGTTTCCGCGCAAGGGAAAGTCCGAACGCGGCCAGCGGCGTTTTTGCGGTGTAGCAATTCCTTAACCGCGTCGCTTAACGAAATGCGGCGAAACCGCTTTCCCCCGGAGAACCTTCCCCTACAATTCAACATTGAACCTCACGTTTCGGGTTCAAACAGGGGGAGTGCCATGATCAGGAAAACTGCTTGCCTCGCCATCTCCGGCCTTGCCGGTCTCGGCATGGTGTCCGATGCGGTTGCCGGCGGCCGGGCCGCCGAATGCTATGAGCCGGTGCACAGGCCGGCGCTCTATGACACCGTCTATGAAGACGTCATGGTCAGTCCCGGCGGGCAGTTGGTCGACTATGATCCGCCGATCTATGGCACCATGGAGCGCGTCGAGCAGATCGCGCCGCCCCGAGTCACCTATGACATCGTACCGGCGAGAACCCGCACCGTTTACCGCACGGTCCAGGTCGACGATGGCGGCTATGCCTGGGAATGGCGCGTCATCCACGGCCGCAAGGTGCTGTGCAAGGTGTGGCGCAAGGCCCGCTACGCGCGTGTGGCCGAAACAGTGGTGGTTGAACCGGAGCGCACCCGCCGGGTTGTGCTGCCGGCCGAATATGAGAGCGTCGCCCATGAAGTGCTGGTGCGGCCCGAGCGGCGGCACGTCACCCAGATAGCGCCGTCATACCAGAGGATGGCGCGCCGGGTGGTGGTGCAGGAAGGCTCGACCAGCTGGCGCCGCGTGCATATTGCCAGGCATTGCGAGGATTAGACTTCGGTACTTCGCCGAGGTCCGCCTCGGTTGGCTCAATCCATAGGGCCGTCGGGTGCCAACATCCGGTCTGGCACCAAGCCGGCAAGCCGCGGTAATGGTCTGGCATGACCACATCCATGCCGCCCTACCTCGCCTTTGATCCAGCCACGCGCCGCCTGCGGCTCGATCCGCACGAACCGGCGTTTTTCCAGAACCCCTACGACGCCTATGCCGTCCTGCATGGCGCATCGAATGCCTTCTTCTGGGAGGAATTCGGCTTTTGGTGCTTTGGCGGCTTCGACGACGTCAACCGGCTGTTGCGCGACCGCCGCTTCGGTCGCCAGAACCCGGCCGGCATTCCCGACAGCCGCGGCATCGGCGAGGATCGCTCGCATTTGGCCGCTTTCGACGGCATCGAGAGCAATTCGATGCTGGAGCTGGAGCCGCCGGTGCACACCAGGCTCAGAACCCTGGTCAACCGCGCCTTCGTCTCGCGCCAGGTCGAGCGGCTGCGGCCGCGCGTGGAGGCGCTGGCCAATGAGCTGATCGACCGTTTCGAACCGCGCCAGGTCGATCTATTGCCCAGCTTCGCCGCACCTTTGCCGATCACCATCATTGCCGAAATGCTCGGTGTGCCGGTCGAAATGGGGCCGCAACTGCTCGACTGGTCGCACCGGATGGTGGCCATGTACATGCATGGCCGGACGCGCGAGACCGAGGAAGCGGCCAATCGCGCCGCGCACGATTTTTCCGACTTTTTGCGCGGCTATGTCACCGAGCGGCGGAAGAAGCCTGGCGACGACCTGCTATCGCTGCTGATCGCGGCACAAGAGGATGGCCAGAAGCTGTCGGAAGACGAGTTGGTCTCGTCTGCCATCCTGTTGCTCAATGCAGGCCACGAGGCGACCGTCCATCAAACCGGCAACGCCGTGCGCACGTTGCTGGCGCAAGGCGGCGACCCCGGCCGTTTCTTCACCTCGCCGGAAGCAACCGCTGCAACGGTCGAGGAGTGCCTGCGCTTCGACGCGCCGCTGCACATGTTCACCCGCTACGCCTATCAGGAGGTCGAGGTGACATCGGGGGTTGTCGTACAACCGGGCGAGACGGTCGGCCTGCTGCTCGGCATGGCCAATCATGATCCGCTTGCCTTTGCCGAACCTGGCGCCTTCCGGCCCGGCCGACCAGACCAGAAGAATGTCTCGTTCGGCGCCGGTATCCATTTCTGCATCGGTGCGCCGCTGGCGCGGCTGGAGTTGCAGGTGTCGCTGAAAACCCTGTTCGAGCGGCAGCCGCAACTCCATCTTGCGGAGCAGCCGCGCTTCCGCGACACCTATCATTTCCATGGGCTGGAAAAGCTCACTGTGAGCTTGTGAGGACGGCGGAGCCGACGCATGCCCGAGAAAATGAGATTCGCCTTTCTACAGGAACCACCCTTCTGCTTTATCGACGGATCGGGACGTCTGGGCGGCAGCGATGCCCAACTGGCCAAGAGGGTCTGCCTGACGCTCGGGCTGGAACTTTTGCCCATCGAGACCGAGTTTGCCGAGCTGCTGCCTGGGCTTGCCGAAGGGGTGGGACATGACCACCGGCCTGTTCATTTCCGAAGACCGCCGGAAGCTGGTCGACTTCACAAGGCCGATCTGGATGCTGGCGGATGGATTGCTGGTCGCGAAAGACAATCCCCGCGCCTTTGATGGCTATCGGTCCGTCGCCAATGATCGGACGGCGCTGATCGGCGTCATATCGGGCCAGATCCAGCACCGGACGGCCCTGCAAAACGCTATTCAGCCCGAACGGCTAAGGATATTTGCCACCCAGGCCGAAGCAGCTAACGCCGTCGCGGCCGGCGTGGTGCATGCCTATGCGAGTGTAGCGCTCGCGCATCGCGGCTATCTGAGCCGGCGACCCGACGCGCCTCTCGACGTCGTCGACGTCCCGGCAGTCGAAAAACAGCCAGCGCCCGGCGCTTTCGCTCTCGCCAAAGGCAGTGCCACCCTGCTCCAGCGCGTCGACTTATGCCTCAGTGATTTGCTTGGCAGTCCCTGGCACAGGGAGATGATGAGCGGATACGGCTTTTCCGACACTGACATCGATCGGCTTTTGTGAAGTCCAAGCGCGCCGCGAGATCAGAGCTTGACCACATACTCCTTGCGGGTCGTTTCAAGCACTTCCCAGCTGCCCCTGAAGCCTGGCCTGAGCACGAAGCTGTCGCCGGCCCGGACCGTGCGCGCCTCGCCGCCATCCTCGGCAACCACCGAGACGCCGGACAGGATGTGGCAGAACTCCCATTCGTCATATTCGATGCGCCATTTGCCCGGCGTCGCTTCCCAGATGCCGGCATAGAGGCGGCCATCGCGCTCCTCGACATTCCAGGTGCGGAACTTCGGATCGCCCGCAATCAGACGATCCGGCGCCGGGGCGCCATGTTCGGCGTCGACGCTGTCGGTCGATATTGCCAAGTAATGCGCGGACAGGGTTTGCCTCCAACAGATTAGTGAGTAGTGAGTAGTGCAGTGAGTAGTGACTAGTGAGTAGTGAGCGGAAAGCGCTCCCTCGAGCGGGTGGCTGATCACTAATCACTGCTAACTAGTGAATACCGACTACTACTCACTACTCACTACTCACTACTCACTACTCACTACTCACTAATCACTACTCACTACTCACTCAAAAAATCAAACCTTGGTCAAAGCCTGTTCCAGATCGGCGACGATGTCGTTGACATCCTCGATGCCGACGGAAAGCCGGACCGTGTCCGGTCCGGCACCCGCCTTGACCTTCTGCTCGTCGGAAAGCTGGCGATGCGTGGTCGAGGCCGGATGGATGACCAGCGACTTGGTATCGCCGACATTGGCGAGGTGCGAGAACAGTTCGAGCGCCTCGACGAACTTGATGCCTGCGTCGTAGCCGCCCTTCAGGCCGAAGGTGAAGACAGCACCGGCGCCTTGCGGCGAGTATTTCTTCTGCAGCGCGTTGTTCTTGTCGCTGGGCAGGCCGGGATAGTTGACCCAGGCGACCTTGGGGTGGTTGGACAGCCAGCCGGCTACGGTGATCGCATTGTCGCAATGGCGCTGCATCCTGAGTGGCAAGGTCTCCAGCCCGGTCAGGATCAGGAAGGCATTGAACGGCGAAATCGCCGGGCCGATGTCACGCAGGCCAAGCACGCGCGCGGCGATGGCGAAAGCGAAATTGCCGAAGGTTTCGTGCAGGACAAGGCCGCCATATTCGGGGCGCGGCTCCGACAGCATCGGATATTTGCCGGATTTCGACCAGTCGAACGTGCCGCCATCGACGATGGCGCCGCCGATCGAATTGCCGTGGCCGCCGATGAACTTGGTCAGCGAATGGACGACGATGTCGGCGCCATGCTCGATCGGCCGCACCAGATAGGGCGAGGCCAGCGTGTTGTCGACGATGAGCGGCAAGCCGAGCTTGCGGGCGATGTCGCCGATTTTCTCTATGTCGACGAAGGTGCCGCCGGGATTGGCCAGGCTCTCGATGAAGATCGCCTTGGTCTTGTCGTCTATCTGGCTTTCGAAGGTGGAGACGTCGTTGGTGTCGGCCCAACGCACCTCCCAGCCGAAATTCTTGAAGGCATGGCCGAACTGATTGATCGAACCACCGTAAAGCCTTGTGGCGGCGACGAAATTATCGCCAGGCCGCATGAGATTGTGGAACACGATCACCTGTGCGGCATGGCCGGAAGCAACGGCAAGTGCAGCCGTGCCGCCTTCGAGCGCCGCGATCCGCTCTTCCAGCACCGCCTGGGTCGGGTTCATGATGCGGGTGTAGATGTTGCCGAAGGCCTTCAGCCCGAACAGCGAGGCGGCATGGTCGGCATCGTCGAACACAAAGGAGGTCGTCTGGTAGATCGGCGTGGCGCGTGCGCCCGTCGCCGGGTCGGGCTTGGCGCCGGCATGGACGGCGAGCGTGTTGAAACCGGGCGTGCGGGTCATCGAAAACCTCCCTGAGCGGTAAACGTGTGAATGATGAAATGGTCAATGGTGAGCGATGAATGGTGGTCGCAAAGTCGGCCAGTCCCACCTTGATTGCAAGCCGCTCATATGCGGCTTTACCCGGCTTCCAGGAAAATCCTTCTATTCACCATTCACCATTCACTGCCTTACTTCTGGCGCACACCGAAACTCTGGAATCCCGACCGCATCAGCGGCTTCTTCGACGAAAGCACACCGGAGTTGACGCCGGTCCAGCCGATCTCGCCCGACAGCTTGCCATATTCGATCTTCGGGCAGCGGTTCATCACCACCTTGATACCGGCCGCCTCGGCACGCGCGGCCGCCTCGTCATCGCGCACGCCAAGCTGCATCCAGACGACTTTCGGCAAGGGGTCGAGCTTCAGCACCTCATCGACAATGCCGGGCACCGCTGCGGAGGCGCGAAAGATGTCGACCATGTCGACCGGTTCAGGCAGATCGGCAAGGCTGGCATAGGTCATGCGGCCGAGGATTTCCTTGCCGGCCTGCCCCGGATTGATCGGAAACACCGAAAAGCCCTTGGCCAGCAGGTATTTCAGCACGAAAAAGCTCGGCCTGACATCGTTGGCCGACGCGCCGACCATGGCGATGGTCTTCACAGAATTGAGGATGCCGCCGATGTAGGCATTGTCGTAGCTATCGTGATTCACTCGTCGGTCTCCCTCAGTGCTTCCTCCATAAAGGACTGCGGGTCCGTGCAGAAGTCGCGCATCATGCGAAAATGATCGGTATCGGTGAAATCTGTGGGGTCGAGGCCGAAGCGGCTGATGCGGAACAGCCGCGCGCCCGGACAGGCCATCAGCAGCGGCGAGTGCGTCGCCATGATCACTTGAGCCGTGCCGGACCGGTCCATGCGCCGCAGCATCTTCAGCAGCTCGATCTGCCGCGATGGCGACAGCGCGCTTTCGGGCTCGTCGAGGATGTAGATACCTTGCCGGCGGCAGCGCTCCTCGAAGAAGCGGATGAACCCTTCACCATGCGACCAGGACAGGAAATCCGGCGGCGCCCCGCCAGATTCCAGCGCCGCCTGATCGAGATAGCGGGCAACCGTGTAAAAAGATTCGGCGCGGAAGAACCAACCCGCTGTGACCTTCGGCAGCCAGTGGCCGCGCAACGTGTCGGCAAGCGCTGCACCACTCTCGTCGATGGCGCCGGAGTGGTCGACGGGCATGTAGCCCTTGCCGCCGCCGGCTTCGTCGTAACCGGCCACCGCGCCGATCGCTTCCAGCAGCGTCGATTTGCCGGTGCCGTTTTCGCCGACAATGATGGTGATCGGCGTGGTGAATTCGAGCTCGAATTCGCGGCCGCGGAACAGCGGCAGGTTCCAGGGATACTTGTCCCAATCTTCCACGCGCTCGGGGTCAATCAGGATGCGTTTGAGATAAGGCGCCTTAAGCCGGGTCAGTTGCTTGCGATAGCCCATGCGGACGCTCAGTCCGGCAGCGAGATGGTGCCGTCATCCGCGATCGGGAAGGCCGGATTGTGCGCCACTTCCCAGACATGGCCGTCGGAATCGGCGAAATAGCCATACCAGCCGCCCCAGAAGGCGCGGCCTGCCGGCTTGACGATCCTGCCGCCGGCCTTCTCGGCGGCCGCCAGCACGTCGTCGACTTCGGCATCGGAACGGGTGTTGTAGGCGAGGTAGACCGCCGACGGTGCTGCGGCGAAGGCAATGCCTGAATCCTCCTCGGCGCTTGGCCTCGGGAACAGGCCGAGAATGGCGCCGCCCATCTGGAAGAAGGCGACGCCATCGGTGATGCCGGCGTGGCGCTTCAAGCCCATGCCTTCGTAAAAGCGCACGGCGCGCTCGAGATCGTCGGTGGCGATGGTGATGATGGAGATGCGCGGTTCCATGGATCGAAAACCTATTCGTCCGTCCATTCCGGTTTGCGCTTGCCGATGAAGGCGCCGATGCCTTCCTCGGCGTCGCGGGCCAGCATGTTCTCGACCATGACGCGGCCGGTATAGGCATACGCGTCCGCCAACCCCATCTCGGCCTGCGCGTAAAAGGCTTCCTTGCCGGTCTTGACCACCAGAGATGATTTGGAGGCAATGGTTTGCGCGTATTTGGTGACGATCTGATTCAGGTATTCGCGCGGCACGACGCGGTTGACCAGGCCGAATTCCTTGGCGGTTGCGGCATCGATGGTCTCGCCGGTGAGCAGCATTTCCATGGCGTGCTTGTGAGACACGTTGCGTGACAGCGCCACCATCGGCGTCGAACAAAACAGGCCGATATTGACGCCCGGCGTGCAGAAGGTCGCTTCATGCGAGGCAATGGCGAGGTCGCAACTGCCAACCAGTTGCAGCCCCGCAGCGGTGGCTAGGCCATCGAGTTCGGCGATGATCGGGAGCGGATGGCGCACGATCTGCTGCATCAACGCCGCGCAAGCCGAAAATGTCTGCTCGAAAAACCCCTTGCCCTTGTCGGCGTCGGCGCGGCGCGCGGTCATTTCCTTGAGATCGTGACCGGCGCAGAAGACTTTCCCGGCGGCCGCCAAGACGATGACGCGGACCGATTTGTTGGCCTTGGCACGGTCGAGCTCGGCGCTCAATGCCGCCATGACGGAAAGCGACAAGGCATTGGCGGGCGGATTGGCGAGCGTCAGGCGCAGCACGCCCTTGTCCAGCCCGGCGATGACCGGCCCGTCTATGGCAACAGGTTTGATCGAAAGGATTTCGGCCATGACAAGGTCTCCGCGATTCCGCCGGGCGCCGCCAGACTATCTAATATCGGATCGAGTTTCATCAACACCCATCGCTTGCGCCAGAGGTGTTGCCAGAAGCGCATCATTGCGTTCATACAGGCCCGGCATAGAACGAGAGACCGACATGCCCGCCCAGGACAATCTCAAGCCGGTGCTGACGGCGGCTGAAGTCAATGCGCTGATGGCCAGCGTCTACCCGCAGCTCAACGACGAGTTCACGTCGTATGAGGCGCTCGATGTGTTTCCGGGCGGCTGCACGGTGCGGCTCAATGCCGACGAGCGGCATTTGCGGCCCGGCGGCACGGTGTCCGGGCCCTCGCTGTTCACGCTGGCCGACATTGGCGGCTATGTCTGCGTGCTCAGCCATGCCGGGCCGGATGCGCTTTCGGTTACCGTCAACCTCAACATCAATTTCGTCCGCAAGGCCGAGGCCGGCCCGATCGACGGCCATTGCCGCATCCTGAAGCTGGGCAAGAGCCTGATGGTGTTCGATATCGACATCGTCGGCGGACCGAGGGAACACACGGTAGCGCATGCGACCGGCACCTATTCGATCCCGCCGAAGCGCGCCGCCGATGTGGTAAAATAATACCTTTTGGTCAAACCTTTGTTTTTATTACACTTTGCGAGCAGACGTGCGTTTCCTGCGCCTTGACGTGCCCACTCCCCTCGCCTATAAGCCGTCACGAAGCAGCGGCCCGCAAAGGCCGCCGTTTTGTTATTGGCGGCGGGCAAGTGCCTTGTCGCCAATCCAAGCAACAAGAAACGCCTTCTTCGGAAGGTCAAAATCGAAAGCAGAAATCCATGGCAACCTTTTCGCAGAAGCCTGCGGATGTGGTGAAGAAGTGGGTGCTGATCGACGCCGAGGGTCTCGTCGTCGGCCGTCTCGCCACTGTCATCGCCAATCATCTTCGCGGCAAGCACAAGCCCACCTTCACCCCGCATGTCGACGACGGCGATAACGTCATCGTCATCAATGCGGACAAGGTGGTGTTCACCGGCAAGAAGTTCACCGACAAGGTCTATTACTGGCACACCGGTCACCCCGGCGGCATCAAGGAGCGCACCGCGCGCCAGCTGCTCGAGGGCCGTTTCCCCGAGCGTGTCGTCGAGAAGGCCGTCGAACGCATGATCCCGCGCGGGCCGCTCGGCCGTCGCCAGATGAAGAACCTCCGCGTCTATGCAGGCACGGAACATCCGCATGTCGCCCAGCAGCCCGTCACCCTCGACGTCGGCGCGCTGAACGCCAAGAACAAGAAGGTTGCATAAGATGGCTGAGCTTTCCTCGCTCGCAGAATTGGGCGCCGCCACCGGCAACACCAACACCCAGCCGGCAGCACCCGTCCATGTCCAGAAGCTCGACAAGTCGGGCCGCGCCTATGCCACCGGCAAGCGCAAGAACGCCATCGCGCGCGTCTGGGTGAAGCCGGGTTCGGGCAAGATCGTCGTCAACGACAAGGAATTCGCGACCTATTTCGCGCGTCCGGTCCTGCAGATGATCCTCAACCAGCCGATCATCGCTTCCAACCGCGCCGGCCAGTACGACATCGTCGCCACCGTCATCGGCGGCGGCCTCTCCGGCCAAGCCGGTGCCGTTCGTCACGGCATTTCCAAGGCGCTGACCTACTACGAGCCGGCACTGCGCGCCGTGCTCAAGAAGGGCGGCTTCCTGACCCGCGACAGCCGCGTCGTCGAGCGCAAGAAGTACGGCAAGGCGAAGGCCCGTCGTTCCTTCCAGTTCTCGAAGCGCTAAGCGCTGCGACGTTCCAGACATCGAAAGGCCGCCTCCGGGCGGCTTTTTTGTTTGGGTCACGGCAGTCACCCCGCCCGCGTCTTCGGCGCGACCTCCCCATCGAGGGGAGGTAGGGGTCACGGCGGTTTCGCCGCCCTGAATAATCCAAAGGTTCGGCTGACACCAAAACCAGACCATAAGAGCGCGACGCCCTACCTCCCCTCGATGGGGAGGTCGGCGCGAAGCGCCGGGTGGGGTGATGGCGCCCGCCTCGGTTCAAGTCTCAGAACTTGCCGGCCTTGATGTAATCGATAAACGCCCGTAGCGGCGCCGGAACCAGACGCCGGCCGGGATAGTACAGAAATGGCCCGGAAAACCTCTGCCACCACGGTTCGAGCACGGGCTCCAGGTCACCGCTTTCGAAGTGAGGGCGAAGCCAGCCCTCGAAGAGAGCGACGATGCCGCTGCCGGCAATCGCCGCATGGACGGCAAGATCGCTCGCCCCGCCGATGCGCACGATCAACGGCCCCGTCGTGTCGACCCGCACCACCTCGCCGTCGCGCTCGAATTCCCACGGCAGCATCGAACCACTGGCAAAACGGCCGCGCAGACAAGCATGGCCAAGCAGATCGCTCGGGTGCTGCGGCCGCCCATGGCGATCGAGATAGGCGGGGCTGGCGCCAGTGGCGAAGCGCTGGACGCGCGGTCCGATCGGCACCGCGATCATGTCCTGCTCCAGCCGCTCGTCATAGCGGATGCCGGCGTCGCAGCCGGCCGCCAGCACGTCGACGAAGTTCTCATCGGCGATGACCTCCAGCCGAATGCCGGGATAGGCGGCGAGGAAGCCCGGAACGATGTCGGGCAATATCAGCCGCGCGGCGCTGACCGGGACGTTGAGGCGCAGCGAACCGGCCGGCCTGTCGCGAAAGCCATTAACCACGTCGAGGGCCGCCTCCACCTCCGACAGCGCCGGGCCAAGCCTTCCCAAGAGGCTGAGGCCTGCGTCGGTTGGAACAACGCTGCGTGTCGTGCGGTTGAACAGCCTGACGCCGAGCTGCGTCTCCAGGCGGCGCACCGCTTCGCTCAGGCCCGACGCGCTGCCGCCGCCGGCGCGAGCCCCTTCGCGAAAACCGCCGGCACGCGCCACCGTCACGAAAGCATTCAGATCGCCAAGATCCATCATTGTTCGCCATTCCGCACAAGCTGTACGGATTGTACCTTATTATCCCAAGGTTGAGCAGCGTCTATCTTCGCCTCCTCAAAGGAGACCGACCATGTCCACCATCCAAAAATCCGGCACATTCACCCTCGGCAGCCACACCGTGAAACGGCTCGGCTACGGCGCCATGCAACTTGCCGGCCCGCACGTTTTCGGTCCGCCGAAAGATCGGGACGCGGCCATTGCTGTGCTGCGCGAAGCAGTGGCGTCCGGGGTCAACCACATCGACACCAGCGACTATTATGGCCCGCATGTCACCAACCAGCTGATCCGCGAAGCGCTGGCGCCCTATCAGCAAGACCTCGTCATCGTCACCAAGATCGGGGCGCGGCGCGGCAGCGACGGCTCCTGGCTGCCTGCCTATTCCGCCAAGGAACTAGAGCAGGCCGTGCACGACAATCTCAGGAATCTCGGCCTTGAGGTGCTGGATGTCGTCAATCTGCGCATCATGTTCGGGGTGATGGGTCCCGCCGAGGGCTCGATCGAGACGCAGTTGACGGCGCTTGCCGAACTGCAGCGGAAGGGCCTGGTGCGCCATATCGGCCTGAGCAACGTCACCCCTGCGCAGGTCGAGGAAGGCCGTGGGATCGCCGAGATCGTCTGCGTGCAGAACCAGTACAATCTGGCGCATCGCGACGACGACGGGTTGATCGATGAACTGGCGCGCGCCGGTATCGCCTACACGCCGTTCTTCCCGCTCGGCGGTTTCAGCCCGCTGCAGTCGTCGACCTTGTCGGATGTGGCCGCGCGGCTCGGCGCCACACCCTTGCAGGTTGCGCTCGCCTGGCTGCTGCGCCGCTCGCCGAACATCCTGCTGATCCCGGGGACGTCGTCGATCGGGCATTTGAGAGAGAACCTGGCGGCGGCGGAGCTGGAGCTGTCGGCTGATGTGCTGAGGGAATTGGATGGGGTGGCGAAAGCGGCGTGAAGATTTTGCGGGCGGCGCTGTCACCCCACCCGCGCCTTCGGCGCGACCTCCCCATCGAGGGGAGGTAGGAGGTCGCGGCAGCCTTGCATGCCTCGCAATCGCTACGACTGTCGGAATCTAAAGCGCCAACGCCCTACCTCCCCTCGATGGGGAGGTCGGCGCGCAGCGCCGGGTGGGGTGATGGCGCCGACGTACGATTTCTAATTGATACTCGCCGTATTCGCGGCTCGGCCGGCTTCGCCTCATCCACATAGGGCACCCGAAACCCATTGGCCCCCAGCCAGCCAATCGCAGCCTTCGGTTCGTCGGTCTGGATGATGGTGGCGCCGCGTTCGGCCCAGAAACCGTGATCTCGGCCGAAAATGCCGGCCTGCACCGCCAGTTCATCGCCGCAGCCGCCGGAGAGGAAGCCGCCGGGCCTTGCGCCTTGGCTATACAAGTCCTTCGCCAAGCTGTGACTGGCATCTTGCGTGCCGGTTCTGTAGTTGTGGCAGCCCGATGAACAAAGAAGGACCCGTAATGGCGAACCAGACCATCGACAACGCGTTCACCGCCCGCTCCAAGACGGGGCCTTCCTTCGAGCCGACCTATGCCGGCGCGCTGTCGTTCATGCGGCGCAAATACACCAAGGATGCAAAGGGCGCGGACGCCGTCGTGTGGGGCATTCCGTTCGATGCCGCCGTCACCAACCGGCCGGGCGCGCGCTTTGGGCCGCAGGCGATCCGCCGCGCCTCGGCGATCCTCGACAACGACCCGCAATATCCGTTCTCGCGCGACCTGTTCGAGCATCTCGCCGTCATCGACTATGGCGATTGCCTGCTCGATTCGGGCAATCACCAGAAGACACCAGGCACGATCGAGCGCGAGGCGGCGAAGATCCTGAAATCGGGTGCCTTCCTGTTGTCGCTCGGCGGCGATCATTTCGTCACCTGGCCGCTGCTCAAGGCACATGCCGCCATCCACGGGCCGCTGGCGCTGGTGCAGTTCGATGCGCACCAGGACACCTGGCCTGACGATGGCAAGCGCATCGACCATGGTTCGTTCGTCGGCCGCGCCGTCAATGAAGGCATCATCGACCCCGACCGCTCGATCCAGATCGGCATCCGCACGCATGCCCCCGATACGTTCGGCATCAAGATCCTTTACGGTCACGAGATCGAGGAGATGCGGGCTTCCGACATCGCCTATGCGATCGTCGACCGCACCGGCGGCAGGAAGACCTATCTCACCTTCGACATCGACTGCCTCGACCCGGCCTTTGCGCCCGGCACCGGCACGCCGGTTGCCGGCGGACCGTCCTCGGCGAAAATCCTGTCGACGCTGCGCCAGCTCGGCCAGGTCGATATTGTCGGCGCCGACGTCGTCGAGGTTGCGCCGGCCTATGATCACGCCGATATAACGGCGATCGCCGGCTCGATGGTGGCCATGCACTATCTCGGCCTGGTGGCCGAGCGAAAAGCGCGGGCGGAAGAGCTGAACAGCGGCAACCATGGCGCGGCAAACCATGGCCAGGGCATATAGGCCTGAATTAGCAGGGAATTGACGGGCACATGAAACCGAAAATCTTCATCGATGGCGAACACGGCACCACCGGCCTGCAGATCCGGGCGCTGCTGGCCGAGCGCGGCGACCTCGAGATCATCTCGATCCCGGCCGAGCGCCGCAAGGAAACGGCGGCGCGCGCCGAGTTCCTCAATGCCGCCGATGTCGCCATCCTGTGCCTGCCGGATGCGGCTGCCAAGGAAAGCGTGTCGCTGATTGCCAACGACACCACCAAGGTGATCGACGCCTCCACGGCGCATCGCGTCGCCGAGGGCTGGGAATACGGTTTTGCCGAGCTGGACAAGGATCAGGCCAGGATCATCGCCAATGCGAAACGCGTCGCCAATCCCGGCTGCTGGCCGCAAGGGCCGATCGCGACGCTGCGGCCGCTGGTCGCTGCCGGTCTGCTGCCGGCGGATTTCCCGATCACGGTCAATGGCATTTCGGGCTATTCGGGCGGCGGCCGGCCGATGATCGAGGACTATGTCGCCAAGGGCGAGGATGCCTCTGAATTCCAGGTCTATGGGCTGACCCTGCAGCACAAGCATGTGCCGGAGCTGCGCACCTATGCGAAGCTGTCGCACGATCCGATCATGCAGCCGGCGGTCGGCAATTTCGCCCAAGGCATGATCACAGTGGTGCCGCTGCAGCTCGGCGGGCTCGACCATGTGCCGGCCGGCGCCGAACTGCACGCGGCAATCGCCGACCATTTTGCCGCCATCAAGGGCGGCGTGGTCGAGGTAGCTCCTTACGAGCACGTGGAGCGCCTGCCCGAGATCAATCCCGAGGTCTATAACGGCACCAACCGCATGAAGGTCTATGTCTTTGCCAATGACGACAGGGCGCAGGCGCTGCTGATTGCGGTCTATGACAATCTCGGAAAGGGCGCCTCGGGTGCTGCCGTTCAGAACATGGATCTGATGCTCGGCCTTTAATTCAGTTGGAGAGAGCATGTTGCCCGAAAACCGCTTAACACTTTTCGGCATCACGCTCTGAATGGACGCGCCTGCATTTCCAAAGCGCTGGAAGATCAGCGCGCCCGAGCTCATTGCGGAGACGTTTTCGAGCCGCATCTGGAAGGTGCGGCGTGAGGACGGCTCGCCGGCCATCGTCAAGGCGCTCAAACCATTCGACGATGTCGAGGACGAGTTGCGCGGCGAGCACTATCTCGCATGGCGGCGCGGCGAAGGCGCGGTGCGGCTGCTTGGCCGGGACGGCCACCGCATGCTGCTCGAATATGCCGGCGACACCCTGCTTTCCGACGTTCTGGCCAAAGAAGGCGACAACGCCGCGACCGCAATCGCGGCCGAGTTGATGGGGAGACTGTTCTCGCCCTCAAGACACCCTGCCCCGCCGGACCTGCAGCCGCTGCGGACACGGTTTGCCAGCCTGTTCAAAAAGGCCGGAGCCGATCGCGACGCCGGAGAGCACAGCCTCTATATCGAGGCCGCCGAAATCGCGGACCGGCTGCTCGATGCCCCGCATGCGGTCAAGCCGCTGCATGGCGACCTGCATCACGACAACATTTTGCACGGTGCGCGCGGCTGGCTGGCGATCGACCCGAAGGGCGTGCTCGGCGATCCCGGCTTCGACGCCGCCAATCTGTTCTACAACCCACTGGGGCGCGACGACCTCTGCCTCGATCCCGAGCGCATCGCGCATATGGCTGAGATCTTCGCCAGGACACTCGGCCAGACGCCGGCTGCCATTCTCGACCATGCCATCGCCTATGGCTGCCTGTCGGCCGCATGGCATCATGAGGACGAGAATGCGGTCGACGAGAACCGCGAGCTGTCGGTTGCGGGAGTGATCCGAAAGGTGCGGCTCAGCTTCTGACCGGCGCAGCCTCGCGCTTTAGACGTAGCGAGGCAGTTCGTTCGCGAAATAGATTATTGCGACGGCCAAGACACCGTAGACGATGTACCTGCGTTCATGGGCGGCCGCGTTGGCAGTGGATAGGCGCCCTTGTTGCCGCGCCAGTGGGCGGCGGCAAATCCCAGCAGGACCAGCGCGAAGGCCTGATGGGTCAGCGCCATGTGCAGCGGCACCTGCATCAGCAGCGTGCCGATGCCGATCGAGGCCTGCACCAGCACCAGCAGAAACAGCAGCGTTGCGCGGCGTGCGTGTGTCGTGCCCGGCAGCCGCCGGCGCGTCGCTATCATATGCCAGAGCGCGATGGCAAAGACCGTATAGGCGCCGAGCCGGTGGACGAACTGCACCGTCTTCGGGTTCTCGAAGAAATTGCGCCAGGCCGGTTCGAGCAGCAGCAGCTCGCCGGGGATGATCTTGCCGTCCATCAGCGGCCAGGTGTTGTAGCTCAGGCCGGCGTCGAGCCCTGCGACCAGCCCGCCGAGATAGATCTGGACCAGCGCCAGCAGCACGATGAAACCGGCCAGTCTTTGCGTCGACCGGCCGGCGGCAGGCTCCGAATGCGGCGCCAGCCCGCGCGCGACCACCATGGTGGCAGTGAAGATCAGGGCGGCAAGCGTCAAATGCGTCGCCAGCCGGTACTGGCTGACGGAGACGCGGTCGACCAGGCCGGAGGCCACCATCCACCAGCCGATGGCGCCTTGCAGGCCACCAAGCAGCAGAATACCGACCAGCTTTGGCCCAAGGCCGCGCTCGATGCGGCGCGTCGCCCACAAGACCAGCAACGGCAGGCCGAAGACCAGGCCGACACTGCGCGCCAGGATGCGGTGCGCCCATTCCCACCAGAAGATCGATTTGAAGGCGTCCAGGCTCATGCCCTTGTTGAGCTCGGCATATTGCGGAATCTTTTGATAAAGCTGGAATTCCTCCTGCCACTCCGCGTCATTGAGCGGCGGTATCACACCGTGGATCGGCTTCCACTCGGTGATCGACAGGCCGGAATTGGTGAGCCTGGTGGCGCCGCCGACCAGCACCAGCGCAAACAGCACCAGAAGCACGACATACAGCCAGCCGCGCACCAGCGCCCGATTTTTCAAGTCGCGATCGCGGTCAATGTAAGGCGCGGCGGCTGATATGGCGGCCATGGTTGGTCCCGGCAGGTTGACGTGGCGGATTGGTGAACCATCGCAACCCGGCTGACAAGACCGGACGGCGCGGCACGCCGTCGCGCCGCATCTCCCGGGTTGCACAGGCGCGCGGTTGGGCCTAAGCGGAGGCGATCAACGAGAACGCTCATGCCCATCCGCCTGAAAAAGCTGATCGGAACTTTCCTGCTGGTGGCGCTGGTCATCATCTATGCGCTGGTCGCGTCGATCATAGCGGTCGCGCAGCTGTCGCAATCCAGCCCGCTGGTGCACTTCCTGTTCTTCCTGTTCAGCGGCCTGTGCTGGGTGCTGCCTGCGATGGGCATCATCAAATGGCTGATCCTGGAGCCGCCGCCGAAAGGCTGAAGAGCCCGCCCCAGGTTAGATGGTGACGACCATTTTGCCGGCATTGGCCAGCGGCGTCGTTACGCCCGACAACATGGTGCGGATATGGGCGACGCTCTGGTAGCGGCCGTTGATCGAAATGCGCGGCAGCGCGTGCAGGAAGCCGGCGTGCTCGGCGTGCAGCACGCCGTGGCGAGTGGTCACCGCCGAGGCGTAGCCGGCGTCGCGGGCAAAGCCCACTTCGCGGCAGCCGACAGCGCTGGCGTAACCATAGGGGTAAGCGAGATGACGGGGGTCTTCGCCGAGCTGCGCCTGCAGCTGGCGCCTGACGTCGAAGATTTCATGGCGCGCATCGGCTTCGTCGAGCCGCTTCAGATTGCGGTGGTTGACCGTATGCGCGCCGATCGTCACCAGCCTGTGCCCGGCCACGGCGCGGATATCGTCCCAAGTCATCAGCGTGCTTGGGCGCAAGCCATCGAGGTCGATGCCGTTCGAGTGCGCCAGATCGCGCAGCACGGCGCGCTGATCCTCCTCGCGCACCTCGAGCGTCAGATAGGCATGCAGACGCGCATTGGCGTGGAGTTTCTTGCTGTGGGTCGAGCAGTCTATGGTCACCGGCCCCTTCGGCGTCGCCAGCGTCAGCCTGTCGCGCGCGTTGACGATGTCCTCGACGACGTCCCACCAGAGGTCGGCGCTGCCGTCGATCAGACCCGGCGCGACATAGATGGTGATCGGCGCGTCGTGCTTTTCCAGCACTGGCAGCGCTTCGGTCATGTTGTCGCGATAGGCGTCGTCGGCGGTAATGGTGGCGAACTGGCCGTCCTTGCCGCCGGCCTTGATGCGCTCGATCGCCTCGTCGAGGGTGACGAAGGCATAGCCCCTCGCCTTCATGTCGGCGACGAGAGCGTCGAGGAATCGCGGGGCGATGTTGAGGTGGCGGTTGACGCCGTCCGGCTTCTCCGGCGTGGCGGTGACCCGATGCAACATGAGGATTGCGCCAATGCCGCCGACGAACGGCTTGGCCAGCGGTGCAAGGCCGGTAAAGCGGGCGATATTAAGCGCCAGTTTCCGAACTGCCTCACCACCGTCGATCATTCATTCACCTTTTGCGCCTAGGCTCGATCCAAGCACGGAACGCGCCGACGCGAACTCCTGATCGCGACGAATACGCCTTAAGGATTGAGGTATGGTTGACGCCACCGCGTCATTTGACGGCAATCGGCTCGCCGCAAGCAAGGCGTCTGCGCGCACGCCGGCTGCCGACCAGACCAGTCTGTCGGTGTCGATCGCAGATGCTGCCGCGCTCGCCTCTTACGGCGAATTCTGCCGTTCGGCGCTGTTTGCGCCGGCGCAAAGCGCGGCCTGGGTTCGTGCCTGGACGGCGCAGGCCAATCCCGATGCGGTCGTCGCCACGCTGACAATCGAGGACAGGCCGGTCTTTGCACTGGCACTGGAAATCACGCGAACTGGTCCATTCCGCGTCGCCCGCTTCATGGGCGGGCGCCATGCCAACGGCAATTTCGCCGCCGCCGATCCGGCATGGCTGGCAAAGGCAGATGCTGGGGGGATCCGCAGGCTGGTGACGGCGATCGGCAAGGCGCGTCCCGACATCGATCTCGTTGCCTTGGAAAGGCTGCTGCCCGACCTCGATGGCTTTGCCAATCCGCTGGCGGCGTTCTCCAACTTTCCGAGCCCAAACCTGTCGCTCGCCGTCAATCTCGACGGTGGTTTCGATGCGCTGCTGTCGCGTGTGGGCGGCAAGCGCAAGCGCAAGAAGCACCGTTCGCAGACACGCAAGTTCGAGGCGGTCGGCGTTCATCGCCGCATCGAGGCGCAGACACCCGAAGAGGTGAACCGGCTGCTCGACGCTTTCTTCGAGATGAAGGAGTTCCGCTTCGCCAAGATGGGCATCGCCAATGTCTTCGGCGAGCCGGAGGTGCGGGCTTTCTTCCGTGCCCTCTTCGCCGGCGCGCTGGCCGAGGAGAAACCGGCCTTTGTGCTGCATGGGCTCGAAGTGGCCGGCAAGCTGCGCGCAATCACCGGCTCGAGCCGCTCGGGCAAACGCCTGATCTGCGAATTCGGCGCCATCGCCGAGGACGATCTCGGCCACACCAGCCCCGGCGATTTCCTTTTCTTCGACATCATCGAGGAAGCCTGCCAAACAGGCTTCGATGTCTATGATTTCTCGGTCGGCGACGAGCCCTACAAGCGGCTCTGGTGCGATATCGAGTCCCAGCATTTCGAGGTGCTGGCGCCCCTGACGCTGAAGGGACGCGCCCTGGCGTCGGCGCTGCGGCAGGGCGCACGGGCGAAAGCCTTCATCAAGAACAACCCGACGGTCTGGAAGCTGACCAAGATGCTGCGCCGCAAGGCCGCCGGACAGGCAGCGCCCGCTCCCACGGACGACGAAAACTAGCGTTCAGAAATTCAGCGCTTCGCGGAGCGCCGGGCCGGCCCTGACCCGCAGGTCGAGATCCGCCTCGATGTGGTCGATATGGTGCAGCATCAGCCGGCTCACCAACCCGCAATCGCCGCTCTCCAGCGCGCCGACCATTTCCGTGTGCTCACTGTGCCCGCAGGCCGACACGCCGGATCGTCCGTAAAGGGCGATGACCAGCGACGAACGCGCCACCAGCTCCTCCATGAAGCGCTGCAGGATGGCATTGCCGGCGACGGAGGCGAGCAGCAGATGGAAATCGCCTGATGCCTTGATTTCGGAGCGCCGGGCGGTTGGGCCGCGCTCGGCGATGAAGCGCCCTTCCTCGTCGAGCTGCGCGCGGAACGCAGCGATATCGGTGGCTGTGACCCGCCCGCAGGCGGCAATGGCGATGCCCGGCTCGATCAGCCGGCGCGATGCGAACACCTGGCGCGCTTCCTCGGGCGAAGGGTTGGCGACGAAGGCGCCACGGTTGCGCTCGGTACGCACCAGCCCCTCGAAGGACAGCATCTGCAGCGCCGCGCGCGCGACGGTGCGCGAGACGTCGAACAGCGTGCCGACCTCGCCTTCCGACAGCTTGGTGCCGGGCGTCAGCCGACGGTCGACGATGGCGTCCCGCAGATTGTCGCGAATCGCCTGGGCGCGATCCTGGTTGGCGCTGTCGGCGGAATGGATCTGATCGGCAATGTTCATGGCGATGATGGTTCCCAGCCTCTTCTAGCGCGACTCGTCGCCTGCGCACGAGAGGCAAAGTGGACACGAAGCCAAAAAAGATTGCATACGATTCTTGTGCAGATCGCGCACAATCGCCCATAATTTGTGCAATGCACAAGATAGCCTACCGGCTAGGCAGTGGGCAAGAACCCCGATTTCGCTGTCGATTCAAACGCTTGGGCCGATTGCCGCCGATTGGCACGCATAATGCATTGGTTAATGCGACCAAACGGGGAAGCCTGAATGTCCAAAGCCGCCGAGATCGACATCGTCTCCGTTTCGAAAGTGTACGGAACGACGACTGCCGTCGAGGCCATCAGCCTGAAAATACCGGCAGGCACCTATTGCTGCCTGCTTGGCCCCTCCGGCTGCGGCAAGACCTCGACGCTGCGCATGATCGCCGGCCACGAAAGCATTTCGTCGGGCGATGTCCGCCTCGGCAACATTGTCGTCACCGACCTGCCGCCGGCAAAGCGTGGCACGGCGATGATGTTCCAGTCCTATGCGCTGTTTCCGCATCTCGACCTTGTCGACAATGTCGCCTTCAGCCTGAAGATGAAGGGCGTCGACAAGGAGCAGCGCCGTGCCAAGGCGCTCGACATGCTCAAGCTGATGCAGATGGAGGCCTATGCGACGCGCCGGCCGGCGCAGCTTTCCGGCGGCCAGCAGCAGCGTGTTGCACTCGCCCGCGCTCTGATCACCGATCCCGAGGCGCTGCTGCTCGACGAGCCGCTGTCGGCACTCGACCCGTTCCTGAAGATACGCATGCGCGCCGAGCTGAAGAAATTGCAGACCTCGCTTGGCATCACTTTCGTCCACGTCACCCACAGCCAGGAAGAGGCCATGGCCTTGGCGGACCTGATCGTGGTGATGAATGACGGCCGCATCGAACAGGCGGCGCCGCCGCGAGATGTGTTCGAAAGACCGGCCACCGCCTTCGTCGCGCGCTTCATGGGCGACCACAATGTCATCTCCGGCCGGGTCACCGGCGCGCGCGACGGCATGGTCGTCTTCGACGTCAATGGTGGCGCCTCGCTCGCCGCCCGCGGGCAAGGCCGGGAGGCGGGCCAGGAGGTGGGCACGCCGATCGACATTGCCATCCGCACCGACCATGTGCGCATCGGCGAAGCGCCCTCGCCCGGCCTTGGCTTCACCGGCATCGTCTCCAACATCGAATATCGCGGCGCCACGTTGAAGCTGTCGGTCACCGGCGGCGGCATCGACGATTTCACCGTTATCATCGACGATTCCGACTTCTTCGCCAAACCCGTCGCCCTTGGCGACGCCGTACCGCTCGCCTGGGATTCCAAGGACGCCATCGTCCTCGGGCGCCTTCATTCATGAATCCAACGAAGCAAAACAAAACAGGGGAATAGGAATGACAAAAACAGTAGAAACAAAGACCGGAATTTCGCGCCGTTCGTTGCTCAAGACAGGTGCGGCCGCCGTCGGCCTCGCCGCAGGCTCGGGCGCCATTACAGGCTTCCCGACCATCTGGGCGCAGTCCAACATCACGCTCCGCCAGTTCGGCACCGGCGTGTCGAACCTGAACGCGATCGCCGACAAGTGCAAGGCCGACCTCGGCATCACGCTGGAAATGACGGCGACCGATTCGGACGCGGCCGCCCAGCGCGCCGTGACCCAGCCCGACAGCTATGACATCGCCGACATCGAATACTGGATCTGCAAGAAGGTGTTCCCGAGCGGCGTGCTGCAGCCGATGGATGTCAGCAAGCTGAAATACTACGACGAACTGGTGCCGTTGTTCAAAACCGGCAAGCTGACGCCCGACAGCATCATTGCCCAGGGCACCGCGCCGCACACGGTCGGCTATGTCGAAGCGCAGGACTCAAAGACCTTCGCCAAGGCGCCGACCAAGTGGTTCACCATGGTGCCGACGATCTACAACGCCGATACGCTAGGCATCCGGCCCGACCTCGTCGGCCGCGACATCACCACCTGGGCCGACATCATGGACCCGGCCTTCAAGGGCAAGACCGCGATCCTCAACATCCCGTCCATCGGCATCATGGATGCGGCCATGATCATGGAGGCCACAGGCAACATCAAATATGCCGACAAGGGCAACATGACCAAGGAAGAGATCGACAAGACGATCGACTTCCTCATCAAGGCCAAGCAGGCCGGCCAGTTCCGCGCCTTCTGGAAGTCGTTCGACGAGAGCGTCAACCTGATGGCATCGGGCGAAGTGGTCATCCAGTCTATGTGGTCGCCGGCCGTCGCTGCCGTGCGCTCCAAAGGCATCGCATGCCGCTTCCAGCCGCTCAAGGAGGGCTATCGCTCATGGGGCGGCGGCCTTGGCCTTGCCGCCCATCTCAAGGGCGCCGAGCTCGACGCCGCCTACGAATACATCAACTGGTATACGTCGGGCTGGGTCGGCGGCTATCTCAACCGCCAGGGCTACTATTCCGCCAATATGGTCTCGGCCAAGAAGTTCATGTCCGAGGACGAATGGGGCTACTGGATCGAAGGCAAGCCGGCCAAGGGCGAGATCAAGGCGCCGGACGGCACCGTCATGGAAAAGGCCGGCGCCGTGCGCGACGGCGGCTCGTTCGAAGAGCGTATGGGCAAAGTCGCCTGCTGGAACTCGGTCATGGACGAGGACCGCTACATGGTGAAGCGCTGGAACGAATTCATCGCGGCGTAGAGCGGACGCGTTCACTGTGATGTTGCGATCCTTCGCGCCCCCCTCTGTCCTGCCGGACATCTCCCCCACTTGGGGGGAGATTGGCAGCGTCATGGCCGGCTCTTCGTTAGCAACGTTGGAGTTTGGCGAAGGCCGTTATGAGAGTTCGATCTCCCCGCTCGTGGGGGAGATGTCCGGCAGGACAGAGGGGGGCGCGAAGGATCGCAAGTCATCGCGATCACGCGGAGGATTTTCCCAATGACAGTCGCGCTCGAACGCCCCGCCATCGCAGCAGCCAAGCCCGCCAGACGCCGCCGCGTCTCCCTTGGCGCCGTCACGCCCTATTTGCAATCGGCGCCGCTGGCGGTCATCCTCGGTGCGTTCCTGCTCTTGCCAATCATCATGATCGTCGTCGTCTCCTTCTGGGACTACGACTTCGCCGCCATGTATCCGGATTTCCTGACGACGAACTATTCCGACGTGCTGGGATCATGGGTCACCTGGAAGACCTATCTCAACAACATCAAATTCGCTGCCATCGTCTGGGCTCTGACCTTGTTCATCGGCTTCTGGGTCGCCTATTTCCTCGCCTTCCATATCCGCACCACCGCCATGCAGATGGTGCTGTTCCTTGTCTGCACGGTGCCGTTCCTGACCTCCAACATCATCCGCATGATCTCGTGGATCCCGGTGCTTGGCCGCAACGGGTTGATCAACTCGACGCTGGTGCAATTGGGGCTGGTGCCAAAACCCATCGAATGGCTGCTCTATTCGGAATTCGCCGTGGTGCTGGCCATGGTGCATCTCTACACGCTGTTCATGGTAACGCCGATCTTCAACACGTTGATGCGCATCGACCGCTCGCTGGTCGAGGCCGCGCGCGATGCCGGCGCGTCCGGCTGGCAGGTCTTGTGGAACGTCGTCATCCCGCTGGCCAAGCCCGGCATGGCGATCGGCACCATCTTCGTCGTCACGCTGGTGATGGCCGATTTCTCCACTGTGCAGGTGATGTCGGGCGGCCAGAGCGCGTCGGTCGCACTGATGATGAAGAACCAGATGTCGCTGCTGCAGTATCCCGCAGCCGCCGCCAATGCCGTAGTGTTGCTGGTGTTGGTACTGTTGATGGTCGCGGGCATCCTGCGCATCGTCGACATCCGCAAGGAGCTTTGAGGTGAGCCACGAAAAACGCACCTTCGAGTTCTATGTGCTTGCGGCCTTCTTCACTCTGTTCGTGCTGTTCCTCTATGGCCCGCTATCGGCGATCCTGATCCTTTCTTTCCAAGGCGAGACCGGCGGCCTCACCTTCCCGCTCAATGGCGTGTCGCTGCACTGGTTCGCCAATCTGTTCGAGCGCCAGGCGGTCGGCGATTTCGGCGGCAGCTTCAAGCGCTCGCTCGTGCTCGGCCTCATGGTGATGATCGTCACCGTCGTCGTGTCGCTGCTGGCAGGGCTCGCTTTCCGGCAAAAATTTCGTGGCGCCACCGCTTTGTTCTACCTGGCGGTCGCCAGCCTCGTCGTACCCTCGATCATCATTTCGCTCGGCATCGGCGTCGTGTTCCAGCAGGTCGGCTTCCGCCCGGCCTGGTACACATCGGCCTTCGGCGCGCACCTGACCTGGACCTTGCCCTTCGGCGTGCTCATCATGTTCGCCGTCTTCAACCGCTTCTCGCCCGCCTATGAGGAAGCAGCGCGTGACCTGGGCGCCAACTCCTGGCAGACCTTCGCCCATGTCGTGCTGCCGATGATCGCGCCGAGCCTGATCGGCGTCGGCCTGTTCGGCTTCACGCTGTCCTATGACGAGTTCGCCCGCACGCTGATGACGTCGGGCACCTTCAACACGCTGCCGCTCGAGATCTACGGCATGACCACCAATGTCACGACGCCGGTGCTCTATGCGCTGGGCACGGTGACCACCGTGTTCTCCTTCCTGGTGATCCTGGCCACACTGGGCGCCATCCTCTATGTCGGCCGCAAGCGGGCCAGGGTTTGATCGTGCAGATACTGGTGGTGAACCCCAACACGACGGCGAGCATGACCGAGACGATCGCGGCGGCGGCGCGCGCCGTTGCCGGCGCCGGGACCGAGGTGATCGCGGTCACCTCCTCGATGGGTCCTGCCTCGATCGAGGGCTATTATGACGAGGCATTGGCCGTGCCCGGCCTTTTGATGGAGATCGCCGCCGGCGAACGTGCCGGGGCTAAGGCCGCCATCATCGCCTGCTTCGACGATACCGGCCTGGATGCGGCACGCGCCATGGCCTCCATTCCGGTCATCGGCATCTGCGAGGCCGCACTCAGTGTCGCCTCCTACATTGCCCAGCGCTTCACAGTGGTGACGACCACCGAACGCTCGCGTGTCCCTGTCGAGGGGCTGGTGCACCGCTACGGCATGGCCGGGCGTGCCCGCGTGCGCGCCGCCGACATTCCCGTACTCTCGCTTGAAGACGCTGCTTCCGGCGCTGTCGAGAAACTGCGCGCCGAGATCGCCCGCGCCATAGCGGAAGACCGCGCCGAGGCCATCGTGCTCGGCTGCGCCGGCATGGCCGACCTGGCACACCGGTTGCAGCAAGAGTTCGACCTGCCCGTCATCGACGGCGTCGGCGCCGCCCTCAAACAGGCCGAGGCGCTGATCGCATTGGGCCTGTCGACCTCGAAGCGCGGCTCCTATGCCAGTCCGCTGGCCAAGCCCTATCGCGGCGTGCTGAAATCCTTCTCGCCGGGGGTGGTCGCCGCGGAGTGAACGCTATGAAGCCTACCGTCCGCGCATTGTCTCCGCCGGAACTGACCGTTCTCATCGACTGGGCGGCGGCTGAAGGCTGGAATCCTGGCCTTGACGATGCCGCCGCGTTCCGGCCAACCGATCCTGAAGGGTTCATCGGCGCTTTTGTCGACAACGAGATGACCGCCGCCATCTCGGCTGTCGCCTATGGCGGCAACTTCGGTTTCATCGGTCTCTACATCTGCCGACCAGACATGCGCGGCAAAGGCCATGGCAAAGCAGTCTGGAATGCGGGCATGGCCAGGCTGGCCGGCCGAACGGTCGGCCTCGACGGGGTCGCCGCGCAGCTGGCGAATTATCGCCGCACGGGATTCAGCTCGGCGTACGAAACCATCCGCTTCAGCGGCCGTATCGCGACCCCGCCCGTCCGAAGCGAAGGGGTGCGCATGATAACCACGCAACTCGTGCCCGACATCATCGTCTATGACGCCCGCTGTTTCCCCGCGCCTCGACGAGCCTTCCTGCACCGCTGGGCGCAGCCGCCGCATTGCGGGTTCGCCGCGATCAGTTCACTCGGCACCATAGGCTACGCCGTGGCTCGTCCCTGCCGTTCGGGTTACAAGATCGGCCCGCTGTTTGCCGACGACACCGAGACGGCGATGCAGCTCATGGGCAGTCTGGCTGCCGCATGCGAAGGTGGCGACCTGCATATCGACGTTCCTGCCGAAAATTTCGATTTCACCACGGCGCTTTCAGCAATTGGTTTCAGGCCGACCTTCACCACCACGCGCATGTACAAGGGCCCGCCTCCGAAGGTCGACTCGCGCCGAATATTTGGCGTGACGACCCTGGAGTTGGGGTAGATCCCGGCGCCGACTGACAGGCTTGGTTTTTCGGGAGCCGGCGGGCGATGGACGAGCCGATCCGTAGTAGCGCCGCCTAAGTTGAATTGTCTGATGTCTCAGGCGGCGCTACGTCGTCCCGGCACGGGGTTACCCGGCGTCTCGTGGCCGATCGGCGTCACCAGAGTGAGGTCGGGATAGCCGCTTTCGATCAGCTCGACGGCGGCCTGCGCCACCTCATCGTCCGCCTGCAGCATGGACATGAAGACCTCGGTGCTGTCGCCGACCAGTCGGCTGATGCCTTGCGCATCGGCCGGTCCGCATTCGACGATGACCAGATCATAGGCGGTGGTCAGCGACTGCATGATGATCGGCAGCCGGTCGGCGGCGCGCATGGCGCGAACCGGATCGGCGGTGCCGACGGGAACGACATGGCAGTCCGAATAGAGGTCGGCGTGGATGACGTCGCTGAACTGCGCTTCCGAAGCCAGCAGATTGGTGATGCCGGGGAAAAGTCCGCTGTCCAGCATCGGCCGCGAGGCGGCACCTGACGCCGTGAGATCGAGCAGCAGCACGCGCAGGCCAGCGTCGGAGACTTCGCGCGCTACCAGCACTGCCGATGCAGCCGCCTCATCGCCTTCGGGCGACACGAAGATGGCGCGCGCAGCACCGCTGGCGATCAGCTTTTCCGCCGCCTTCTCGACATCGATCTCGCCAAGGCTGGAGCGGACAGGTTCGGCTTGCGGTTCGGAACCGGCAGCCGCTGCTCCTTCCAGCACTGAAGGAGCCGGCTCGGGCTCTGGCACCAGTTCAGACTCCACGGTCGTCGGCTGATCGTCCACTTCCACGACCTCAGGAGCCGGTTCCGGGTGGACGACCGGCGCCGACATTGCCGACATCGCAACCTGCTCGATACGCTCGAAGCGCGCCCCTGGGGCCGGACGCATGGCGCGGCCGGAAAACAGCTCCTGCAGCAGCGTGATGACCGACATCAGCAGCAGCGAGCCGACTAAGGCGGCGCCGACGATCGGCACGAGCTTGGGGAAATAGGGTTCCGACGGCACGCGCGCCTCGGAAAACACGCTGGCATCGACCGGCAGGTAATTCTTGCGCGAGGACACTTCGCGGAAGCTCGCCATATAGGATTCAAGCTGCTGGCGCCGGACGTTCGCCTCGCGCTGCAGCGCATCCAGCTGGACCTGCTCCTCGCCGGCCCGCGACGACGCCGCTTTCAGCTTGTTGACGTCCGATATCAGCTGGTTTTCGCGCGCCTGGGCGGTCTGCGCCTGCGTCAGCAACCCGCGCATGATTTTTTGCGCTTCGTTGCGGATCTGGCCGTCGAGATCGGCAAGCTGCGACCTCATCGCCCGCAGGCGGGGATGGTTGTCGAGCAAGGTGGTGGAAAGATCGGCGATGTTGGTTCTGAGCTCGATCTGACGCTCACGCAGCCGCTGGATCAGATCGGAAGACAGCACTTCGGGTACAGCGTCCAGCGAACCGCCATTCTGCAAAGCCTGGCGCACCCTTTCGGCCGTCGCCTCGGCCGAAGCGCGGCTGGCGCGCACACGCGACAGTTCGGTCGATAGCTCGGACAATTGCTGTGTCGCCAGCACCGAATTGTTGCCGCCCATCAACAGGTCCGACTGGGCGGAACGGAAGGCCGCGACCTTGGCCTCTGCATCCCTGACCTGCTTCTGCAGATCGTCGATTTCCGGCCCGAGGAAGGCGGTCGCGGCGGCGTTCGACTTGGTCTTGGCGTCCGCCTGATAGGCCAGGTAGGCCTTGGCGATGGCGTTCGGAATGTCAGCGGCAAGCTGGGGATCTTCAGAGGAAAATTCGACGGCGATGACGCGGGTCTTTTCCACGCCATAAACATTGAGCTTGTCGCGCATCTTCGTCAGCACGCGCTCTTCGAGCGGAATTTCTTCCGGATCGCTCTTCAGCCCGGCAATGACCAGGAGCCGGGTGACCGGCGACATGCCGAGCGCATAGTTGAACTCGGGCTTGTCGCCCAGCTTAAGGTCGGCAGCCACCTGCTTGAGAATGTCGGACGAGGAAATGACCTGAACCTCGGTTGCTACACCTTCCGCATCGAGCACAGGTTTGTCGTCTTCATTGGTGCCGGCAGGCCGCGTATAGGCCGATTCGCTCAACTGGATTTTCAGCTGCGTCGTGGCCTTATAATGCGGCGTGGCAAGCCACGCGAACGCGAAGGCGAGACCAGTGACGAGAAGCGTGATCACAAGAATGCGCAGCCAGTTCCGCGCCAGGCTGGCGAAGAGCTGTCTCAGGTCGACATCGACATCTGCGGCCGCGGACTGGTCGGACATGCATTCCTGCTCCGGACATGAGGCTAGATGGTAGCGTAAACAACTATGGTAACTCAGCCGTTAAGATCGCGGTAAGCAGCTGTTAGGGTTTGCTGACATCCGGTAAACAAAGCCAGCAAAACTATACGGCTTTTTGTCGATTGCCGCCAAATCGGCCGCGTCCCTTTACCGGCCATTAACCCTAACAGGATGATAACGAACCCAGATCCTTAAGGTTTGCCGCCGTGTCCTGGCGGCCATAGCGACGAAGGTGTGTGTCCGATCATGAAAAGCGCTGCTGGTCTGTTTCGCGCTCTGCTGGCCGTGTCGATGCTCGCCGGCTGCTCCAGCTACCGGCCGACGCCGGCGGCCTTCCACGAGGTACTCGACCAGCCCTATCGGCTCGGCGCCGGCGACCGTGTCCGCGTCACCGTGTTCGAACAGGACGGTCTGACCAACACCTACAGTGTCGATCAGTCCGGCTACATGTCCTTCCCGCTGGTCGGCGCGGTGCCGGCGCGCGGCCACACGGCCCAGCAGCTGGAAAAAGCGCTCGCCGACAAACTGCGCCAAGGCTATCTGCGCGACCCCGACGTGTCGGTCGAGATCGATCGCTACCGGCCGATCTTCGTCATGGGCGAAGTGGGCGCCGCCGGCCAGTATTCCTACGTGCCGGGCCTCACCGTGCAGAAGGCCATCGCGATTGCCGGCGGTTTCTCGCCGCGCGCCAACCAGGAAAGCGTCGACATCACCCGCGACATCAACGGCAAGGTGATGACAGGCCGGGTGGTTACCTCCGATCCGCTGCTGCCGGGCGACACGGTCTACGTTCGCGAACGCCTGTTCTGACATCAACGTGGCGGACCAGCTCAGGATCGTCCACTGCTTTCGCTCACCCGTCGGCGGGATCTTCCGGCATGTGCGCGACCTGACGGAGGCCCAGCTCGCCGCCGGACATGTTGTCGGCATCGTCTGCGATTCGACCACCGGCGGCGAATACGAGGAACGCCTGTTCGACCAGATGAAGGACAGCCTGGCGCTCGGCATCCATCGCACGCCGATGCAGCGCCATGTCGGGCCGGGCGACTTCGCCTCGGCCTGGCGTACCTATCGAATCATCAAGGAATTGCGGCCGGACGTGTTGCACGGGCACGGCGCCAAAGGTGGCGCCTATGCCCGTCTGTTCGGCTCATTGTTGCGGGTATCTAGGTCTCGCGTAGCCCGCCTCTATTCGCCGCATGGCGGCTCCCTCCACTATGATGAAACGACGACGACCGGGAAGCTGTTCTTCGCGCTCGAGCGCTTCATGGCGCGCTTCACCGACTGCCTGCTGTTCGTCTCCGACTATGAGCGGCGCACCTATCGCAGGAAGGTCGGTGAACCGCCTATCCCGAACACGCTGGTCTATAACGGCCTGCGCGCCGCCGAGTTCGAACCGGTGGTCGCACAGCCCGACGCGGCCGACCTGCTCTACATCGGCATGATGCGCGACCTCAAAGGGCCTGACATTTTCATCGACGCGCTGGTGCTGGCCGGGTCCCAGCTTGAGCGCCGCTTGACCGCGGTCATGGTCGGCGATGGCGACGACCTGCCGCGCTACCATGCGCAGGTGAAACGGCTGGGCCTCGGAAAACAGGTCCGCTTCTTGCCGCCGATGCCGGCCAGGGAGGCATTTTCGCTGGCCGATCTGGTCGTCGTCCCCTCCCGCGCGGAAGCCATGCCCTATATCGTGCTGGAGACGCTGGCGGCCGGCAGGCCGATGATCGCCACGGCCGTCGGCGGCATTCCCGAAATCTTCGGTGAGGGATCCCCTGCCCTGATCCGTCCCGATCCGCGCCAACTCGGCGACAAGATGGGTGAAGCGCTGCGCGATCTCGACGCCTACCGGCGCGTCATGCCCGATACCGCCAGCCTCAAGGCGCGATTCGGCGCCGATGTGATGGCCGCCGAAATCGAAAAGGCCTATTTCGCCGCGCTCAACAGATAGACGACCGTCCAAAACCACAAGTTGTCTCAAGGTTTTTTTAGCTCTCTTTCTGCTATCGTCATCGCGGAAGCTTGTGGGAAACCCGATGAACGAGACCGACCCCACGCGCCGCTTTTCGGCCGATGCGGTGCGCAAATTCGACAGTCCTGCCGAGAGCCCCACGCCGGGCGGCATGAACAGTGTTGCCCGCCAGGTCGCCTCGCAATACCGGCGCGATACGATGTCGCCGGTCATGGTCAGCGGCGTATTGCGCATCGTCGAATTCGGCTTGCTGTTCCTGTCGGGGCTCGCGCTCTACTTCCACTTTGTCGGCTTCTTCAACTATCTCGCCTGGCAATATCCGCTGACCATTGCCGCGGCGTCATTCGTGGCCGTGGTGCTGCTCGACGTCAGCGATTGCTACCAGATCTCCGCCTTGATGCGACCGATCTCCAATCTCGGCCGCGTGCTGATGGTCTGGGCCGGCACTTTCGCGCTGATGGCGCTGACGGCCTTCATCATGAAAATGTCGGAGGATTATTCGCGTCTGCTGTTCGGCACCTGGTTTGTCGTGGGCCTGCTTCTGCTGTTCGGCCTCAGGCTGGTGATGTCGAAGCTGATCCGGCGCTGGGCGCGCAACGGCCGCATGGAACGCCGCGCCGTCATCGTCGGCGGCGGCAAGGCGGCCGAGATGCTGATCCGCTCGGTCGAGAAGCAGCCAGACAACGACATCCGCATCTGCGGCATCTTCGATGACCGCGGCGACAAGCGCTCGCCGCCGATCGTGGCCGGCTATCCCAAGCTCGGCACCATTTCGGAGCTGATGGAATTCGCTCGCATCGCGCGCATCGACATGCTGATCGTGTCGCTGCCGCTGACTGCCGAAACGCGCGTGCTGCAGCTGCTGAAGAAGCTCTGGGTGCTGCCGGTCGACATCCGGCTCTCGGCGCATTCGAACGCTTTGCAGTTTCGCCCGCGCGCCTATTCCTACATCGGCTCGGTGCCGATGCTCGATATCTTCGACAGGCCGATCAACGACTGGGATTCGGTCGCCAAGCGCGCCTTCGACATCGTCTTCTCGCTGATCGGCATCATCCTGTTCTCACCGGTGATGCTGGCGACTGCCATCGCCATCAAGCTCGACAGCAAGGGGCCGGTGCTATTCAAGCAGAAGCGGCACGGCTTCAACAACGAGATCGTCGAAGTCTACAAATTCCGCTCCATGTACACCGACCGCTCGGACCCGACCGCCAAGCAGACGGTGACCAAGAACGATCCGCGCGTCACCCGCGTCGGCCGCTTCATCCGCAAGAGCTCGATCGACGAGCTGCCGCAGTTCTTCAACTCGCTGTTCGGCACGCTGTCACTGGTTGGCCCGCGCCCGCATGCGATTGCCGCGCAGTCGCACAACCTTCTCTACAATGAGGTGGTCGACGGCTATTTCGCCCGCCACAAGGTCAAGCCCGGCGTTACCGGCTGGGCGCAGATCAATGGCTGGCGCGGCGAGATGGACACCAATGAGAAGATCCGCATGCGCACGGAATATGACCTCTATTACATCGAGAACTGGTCGATGCTGTTCGATCTGCGCATCCTGCTCATGACGCCGCTGCGGCTGCTCAACACGGAAAACGCCTATTGAGCGCGATTTCCCATGATGTGCCGCAGGCTGCGGTCAATGCCAAGCTGATCGCGCTGATATCGTCGGGCGCGGTGTTTTTCGGCGTCTTCCTGTCAGGCTTCGTCATCGACGAGCCGGCGCCTTACGATCTTTTCATGGTCGGGCTGATCGGGGTGTGGGGGCTGTTTGGCCTGCGCATATCGCGCGCGGCCGTGCCGCTGCTGGTGCTGCTGATCACGATGAACATCGGCGGCATGATTGCAATGACTCAGATGGCCGATCTCGCCAACACACCGCTCTATCTCGCGGTCTCGCTGTTTCTCGCGGTCACCGCGGTGTTCTTCTCGTCGGTGACGGCGGTGCAGCCCGGCCTCTACCGGCTGATCTTCATCGCCTATGTTGTCTCCGCGGTGGTGACCTCGCTGCTCGGCATTGCCGGCTATTTCCACGCTTTCCCGGGCGCTGAAATCTTCACCAGATACGACCGCGCCCAGGGCGCCTTCCAGGATCCGAACGTGTTCGGGCCGTTCCTGGTGCTGCCCGGCATCTATCTGCTCTATCTGCTGTTGACCGGCTCAATCGCGCGCATGCCGCTTCTGGCGGTGCCGCTGCTGATCATCACCGCGGGCATCTTCTTTTCGTTCTCGCGCGGCGCCTGGGGCATGTTCGCCGTCTCGGCCATCCTGCTCACCGGCGCCCTGTTCCTGCAAAGCAACAGCGGCAAGTTCCGGCTGCGCGTCATCATCATGACCATTGCCGCCGTCACCCTGCTGGTGGTCGCCATGATCGTCATCCTGCAGCTGCCCGGCGTCGGCGAGATGTTTTCAAGCCGCGCCCAGCTGGAACAGAGCTACGACACGGCGCGCCTTGGCCGCTTCGCCCGCTACACGATCGGCTTCGAGATGGCGCTCGAATATCCGCTCGGCATCGGCCCGCTGGTGTTCGGCACCATTTTTGGCGAAGACACGCACGACATCTGGCTGAAGACGTTGATGGATTATGGCTGGCTCGGCTTCGTCTCGTTCCTGTCGCTGACGCTGTGGACGATCGCCGCCGGCTTCCGCATCCTTTTGCGCGACCGGCCGTGGCAGCCCTATCTGCTCTGCGCCTACGTCGCTTTCATCGGCAATATCGGGCTCGGCACCTTCATCGACATCGACCACTGGCGCCATGTCTACCTGCTGCTCGGCCTAATCTGGGGCGCGATCGCGCTGGAATACAGGCATCAGCGCGGGTTGCGGCCGGTGGCGGCAAACCGAACCGATGGGAAAGCAGACGGGTTCGAGTGGCCCCGCCCTCGGGACGAATTGCGACCGACGATTATCTCGCGATACCGGTCACCCGCTCGGGATACTGCACTGCCAGCATCGATTTGTCGGCGTGATCGGCGAAGATGGCGCTGACCTTTTCGGCGTCGAATCTCGCCCTGCGTTTGCGCTTCTCGTCGTTCAACAAGATGCCGCTGATGGCATCGAACTTGCGGCCAAAATTCTTCATCAACCCTCTCTTGACCGGCCAGCTGCGGCTGAAGCGTCCTGCCCAGGGGGTGCCTTTCGCCAGGTCGCGATAGACCGCCATGGCGTCGACCTCGACACCGACTGGCCGGGGCTCCCAAGGTTTGCCCCACGCGAAGTGCCGAGCATAGCACCTGCTGAAAGGAATCTGGCTGCTGTAGTTGGTCATCACGTTCCAGAACGGGTGCATCGTCTGCCATCGGCCTTCGAAGGCCACGTTCAATGCGCCCTGATCCATTCCGTAGACATGCTCGGACGCCAGCTGCCGCGTACGCTCCAGAAGCCCCTCAGCCCTGAGCAGGGGCATGTTGAAGAGAAGAACGCCGGCGTTGAATTTCGGCGCTCCAGGCTGCATCGGCAGATGTTGCCTGTACTTTGCATCGAAGTAACTCTGCTCGTCGTGAGCGGCCAGCAACGGTGCATTGAGCGGGGTGTTGCCGAGATCGGCTATCGATCGGTTGAAAAGCACATCGGCGTCTGAATAGGCGATGCGGTCGTATGGCTCGAATTCAGGCAATTGATCGGCAAACAGCCTGATGTAGGTCGCAAGGGTGGGATGCGTTCCACGGTTGAAGTTCGTCGCCTCCATGAATTTCGTCACGTCGATGATGCCGATCCTCCCATCGAGCAAACGCTCGCCGGCAACCCGGTCTTCGGCGGAGATCATGCCAGTGTGCAGGATAAAGCCGTCGACCGGTGCCGAAACATCCAGGACGCGGCGAGCCGCCAGACAGGCAAAGGGGAAGAATTTTTGGTCGGCAGCAAAAAAGAAACATGATCTCTGTTGCATGCTACAATACCCGCCCGTTGACTGTGGCCCGTCGTAGCGGCTCAAGCGAACCCTCCCAGTACTTCTGGGAAACTGACGGCCAGGGCCCCGGAATCAGCTTGCTCCGCATAGATCTTGTGGGTCTTGCGGCCATCATAGTAAGCTCGCCGTTTCTTTCTCTTATCGTTGAGCAGAAGCCCCCGAGCGGCATCGATCCGGCGCCCCAGCCTCTTCAGCACGCCTCGCTCGAATGGAATGCGTTGCCGAAAGCGTTGAAGCCAAGGCGTGTCCTTCGCAAGGTCGCGATAGACCGCCAAGGCGTCGAGCTCTACGCCGACCTGGCTTCCCCATGGCTTGCTGCCTGAAAAATGCCGGGCGTATGCCTGAGAGAATCGATACTCTTTCGTGTAGTTGGACATCAAATTCCAGTTCGGATGCATCGTCTGCCACTTGCCTTCGAAAGCGATGTTTAGCGCGTTCTGGTCGTTCAGCTTTTTCTCGATGGCGACTTGACGGGTATGCTCCAAAAGCGATTGGGCACGCACAGATATCATGTCAAACAGCAGCACGCCCGAATTGAAGTACGGAGCTCCCGGCTGCATCGAGAGCTTCTGCCGATAGGTCGGCAGGAAATACATATAATCATCATGGGCCGCCAGCAGCGGGGCCTGAAGCTTCTGGCCTGTCAGGTCGCCAATGTCTCGGTTGAACAACACGTCGCAGTCCGTGTACGCGATACGATCATAAGCTTCGAATTCAGGTATCTGGTCCGCAAACAGTCGAATGAACGCGGCAATGCCGCTGTCGCGAAATCCGGATCTCACCTTCTCCATGAACGACGAAACGTCGACCAGTTCGACTTGACCCTTGAGCAGGCGCCGCGCCACCCGCATGTCATCGTCGCCTGCGCCAACGTAAAGAATGAAGCCTGGCGTCGTCGGCGCCGAGACGTCCAATATTCTGCGCGCTGTCAAGCATGCATACGGAAAATAGCCCCCGTCAGCCGCAAGAAAAAAGCAGGAGTTCACGTCCAATCCTTCTCGTCGCTCAAGCGCGAGCCATATCCCCTTGGTGTTTCATCGACAAGTTGGATGTTGGTGCTCACTATTGAACGTTTGCCTGGATATTTGGGTGCGTCCCACTTTCTCAGCTATCCGCAGAGCCGCCGCGATTCGGCACGCTGTCGCCAAGCGAGGTGATATTCGTTCGGCTCGTTCACATGCGCCGTTTTAGCCCTTGCACCACAACTCTCGAAAATATAAGGCTTTGCGCGGTCCGGAGTGTAGCGCAGCCCGGTAGCGCACTTGACTGGGGGTCAAGGGGTCGTCGGTTCGAATCCGGCCACTCCGACCAAACAACACAGGCGACTAGCTGCTTCCCCCAAAGTGGCCATGCAATTTCTCAGCCCCACTGCAGCGACCAGCAAGATGCGTTCTTACGGTGTCGCACCGGCATGTCGCTCCAAGAAAAATTCGATCGGGCCGGTAAGAAAAGCAGCCTCCTGCTTGATCTTCTCGTCGCTCCATTCCCACCACCGGATCGCCAGCAACTTCCCAATGACATCATCTGAAAAGCGATAGCGGATGAGCTTGGCCGGGACCCCGCCGACGATGGCGTATGGCGGCACATCCCTGGTGACGACGGCCCCGGCCGCTACAATGGCGCCATCGGCGATGTGAATGCCTGGCATGATCAGCGCATCGCGGCCGATCCAAACATCATTGGCAATGGTGATGCCCACGGGTTCGCCACCGTGCTCAGTGGGATCAACTGATTCCATCAAGCGGCTATGGATCGGGAATGTGGTTGCAGCCCAGGGCGTGTGACTTCCCCCCGAACACTCAAAGCTGACATTGCCGGCCACCGAACAAAACGCCCCTATGGTCAACGGAGTGGCCGCAGACGTTCCAAACACCTTCCTCCGGCTCACCCCATAGGTGTGACGTCCGAGGATCACGCTTGAGGGCAGCCTGGATCGAAACGGATTCCTCATGCATAGCCCCCCCGTCACAGTGACTTCCTATGCTTTTGATGCCATAAATCCAAGGGCGTCCGCCACAGACGATATCTACCGGCCTTTGCAACCTGCTGGCCGACTGGCACCGAGCCGTAAGCATTAAAGAACGCATGTACGCGCGGCTCAGCGAACTGCTTTTTGCCTCGGGTATTGTAGTGTCGGATCGGCAGGCTATGAGGGCTTATGGTTCGGCCATTTTGAGAAAGGGCTACCCCGAGGCAGAACTGCTCGGGCGCCCAAGTGTCGGTCACCTCATGAACCGCCTTGATAGCGGCGAAGGCGTCCACCATGGCTGTGAGGTTGTCCCGGTGGATCCCGACGATGCCGCTGTTCCACATCGGTTCCTGGCCGGTCAGGACCTGGCCGCCGACGCTGATGTTCTTGCCCGGCAGCGCGTTCTGATAGATGCGATGCGGCCCTTCGCACAGGCGCATAGTGGAATGGGTCGCAGAGATCGAGCGGAAGCCCTTCGAGGGGTCACCCACCGGGTACATATCGGTGTCCATGAAAAGGAGCCGATCTGCTCGCTGCAAAAGCTCACGCATAGCCCCGGCCTTGATACCGAAATGGTAGCTTCCGCCGAAAGACCACTGGTCTTTCTGTTCGGCCGTTATGAGCATTGTCTCAACAGGATAAGCGCGAAAGAGGTCAGTCCTGTCCGTTGCGACGACTATTCTGGCGGTCGGGCAACGGTGCAAAAGCTTGAGGGCGCTGAGTAGCGCGCCGCGATGGTAAAGCTCGTTCTCACCATAGGCGATGTAACCAAAAACGTCGTTCATTCCGCCACGTATAATGGGTCGTTCAATCTTCTACTAGCTGCGCTCGCAGTCGTTTTGCTCCCAGAAATCTCCTGCTGAAATCAGCCGACGATTCGCTACTGGCAGACGTCGACCCACTCGGCGCCGACAATCTGTGCCATGCGCTGCGGGCTGAGCCTTACAGCGGCGTTGGTGGCGCCGGCCGCGGGCACGACTTCATCGAAGGCGCGCAGCGAGACGTCGCAATAGACCGGCAGCGGCGCCGGCAGGCCGAATGGGCAGACGCCGCCGACGGGATGGCTGGTAATTGCGACAACCTCGTCGGCGTCAAGCATGCGCGGCTTGCCGCCGAAACGGTCCTTGAATTTGCGGTTGTCGAGCCTCGACATGCCGCCGGCCACGATCAGCATGGTCTCACCGCCGACGCGCAGGCAGATGGTCTTGGCGATCTGCGCCGGCTCCAAGCCATGCGCCTCAGCCGCCAGCGCCACCGTCGCGGAACTCGCTTCGGTGACGAGCACTTCGACATCGGGCGCATGGGCAGCCAGGAAGGCGCGCACGGATTCAAGGCTCATCTCGGCATTGTCCCATTCGAAAACGGTTAGCGTTCACACTGGATAGCTTCACGCTCGGTCGGCGGCAACCTCCCCGCCCCTCGACGGCTGCAGCGATGCCACGGGTCGCGCCGCATGTCGGCAACGCAAGGCGCATCCCCCGTGCGGGAGATGTGTTCGGGCTGCTGCCTTGGTAGGTCGCAATGGATCAGGGCCGGCGCTGATGCTGTGCTCCCACGACCAACCGGAGAGATCATCATGCTCAAGCTCGCCTCGGCTCTGGCGCTGCTGCTTATCGGAACGGCGCCCGTGCTTGCCGACGACATGCCGATAAACGCGGACGCTATCAAATGGGGTCCTGCTCCTGCCGTCCTGCCCGCCGGCGCGGACATGGCTGTCATCGCCGGGGACCCGTCGAAGGAGGGCATCTACGTGCTGCGGTTGAAGTTGCCGGCCGGCTACAAAATTGCCGCGCACAATCATCCCACCTCGGAATATGTGACGGTGATATCCGGCAATTTTCATATCGGCATGGGCGACAAGCTCGACGAGGCCAAAGGCATCGAACTGACCGCTGGCGGCTTCGGCGTAGCCCCGCATGGAATGAACCATTACGCCTGGGCGACAAGCGATACCATTGTCCAGGTTCATGGCGAGGGACCGTTCGCGATCACCTACGTCAACCCGGCGGACGATCCGAGCAAGAAATGACATTCGCCATTGGGCGAATGTAACAAGCCCGCCAGGGCAAACCATGGCGGGCTTGTTGAACGACGCGTTGAACGACGCTTTGGCGTCGTTGTTTATGAAACGGACCGATTTTCCACAGGGGCCGTCGGCGCCGGGGCATCGATCAGGGCCGTTTCCGGCAATTGCAATGCTGCGGCGATCCGGCGAAGTTTCGACGGATCGGTGTCCTTGCCGCTCTCTATGTCGGCAATCTCGCTGGTCGACAGACCGCAGGTCAGGGAAAGCTCTTCAATACTGTATCCCTTTGTCTCCCGGATGGCTTTGAGGCCGGGGTGCTCAAGCGCAACATCGGCCGCAACATCGGCCGCCAGCCTGGAGAAGGGTTCGTGTTTTGCAGTTTGGGGCATTGGCAACTCCATGGGGCTAAAGAGTTTTGGATCAAATAATAGGGTGTTGCCTGAGAGCCGGGACAATGCCCGCTTGACGGCGATTTGCCAAGACCCAAACCGACCGTCACAGCATCGTGAACCGGCGTCAAAACCCCAGGCGCCAGGCACATATAGGATCTCTGCCCCGATCTCCCAATCAAGTTCTTTTGAAGGACCGCACGCCGAAGTGTTCAGCGGTTTTGCGCCGCTCGCGCGTTAGCCTGATGTTGCTGGCAGCCGCATCGGGCCAGCTTTCCCCAAGAGGATCAGATCCATGACATTTAAGACATCAGCCATCGTGCTCGCCACGATCTCAGGCCTCGCCGGCGCGAGCGTGGTCGCGGCGCAAGCCGCCGAGGCCGTGCGCATTCGCGGCACGGTGACCGCCTTTGCCGGATCGACGCTGACGGTGAAGACCCGCGAAGGCGCTACCGACGCCATCGCGCTGGCTGAAGGGTGGAAGATTTCCGGCGTCGTCAAGGCGGATGCCGGGGATATCAAGCAAGGCGATTTCCTCGGCATTGCCTCTGTTTCGAAGGCCGATGGCGGCAGCGGCGCGCTCGAGGTGGTGATCTTCCCGGCCGCGCTCAAAGGCGCCGGCGAAGGCGACCGCCCGTGGGATCTCGAGCCCAACAGCCGGATGACCAACGGCACGGTCGCCGATGTCACCGAGATCGCAGGCCGCACGGTGACGCTGACCTATGACAATGGCCAGAAAAAGCAGATCGCCATTCCGCAGACGACGCCGGTGGTGACCTTCGCGCCGGCGACGCCCGCCGACCTCAAGCCTGGCGCTGTGGTGTTCGTCAACGCCGAGCGTGGCAGCGACGGCAAGCTGACCGCGGGCCGGGTCGTGGTCGGCACCAACGGCGTCGTTCCGCCGATGTAAGTTGCCGACGAAGCCGCCAGACACAATCCAGAAACAAAATTCTACAGTCCGGAAAAACTGTCGAAAAGTTCGGAGGCGATAGTCATGACTGCGGGGTTAACCGGCACCGATCTTGCTCCGTGACGGTCAAATTCAGCCCGCAGAAAAGGAAACGAAGTCATGAAGAAGTCCCTCCTGTCGGCTCTCGGGCTGGCTTTTGCCCTGGCTGTCTCTCTGCCCCTCATCGGCGCCAGCAGCGCCGACGCAGCACCGCTGCACAAGAAGCATCACCACCATCATCATCATCACAACAAGCATCACCGCCATCACCATCACCACCACCACCACAAGAAGGTGGAGGCCAAGAAGGCCTGACACGGCCGACTTGCCCAACGGGAAGGCCGGCCCTGGAGTCCTCGCCAAGGCCGCCTTCCCGTTGGTTTTTGCCAGGCGACACGTGGAAAAGCCGAAGGCAGGATTCGATGGCGCCGATGCGCCAGAACGCGAGCAACCACAGCGCACCCCAACGAACGTATCAGGCGCAAGGCCGACAACACAGCGGTTGCCAGTTGCAGGACACCACGGGTCTCTCAATGCTGTCGGAACCCGCTAGGACGGCGCCGCGAACGCGAGCACTATTGCGATCAAAATCAAAAGCGGTCCCATCCATTTCAAATGCTTCGCGACCTGCAGCCACCCTGGCTGCTGACCATTCTGGGCCTGAAAAGGACTTTGGAGCAGCCCAAAACCAACGCCTGTCATCCACAGCCCAGCGCAGAACATGATGAACTCGTCGATGTAATTTGCGACCACGCCCGTCTCCTCCGCCGGTACCTTTGGACTGGCGTTATAGTCGCAGCCGGGAGTGGCAGAAAGCGCGGTGCCAAGTGGCGGCAATGACTGCTGCCGCCACCTGACAAGAGCCGGGCGCGGACTCGGTCTTGGCCGGCCATTTGGGCACGCCACGGTGTGACCTTCGCATGGGATGCCGCGCTACTACGTCAGCGGCCTTCACGCGAAAATGCATGATCGATGCCGCCCCCGCCAGGCGCCGTCCGTTGGCGAAGGCTAAAAATCGACGTCGCGAAAAAACGCGAAGAAAATTCGAACCACGCATGAACCTTTGCTTTGGAGGCCGCACTAACCGGCATGGACGCCGAGAAGGCGATCCCAACACAGAAGGACGCCATGGTGGCGATCCTCGATCCAGAGAAGGAAATGCTCAGATGACCAACTTCAAGCGCATCACGCTCGCCGCAGCCCTCATCGTCTCGGCCTTCGGTTCGGCTTCCGTTCCGACCTCGGCTTTCGCCAACGGCACGCATCCCACGGGCGACGGCGGCGCGGTTTGCAAGGGCTCCGGTCATTGCCTGGTGCTCTCGATCGAGTGCAAAGGCACCTATACCGACGCCACGGACAAGAATGGCACTGTCTATGGCAAGTGCAGCCAGACCGCGCAGGTTTCGCCGCAGGCCAAGATCAAGCTCGCCAAGTAATCGGCCGCAGATCAGGGAAATGGCGGTCGTCCGCGGGACGGCCGCCATTTTCTTTTTGTTTTCGTGAATTGTTTTAGCGCCGGCTGAGCAACAGGCTGGCGAGAAGGCCGACCACGACCAACCCAACAGCAGCGGCTGTTGCCGGACGATCGCGCGCCGTCTTTTCGATCGCCCTGCCCTGCTTCCTGATCGCCGGCAGCGCATCGCTGACAAGGTCGGCAAGCTGCCCATAATAGTCCGAAGCGGCATCGCGCCCGTCCTCGTAGTAAGCACCGCCGCGTTTGGCCACGACTTTGCGCAACGCGGCGAGCTCTTTGGAAAGGGTCGCGACCTGCTTTTCGAGATCGAGATCGGAGAGGGTCGAAAGCGATACCATGATTGTTTTTCCTTCTTTTGAGAGAAGGCCAAACGCATGGCCGCAGAACCGGTTCCGGTCTGCTTGCCCGAGGGCAGCGGAAAGGTTAGCGCACCTGGTCGAGCAGGCGCTTGCACTCCAGGAGGTCAAACAGCGCCTCCTGCAGCAAGGCCCGGTTGTCGCGCGACAGTTTCGATGCGCCGGGCTGGACCGGACCTTCCTCCTCGGTCTTGCCCAGGCCGAAAAAGCGGCGGCTGGGTTTTACCTTGGGCTGGCCGACCAGCATCTCGTCATCCATGCCGCGCGGCTGGGCGGCTGGCGTCAGCGGCACCTGATCGGCCTGCCTGCGCTGCGAGATCGCTTCGACGGCAGCCATGTCGCCATTTCCGATGGCGACCAGGAAATGGTTGCCGTTCTCGCGCAGCAGTTTCTGCACGCCCTTGATCGTGTAACCCTGGTCGTAGAGCATGTGGCGGATGCCCTTGATCAGTTCGACATCCTGCGGCCGGTAGTAGCGGCGGCCGCCGCCGCGCTTCATCGGCTTGATCTGGTTGAAACGGGTTTCCCAGAAGCGCAGCACGTGCTGCGGCAGATCGAGATCCTCCGCGACCTCGCTGATGGTGCGGAAAGCGTCGGGGCTCTTGTCCATGGGCGAAATCCTCACGCTGGACGGCGATCCGGCCCAGTCTGCCGAATCGGGTATCATTTCAGCGGTTTATGAAACAATATTCAAGCCCGGCGTCAAAACGGCCCGGCGTTTTCAACCGAAGCCTGCGGCAGAACCTATTTGCCGCCCTTGGCCTTGCTGTTCTGGTGCGAGCGCAGGATACGGCTTTTCAGCACGTTCGACGACTTGAAGGTCATCACCCGGCGCGGCAGGATCGGCACTTCCTCGCCGGTCTTGGGATTGCGGCCGATGCGTTCGTTCTTGGAACGGACGTGGAAGGTGGCGAAGGACGACAGCTTCACCGTCTCGCCGCGTACGATGGCTTCGCAGATTTCGTCCAGCACCGCCTCGACGAGTTCTGCCGATTCAGTGCGTGACAAGCCGACCTTACGGTAAACAGCTTCGGCAAGGTCGGCGCGCGTAAGTGTCTTTCCCCCCATGCGACCGTCCCATCAGTTCAAAAAACATAAATCGATACAGGTAAAGGCAGAGCCTAAGTAATTGATCCGGCAAGGTCAAGGACCGAAACCGGACCGTTCGGCACTTACCAGCGAACGAGAACCGCGCCCCAGGTGAAGCCGCCGCCCATCGCTTCCAGGAGCACGAGATCACCCTTCTTGATGCGACCGTCGGCGACGGCCACCGAAAGCGCCAGCGGCACGGAAGCAGCCGAGGTGTTACCGTGCAAATCGACGGTGACCACCACCTTTTGCTCAGCAATCCCGAGCTTCTTGGCCGAAGCGTCAATAATGCGTTTATTGGCCTGATGCGGCACGAACCAGTCGAGGTCGTCGGCGGTTATGCCGGCCTGCGAAAACGTCGCCTCGATGACGTCGGTGATCATGCCGACGGCGTGCTTGAACACTTCGCGACCTTCCATCCTGAGATGGCCGACCGTGCCGGTGGTCGAGGGACCGCCATCGACGAAAAGCTTGTCCTTGTGGGCGCCGTCGGAGCGCAGGCTCATCGCCAGCACGCCACGGTCGGCAATGCCGCCGGTGCCCTCATCCGCTTCCAGCACCAGCGCGCCGGCGCCGTCGCCGAACAAGACGCAGGTCGAGCGGTCGCTCCAGTCGAGGATGCGGGAAAAGGTCTCCGCGCCGATCACCAGCACGCGCTTGGCGAGGCCGCCTCTGATGTAGAGGTCGGCGGTGGTCACCGCATAGACGAAGCCCGAGCACACCGCCTGCAGGTCGAAGGCAAAGCCGTGATGCATGCCGAGCCGGTTCTGGATCTCGACGGCGGTCGCCGGAAAGGTGTTGTTGGGCGTCGAGGTCGCCAGCACGATCAGGTCGATGTCGGCAGGCGTAAGACCAGCATTGTCGAGCGCTGCGCGCGCCGCCGCCTCGCCCAGCGACGCCGTCGTCTCGTCATCAGCGGAGATATGACGCTGGCGGATGCCGGTGCGCTGGGCGATCCACTCGTCCGAGGTCTCGACCATGCCTTCGAAATCGGCATTCTTCATGATGCGGCGGGGCAGCGCAGCACCGGTGCCGCGCACGACTGATCTGATCAAAGCTCTTTCCTATTCCTTTTCGTCGACGGTGGCGTCGGATTTCCTGTTTGCCTGGGCATGCGGGTTGCGCGCATGGAACAGGTCGAGATCGGCCTCGATGCGGTCGATCAGATTGTTGCGCACCATGTCGTAGCCAAGCTCGATGGCCGCCGCGAAACCGTCCGAATCGGCGCCGCCATGGCTCTTTACCACGATGCCGTTCAGACCCAGGAAAACGCCGCCATTGGAGCGGCCCGGATCGAGCTTTTCGCGCAGGCGGTCAAAAGCGCCCTTGGCGAAGACATAGCCGATCCTGGCCATCAGCGTGCGGTTCATCGCGGCGCGCAGATAGCCTGAGATCTGGCGCACAGTGCCTTCTGCCGTCTTGAGCGCGATGTTGCCGGCAAAGCCCTCGGTGACGACCACGTCGACCGTGCCCTTGCCGATGTCGTCACCCTCGACGAAGCCATGATAATTCATCGAGGCCATGTTGGCCTCGCGCAGCATGCGCCCGGCTTCCTTGACCTCTTCCTGTCCCTTGATCTCCTCGACGCCGACATTGAGCAGGCCGACTTTCGGCCGGTCGATGCCGAACACCGAGCGCGCCATGCCGGTGCCGAGAATGGCAAAGTCGATCAGCTGGTGCGCATCGGCGCCGATGGTGGCGCCGACATCCAGCACCACGCTCTCGCCGCGCATCGTGGGCCAGATCGCCGCGATCGCCGGACGGTCGATGGTCGCCATCGTGCGCAGGCAGAATTTCGACATCGCCATCAGCGCGCCGGTATTGCCGGCCGAAATGCAGGCCTGCGCGCTGCCACTCTTGACTGCTTCGACAGCCTTCCACATCGACGACTTCCAGCGGCCGTGGCGCAGCGCCTGGCTCGGCTTGTCGTCCATCCTGACCGCGACTTCACAATGGTGGAACTCGCTGACCTCGGCCAGTTTGGGGAATTTGGCGAGTTCGGTGCGCACCAATTCCTCGCGCCCATATATGACGAAGCGGATGTCGGGACGCCTGACGGCGACCGTCATGAGTGCCGGGATGACCACGTTTGGCCCGTGATCGCCACCCATGGCATCGATGGAAATCCTGATCACGCGGTCTTTATCTCACTAGCTTGGGCCAGGGCACATGGCCCGCGAAAGAAATACGAAACTCGCGAAATTCAGGGGCTCGCGAAGGTTCGGCGAAAATAGCGGTTTTGGGCTGCCGCACAACCGGCTTTTCTCCGATCGCTTCGTGTTTTAGGATTTTCCAAGCAAGGATCGCAGCTTTTGCTGGAATTCATTCTCGACGGGCTCGTTCGGGCCGGCGGCATCGAGCGAGGCGCCTGCCTTGCGCGGATAGGGATCGATCGCCAGCCCGAAGAACTGTTCGGCGAGCGCGCCGACGTCGATCGTGTCGCCGGAGAAAGTTTCCGGGCTGTCCGGCCCTTCGGCGTCGAGCAGGATTTCGCCACCGCCTTCGAAACCTTGCCGTCCGAGTTTGGATTGTTCGGGCAGGAACAGCGCCTCGACCTCTTCGTCGATATGGGCCGCGACCGGCTCAAGGGTGACGATGCAGGCCTGGGTGATATCAGCCTCGACGCGGCCGCTGACCTTGACGCCATTGCGCTTCCACGGCGCCACCAAAAGCTCAGCACGGTAGTTTTCGACCGAAAGCAGCTCGTGCTCGCGCGCAAGCATTGCGCGCTGCGCGGCGTCGGCGTCGATCACCACCTGCAAACCTTTGTGCGGCAGGCGGCCGACATTGGCCGCAAATGAGACCGGGCTAGGCGTGTCCACATGTTTCATCTTGGTCTCCCCTCCTCACTCCGCTTTCGCGACGGGAAACGCCACGGCACCGGAAACGATCGATTCGGACGGCTGTGCTTCAAGCTGCCTTGCGGCATCGATTACATAGGACGCCAGCGGCAAGGCTTGCGGCCAGGCGCCGACATCGGGTCTGACATTGCGCGCCAGGGCGGCAGCAAGCGCGTCGCGGTCGCTGCGTTCCAGCGCGTCGTCATAGGCGGCGGTACGGCCGTAGAACATTTTGGCCAGCCTCTTCATGCGCTTGGGCACGCCGACATCGCCAACGCCCAGTTCCCGCAGCGAATGCTCGACATCGAGAAAGAACTCGTCGATCAGCACCTGCGCGACCTCATGCGCGACGCCCTCTTCGCCGCGGAGCCGGTGCTGAAACAGGAACATATGCAGCGACAGCATCTCGAAACGGCCGAGCGGCGTATCCGGCACATTCCAGTGGGAATAAAACACGGTCTGCCGCGCCGCCGCCACGATTTGTGCGTAAAGCGCCTCGGTGATAGCGCGGTTGGCGTTGCGTTCGCGGCCAAAAAGGCGCTGGAACATTGAGGGTGGTCTCCTGGGGACCGATTGTTTGAATGGGCCTTGTTGCATCGGCAAGCAAGCTGGTTTACCGGTTTTGCCGCCCAGCGCAAGTTGCGGCCAGCTAATGGAGTTGTTGTTGCGCGCGCTGAAATTCAAGTCGACTTTTCTGCCTGGGGCCACCGCCGCGGTTTCGCTGGTGCTGGTGGCTTCCGCGCTGTCGGGCTGCAATTCGTCCAAGATGTTCGGCGACCTTAACCCTAGCGAGACGCTGACGCAGGGCTATGTTATCGACCAGCAGGCGGTCGATTCGGTGCCGGTGGGCTCCAGCCGCGAACAGGTGCTTCTGGCGCTCGGCACGCCATCGACGAAAGCCACCTTCGACAATGAGGCGTTCTATTACATTTCGCAGACGCGCAAGCGCTATGTCGCTTTCGACAAGCCGCGCCTGGTCGACCAGAAAGTGCTCGCGGTCTATTTTGGCGAGGACGGGCGCGTCACCCAGATTGCCAATTACGGTCTGAAGGACGGTAAGATTTTCGACTTCATCTCGCGCACCACGCCGACCGGCGGGAAGGACCAGAACTTCCTCAGCCAGATCATCAAAGGCGCCAGCAAGCTGGCGCCCCCCATTCCTGGCGGCGGCGCCTAAGAAGCGACCGCCTTCCTTAGATTTTTGCTTCCCCCGAAGCGACACCATCTCAGGCGACCAAAAGCCCGCGGGAGCGATCCTGCGGGCTTTTGTTTTGAGGTCATGCGGCCGCAACACCCGTCGCGCTTTGCCGCGCGTGGCCTGTTCGGCCGCCGGGCTCCAGCGAGGCGCGGTGCACAGCCGCACTCTGCCGCGCTTCCGAAGGCGTCATGCCGAAATGCCGGCGGAAGGCGTGGTTGAAGGTCGAGAGATCGCCGAAGCCGGCGTCGAAGGCGATGGCGCCGATGGTGCGGTGTGCCAGGCGCAGGTCGGATAGCTTGCTGCAAACCAGCGCCAGCCGCCGGCCAAGCACGAACTGCGACAGCGAGGTACCCTCACCCTCGAACAGCTTTCTGATATAGCGCGCGCTGACGCGGTGGCGCCCGGCCAGCGCGTCGGACCCGACATCGCCGGAAGCCAGATTGCTTTCGATATCGGCTTTGATGGCGCGCAGCCGCGCGGCGCGTATGCCGCGGCCTGCGGCGACCTCAGTGGCGTCCTGCGTTGCCCCGACCACGACCGCGACAAGGTCCTGTATGTGCTTGGCGGCAAGCCAGCGCAATTCGGACGCGGCCAGGTTCGGCTCCTGCATCAGCAGACGGACATAGCTGGTCAGCAGCAAGAACTTTTCGCCCACGCATGACATCGGCGTCATCAGGGCGGCATCCGCATTCGCAGCCACGGGCCCGAGCGCTGCCTTGGGGATGGTGATGAAGAGATGATGCGACATCGCCCGCTCGATCACATGCGGATCAGAGGAGGACAGAAGGATTGCCTGGCCGGCCTCGATGCTGGCCTCGCGGCCGAGATGCGAGAAGGTGGCAGCGCCCTCCAGACACATGAAGAAAATGTAGTCATCGGTCCCCTTGGCCATGGCGCTGGAACGGATGGTGCGGAAGGCGGTGGTCCTCGAATCGGCAATGCCGACGCCCGGCAGCCGCAGGATGGTCGCGTCGACGGAGAGCTTTTCCTCCGTGACGTTAAAATCCATGTCGGTCACCATCCGGCGCAACAGGTCGCAATAGACGTTTCTCCATTCGGCTCGGGGCCACATGGCGGTCGAAAAGCGCGCATGCGCAAACTCGGGGGGTCGAATAGTCATGGGGTACTCCCAAGCGATTGTCTTCATTTCACTGTCGTTCGTAGTCGAGGCTCGTTCCATGAACGGCCTCTCATTCCGACGGCGGCAATCGGGGGGCAGTGGATGGCTACAATGATTTGCGCACTTGGACAAAAGACTATTTACGAAGCTATGGATGAGCTTAGTTCATTCATGCTAAGGAACCCATGGGCAGGATAGGGTAACGGCAAATGACAAGACGGCTTCCACAACTGGAATCCATTCGGGCTTTCGAGGTCATTGCCCGGCTGGGCAGCTTCAAGCGCGCCGGCGATGAGCTGAATGTTACGCCAAGCGCGCTCAGCCACCGCATCGCCGATCTCGAAGCCGATCTCGGCGTGCTTCTGTTCACCCGCCATGTCCGCCGCGTCGAACTCACGCTTGAAGGCGAAAGATTGTCCGCAGGCGTGCGACGCGCATTGCTGGAAATCCAGAGCACGATCGCGAGTGTCGCGCGCAACGAGCGCACGAGGCTGAGGGTCACCGCCATTCCTTCGCATGCCGTACGCTGGCTGGCCCCGCGCCTGCACAGGTTTCGCAAAAAGCATCCCGAAACAGAGATCGACATCAATGCGGATCTTGCAGTCGTCGACCTTTCGCAGCGAACAGTCGACATCGCATTGCGCTTCGGCGGCGGACACTATCCGGCCGTCAAGACCGAATGGCTGATGGCAGATGCGATCTTTCCTGTCGTCAGTCCCGACTATCTCGCCGCCAACGGCCCGGTCAGAGACCAGCACGATGTGCTGCGACTGTTTCGCATCCTCGACACGACGGCCGAAAATGACGAGAGCGGCGCCAATTGGCGCCACTGGTTCGAGAGAAACAATCTGCCGCTGGATACGGTTGGCGACGGCATGAATCTGAACGGCACCTTGCTGGCGGTCGAAGCGGCGGCGAGCGGTCTGGGCGTCGCCATCGCGAGGAAGTCGCTGGTCGAGAGCGATTTGCGCACAGGCAGGCTCGTCCGCCTCCTGACAACGGACATACCGACGAACTGGAACCACTACGTCGTCGTCCACCCGTCCATCTCCGCCTGGGAGCCTGCCAGATCATTCATCAACTGGCTGAAGGCGGAAGCCGGCGACAGCGCCGGCGCCGGTTGACCTCGGCGGCCGTTTGGGAACTCTCCTCGGGAGGTCAGCAGAAGGCGCCCCCCGGTGCTCACGGACTCATTGCACCGGCCGGTTGGTCATCCTTGCGGCCCGACTGGTTCGCGGCCTTGGCGGCAAGCGCTGCCGCCATCTGGCTCTCCAGCTCGCGCAGCTTGGCGTCGAGTGTCGCCATGCCGCCCCAGCCGAATGTCGCGCGGTACAGCGGTGCGATCTCGGGCGTCAGGAATTCGACGAGGGTTTCGTCCTCGACCCAGACCTTGAGCACCTTGAACAGGCGCGCATCGATCAGCTCGCTATGCCAGCCCATGCGGGCGGCAATGCCCTGGATGGTTTCGGTCGAATTGGGCGTGCTGAGCAGCACATGCGAGCCGGAGCGCAGGCGCATGTTCGGGTCGAAGCCGATGCCGAGCGGCGCTTGCTGGTCCAGAACCGTGCCGCACGGCAGGATTTCGATCAGCGAGCCGAAATCGTCGCCGAGGCAGACGAACCATGCTCCCTCAGGAAATGGCGGCGACGGCGCACGAACCGCGGTGGCGACAAGCATTTCGGCAAGGACGCTGGCGACGGCCTGCGGATCGCGGGCGTTGAATGAAGCGTGGTGCAGCATGGCAATACTCCTGTTTTCAACGGCGGCGGCCGGCAGAAGTGCCGACCCATGCCGCGGCGTTCCGCGAAAACTGAATCACCGGCTGAGCGTCAGGATGACCGCGGCAAACAGGCAGGCGTATTCGGCCAGTCCAAGCACAAGGCGCAGATTGTGGTTGGCCGCCCAGCTGTCGCGCGTCTGCGCCCAATCATCGGGGATGGTCACCGGCGTCCAGCTCTGCACCTGTTTGTTGAGCGGCACCTGACGGCTGACGGTGAAGCCAATGTCGATCACCACCAGCGCCGCGGCGACGATCGTCAGGATGCGCGGCAGGCCGGCATCGACCGCAAACATCGCCGTCGCCGCGATCAGCACCAGCGTCGTCAGCCTGACGACCGGCATCACCCGGGTAAACGTCCGGTCGCGCATCTGATGCATGGCCATGTACTGGCCGGCGGTAAGATCATCGATGCGAAAATCATGGATTACGCCCGAGACGTAGATGCCGGCAATAATTCCAGCCAGCGCAAGCGAAGCCGTCATCAAAAACATGTCCATGTCTTTTCCTGCCGAAATGCCTTTCCCTGCCCGAAATCGCCGCGAGGGCGAGCAGACACCGCGTCGATCGCAATGTCCTGGCCATGGCCGGGGTATTAAAGCAGGCGAACGGTCCGGGCTTGGGCAGAACGGAACGATGTTTGGGCAATGCGGCCCTCCGATTGCATCAAAACATCAAGTGCCGTGAGATCGAAACCCATCAGCAAACCTTGACGCGTACTTGCCAGCGACCGGTCAAATTCGTATCAGACCGTGCTGGCCAATGGCGCATCACGCTGAATTGGGAGGAGCATCCGTGCCGGAAAAAACCCGGACAAAACCGACAGACTGGATGGCGACCGGAACGGCTGACGGCCAGGTGGTCACGCCTGACTGGATACCCATCGAGCCGGTGGCGATCGATGGCGTGAGGGTCAAGGAGATCAGGCCGGTCGCAACCTCCACCGGCTATCTGACCGAGATCTTTCGCGAGGAGTGGGAGCTCGATTCGGAGCCGGTCGGCCAGGTCTTCCAACGCACCTTGTATCCCGGCGCGGTGACGGGCTGGCATGCCCATGCGGTGACGACCGACCGGCTGTTCTGCTGCGTCGGCAGCGTTCGCATTTCGCTGTTTGACGGACGCAAGGCCTCGCCGACCTTCGGCGCCGTCTGGCACAAGATTATCGGCCCGTTGCGCCCGGCGGTCGTCATCATTCCACCCGGAATATGGCACGGTGTTGTTTCGCTCGGAGCGGAGACGGCGGTGCTGCTCAACCTCGTCGACAAGGCCTATGCCTACGATCAGCCCGACCATTGGCGCCTGCCGCCAGACACCGACCACATTCCCTACAGACTGGTGTAGCGTGGAAGCATCGGCGCAGCGCGAACAGGCCGGCGGCGAACCGCTGGTTTCGATCGTGATCGCGACGCACAACCGGCCGGCAGCACTGCGGCAGGCATTGACCAGCGTCATGCGCCAGACGATGCAAGACTGGGAAGCCTTGGTCATCGGCGACGGTTGCAGGCCGGATACGGCGGCCGTTGTCGCTGAATTTGACGATGCCCGCATCGTCTACATCGATCTTCCTGTCAATTTCGGCGAACAGTCCGGTCCCAACAATATCGGCTTTGCCAGGGCGCGTGGCCGCTTCGTCGCCTTGCTCAACCACGACGATCTGTGGTTTCCCGACCATTTGGCGGCGATGACCGGCTGGATCGACGCCTCGGGCGCCGACGTGGTGCTGGCGCGCGGTGCCGTCATCCAGCCGCCGTCAGCGGCCGGCAATCCTGTCAATTCGATCTTCGGGATCGGCAAGGATGGTTTTTACGACCCCGTCACGACGGAAGGATTTGGCTCGGCACACATGTTTCGCCGCGCTTCGTTCAGCCTGCTCGGACCTTGGCGACCCGCCAGCCAGTGCTTTTGCGAAAGCTCGCAGGACTGGCTGTTTCGGGCATGGCGAAAGGGCGCGGTGATCGCGACGATGCCGCACCTCACGGTGATCAAGTTGCATTCCGGCATACGCAAGGGTTCCTATCTCGGCGACAATGCGCAGGAACAGAAGGATCTTCTGGATGCCATGCAGACGCCGGACGCCTTGCGCGTGAAAATCCTTGGCTGCGCGGGCGAACCCATTCGCCTGGCGGCATCGAGTTATCTCAGGCGCAGGCTGATGGCGGCTCTTGGCATCCATCCCCGCGCCCGCGCCTTCCGCCGCAAGTATAAGCGAGGCGCCTTCCTTGCCAAGCTGCGGCGCCTGCGTGGCCTGGCGCCGATGCCTGAGCGCGAACCTGGCGTGAGCGAATTGCTGGATCGCTACAGCAAGCGCGGCGATGTGGGGACCGAGCCGGATGAGGGTTGACTGCCACCAGCGTAAATCTCAAACAAAAACCCGCGGGATCGCTCCCGCGGGTTTGTTCCTGAAGCAGTGGCGTTGCCTTAGCCGTGCGCGAGCACGGCCAGCAGCAGAAGCGCCACGATGTTGGTGATCTTGATTGCCGGGTTGACCGCCGGGCCGGCGGTGTCCTTGTAGGGATCGCCAACCGTGTCGCCGGTGACCGAAGCCTTGTGCGCTTCGGACCCCTTGAGGTGCTTGACGCCGTCCTTGTCGACAAAACCGTCCTCGAACGACTTCTTGGCATTGTCCCAGGCGCCGCCGCCCGAAGTCATCGAGATGGCGACGAACAGGCCGTTGACGATGACGCCGAGCAACGAGGCGCCGAGTGCCGCAAAGGCGGACGCCTTGGAGCCCGAGATCAGCTGCACGCCGAAATAGACGACGAGCGGCGCCAGCACCGGCAGCAGCGAGGGGATGATCATTTCGCGGATCGCCGCCTTGGTCAGAAGGTCGACGGCGCGGGCATAGTTCGGCTTGGAGGTGCCGGCCATGATGCCCGGATCCTCGCGGAACTGCTTGCGCACCTCCTCGACGATGGCGCCCGCCGCGCGGCCGACGGCCGTCATGGCGATGCCGCCGAACAGGTACGGGATCAGACCGCCGAAGATCAGGCCGGCTACGACGTAGGGATTGGAGAGGTCGAAGGAGACATCGCCCATGCCCTGGAAGTACGGATATTTGTCGCCATTGGCGGCAAAGAACTTCAAATCGTTCGAATAGGCCGCAAACAGCACCAGCGCGCCAAGACCGGCCGAACCGATGGCATAGCCCTTGGTCACCGCCTTGGTGGTGTTGCCGACCGCGTCGAGCGCGTCGGTGGAGTGGCGCACTTCCTTGGGCAGGCCGGCCATTTCGGCAATGCCGCCGGCATTGTCGGTGACCGGGCCGAAGGCGTCGAGGGCGACGATCATGCCGGCCAGGCCGAGCATGGTGGTGACCGCGATCGCCGTCCCGAACAGGCCGGCGAGCTGGTAAGTCGAGATGATGCCGCCGACGATGACGATTGCCGGCAGTGCGGTCGATTCGAGCGACACCGCAAGTCCCTGGATGACGTTGGTGCCGTGACCGGTCACCGAGGCCTGGGCGATGGAGTTCACCGGGCGCTTGTTGGTGCCGGTATAATATTCGGTGATCACCACGATAAGACCGGTCACAACGAGACCGATCAGGCCGCAGATGAACAGGTTCTTGCCGATGATGGTCATGCCGGCGACGGTGCCGACCTCGCCCCAGCCGACGGTTGCCGAGGTAGCGACACCGAGACCGACGATCGACAGCAGGCCGGTGACGATCAGGCCTTTGTAGAGGGCGCCCATGATCGAGCCGTTGGAACCGAGCTTGACGAAGAAGGTGCCGACGATCGAGGTCAGGATACAGGCGCCGCAGATGGCGAGCGGATAGAGCATCGCCGCACCCAGAGCGGCGGTTCCGCCGAAGAAGATGGCAGCCAGCACCATGGTGGCAACGACGGTCACCGCATAGGTCTCGAAGAGGTCGGCGGCCATGCCGGCGCAATCACCGACATTATCGCCGACATTGTCGGCGATGGTGGCCGGGTTGCGCGGATCGTCTTCGGGAATACCGGCTTCGACCTTGCCTACGAGATCGCCGCCGACGTCGGCGCCCTTGGTGAAGATGCCGCCGCCCAGACGGGCGAAGATCGAGATCAGCGATGCGCCGAACCCGAGCGAAACCAGCGCATCGATGACGATGCGGTCATTGGGCTGCAGGCCCATCGGGCCGGTCAGAATATAGTAGTAAATCGACACGCCGAGCAGCGCCAGGCCAGCCACCAGCATACCGGTGATGGCGCCCGACTTGAAGGCGATGTCGAGACCGGCGGCGAGGCTGTTGGACGCCGCCTGCGCGGTGCGCACATTGGCGCGCACCGAGACGTGCATGCCGATGAAACCGGCGGCGCCCGAAAGCACGGCGCCGATCAGGAAGCCGACCGCGGCGGTGATCGAAAGCAGCCACCAGGCGAGCACGAGCACGACCACGCCGACAATGGCGATGGTGGTGTACTGGCGCGCCAGATAGGCTTGCGCGCCTTCGCGGATGGCGGCGGAGATTTCCTGCATGCGTGCGTTGCCCTGATCGGCTGCAAGAACCGATCGTGTCGCCCAGATGGCGTAAAGGATTGAAAGCAAGCCGCAGGCGATGACGGCAGAAATGATGGTCATTGCCGAATTTTCCTCGATTGATGGCCCAAAAGAACCCCTCCCTGGGCCGTTGGTGCGGGGAGCGGATAAAGCCTAGGCGGAATCCGTCCTTCCCAGCGGTGTATGCGAAACAGGGCTCGGAACGTCAAGATATTGTTCGGTTTTTGCCCCGCTTTCAGCCAAAAGTTTAGGCCAGAACATTCCCGTGGCCGATGCCTTGCTATTAGATCGGTTGAAATGACGCTGCGTCAGTCACTGCTTGCCCGCAGTCCAGCGAAGGTCAGTCGCCAGTCTCCTGCCCCATCTTGCGCGCCGTGTAGCGTTCGACCGCCGAAAGGCCGTCATAGATCAGCACCGCAAGGGCAGCGACGATCAGGCCGCCTTGCAGGACGAAGGCGAGATTGTTGGACAGCAGGCCGGCGATGATCACCTCGCCCAGCGTCTTGGCGGCAACCGTCGAGCCGATCGTCGCCGTGGCCAGGCTGATCACCACCGACAGCCTTATTCCGCCCAGAATGATCGGCGCGCTCAGCGGCAATTCGACCTTGACCAGTCTTTGCCAGCCCGTCATGCCGGCGCCGCGCGCGGCCTCCATGATGTTGCCCGGCAGCGTTGTGAGGCCGGTCAGCGCGTTCTCGAAGATCGGCAGCAGGCCGTAGAGAAACAGCGCAATCAGCGTCGGCTTCTCGCCGAAACCGACGGCGGGCACCGCCAGCGCCAGCACCGCCACCGGCGGAAAGGTCTGGCCGATATTGACCAGACTGCGCGACAGCGGCAGGAATTCGGCGCCCGCCGGCCTGGTCACCAGGATGGCAAGCGCCACGGCAACGATGGTTGCGGCGACGGTAGCGATCAGCACGGTCCTGAGATGCAGCAGGGTCAGCGTCAGCAGGCTGCCCTGATTGTAGATCGCCGGCGCATTGTTTTCGGTCAGCGGCTTCAACAGCGGCTCGAACCAGCCGGGATTGGTGACGAAGGCTATGAGAAGCACCACCAGGGCAAGCCTGAGCAGCGAAGGCAGCCAGGCTTTTAGACCGGCCCCTATCATGCCGGCCTCGCCGCGCGCTTCACCAGCCCGTCGACGGTGACGCGGCCGAGCGGCTTGCCGTCTTCGCCCTTGACCGGCAGCGCCGGTCGGCCCGACCACAGAAGCTCGGCCAGCGCGTCGCGCTGGCTGGCGTCGCCTGGGATCGCCTCGCCTTCGGCAGACCCCTTTTCCACGGCCTCGCGCACGCGGCCGAGCGACAAGAGCCGGAACGGCTTTTCGCTGGCGCCGACCAGGGTTTCGACGAAGGCGTTCGCCGGCCGCGCCAGGATCTCTTCCGGCTTGGCGTATTGCACCAGCTTTCCGGCATCCATGACGGCGATCTTGTCGCCCATATGGACCGCCTCCTCCATGTCGTGGGTAACGAGGATGATGGTGGTGCCGAAGCGCTTCTGGATTGCCAGCAGGTCCCCCTGCGCCTTGGTGCGGATGATCGGGTCGAGTGCGCCGAACGGTTCGTCCATCAGAAGCACATTGGGCTCGGCGGCGAGCGCGCGGGCGACGCCGACACGCTGCTGTTGCCCGCCGGACAGTTCGTGCGGGTAGCGCGGGCCATAGGCCTCGGGGTCGAGCTGGTAGAGTGTCATCAACTCATCGACGCGGGCCTTGATGCGGTCCTTGTCCCAGCCCAGCAGGACCGGCACGGTGGCGATGTTCTGCGCAACGGTGCGGTGCGGGAACAGGCCGTGGCCCTGGATAGCGTAGCCGATGCTGCGGCGCAGCTCGTAGCCGGGCAGCGTGCGGTTGTCGTTGCCGTCGAGCTTGATGACGCCGGCGGTCGGCTCGACCAGCCGGTTGATCATTCGCAGCAGCGTCGTCTTGCCGGAACCGGAGGTACCGACAATGACGCAAACCGTGCGCGGCTCGACGACCATGGACACGTCGTCGACCACGGTCGTCGCGTCATAGCGCTTGGTAATGCCTTCGATCTCGATCATGCCGTTTCAACCCTGCGCCTGGTGGCGGTCATTTCGATCACTGCGTCGAGGATGATGGCCGCGGCGAAGGCCAGCGCCACCGTCGGCACGGCGCCGAGCAGCACCAGGTCCATTGCGGTCTGGCCGACGCCCTGGAAGACGAAGACGCCAAAGCCGCCGCCGCCGATCAGTGCGGCGATGGTGGCCAGGCCGATGTTCTGCACCAGCACGATGCGGATGCCGGTGAGGATCACCGGAAAGGCCAACGGAAACTCGACGCCGAACAGGCGCTGGCCATCGGTCATGCCCATGCCGCGCGCTGCATCATTGGCCGCGCGGGGTACGCCGGCAAGCCCGACCACGGTGTTGGCCACCACCGGCAGCAGCGAATAGAGGAACAAAGCCGCGAAGGCGGGCGCGGTGCCGATGCCTCTGATACCGAGCGCTGCGGCACCCGGAACATGCGCGGCGACCCAGCCCAGCGGCGCGATCAGCAGGCCGAACAGCGCGATCGAGGGTATGGTCTGGACGATGTTGAGCACATTGAGCACGCCGGCCCGCAACCGTTCGACGCGGTGGCACAGGATGCCGAGCGGCAGGCCGACGATCACCGCCGCCGCCAGCGACCCCAGCGCCAGTGTGATGTGCTTGGAGCCTTCGGCCCAGAAACTATCGGCGCGGTTTGCATATTCCTTGAGGATCGACAGGCTGTCCCACTGCCCCGATATCAGCAACAAGCCGATGGCCAGCGCCGCGACGACGAGCACGCCGACGCGGGCCGGTGGCGACAGGTTGAGCCTGGTCAGCACGTCGGCGAGCAACAATGTGAAGGCAAAGATCAACAGCCAGAACCCGGAAGCCGGCGAGATGCGGGCGAAGGTGTTGCCGGCCGGCATCAGGAAGGTGCCGGCGACACCGATCAGGATGGCAAGGGCGGCGAGCGCCACGACGCTTGCGGCCAGGCGCAGGACAAGCGGGGTTTTCAGCAAGGCAACAATTGCGGCCACGACGACGATCGCCAGCAGTAGCGGCCCGACTGTGGCCGGCAGCGCCTCCAGGATCGAGCGCGCCTGACCGGGAACGATACGATTGGCGCGGAAGGTGGCGAACGGAGCCAGAAACGCCGCATAGGCAACGATCGCCGCGATAACCATGCCGAGCTTGTCGAAACGCAGGGTCATGGATGCCCCTCATGAGGAGCGATTTTCCACGTTGCGCAGACTACGCTGGTGATCGGCGCAAGCCGACGCGAAGTCCGATCTCCCCCCTTGCGGGGGAGATGGCCGGCAGGCCAGAGGGGGGTGTGAAGGATCGTCAGCTTTCGAGCGTCGGCCTGTTCGGAAGCAACCCTGTCGAGGCACGCACCTGCTACCGGTTGTGAGGTCGGCGGGACAGCACCCCCCTCTGTCCTGCCGGACATCTCCCCCGCAAGGGGGGAGATCAGCAGCTTCCAGAGAGGGGTGTCTCGCACCAGCGTCACGATCAGCTATGCGCTGACTACTTCAAAAACCCGTTCTTCTTCAAAAAGTCCTCGGCGACACCCTTGACCGGCTCGCCGCCGACCTGGACGCGGCCGTTGAGTTCCTGCAGCGTGACGAGGTCGAGCTTGGCGAACACCGGCTTCAACAGCGTCTCGATCTCCGGATGCTCTTTCAGCACCGCTTCGCGGATGATCGGCGCCGGCTGGTAGACCGGCTGCACGCCCTTGTCGTCGGCGAGCACGACCAGGCCGGACGGCGCGATGCCGCCGTCGGTGCCGTAGACCATGGCGGCGTTGGCGCCGTTGGTCTGGTTGGCGGCAGCACCGATTGTCGCGGCGGTGTCGCCGCCCGAAAGCGTGATCAACTGCTCCGGCTTCAGCGTGAAGCCGTAAGTGGTCTGGAACGCCGGCAGGGCTGCCGCCGAATTGACGAACTCAGCCGACGCCGCCAAAACCACCGTGCCGCCGCCGGCGACGTATTTGCCGAAGTCGGTCAGGGTCGCCAGCTTGTTGGTCTCGGCAACCTCCTTGCGCAGCGCGATCGCCCAGGTGTTGTTGGCCGGTGACGGCGACAGCCAGACGATCTTGTTGGCGTCATAGTCGAGCTTCTTGGCGGTCTCATAGGCCTTGGCGGCATCCTTCCAGACCGGATCGTCGGCCTTCTCGAAGAAGAAAGCGGCATTGCCGGTGTACTCGGGATAGATGTCGATCTCGCCGGCAGTGATCGCCTTGCGTACCACCGGCGTGCCGCCGAGCTGGATGCGGTCGGTGGTCTTGATGTTGTTGGCGTTGAGCACAAGCTGGATGATGTTGCCGAGCACGCCGCCCTCGGTGTCGATCTTCGAGGAGACGACCACCTGGGCATTGGCGGAGGCGGCCGTGATGCCGAGCGCCAACGCCGCGCCGGCCAGAATCTTGACTGAAAACATTGTGAAAACCCCTTGCTTTGGACCGAAATGCGGTGGCCGCATATGAGCATGGCTTCAACGCCCCGTCGGGGCACACGGTTTCATAACAATGGGTACAGACGCAATAATTTTGTGCGGTCGCCGCGATTTCGGCCGCCGCGATGCTGACACGTCGTGCCAAGCCAAAGATAGAACCGGATCAGGCGCGGGCTTTGCGCGATCCGGTCAGTTTGAGCGCGCCAAGGGCGACGAAGCAGAGGGCGACGACCGGGAAAACCAGCCAGTTCAGCATCTCCCAGCCCCACGCATTGTAGATGGCGCCCGACATTAGCGAGGCGAAGGCGACGGAGCCGAACAGGACGAAGTCGTGGAAGCCCTGCACCTTGCTCTTTTCGGACGGATGGTAGCTGTCGGCGACCATGGAGGTGGCGCCGATGAAGGCAAAATTCCAGCCGAGGCCAAGCAGGATCAGCGCCGTCCAGAACTGCCACAAATGCAGGCCGGACAATGCCACCGCGGCGCAGCCGATGAGCAGGACCAGGCCGGTTGCGACGATGCGTTCGGCGCCGAAGCGATGGATCAGCGATCCGGTGAAGAAGCTCGGCGCAAACATCGCCATCACATGCCAGGAAATGCCGAGCGTGGCGTCGTCAGTCGACAGGCCGCAGCCGACCATGGCCAGCGGCGCGCCGGTCATGACGAAACTCATCAGCGCATAGCTGCCGACGGCGCAAAACAGTGCCGCGACGAAACGCGGCCGGGTGACGATCTCGGACAGCGGCCGGGCGTCGCTTGACGCGACTTCCGCGTGGCCGGGAGCCTTGGCCGGGATGCGCAGGAATGACAGGATGATGGCGCCGGCCGCCGCCAGAACCGGAATGGCCACGAACGAGCCGGCAAACATCACCGGCGCCAGCAATTCGCGGGTGAAGATGACGATCTGCGGCCCGAGGATCGCGGTGATGACGCCGCCGGCCAGCACGAAGGAAATGGCGCGCGCCTTGAGTTCGGGCGGAGCATTATCGGCGGCGGCGAAGCGGAACTGCTGGACGAAGGCGCCGCCGACGCCGATCACCAGCAGGGCGAAAGCAAACAGCCAGAAGCTGGCGTGGAACAGTGCCAGCGTGGAGATGACGCCGCCAAGCGCGGTCACGATGGTGCCGGTCATGAAGCCGCCGCGCTGGCCGAGCCAGCGGATGATGGCCGCGGCCGGCAACGCGCCGAGCGCCACGCCGATGTTGAAGCCGGTGATTGGCGCCGTTGCCAGCGACTTATCGGGGCCAAGCAGATATTGCCCGGCCAGCCCGCCCATGGAAATGGCAATCGGCGCGGCCGAACCGATAATCGCCTGCGACGTCGCCAGGATGATCGCCGTGCGGCGCGCTTCCCTTGCTGCGCCGGCGACGGTGCCGGTCACAATGCGTCCTTGCCGCGCCCCTCGCCCCGCACCCGGCGCGACACACGGTCGAGCACGGCGTTGGTCAGCTTCGGCTCGTCTTCCTCGTAGAAGGCCTTGGCGATGTCGACATATTCCGAAACGATGACGGCCACCGGCACGTCGTCGCGCTTCATCAGTTCGTAGACGCCGGCGCGCAGGATGGCGCGCAACGTCGAGTCGAGTCTGGACAGCGGCCAGTCTTCCGTCAGCGCCTGGCGTATGATCGGATCGATGGTCGTCTGGTTCTCGACGACGCCGGCCAGGATGGCGCGGAACCACTGCGCGTCGGCCTCGCGATAAAGCGCGCCGTCGACTTCCTTGCCGAGCCGGAACGCCTCGTATTCGGCGGTGATCTCGAAGACGCCGCTGCCGGCCACGTCCATCTGGTAAAGCGCCTGCACGGCGGCCAGACGGGCGGCGCCACGCTTGTTGGCGTGGCGTATCGCGGGCTGGCCGGGCGAAGCGGGTTCGCTCACGATTGCGCTCCCAGCTTCTCCTTGAGCGCGATCATGGTCAGCGCCGCGCGCGCGGCAAAGCCGCCCTTGTCGCCCTCCGAGCGCTTGGCGCGCGTCCAGGCCTGCGCGTCGTTCTCGGTGGTCAGGATGCCGTTGCCGATCGCAATCGCTTCCTGCACCGAGAGATCCATCAGCGCGCGGCTCGATTCATTGGCGACGATGTCGAAATGATAAGTGTCGCCGCGGATGATGGTGCCGAGCGCGACAAAACCATCATAGTCCTTGCCGCCCTCGCCCATGCCGTCGAGCGCAAAAGTGATCACGGCTGGAATTTCCAGCGAACCGGGAACGGTGACGACGTCATAGGTCGCGCCGGCTTCGTCGAGCGCGCTCGTCGCGCCGTCGAGCAGTGCGTCGGCAAGATCGTCATGAAAGCGCGCCTCGATGATCAGAAGGTGGGCCTTCTTCTTCGGGCGAATGAACGCTTTGCCGTGTTGGGATGTGCCAGCCATAAATGTCTCCGGGGGTAGCCGGTGACTTAGGCCGAAGCCGGTTTGATCGCAAGCGGAAGATTGCTGGAGGCGAAGCCTGGCCTAGCGCGTCTTTGGGCTGGGCGTCGGTAGCGGGCACTCGCTGCAGAGGCTTTCAGCCCAGACGAGAACAGCTTCGTGATCCACTACACGACCCGCGTCTACATCGGCCATTGCTTCGCGCGTAAGCCGCTTTTTCTGTTCGATTGTGAGTCTTGCGGCCATCAAAGCCCCTCTTTCGCCGCCTCGACTAGCCGCGCGGCGTAGCGGGCCATGGTGTCGATCTCGAGGTTGACCTTGTCGCCGACCTTGCGCTCGCCCCAAGTGGTCACGGTCAGCGAATGGTGGATCAACAGCACATCGAAACGGGCGCCTTCGACCTTGTTGACGGTGAGCGAGGTGCCGTCGAGTGCGACGGAGCCTTTTGGGGCAATGAATTTTGCCAGTTCGCGCGGCGCCTCCAGCGTGAAGCGAACGGCATCGCCTTCATCCTTCCGCTCGACGATTTCGGCCATGCCATCGACATGGCCGGAGACGATGTGGCCGCCAAGTTCGTCGCCGATCTTCAGTGCCCGCTCGAGATTGACCTTGGTGCCTGATTTCCAGCCCGACGCCGTGGTCAGCCTGAGGGCCTCTTCCCAGGCTTCGACCTCGAACCAGCGGGCGTTCGAGCCGCCATCTGGCAGCGCCGTCACCGTCAGGCAGACGCCGCCGCAGGAGATCGAGGCACCGATGGCGATCGTCGCGGGGTCATAGGCGGTGTCGATGCGCAGGCCGACGCCTTCGCTCAACGGCTTGACGGCCGCGACGGTGCCGATATCGGTGACAATTCCAGTGAACATTTCAGATATCTCTCACCCATTCGGCATAGCTGTCTTCCCCGAAGCGCATCTCGCGCAATTTGCGGAAGCCTGCCGGGATATGGTTGGCGTCGATGGGCGATGCAATGCCGCCCTCGCCGATCGCTTCCGGTCCCTGGAACAGCACGATGCGGTCGATCAGTCCTTCGGCGAGGAAGGCGCTGGCCACCTTGGCGCCGCCTTCGACCAGAACGCTGGCCATGCCGAGCGCGCCGAGATCCTCGAGCAGTTCCGGCAAGGCCACGCCGCCTTCATGGGTTTCGGTGCCGATGAAGCGCACGCCGGCACGCTCCAGCACCGACCGCCGTAGCGGATCAGCCTCCAGGCTCGCGGCGACATAGAGCGGCACCCGGTCGGTGCCGGAGACCAGCTTCGAGGCTTCCGGCAGCCTGATCTGGCGGTCGAGCACGATGCGCGCCGGCGAGCGGTTCTCCAGCCCCGGCAGCCGCACGGTGAGCGCGGGATCATCCTCCAGCGCCGTGCCGATGCCGACCAGTATGCCATCGGCTTCGGCGCGCATCAGATAGACTTCGCGGCGGGCGATATCGCCGGTGATCGCGACCTGGCCGGCGCCATGCCTGCCGATCTTGCCGTCGCTGGAAAGCGCAAGCTTCAGAGTCACTTCCGGACGCTTTTTCATGGATCGAATCAAATAGCCGGCCATCTGCTCGGCGGCTTCCTCGACCAGCACCTTTTCGACCACTTCGATGCCGGCGGCGCGCAGGATGGCATAGCCTTTGCCGGAGACGCGCGGATCGGGATCGCTGGCGGCGCCGACGACCCGCGCCACTCCGGCATTGACCAGCGCGTTGGCGCAAGGCGGGGTGCGGCCATGGTGGGCGCAGGGCTCCAGCGTGACATAGGCGGTGGCGCCGCGCGCCAACTCGCCGGCTTCAGTCAGCGCCTCGGTCTCGGCATGCGGCCGGCCGCCAACAGCGGTGACCCCTGTGCCGACGATCATCGGGCCGGCGCCATCGTCGCGAACGATTATGGTGCCGACGGAAGGGTTGGTCGAGGTGCGGCCGGCATTTCTGCGCGAGAGCCTCAGCGCCGCGGCCATGAAGCGGCGATCGAGGGCCTGCTGATCGGCCTTCCCTGACGTTTGGCTTGCCATGCTCAGCCGGCGTCCTCTTCGCTCTTCAGCTCGTCGCCTTTGAGTTCGTCACCTTTGAGCTCACCCAGCACGTCATGGAAGTCCTTGGCCTCACGGAAATTGCGATAGACCGACGCGAAGCGGACATAGGCGACGTCGTCGAGCGACTTCAGCGCTTCCATGACGAGCCGGCCGACCTCGCCCGAGGCGATTTCAGTCTCGCCGGAGCTTTCGAGCTGGCGCACGATGCCGGTGACGGCGCGGTCGATGCGCTCGGGATCGACATTGCGCTTGCGCACCGCGATCTCCACCGAACGCAAGAGCTTGTCGCGGTCGAACGGCACCTTTCTGCCGGACTTCTTCACCACCACGAGGTCGCGCAACTGGACGCGCTCGAAAGTGGTGAAACGGCCACCGCAATCGGGACAGACGCGCCGCCGGCGGATCGCCGCGCCATCCTCGGCGGGGCGCGAATCCTTCACCTGCGTATCTTCAGACTGGCAATAGGGACAGCGCATGGAGAGCCTTCAGGTTGGCGATTCTGGCGGAACGATAGGCTTAGAGGTTTTTGCCGGGACGGCAAAGGTTCGGCAACGGCCGCTCGCGCCCTCAGAGATAGCGAGGCGGGAGGAAAATTGCCAGCCGCGCCAGATATGTCAGGGCGCGACGTCCTTGGTCGGGAAGCCGCAGGACGTTCCGAGGTTGCGGTAGGCCTTGGTGAAGCCGTCCATAGGGATGCTGGCGACGGCTTGCTTGCCGAACGTCACGTCGAGCGAGATGACCTGGCGCATGGCCCGCAACAAAGCGAGACTGGTCTTGGCCTGGTTGTCGACGGTCCAGCTCGGGCGGCCGGCATCATTGGAATAGACGGTCGCGGAAACCTTGACGCCGGGGTCACCGAAGGTCGCGGCGATCTTCTTGCCGGTCGGCAGCTCCTTGTTGGCGATGGTGAACATGATCGCCGGATAGGCATCGGGCGGCAGGGCGTCGCCAGTCGAGATCGAAAGCGTCAGCGTGCCGGCATTGCCGTTGCCGTCGACAAAGGCTGTCGAGGCCGCACAGGTCTTGTGCGAATCCTGGCCGGTGTCGAGCGCATCGATGATGGTGGTCCACCTGCCAAAGGTGTTGGTGGCCGGGATATCCGTGCCCGGCTGCGTCTGCTCCTGGGCGATCGCGCCTGACGCGGTGAAAGCGGCAAGCAAGCCGAGGAAGGCCAGAACGGCAGGATGGAACATGCGCATCGTCAGATCTCCACAGGCCGCGCCGCCCGGACAGCAAGCGGCGCAGAGCGCGGGATAAAAGACGAAGCGCCGCTGGCGGTCAACCGAGATAGGGATAGAGCGGGAAACGATCGGTCAGCGCCACGACCTTGGCCTTCACGGCTGCTTCCACAGCCGCATTGCCTTCGTCGGAATTGGCGACCTTCAGCCCGTCCAGCACTTCGGCGATCAGCTTGCCGATCTCGCGGAACTCGGCCTGGCCGAAGCCGCGCGTGGTGCCGGCCGGCGTGCCCAGACGCACGCCAGAGGTGACGAAAGGCTTTTCCGGATCGAACGGGATGCCGTTCTTGTTGCAGGTGATGTTGGCGCGGCCGAGCGCTGCCTCGGCGCGCTTGCCGGTGGCGTTCTTGGGCCTGAGATCGACCAGCATCAGATGGTTGTCGGTGCCGCCGGAGACGATGTCGAGGCCGGTTTCCTTGAGGCTCGACGCCAGCGCCTTCGCGTTGGCGGCGACACTCTCGGCATAGAGCTTGAAGCTCGGCTTCAGCGCCTCGCCGAAGGCGACCGCCTTGGCGGCGATGACATGCATCAGCGGGCCGCCCTGCAGGCCGGGGAAAACCGCCGAGTTCATCTTCTTGGCGATGTCCTCGTCATTGCACAGGATCATGCCGCCGCGCGGGCCTCGCAACGATTTGTGCGTGGTCGTGGTCACGACATGGGCGTGCGGCAGCGGTGACGGATGCACGCCGCCGGCAACCAGGCCGGCGATATGGGCCATGTCGACCATCAGATAGGCGCCGACCGCATCGGCGATCTCGCGAAAGCGCTTCCAGTCCCAGATGCGCGAATAGGCGGTGCCGCCGGCCAGGATCAGCTTCGGCTTGGTCTCATGCGCGGTCTTTTCGATCGCATCCATGTCGAGCAGATGGTCGTCCTTGCGCACGCCATAGGAAACGACCTTGAACCATTTGCCGCTCATATTGACGGGCGAGCCGTGCGTCAGGTGGCCGCCGGAGTTCAGGTCGAGGCCCATGAAGGTATCGCCCGGCTGCAGCAGCGCCAGGAAGACCGCCTGGTTCATCTGGCTGCCGGAATTCGGCTGGACATTGGCGAAGTTGCAGCCGAACAGCTTTTTGGCGCGCTCGATAGCGAGTTCCTCGGCGACGTCGACGAACTGGCAGCCGCCATAATAGCGCTTGCCCGGATAACCCTCGGCGTATTTGTTGGTCATGATCGAGCCCTGCGCCTCGAGCACGGCGCGCGAAACGATGTTTTCCGAGGCGATCAGCTCGATCTCGTGACGCTGGCGGCCAAGCTCGTTGCGGATCGAGCCGAAGATCTCCGGATCGGCATCTTCCAGCGTGGTTTCGAAGAAGGATTCGAATTTGTTCGACGCTGCCGCTGCAGTTGCCATGGCCTGAAATCCTTCGGTTCGGGGCATTTATCTATGCATATCGTTGCCCGAAACCGCTGCACGGTTCCGGGCGACATGCATTGCCGCGCCATTAACACAGTTGTTTTCGCCTCGCCACGTTTGCAGCGCGAAATTTGCTGGCCGGATTGCGCCAGAGCGGCCCTGAACCGCTATTTTCGCTCCTGCCGCCCCTGCAGCAAGGCTTCGGTGAGCGTGATCTCGGTAAACAGCGCCCGCGCCGTATGGTCGTTGATCGCGCCGCTGCTTAACATGTCGCGCACGGCGATGCGCTCGGCCTCGATGCCGGCAAGCCGCATTTCGAGCTCCAGCCGCCCGACTTCGCGGGCCTCCGCCCGGGCGTCGTCGGCCTCGTCCGAGGTGGCGATGCGGCGCCGGTAGCCGGCGACGATGTTTTCGGCGGCGGCAAGCCTGGCGCCGGGCACCTCGCCCTGGTCGTCGTCGCTGGCGCCCGCCATGCTTTCGATGCGGGCGATGGCCGCCTTGGCGGCGCCGATGCGGGCGAGACGCTCCTCGATGGCGCTGCCATCCTCGCCCGGCTCGACCAGTCCGTGCGCTATCTTCGGCAGCGCCACGCTGGCGATGGCGAGCGAACAGATGATGACGCCGGCGGCGAGGAAGATCACCAGGTCGCGCGCCGGAAAAGACGAGCCGTCCGGCATGGCAACCGGCAGCGACAGGATGCCGGCCAGCGTGATCGCGCCGCGCACGCCCGCCACCGAGCCGGCAAGCCGCACACGCATGCCAAACGGCTCGGCCTTGCGCTTTCCCCATTTTGCCTTGAGGCCTGCCGCGATATCGCCGACCCAGATCCAGAGGAAGCGCAGCGCGATCAGGCACAGCGTCAGCGCTATCACCGTCGCGACCGGCTGGATGATCGGGTAATGGCCGGTCAGTTCGGGCGGCACGCGGCGAATGATTTCGGGAAGCTGCATGCCGAGCACGATGAACAGCGCGCCATTGTAGACGAAGGACAAGGTCGTCCACAGCGAGATCGTTTGCATGCGCGCCGAGACGCCGAGGAAGCGGAAGACGCCGGAGCCGCCGGTCAAAAGCCCGGCGGTGACCGCCGCCAGAATACCTGAGGCATGCAGATGTCCGGCGACGAGATAGGCAATGAAGGGCAGCAGGACCATGACCAGAACCTGCGCCTCGGCCGGAACGCCGCCGATGCGATTCAGAAGCTGCAGCAGCCTGGCGGCGATGAACAACGCGGCGATGCCGGCCAGGATGCCGATGGCGACGGCATAGACGAAGGACAGCGATGCATCGGCGAAGGAAAAGCTGCCGGTCACGGCGGCGGCGACGGCGAAGCGGAACATGACCAGGCCCGAGGCGTCGTTGAGCAGCGCCTCGCCTTCCAGAATATGCATCAGCCGCGCCGGCACCAGGCTTCTGTCGACGATCGAGGACACCGCCACGGCGTCGGTCGGGACAGCACGGCGGCGAGCGCGAAGGCGACGACCAGCGGGATGCTCGGCACCAACCAGTGCAAGGCATAACCGAAGCCGACAATGGTAAAGAAGACCAGCCCGATGGCCAGATCGAGGATCGGTCCGCGCAGCGCGATCAACTCGCGTTTGGGCGCTCCATACGCATCGCCGAACAAAAGCGGCGGAATGAACACCAGCAGGAAGAGTTCGGGGTCGATCTCGACATGGATGCCTTTCACCGGCCAGGCGAGCGCGGCGCCGATGGCAATCTGCAGCACCGGCAGCGGCACCCGAACCAACCGCACCAGTGCGCCGGAAAGAGCGACGAAGACCAGCACGGCGAGGATGAAGATTGCGACCTGCATGGCGCGATTCCGGCTGTTTTGAGGACCATGCGCAATTGCCGTTAGTCCGTCCAGATGGGCCTGCGGCGCAACGTCCGGCAGTGTTCATGGCCTGCATGGCTGGCGGCCACCAGTCTTCTTCTGTTGGGATGTCGAACGGAAAAGGCCACCTTGCGGTGGCCTTTCCTGAAGGAGATCAGCCGCTTAGAGCGAAGAGGTGATCTGCAGTTCGCTGGCGCCATCGAGCGCGTAGACGTCGTCGCGGAACTGCACGACGCCCGGACCCGTCGACCAGGCCGACACATAGAGGAAGTGGACCGGAACCGGGTTGACGACCTGCACCGGCGTGTTCTCGCCGGTCTTGATGGTCGCCTCGAAATGCTGGCGGTCCCAGCCGGGTGTGTCGCGCAGGATCCATGTGACGAGGTCGCGCACGTTCTGGACACGCACGCAGCCCGAGGAATCGAAGCGCATCATCTTGCCGAACAGGCTTTGCTGCGGCGTATCGTGCATGTAGACGCCGTCGGGGCTGGGGAAGTTGATCTTCACCGAGGCCATGGCGTTGCCGGAACCCGGATCCTGGCGGAAGCGGTATTTTGCGGCATCATCCGTCGACCAGTCGACAGTCATCGGATCGACTTCGCTGCCATCAGGCGCAAACAGCCGGATGTGGCTGTCCTTGAGATAGTCGGGGTTCTTCCGCATCAGCGGAATGATGTCCTTGCGCACGATCGAGACCGGCGCGTTCCAGTAAGGATTGACGATGATCTCGTTGATCTTGGAATTGACCACCGGGGTCTGGCGGTCGATCTTGCCGACGATTGCGGTGTGGCGCAGCACGACGCGATCGTTCTCGACCGCCTCGATCTGTGCCGCCGGGATATCGACCAGCACATAACGGCTGCCCAGCGTGCCGGCCTTTTCGCGCAGGCGCTCCAGGTTGGTCTGCAGCTGACCGAGGCGGATCTGCGCCGAAACGTTCATCGCGGCATAGGTGTATTTGCCCATGGCGCCGTCGGCCGGCAGGCCATGGCGCGCCTGGAAGCGCTTGACCGCGGCGTCGACGTAGGAATCGAACGACGTCGAAATGCCGGCGCTCTGCGCCAGGTCGCCCGAAACCATCAGCCGCTTGCGCAGCGGCACCACGTCCGGATCGTCGACGCCAAGCTGCAGCTTCTTGGTCGCCGGCACCTCGCCCCAGCCGCCCTGGGCGACGATGTTCTGATACTGCGCCACCGCCTGTTCGGTGAAGGCGACCGTCTGCAGGCTGAAGATCGGCAGCGTCGAGGCGACCTTGCCGCCCTCCGAGGCGCGGGCATCGAACTGGTCGTCCCAATTGCCGCGGCCCGACGATTTCAGGATATCGTCGATCACATCCTGCGCGCTGGCGGCATTGGCAACCATGGCAACGGCGAGCGCGGAAGCTCCGGAAAGGAAAAGGCGGCGGCTGGTTCTCATGGACGTTCCAGACATTCTTGTCGTGTTTGGCTTCTAGCGTTTGGCTGTTGCAGCGTTCGGCTACGTGCTCGATCTTGGGCGATATCGCCCGCACTCTAAAGTTGGCACTGTTAACAATTAGCCAACCATGACCTGCATCACTTGGCCGTGAAAAGCGGACCGCGATGCGACATTACAGGCGCGCGAACAGCTTTCGCCGCCGCATCACCCGCATCCCCGCTTCCACCGCGAATATGGCGGCAACGTGGCTTACGCCGAATTTGGAAGCGCCGGCGGCTCGAAAAGAAAAGGCCGGTGCTTTTCGGCACCGGCCTGTTGGCTGAGACTTTCCTCCGGCCGCGCTTCTTCCGGCGCAGCTGCTATTCAATGGCCCGCTGATTACATCCGGTAGGCGATGGTGTCGTTCCAGAAGCGGTCGAGGCGCTGCAGCGCGCGGTTCATCTGCTTGAACTCTTCGCTGTTGATGCCGCCGACCTGTTCGATCGAGCCGACATGGCGCTCATAGAGACCGGCGACGACTTCCGCCACTTCATTGCCCTTCGGCGTCAGCGAAACGCGGACCGAACGGCGGTCGATGCGCGAGCGCTGGTGGTTGATGAAGCCGAGATCGACCAGCTTCTTCAGATTGTAGGAGACGTTCGAGCCGAGATAGTAGCCACGCGAGCGCAGCTCGCCGGCGGTCAGTTCGGAATTGCCGATATTGAACAGAAGCAGCGCCTGGATGGCATTGATGTCGGAACGGCCGTTGCGGTCGAACTCGTCCTTGATCACGTCAAGCAGACGGCGATGCAGACGCTCCACCAGCTGCAGCGATTCCATGTAAAGCGAACGGATAGCCTCGCGGCGATCGTCGGATACGTTGGCGGTCTTCGCCGCCGGACGCGAATTGATCATTGTCTTTGCCTCTCGTTTGTCGCCCTGGTGATTTTTTGTTTTTCACCTTGATTGCGACACTATCGAATACTCATAAAATTCGACTTAAACGCTAGGGCTAACAAGAGCTTACCGGTAATAGGTTTCGCAAGACGCTTAACGAACGGTCACCCGAGCAAGGATAATTAACCTAAAGATTTACCCAATGGCTGCGGGGCGGCGTTTCAGGCGCGCGCGGGGCGCTTGCGCATCCAGATAACGACGCGGAAGGCGATGTAGAGCAGCGCCACCGCGCCATGCGAGAAGACGATCAGCGGCCGGTGGCCGTACAGATCGGGGAAGCCGGCATACATGATGGTCTCGGTGACAGCACAGATGAACCAGATCACCGGGCCCCACGACGCCAGCATCCAGAGGCCGGCGGCGGCGAAGGGGAAGAACACGGCCAGCATCACCGCCACGACCTGCCAGTGCACCGGCATCAGGTCGAAGCGCCACAGCGGGCCGGGATAAAAGCCGATCAGCCGGATCCAGTACAGGATGCCGAACAGCAGGCAATAGCCCGCTATGACGCGCTGGAACCAGGCGAAGATGATCTCGACACCCGAGGGCTGCAGCACGATGCGCCGCGACGTGACCTCGCTCACAGTTCGAGCTCCCGTTCGAGCGGCGCGAAATAGGCGTCCACCGAAGCAGCGTCGACCTCGGCCAGGCTTTCCGGCCGCCACTGCGGCGTCGAACCCTTGTCGACGAGGACGGCGCGGATGCCTTCATAGAAGTCGTGCCCGGCCAGCATGCGGTTGAGGATACGGAACTCCATCTTCATGCAGGCTTCCATCGACAGCGTCAGCCCGGCGCTGATCTGGCGCCACGCGACATTGAGGCTGGTCGGCGAGCGGGTGCGGATGGTGGCCAGCGTCTTGGCGGCAAACTCGTCGGCGCCTGCCGCCCGCTCCAGGCTCTCGAGGATTTCGGCGAGCGAGGGTTGGGAAAAATGCCGGGCAATGGCTTCCAGCACCGGCTGGCCGGTCTCCCGCCTGGCCGGCACGAAAAAGCCGCGCAGCACCGATTCCGGATCGCCATTGGCGCAGAGCCGATCGAGAAAGGCAGCCTGGTCGGCGGCCTTGATGGTGTGGGTGGCCAGGCCAGACCACAGCGCATCGCCATAGCGAATGCGGTTGCCGGTCAGCGCCAGATACATGCCGAAGCTGCCGCCAAGGTCGGGCAGAAGATGGCTGCCGCCGACATCGGGGAAGAAACCGATGCCGACTTCGGGCATGGCGAACTGGGCGTTCTCGGTCAGCACACGCTGCGAACCGTGGAAAGAGATGCCGACGCCGCCGCCCATAACGATCCCGTCGATCAGCGCGACATAGGGCTTTTTGTAACTGTTGATGCGGGCGTTGAGCCGGTATTCGTCGGCGAAGAACTCGACCGGCGGCTTTCCGGCGCGGGCCTCGTAGACGTGCATGATGTCGCCGCCGGCGCAAAACGCCCTGCCCTCGGCCTTGACGATGACGACATCGACGCCGGTATCGCGCTCAAAAGCGTCGAGCGCCTTGTCCAGCGCCTTGATCATGCGATGTGTCAGCGCATTGAGCGCCTGCGGCCGCGTCAGCGTGACGACGCCCGCCTTGCCCAACCGTTCGAAGCGGATCTCGTCGCCGCCGCCAAAATCCATCGTCAGAGAATCCCTCCCCGCGCCTGCGGGACTGAAGTGCTAAAGGTGGCGCATGGGTGCGTCAACCGGCGGGCGCGGTTTGGATTTTCGCAAGGGAACGCGACCGTGCTTTGCCCCCGACAGAAATGCGCGCAAAATTGCCGGGCAAAACAGCCTTTCTTCTGATGCAGGGACAAACGCATGACGCTTGAAACCGCAGCGCCGAGCCATGGCTGGGAGATGCCGAAAAAGTTCGACCCGAACGATGTGCTCAGCCGCCCGCTGATGGCCAATCTGGCGACCGTGACCGCCGATGGCGCGCCGCGCAACGCGCCGATGTGGTTCATCTGGGAGGATGCTGCGATCTGGCTGCTGGGCTCGACCGGGGCAAGTGCTGTCAAACACCTCGAACGCGATCCGCGTTGTGCGGTGGAGATCGTCCATTCGACAATGAGGCCGGCATCCTGCTGCATCTCGGCCTGCGCGGCGTCGCCACCATAGAAGCGATGGCGCCGAACCGCTTCAAACGGCTGCTGCACAAATATCTCGGCCCGGAGGCGACCTGGAACCGCTGGTTCATCGACAATGTCGCCGACATCGGCCATCCGGACGGGCGCCTGATCCGGCTCGCCCCGGAGAGCACCTTCACCAACAATGTGTCGTTCTTCAAAACCGGCCCAGAACTGGCGTGGCCGCCAAAGCCGTAAGCACCGCGTCATCGGCTGGCACAATCGTGTCGCATTGGTCAGCGGCAAGGCCTCGTGGTAAAAGCCGCCTCGACCCGGAGTTTTTGCGATGAACAAATTCACCCCCGCGACGAGCAACAAATTCGCGCCGGCAAAGCTCGGCGCACGCAGCGTCGACGAGATCACCGGCAGCCGGCGCTTGCGGCGCATGCGCAAGGCCGACTGGTCGCGCCGCCTGGTGCAGGAAAACCGGCTTACGGTGAACGATCTGATCTGGCCGATCTTCGTCATCGACGGCAAGAACACGCGTGAGCCGATCGCCGCCATGCCCGGCGTCTTCCGCCTGTCGCTGGACCTCGCCGTCAAGGAGGCCGAGCGGGCCGCTAAGCTCGGCATTCCGGCGATCGCCACCTTCCCCAATGTTGAACTCAGCCTGCGCGACCTGACGGGATCGCACATCCTCGACCCGGAAAACATCATCAACCGCGCCACCCGCGCCATCAAGGACGCAGTGCCGGAGATCGGCATCATCACCGATGCGGCGCTCGACCCGTTCACCTCGCACGGCCATGACGGCATCTTGCGCGACGGCATCATCGTCAATGACGAGACGGTGGAACAGGTGACCGCCGCGGCCGTCATCCAGGCGGCGGCCGGCGCCGACATCATCGCGCCGTCCGACATGATGGACGGCCGCATCGGCGCTATCCGCGACGCACTCGACGCCAACGGTTTTTCGGATGTGGCGATCATGTCCTATGCGACGAAATTCGCCTCCGCCTTCTACGGCCCCTACCGCGAGGCGGTCGGCACCGCCGGCCTGCTCAAGGGCGACAAGAAGACCTACTATCTCGACCACGCCAATTCCGACGAAGCGGTGCGCGAGGCCGAGCAGGATATCGCCGAGGGCGCCGACATGCTGATGGTCAAGCCCGGCCTGCCCTATCTCGACATCATCCGCCGGCTGAAGGACGAGTTCCAGATGCCGACCTTCGCCTACCAGGTGTCAGGCGAATATTCGATGATCAAGGCGGCGGCCGCCAATGGCTGGATCGACGGCGAAAAGGCAATGCTGGAGAGCCTGCTCGCCTTCAAGCGCGCCGGCTGCGACGGCATCCTGACTTACTTCGCGCCGGAAGTGGCGCAAATGCTGAAGGGATAAATTCACTCCAGCACATAACTCTCTTTGACATTTCTTGTTTCGAAGTCCAGCCGACCACGCCCGCAAACCGACATGTCTTGGAACAAGTCGGGCTTCTTGATGCCTGCTTCGACACAGGCTTCTCTCAATTTGGCGGTGCAAATGACGATGCCCATGTTCTTCTGTTTGAAGATATGCGCATCGCCAACAATCTCCTCCTTGAAATAGAAGCACGCGCCTCCGGCGCGGTCGTAGTGGACGCCTCCATTCTCGCCGATCAAAAGCCTAAACTTCGACGATTCGAGATCCACGGCATCAATCTTGCGAACGATGTCGCAAAGGTAGTGCTTTGGTTCGATCGGCTTTCCGCTCAAATAGAATACGTCGCAGTCGTTAAACACGACCCCATCGGGGTCGACTGACTGCAGAACTTCCTTCAGGCGCTCGGATACAAGCCAGTAACAATGAAAATCTTCTAAGTCTTTTGGTGGCCTGCAATAGGCTGTCGCTTCAGGCCGTAGCCTGGGCGTCTCCGGGTACTCAGGAAAGCCGTATCCCCCAAACTCCGTCGGCCCGAGCAGTATGCGGGGTGGCGGCACCAAAGCTTGGGCGTTTTCCAGCTGAAGACAATGGGACCCGCCGCGATATGTCGGTCCGATCTGGAAGAATTTTCCATGTTTCTTGAATTTCGCCTCTTTGCGGAAAACCCGCTCTGGGACTTGAGCTGGCCTATTCTGCGGGCGGTTCCGGTTGGCAAACAGTTTTGCAATGAGTGAAATAATGGTCACGTGCGCGCCTGCTCAGTTTACCGACTTTCGAGTTCAAGACTAAATCGCGTGAGAGTACCCGTCCACCTGCTTCGCGCCCGAAGTGGCGCAAATGCTGAAGGGTTAGCCGGAACCCTGATACACCGGGTTCCGGCTTTTCCTCACGCCTTCGGCAAATAAGGGATCGTTCCAGCGAGATCGGTATCGTCGATCAGTTGGAAGCGGCTGTCGCTGCCCTTCTGACGCTCCGCCACAAACGGAGCGTATTGCGGATCGTTGGTGAAGGCTTCGGCTGCCTTTGCCGACGGAAACGCCATGATGGCGATCAGGCTGGTGTCGAGCGGCTTGCCCTCCAGCGTCTTCACATTGCCGCTGCGGGCGAGATACTTGCCGCCATGCTTGTGGACGAGGTCATGCACCGAAGCGGCATAGGCCGGCACCCATTTGTCGTCCTTCACCTTGATGTCTGCGATCACGTAAGCGGTCATTGTCCAACTCCTCATGGATCGGCACCGGACTGCCCGGTGACGTGACCGCTGCCTCGCATGGCGGCGCCGGACCGCTCCAGTCACAGAACTGTACCGGGGGTGCCAGTACAGCTTCTGTACTGGCTGAACTCAGGTTTTCTGAATAAGGTCCGGCAACATCTTTTGGAGCTCACCACATGACACAAGCCGGTTACAAGCAATTCTGCCCGCTCTCCATGGCCGCCGAGCTGCTCTGCACACGCTGGACCATGGTGCTGCTGCGCGAACTGGTGGCGGGATCGACCCGCTTCAACGATTTGCGCCGCGGCGTGCCGAAAATGTCGCCAACCCTTCTGTCGCAACGGCTCAAGGACCTCGAGGCCGGCGGCATCGTCGAGCGGACCGAGATCGCGACCGAGAAGGGCGTGTTCGAATACCGGCTGACCGAGGCGGGCCGGGATTTGCGCCCGGTTGTCGAGGCGATGGGGTTTTGGGGCCAGAAATGGGTCGAGGCCAGGCTGTCGCTCAAAAACCTCGATCCGTCGCTGCTGATGTGGGACATGCGGCGCAATCTGAACCCCAGTCCGCTGCCGGACGGGCGCACCGTGATACAATTCCTGTACCATGACCTGCCGGCGTCAAAACGATCGTGGTGGCTGATCGTCGAAAAGCAGGGCGAGGTCGATCTTTGCTGGTACGATCCGGGCTTCGACGTCGATCTCTACGTCTCGACCGATCTGTGCACCATGACCTCGATCTGGATGGGGCTGACGACAGTTCACAAGGAACGCGACAAGATCAGCCTGACCGGCGATCTCGACGTCGCCGGCAAGATGCAGATCTGGCTTGGGCTCAGCCCGTTTGCGGTGATGCCGAAGCGCGTGGCGGCTTGAGGTCCCTGCGCATTCCACAGATCGCTTGCCTCTAAAAATACTAGTTGCAAAATGCAATCAGTTTGAATACTGATTGCAAATCACAACTGGTCACCAAAGGGAGTCTTCCATGTCCAAACTGCGCGTCAATGCCTTCACCTTGTCGCTCGACGGTTTCGGCGCCGGTCCTGACCAGGACCTGCAAAATCCGCTCGGCGTTGGTGGCGAAGATCTGCACAAATGGATGACCGGCACCCGCACCTTCCACGAGATGGTCGGCAAGGATGGCGGCAGCACCGATGTGGACGACCGGTTCACCGTCCGCAGCTTCGACAATGTCGGCGCCTGGATCCTCGGCCGCAACATGTTCGGCCCGATCCGCGGCGAATGGCCGGATGAGAACTGGAAGGGCTGGTGGGGCAACAACCCGCCCTATCACGTGCCGACCTTCGTGCTGACCCATCACAAGCGCGACCCCATTGTGATGGAAGGCGGCACCATTTTCCGCTTCGTTACCGGCGGCATCCACGCCGCGCTCGAACAAGCAAAGGCTGCGGCCGGCGGCAAGGATGTCCGCGTCGGCGGCGGCGTTTCCACTATCCGGCAATATCTCAAGGAGAAGCTCATCGACGAGTTGCATCTGGCTGTGTCGCCAGTGTTGCTCGGGAGGGGCGAGAGCCTGTTTGCCGGGCTGGATATGCTGAAGCTGGGTTACCAGTGCACCGAGCAGGTGGCGACAGCGCTCGCCACGCATGTGACGATCAAGCGGGTGTAGTGGCGAAGTGATAGGCGCAGGCTTCTTTCTCCCCGTACTACGGGGAGAAATGCCCGGCAGGCAATGAGGGGCAGCGCTGCTTTTGGAGGTTAGCAGCGTCCGACGACTGTGAATTCGCCGATGCCGGCGCTGCCCCTCATCCGCCCTTCGGGCACCTTCTCCCCGTGAAACGGGGAGAAGGAAAAGTGCTCAATACTTCTCCGGCACGTAAAGCTCGCGCGGCAGGACCTGGCGCTCGTACTCCGGGTTGAACACCCGCTCGGGCAGCGTGATTTCTTCGTGCGGCACGTCCTCATAGGGCAGCTGTTTGAGGAGATGGTCGATGCAGTTCAGCCGCCCCCGCTTCTTGTCGTTGCCTTCGACGATGTACCACGGTGCCTCTGGGATGTTGGTGCGGGCGAACGTCTCTTCCTTGGCCTTGGTGTACTGCTCCCAGCGCACGCGCGACTGCAGGTCCATCGGCGACAGCTTCCACTGCTTCATCGGATCGTGGATGCGCATCATGAAGCGCATCTGCTGTTCCTCGTCGGTGATCGAGAACCAGTATTTGACCAGCGTGACGCCGGAGCGGACCAGCATGCGCTCGAACTCCGGCACGTCGCGGAAGAACTCTTCGACCTGATCGGGTTCGGCAAAGCCCATCACCCGCTCGACGCCGGAGCGGTTGTACCAGGAGCGGTCGAACAGCACGATCTCGCCGCCGGCCGGCAGATGCGGCACGTAGCGCTGGAAATACCATTGTGACTTTTCGCGCTCGGTCGGCGCCGGCAGCGCCACGACGCGGCAGATGCGCGGGTTGAGGCGCTGGGTGATGCGCTTGATGACGCCGCCCTTGCCGGCGGAATCACGGCCCTCGAAAACCACCACTAGCTTCTTCTTGTGGTAGGCAACCCAGGACTGCAGCTTGATCAGTTCCGACTGCAAGCCGATCAGGTCGCGGAAATACTGCATGCGATCGATCGACGGCGGATGCGCGTTCTTGTAGATCTTGGCGATCTCCAACGACAGCGCCGGCTCCGAGATTTCCAGCTCATAGTCCTCGTCGAGCGTGTCGGCGAGTTCGGCTTCCAGCCAATCCCTGGCCGCAGAATTCTGCTTTAGCTCATTCATTTCCACTGCTCCGCTTGCCGGCTGACATGAAACCCTGAGCCGACTTGATATAGGCCGGCAATGACGGTTTTATTGCAAGCCGCCGGCCAGCCGGTCTTCACTGCAAAGCAGCGAGGCATTGCCGATCCAGCGCCCTGGCATGGCGACAAGCCGCTCAAATTGTCCTACAAATAGCGGACCCGTTCGGGCTTCCCCGCCCTTTCCTGCTAAAACCGCCTCCCCACCAAAACTACGAGGATCAGACATGGAATACCGCACGCTTGGCCGTTCCGGCTTGAAAGTTTCGGCGCTGACCTTGGGAACCATGACCTTCGGCGGCAGCGGGCCGTTCGCTGCCGTCGGCAATTCCGATCTCGCGGAGGCCTCGCGCATCATCGACACTTGCATCGATGCCGGCATCAATCTCATCGACACCGCCAATGTCTATTCCAACGGTCTGTCGGAAGAGATCATCGGCGAGGCGCTCGGCGGCAAGCGCAAGAACGACGTGCTGATCGCCTCCAAAGCGCGCATGCGGATCGGCAAGGGCCCCAATGACGAAGGCCTGTCGCGCCATCATCTGATCCGCGAATGCGAGAAGAGCCTGAAGCGCCTCAGGACCGATGTCATCGACATCTATTTCCTTCACGAATGGGACGGCGCGACGCCGCTCGAGGAAACCATCGCCGCGCTCGACACGCTGGTTGCCCAGGGCAAGATCCGCTATGTCGGCTGCTCCAACTATTCCGGCTGGCAGGTCATGAAGGCGCTGGGCATCAGCGACAGCCAGCACCAGCCGCGCTTCGTCACCCAGCAGATCCACTACACGCTGGAAGCACGCGAGGCCGAGTATGAGCTCTTGCCGATCTCGGTCGACCAGGGCCTTGGCGTGCTGGTGTGGAGCCCGCTCGCCGGCGGCCTGCTGTCGGGAAAATACCGCCGCGACAGCCCGACGGCGCGCCAGATCGGCGGCTGGTCGGAACCGCCGATCCGCGACGAGGACCGGCTGTGGCGGATCGTCGATGTGCTGGTCGACATCGGTGCGGCACGCGGCGTTTCGGCGGCCCAGGTGGCGCTGACCTGGCTGCTCGGCCGGCCAGCCGTCAGTTCGCTGGTGATCGGCGCACGCAATGAGTCCCAGTTGAAAGACAATCTCGCCGCGGCAAGCCTGACGCTGTCCTTTGATGAACGCCAGCGTCTCGATGCCGTCAGCCGGCCGCCGGTGCTCTATCCCTACTGGCACCAGCAGTTCACCGCGAAGGACCGCTTCGGCCCGGCCGATCTGGTTATGGACCGCAGCGTCATCTGACTTAAGGGCGCCGGAGGCCGCTAGCCCGCGATAAACCGCCAGACCTGCGGATCGGTCTCGATCTGGCCGCTGAGCACGAAATATTTGTAGAGCACGAGCAGGCAGATCGCCTGCTCGGCCCGCTCGTCGGCGAATTTGCGGCAATAGGCGTTGGCCGCCGCAACGATGCGCTGGGCCTCGGCCGGATGTTTCTCGAGATGGTGCACGCGCTCGGCCAGATCGCTGAAGTCGGGCGCCAGCGGCACATAATGGACATCGGGCTCGAGTTGCCCTTCCGCGAACCAGGTCTCAAAGGTCGGCGGCGGCATCAGGCAGAGCGAGTTCGAGCTCATGATCCATTTCAAATTGGTCGCGACGTCATTGCCTTCGAGCGAGATGATGTAGCGGTAGCGGCGCTGCTGATCGATGCTGAGATAGGGCTTGCGGTATTCCGCAGGTGCTGTCGCCCTCGGCGTGCCGACATCGCAGAACGGCAGATTGCGGGCTGCATCCAGCAACAAGGTGCGGATCGGATTGTTGAGTTCGCCGCGCCAAACGACGAGCGGATGCTTGTCGGCGAAGGCGACATCGTCGGCCGGCATGTAGAAATGACGGAACTTGTTCAGCTTGAACAGGACGCCGTTGCCGTTGTCGCCCACTATCGGCCGGTCCTTGACGATCGACGGCATCTTCGGCACTTCGATGACGTCGCCGAATTCCAGGTCGATGCGCAGATCTGGGTCGAAATAACGGGTGAACTCCTTCAGATCGTAATAGTACATGCTGCGGTCCGACGGCAGCCGGCTGACCGGCACGGCCTCGGGGCTGGGGCTAAAAGGCTCCCGCAGCGTGTTGTAGTAATTGAGCCGCTGGCGGACCGATGCGTCGGAAAGCCTGGCCTGATCGAGCAGCCGGCCGAGCCGGCGCCGGAAAAGAACCGGCGGCGCGATGTCGCGCATGGCGTTGCGCGCATAGTAGATCAGCTTCTGTGCGTTTCTTTGAAGCGTGGCCATCGGTCGTTTTGATTCGAAATCGGTCGGCGGCGGCTCCAGCAACTGTCCCGCAGCCTTTTCTAAACCATTGTGTTCGCCATCACGCAAGTCCAGAACCGCTGGCATCTGCCCTCGCGGCGCTGTTGTGTTTGCCGGCCAATGCTTCTAGGCAGGATCAGGCACAGCGAAAGGAAACGATATGGCTCGACCACCGAATTACGGTCAGGAACGCAAAGAGCGCGACCGGCAGAAGGCCGCCAAGAAGGCGGAGAAGCTCGCCGCCAAGGTCGCGGCCAAGGAGCGCGCCGAGCCTGAGAACGAGGCAAGTTCCAAAACCGACACCGAGACAGAAAAATAGGCAAGACAGGATCACCGGCCCGCGAAACGGGCCGGATCCTGGCAAAATGCCGGTCTGATCAGGCCGATGTGATCAGGCCGGGGCCTTGTCGCTGACGAAGACGTTGACCTCGCGCGCGGCGGCGATGAAGGCGCGTCTTGCAATCATCGCCGGCTTGTCGCCGGCCAGCGCGTCATGGCAGGCCTGCAGCGCTTCGCGGTGCTTGGGGCTGCGCTTGCCGGGCCAGCTGTTGAGCAGGTAATCGGAAGCCTCACGCACCGTACGCAAGAGCTGAGTGCTTCCCTCCGTGCCCGACTTAACGGTCACGGGTGTTTCAAATCGGTTGTTTTCCATGGCCGCCTCTTACGCCATCGGCGTCCGCGAAGCGAGGCCGAAAGCGGATGGCGTCGGCGTTCTTTCGTTTTCGTGACCGGTATCAAGCGGCGACGACGGCAAAACCCCTGGCGCGCAGGCCGCGCCGGTCATTGTGCAACGACGTCACCAGGCGGGCGCGGCTGCCGGCTATATGGGCGGAAAGTCGCGCCGCCGCCGCATCGGCATCGCCGGCCCGCACCGCCGCCAGAATGGCGTGATGCTCGCTCCAGGCGCGGCCAAGGGCCGCCTCGTCGCGCACCTCCAGCCAGCGCGCCCGCGACAGGCGCGTCATGGCATCGCGCACGGCCCGAAACAGGAACTCGTTGCCGGAGAGCCGCGCCAGTTCGATATGGAAATCCATGCCGACGCGGTGCCATTCCTCGCGCGGCGTGGCAGTGTCGCAGGAATCCAGCATCGCCTCGATGACATCGGCTGCGCTCCTGTCGGCCAGCGCCGAAGTCAGCCTGACCGCCGCGACCTCGACCGCTTCGCGGTACACCGCGATCTGTTCCAGTTCGGCAAGGTTGATCGGCGACACGGTCCAGCCGCGCCCGTCGCGGCAGATCAGCCCTTCCGTCTCCAGCCGCAGCAGGGCTGCCCTGACCGGCGTGCGCGAGGCGCCGAAGCGGCTCTCGATCCAGCGCTCCGTCAGCCGCTCGCCAGGACCAACCTCGAGGCCAAGGATCATCTCGCGAAGCGCTTTTTCGACGATCTGCATCTGCGACATAGTTGCTTCCATTGCTGGCGATCGGCCTTGCCCGTTGGTCTTGCCGATCACATTGAGAGCGCCTGATTGACAGCAGCCGGGCTTTGCGTCCATGAGGTACCAAGTTGGTATCCCAAAATGGTATCCGCAGCAAGCGGACAGGACAGGACATGCCGCAGGACAGTGCAGCGCAGGCCGCCGAAGCGCCTTCCACCTACAACATTCATTGGCGGCGCAACCTGCTCGTGTGCTTTGCCGGATCGTTCAGCACGCTTGTGGCGATGACGCTGTTGCTGCCGTTCCTGCCGCTCTATGTCGAACAGCTGGGCGCCGTGGGCCACGCGGCGATCGTGCAATGGTCCGGTATCGCCTTCGGCGCCACCTTCCTTGCCGCGGCCCTTGTCGCACCGCTGTGGGGGCGGCTCGGCGACCGCTACGGCCGCAAGGTGATGCTGGTGCGCGCCAGTTTCGGCATGGCGATCTGCATGTCGCTGACCGGCATGGTGCAGACCGTCTGGCAATTGGTGCTTTTGCGCCTGCTGATCGGCTTTGCCGGCGGTTATTCCTCAGGCTCGACCATACTTGTCGCCATGCAGACGCCGAAGGAGCGCTCCGGCTGGGCGCTTGGCGTGCTGTCGGCCGGCATCACCGCAGGCTCCCTGGTCGGCCCGTTGCTTGGCGGCGCGCTGCCGCCATTGATCGGTATTCGCGCCACCTTCCTCATCGCGGGCGGCGTCATTTTCCTGGCGGCGCTGGCGACGACGTTCCTGATCAAGGAGATGCCTCGCCCGCCAATGCAGGCACAACCCAAGGAGAAACCAAAGGGCGGTTGGGCGCAGATCCCCGACAAACGCCCTGTCGTGGCGATGCTGGCAACCGGCATGCTGTTCACCTTCGCCAACATGTCGATCGAGCCGATCATCACCGTTTACGTCCAGCAACTGGTCGCGGACGCAAGCCGGGTGACCCTGGTCTCAGGTGTCGTCATGTCGGCGGCCGCACTCGGCGCCATCCTGTCGGCGTCACGGCTGGGTAAGCTCGCCGACCGCATCGGCCACTGGAACGTCATCGTCGCATCGCTGGCCGTCTCGGCGCTGCTGTTGATACCGCAGGCCTTCGTCACCGAGAGCTGGCAGTTGGTCGGGCTGCGGTTCCTTATGGGTCTGGTGCTGGGCGGGCTGTTGCCCTGCATCACCAGCGTCATCCGCCACAATGTTCCCGATGGGGTCGGCGGCAATGTGCTGGGCCTGGCAATCTCGGCGCAATATGTCGGCCAGGTCGCGGGTCCGCTGCTGGGCGGCTTCGTCGGCGGCCATTTCGGCATGCGCGCGGTGTTTCTCGGCACGTCGGTGCTGATGGCGGGCGGTGCCGCGTATAATTGGCTGGCCCAGGCGCGCCGCACGCGCGACATGCTGGCGATATCGGAAAAATCCTGACAGAGAGGTTGCGCCGCCTATCGTCAATCACGGAGCCCGAGACATGAGCATCGCCGAGTCAGCACCAGCAAACAGCGCGCGCATCCTCGTTTTCGCCGGCGGCATTGCCGGCGCGGCGGGCGTGGCGCTGTCGGCGGCATCAGCGCATCTCGGCGGCGCCTTCGTCGGCACTGCGGCATCCTTCCTGCTCATGCATGCGCCGGTGTTTTTGGCCGTCGGCCTCGCCGGCGCAAGCCGGATCTTGCGGATCGGCAGCCTGGTGCTGCTCGTCGGGCTTGTTCTGTTCTGCGGCGATCTGCTGGCACGGGATTTCGTGGGATCGCGGCTGTTCCCAATGTCGGCGCCGATCGGCGGCACCTTGCTCATCGCGGGCTGGCTGGTGATCGCGGCCTCGGCGCTCGTGCGGCAACGGTCCTGACGAGCCAAGAACCCTGCCCCATCAGATATCACACGAGGCTTAATCCTGCCGGTTTTGCGGCAGCAGGTCGCGGTTGCGCTTGGCAGACTTGGTCGGCCGCCGCCTTTCCGGCTGCTCCGTGGCAGGCGAGATACCCCAGTAGTTGCGATAAATGTCTTCGAACAGATGCTTCACGGGATGCATGTTCGTCTCCTCTTTAAGCACTTGAATCGATCCAATCAGCTGGCACGAAAATGCCGGGGCCGATCAGCTGCGCTTGCGTTTCACAAGGTATTGCAGGTCACGCCTCCACGGCCCGACCTTGTCGCGGCGCTTGCGGGTGGCGGCGTCGGAGACTATGCCCCAATCATTGCCATAGATGTCTTCGAACAGATAATTCACGGGATGCATGGCACCCTCCTCTTGAATCGATCCAAGTTGTACTTGGTGAATCCCTTGGATCGATTCAAATATAGACTCTCTCCGCCGTCCGATCAAGGGAAAATTTGAACCGATCCAACGAAAGTGCTAAACAGGCTCCGGTTCAGGAGACGAAAATGACGGCATTGACCTCCGGCAAGACGAGACCAGTGCGGCTTGCCGACATCGCCAAGGCGGCCGGGGTCTCGCACGGTACCGCGTCCAACGTGTTCGCTCGCCCGGAAATCGTGCGCGAAGAGGTCCGCGAGCGGGTCAAGGCGGCGGCGGAAGCGATGGGCTATGCCGGCCCGGATCCCAAGGGCCGGCTGCTGCGCGCCGGCAAGGTCAACGCCATCGGCGTGGCAACGGCAGAACCATTGTCCTATTTCTTCGACGATCCCTTTGCCCGCGTCATGATGGCCAGCATTTCGCAGGCCTGCGACGCCACCGGCGCCGGAATTTCGCTGGTCTCGGCCGCCAACAGCGAGCAGCTCGCCTGGAACATCCAGAGCGCCCTGGTCGACGGCTTCATCGTGTTCTGCATCGAGGGTGGGTCGCGGCTGGTCGAACTGGCGCGCGAACGCAAACTGCCTTTCGTGGCGCTTGATCTCGATTCGGAAAATGAGGCGGTCGCTGCGATCGGCGTCGACAACGTCGCCGGCGCGGGTCTGGCGGCGCGCCATCTGGCCGAGTTCGGCCATCGCAGCTTTGCCGTACTCGCCCTGGAATCTGCCGACGCTGGCTTTGGTCCCGTCACGCAGGAGCAAGTCGAGACGACATCCCTCTACTCGGGCACACGCGACCGTCTGCGTGGCTATTTCGGCGAGCTCTCCCGCTTCGGCATCGACGTCTCGCAAGTGCCAATCTACGAAACCCTCAATGACGAGGCGAGCGTTCGGGCCGGCCTCGATCATATTTTCGCGCTGCCGCAGACGCCGACGGCAATCCTGGCCATGTCGGACAAGATCGCGCTGCATGCGCTCGACTGGCTGCGCGAGCGTAACATTGCCGTGCCGGGCGATGTGTCAATCGTCGGCTTCGACGGCGTGCCGGAAGGCGCCGACTCCGAGCCGCCACTAACCACTGTCGCCCAGCCGATCGCCGAGATGGGCCGGCTGGCCGTCAAGGCGATCCTCGAAAATGACGGCTCGCAGCACCGGCAATTGCTGCCGGTCGATCTTGTGGTGCGGGGGTCGTCCGGCCCCTCGCCTGCTAGCTAGGCGGCTGATGTGGGATCATCGGCTTAGCCTTGGCATCGCGGGCATGCCGAAGGTCTGGTGAACGGCTGGCGCTTCTTTGCGAACCGGCTTTTTGCCCAAGCCGATGCCGGACAGCCACTCAAGATAGAAGGCGAGCGCGAATTGCATGGCGATGCCGGCCGAAATCAGCAAGACGTCATAGGCAAAGCCGCCCGGATTGATCAGCTTCATCACCTGCGCCGCCATGGCGATCAGCGTGCCGGCGAGGAACACCGGCAAGGAGCGCTTGCCGAGCAGGGCAAGCGGATGGTCCGGGCTGAGACGGAACAGGTTCGAGAAAGCCGGCAGGGCGACGATCAGATAGCTCACCGCCAATATGTGCAGGAGCCGCGGCAGCGACAGGAACGTCTTGTCGAAGCCGCCGATCACCACGGGCAGGTTAAACCACGTTATCTCGCCCCAGAGCGGGCTGTGCACCCAGACCGCCGCTGCCGCGACATAGGTCGCCGCGGCGCCCACCAGCCAACGATTGACGGGAATTGTGCCGCCGCGCCTGACATGCAGCATGCCGGCAAGGCCGATGTTGAACAGGAATTGCCAGGACAGCGGGTTGAGGAACCAGAAGCCGGGCTCGGGATAGTTCGGCGGCGCGATCTGCCAGAGGCCGGCGACGAGCCACAGCGCGCCGGAAAAGACCAGCGCCGGCAGCGGCCGGTAGCTGACGAAGAGCAGGAAGAGCGGCGCCATCAACAGCAGCGCCGCATAGACCGGCAGGATGTTGTTGTAGCCAAGCTGGTGGCCGAGCGTGACAATGCCGATCATGACCTCCGGCGTGTTCTTCATCAGCGGCTCGATGTTGATCAGCTTGAGCAGTTCCGGCCGCCGGCCGAACACCGCCGCGGCGCAGAACAACGCCATCACAACCATGGTGGTGACGATGTGGGCGCTGTAAAGCACGCCGGCCCGGCGCCACATCTTCAACATCGCCAGCAGCCGGCCGCCCGGCTGGAACTTGGTGCCATATGCGAGTGCGACCGACATGCCGGAAATCAGCACGAAGGCTTCCGCCGCGTCCGAGAATCCGAAATTCTTGTAGGTCAGCGTTTCGAAGACGGTGCCCGGCACGTGGTCGATATAGATGGTCAGGAGTGCGAGCGCACGGAACACGTCAACGCGCGTGTCGCGATCGGGGATACGCGGAGCGCGATCGGCGATACGCGGGGCGCGATCGGGCGGAACTGGCAGGGTCATCGACAAAAGGCCTCAAAGGAGAGCAAGGGTGCTCGCGTTGTTCATGCCGGGATGCGACCATCGGCGCACACCGCTTCGATTCCTCCCGCAGGGAGCATATCGGCGCAGAAACGGTCTGAAATGAGCCTGTTGCAATCACATTTCGCGGAGCGTGAAAATATTCCGTTTTGAAGCTGGCAAAGGACCAATGTCTCCGTGAAATCAATGAGATATGAGCGTGCATCGATATAGCGACGAGAACGCCTTTCTGCATCAGGATCTGGCGTTTCCCTACCGCCTCCTCAAGCCGGAGAATGCCGGCGGCGAGAGCCTGTTTTTACTGCACGGATCGGGTGTCGACGAAACGACGATGGTGCCGATTGCGAGGCAGATCGCCCCCAACGCCACGCTGGTCGCGGTGCGTGGCCGCATCCGCCAAGAAGACGGCTTCCGCTGGTTCGAGCGGATCACGCCGACCAGTTTTGAACAGGCGAGCATCCGTGCCGAAACATCGTACTTTGCCGCCTTCGCAAGCGAGGCCGCAAAGCGCCACGGGCTCGACCTCGCCCGGGCGACTTTCGTCGGCTATTCCAACGGCGCCAATCTGGTTTCCAGCCTGATGCTGCTCAACTCTGACCTAGTCCGAAAAGCAGTGCTGCTGAGAGCGATGCCCGTGCTTGACGATGCGCCGGCAACCGATCTGACCGGAACGCGCGTCCTGATTGTCGCCGGTGCCGCCGACGAGACCTACGGGCCGTTTGCGCCGCCACTGGTGAGGCTGCTCAACAAACATGGCGCCGAGGTCGATGCGCGCATCGTGCCTTCAGGTCACGAAATCGGCGACCCGGATGCCGCCATCGTCCGGCAATGGTTGGCGGGACCAGCATTGGTCGCACGCCAGGCAGGCTAGGAGACCTTGGTAGACCGCATCGGCGCCCGGCGGAACAGCTGAGCAGATGCTCGTCGCCTAGCCCTGTCCCATCCGGTTCCAGGCATCGAGCCCGGCGATCTTGTAGGCTTCGGCCAGCGTCGGATAGTTGAAGGTGTTGTTGACGAAGAAATCAACCGTGCCGCCGAGGTTGATCACCGCCTGGCCGATATGGATCAGTTCGGTGGCGCCTTCGCCGACGATGTGGGCGCCGAGCAGGCGGCGCGTTTCGACCGAGAACAGCAGCTTCAGAAAGCCGGAGTTGACGCCCATGATGTGGCCGCGCGAGGTTTCGCGGAACCGCGCCAGACCGACTTCATAAGCAGCGCCGCTCTCGCGCACCTGCTCCTCCGACTGACCAACGGTGGAGATTTCCGGCACGGCGTAGATGCCATAGGGGAAGGTTTCCGGCGGCGGTGGCAGTTGCACGCCGAAGGCGTGGCAGGCGGCCACCCTGCCCTGCTCCATCGATGTCGAGGCAAGGCTGGGGAAACCGATGACGTCGCCGGTGGCATAGATGTTGGGCGCACTGGTCTGGAAGGTCTGCGGATCGACCTTGATGCGGCCCCGGGAATCGGCCTCGATGCCGACCACGTCGAGGCCGAGGCTGCCGAGATTGCCGCTGCGGCCGGCGGCGTAAAGCACGATCTCGGAGCGGATGGTGCGGCCATCGGCGAGGGTCACTTCGGCATAGTCGGGTTTTGAGACGATTTCCTTGACCGTACTGCCGAGGCGAATGGTCATGCCGCGGTCGCGCATCTGGTGGATGAAGTCGTCGACGATCTCGCGGTCGACGAAATCGAGGATGGTGTTGCGCGGCTCCACCAGCGTCACCGGCACGTCGAGCGCCGAAAAGATCGTCGCATATTCAACGCCGATGACGCCGGCGCCGATCACCGTCAGCGTGCGCGGCAGATGGTCGAGTTCCAGCATCTCATCGCTGTCGAAGACGCGGATCTTGTCGAAAGGCACGTCGCGCGGCCGGTGCGGCCTGGTGCCGACCGCGATCAGGGCATTGGTGAAACCAACCTCCGAGTAGTCGCCATTGTCTGCCGTCAGGCTGACCTTGTTTCGGCCGACGAATTTCGCCATGGCGCGCACGCTTTTGACGGCGTTGCGCATAAACTGGTGCTGCAGCACCTCGACCTCGTGGTCGAGCGTCTTGTGCAGCCGCTCGACCAGGTCGGCGATGGAGATGTCCTGCTTGACCCGGTAGCCGCGGCCGTAAAAGCCCCGCTCGCGCCAGCCGGACAGGTTCAGCACCGTCTCGCGCAGCGTCTTCGACGGGATGGTGCCGGTGTGCACCGAGACGCCGCCGAGGCGCCGGCCCCTGTCGACCACCAGCACCGATTTGCCGAGCTTGGCCGATTGCACCGCGGCGCGGCGCCCGGAAGGGCCGCTGCCGATGACCAGCATGTCGTAATCCATGTAACCCCGTCCCCTCGGCGTCTTGTTGCGCCGCAGCAAGCTAACGCCATCCGTCCACCAAATTCAATCGGCTCAACCTCGTCACACTGCCGAGCCGGACCGATGGACGAACCGATCTTGATTCCGCCCGCGGTCTTCACCATTTCAGTGGCGGCGCACCCTAGCGTGGCGCCTGTTACGAGGACATGACATGAACGCGCGCGTACTTGACGGCGAAATCATCACCAGCAGGCTCGACGACGTCAGGGCCTATGACGGTGTGCGCACGCGGCGCATCCTGGCCTTCATCATCGACTATTGCATCGTGGCGCTGCTCACCATTCCGTTCGCGATCCTGGTGGCCGTGCTTGGCCTTTTGACATTCGGTCTTGGCTGGGCGCTGTATTCCATCCTCGTGCCGGCGGTCGCCATTCTCTACATCTGGAACACGCTGGGCGGTCGCAACCAGGCCACATCAGGCATGAAGATGATGGGCATTCGGCTCGATCGTCTCGACGGCAGCCGTATCGACGGCCTCACCGCCGTTGTCCATTCGGTGCTGTTCTGGGCGAGCACGGTCATCCTGACGCCGCTCGTCCTCCTGGTGACGCTGTTTTCCGATCGCAAGCGCACACTGCACGACCTGCTGCTTGGCACCGTCGTCAGCCGCAGCGACCGTTGAACCGGCGTTCAACCGACGCCAACAGGCATTTGTGCGCAAATGTGAAGGGGTCCGTTCAACCCCGCCTTCACAATCCTGTTGAATTTTTCGCCAGCCAAGCCAAAGGTAGAGCGATTCGCAGGAGTGTTCCCAAGGTTCGATGACGCACCATCCGACCCAGTCGCCGCAGTTCTTCCTGACCGCGCCATCGCCGTGCCCGTATCTCGAGGGCCAGTTCGAACGCAAGGTGTTCACGCATCTGGTCGGCGACAAGGCGCCGGAGATGAACGATCTGTTGACGCAAGGCGGTTTCCGGCGCTCGCAGAACATCGCTTACCGTCCCGCCTGCGAGACCTGCCGCGCCTGCGTCTCGGTGCGTATCCTGGCGCAGGAGTTCACCGCCAGCCGCAACATGAAGCGGGTGATCCAGCGCAATTCCGATCTGATCGGCGCCATGCACGACGCGCAGCCGTCGACCGAGCAGTATTCGCTGTTTCGCGGCTATCTCGACGCTCGCCATCGCCGCGGCGGCATGTCCGACATGACGGTGCTCGACTACGCCATGATGGTCGAGGATACCCATGTCGACACCAAGGTGATCGAATACCGGCGCCGCGGCCCCGACACATTCATCACCGGCAAGGGCCAGGGCGAGCTGATCGCCGTGGCGCTGACCGACAAGATGGCCGATGGCCTGTCGATGGTCTATTCCTACTTCAATCCCGAGTTCGAGGACCGTTCGCTCGGCACCTTCATGATCCTCGACCATATCGCCCGCGCCCGGGCCATGGGCTTGCCCCATGTCTATCTCGGCTACTGGGTCAACGGCTCGCGCAAGATGAACTATAAAATGCGCTTCATGCCGCAGGAGCATCTCGGCCCGAAGGGCTGGGAACGCTACGACCACGAAGCGGTCACGCGCTGATTTTTCTTCTTACCAGATCCTGATCTAAACATTTTCAGCCGAGACGATGCTGGTCTTCCGCCCGTTGGCGGGGCGATTGCGCCGACCGGCATCTGCTCAAATCATTGCGAAAGCCGTTGCATGTCCTCTCACAATGCCCACACCAAAGGACTCCTGCTCACCGCGCTTGGCGGGCTGGCGCTGACCATCGACATTCCCCTGATCCGGCTCGCCCATGGCGAAGCCTGGACGATCCTTTTGCTGCGCACCGGCTGCACCTTCGTGGCAGGGCTGATCGTATGGGCCATCTGGCGCTCGTTCAGCAAGAATGCTCCGCAGCTGATACCCGGCTGGTCGGGGCTCGTCGTCGCCACACTCTACGGGCTCGGCGCAATCGCCTTCATCACTGCCGTCTACAACACCTCGACCGCCAATCTGGTTTTCATCCTGGCCTTCTCCACCATGTTCTCGGCGCTGCTGTCGTGGCTGTTTCTGAAGGAGCGACCGCAGCCGCTGACGCTTGCGGCAATGGCGCTGATGATCGTCGGCATCGCGATCATCGTCGGCGATTCCGTCGGCACGGGAAATCTGTTCGGCGATGTGATGGCGCTGTGTTCGGCCTTGGCGATTGCCTGCGCCATCACCGTTTCACGCGCCAGCGGCAGGGATATGGGATTCACCGCGCTGACCGGCGTCCTGCTGCCGTTCGGGCTGGCGGCGCTCATGGTCTCCAGGACCGGTTTCCAGGTGGAAGCGCCATGGTGGATCGTTTTCAACGGCGCCGTCATCATGCCGTTCGCCTTCTTCTGCCTGGCCAACGGGCCGAAATACATTTCAGGCCCGGAAGTGGCGATGTTCTATCTCCTGGAAACGGTTCTGGCGCCGGTCTGGATATGGATGATCTTTGCCGAGGCGCCGTCGCGCAACAGCCTGATCGGCGGCGTGATCCTGATCGTCACGCTGGTCGCGCATTCCCTGTGGCAGTTGCATGAAGGGCGCAAGCGCCGGGCAGCGCTCGCCGTCGCTTACCCAGTCTGACTTTTCTTCGCCGGGCCGGCGACAATCTCGATCTGCGGCGGCCCGCCTTCGAGCTCGGCCGCCCCGTCGGGAACGGTGTCTTCGGCCAGTTCCACCTCGCGCAGCCATTCGCGCCATATCGCCACCAGCAGCGCCATCAGCACGGGGCCGATGAACAGGCCGAGAAAGCCCATCGTCTTGACGCCGCCGATCAGGCCGAAAAAGGTGGGCAGGAAGGGCAATTTGATCGGTCCGCCGACCAGCTTCGGGCGCAAGGTCTTGTCGACGATGAACAGTTCCACCGCGCCCCAGATGAACAGCGCCAGACCCGCCATCGGCGAGCCGCTGGCGGCGAGGTAGATCGACACAAGCGTAAACGACAGCGGCGCGCCGCCGGGGATCAGCGCCATCACGCCGGTCAATGCGCCCAGCGTCACCGGCGACGGCACCCCGGCCAGCCAGTAGGCGATGCCGAGCACCAGCCCCTCGCCGATGGCGATCACGGTCATGCCGGTAACGGTCGAGGAGATGGTCGCCGGCACGACGCGCGAAATCCGCTCCCAGCGCGTCGGCAGGATGCGTTCGCCGAGCCGGTCGATCTGGCTGGCAAAGTGTTCGCCGTCGCGGTAGGCGAAGAACAGCGCGATCATCATGAACAGCAGCGTCAGCAACAGGCCGAAGGCGCTGCCGCCGGCAGCCAGCACGCCGCGATAGATGCTGCCGATATTGGCGCCGCTGACCAGCTGGATCAGCTCGCCGATGCCGCCGGGATGGCCGAAATTGTCGATCCACTGTTCGTTCAGCCACTCGCCGACGACAGGCAGCGAGGTGATCCAGTGCGGTGTGACCGCGCCGTGCCTGTTGGTCTCGATCGCCCAGCCGACCCATTCGCGGACCTCGTTGATGGCGTAGGTGCCGGCGAGCGCTATCGGCACCACCAGGAAGGCGAGGATGAACAGGATGGCGAGCGTCGCGGCGACGGTGCGGTTACCGCCGACACCGGCAAGCAGCCGGCGGTAGAGCGGCCAGCTGGCAAAAGCAATGACGAGGGCTGCCAGCACGGGAAACAGGAACCCGTGGAAGAAATAAACGCCGGCGGCGACGATCAGCACCAACAGCCAGCGCGCCGCCGACAGCGGCGGGATGACGGCGGCCCGCAGCGGTGTCGACAGGCCGAACAGGCGCTGCTGACGTTCCGGCTTCTGGATCTTCGCTTCCTTCAAACGGTCAATTCTCCCAGCCTACACAGCGTTTATGCACTGTTATAGTGCCGCAATCGTGACGATAGTCCAAATGGTTGGTGAAGCTGCCAATCTCCCCCTTGTGGGGGAGATCAGCAGCTTCAACCAAATTTCCCCGTCCGCGGGAATCCCTTCGGCACCATCCGTCCGGCCGACGCTCTCGCGCCGATCCATTCCGCCAGCTCCTCGCGCGACCTGACGAAGGTGCGGTCGGCGGAATCCTGCCAGGACAGGCCGCTCGCCAGCGTGAAGGGTTTCAGGTCGAGCAGACCGCCATCCTTGTATTTCTGCAGGCGAACGCCCTTGCCGCGGCCCATCTCGGGAATTTCGGAGAGCGCAAACACCAGCATCTTGCGGTTCTCGCCGACAATGGCGAGATGATCGCCTGACACCGGGACGCAGGCCTTGGCCTCGTCGGGCGCCTTGACGTTCATCACCTGCTTGCCCTTTCGGGTGTTGGCGACGACCTCCTCCTCCGGCACGATGAAACCATTGGCATCGTAGGAGACGAGCAGCAGCTTGCGCTTGGGGTCGTGGACGAAGGCGGTGACGATGTCCTGGTCGTTGTCCATGTCGACGATGATGCGGATCGGTTCGCCATGGCCGCGGCCGCCCGGCAGCCGGTCGGCGCCGATGGTGTAGAATTTGCCGCCGGTGGTGAAGACCAGGATCTTGTCGGTGGTCTGGGCATGGAAGGCGAGCTTGAGGCTGTCGCCTTCCTTGAAGGTGAGCGTGGAATGGTCGGCCAAATGGCCTTTCATCGCCCGCAGCCAGCCCTTTTCCGAGACCACCACGGTGACCGGCTCGCGCTCGATCATGGCGTGGGCAATGTCGGTCAGATCATGCTCCGGCGCGTCGGCGAACTGGGTGCGGCGCTTGCCGAGTTCGGTCTCGGGGCCGAACTTGTCGCGAACCTGCGTGACTTCCCATTTGATCGTCGACCATTGCTTGGCGTCGGATGCGAGCAATGCCTCGATCTGCTTCTTCTCGGTGGTGAGACCGTCGAACTCCTTGCGGATCTCGAACTCTTCCAGCTTGCGCAAGGCCCGCAGCCGCATGTTGAGGATGGCTTCGGCCTGGGTGTCGGTGAGCGACCAACGGGCCATCATCACCTGCTTGGGCTCATCCTCCTCGCGGATGATCCTGATGACCTCGTCGATGTTGAGATAGGCGATCAGGTAGCCGGCAAGGATTTCCAGCCGCTTCTCGATCTCGCCAAGCCGATGCTTCGAGCGGCGGATCAGCACATCGCGCCGATGGTCGAGCCACTCCTTCAGCACGCCCTTCAGCGACAGGACGTTAGGCACCTTGCCCCGCGACAAAACGTTCATGTTGAGGGGAAAGCGGCTTTCGAGCTCGGTCAGCTTGAACAGCGATTCCATCAGAATGCCGGGATCGACCGAACGGCTCTTCGGTACGAGCACAATGCGGACGTCCTCGGCGCTTTCATCCCTGACATCCTCGAGCAGCGGCAATTTGCGCGCGATCAAAAGCTCGGCGATCTTCTCGATCAGCCTGGCCTTCTGGATGCCGTAGGGGATTTCAGTGACGACGATGCTCCAGGTGCCCCTGCCCTGATCCTCCTGGCCCCATTTGGCGCGCACGCGAAAACCGCCGCGGCCGGTCTCATAGGCCTCCAGGATGGATGCGCGGCTGTCTACGATGATGCCGCCGGTCGGGAAATCCGGCCCCTGGACGAACTCCATCAGCTTTGTCACCGGCGCGTCCGGCTGCTCGATCAACTGCAGCGCTGCGTCGCAAAGCTCGGCGGCATTGTGCGGCGGGATGGAGGTAGCCATGCCGACCGCAATGCCGGAGGAACCGTTGGCGAGCAGATTCGGGAAGGCGCCGGGAAGCACTACGGGCTCCTCGTCCTCTTCATTGTAGGTTGGCCGGAAATCGACGGCGTCCTCGGTGATGCCGGCAAGCAAATCGCTCGCCACCTCGGTCATGCGCGCCTCGGTATAGCGCATGGCGGCGGCGTTATCGCCGTCGATATTGCCGAAATTGCCCTGCCCGTCGACGAGGGGATAGCGCATGGAGAAATCCTGCGCCAGGCGCACCAGCGCATCGTAGATCGACTGGTCGCCGTGCGGATGGAACTTGCCCATCACGTCGCCGACAATGCGGGCGCATTTGGCAAAGCCCTGGTCGGGGTTGAGCCTGAGCAGCCGCATGGCATGCATGATGCGGCGATGCACAGGCTTCAGCCCGTCGCGCACGTCAGGCAGCGCCCGGTGCATGATGGTCGAGAGCGCATAGGCGAGATAGCGCTCTTCCAGCGCCTTCTTCAGATCGACCGGTTCGATGTGGTCACCGCCGCCATTTTCAGGCGGCAAAATCCTTTTTCCCATGCGGCTGGACTAGCCGAGCGGGTGATTCGCGGCAAGGCGGGGCTGCGGAAATCCGCACTTTGCAGCCTTTGAGCTTACGAGGGCGGCTCAAGGTCCGACAATGGATGTGACGGACTTCATGTTCCCCCTTGCCGTCCCTGTGCAACAGCAACGGTAGCAGTGCTGTTGCCAACCAACATCAATCTGTTACACGCCCTCTCTAAGGCAGGAGACGGTACGCAGGGGAGCCCGACCTTCATGACATATTCACCGCATCGGGCGAAGGCTCCCGCTCCGATTTGCCTTTCGCCGTGATTTTCGACAACTCTGCGGGAAAGCGCCTTTTTCCCGTCCAGTTCGTCACGGAATGGTGATGGCGTAGAATTGAGAAAACACTTTTTCAGGACTCTCTCAGGGAACTCGCGATGACAATCCAACGTTCGACACTCAAGAAACTTGCTTTTTCGACCTTTTTGCTGACGCTGCCGCTGAATGCCGCCTTTGCGCAAGACACGGCGGTTGCCGACCGACTGAAGGCCGCACTTGCCGTCCAGGGCGTCGATATCACCTGGACCGGCGTTACCGGCGACAATTCCAGCATGGTGCTGCAGGGCGTGTCGGTCAAACCGGCGGCCGAAAAGGAGGCGCTGCCGATCGGCGACGTCAAGCTCGAGGGCGTGACCGAAGCCAATGGCGGCTTCGATGTCGCGACCATCACGACTTCGGCCTTCGAGCACAGCAAGGACGGCGTCACGCTCAACCTCACCCCCTTCGTCATCCACGACGCCAACATCCCGGCTGAGGGCGCTACAGGCCCGCTCGGCTCGATGATGATCTACAAGTCGGCCGAACTCGAAAACCTGACGGTCAAGGTTGCCGACAAGACCGCCTTCTCGGTGGATGGGCTTGCTGTCCAGATCACGCCGCCGGCCGACGGCAAGGCGATGGAGTTTTCCGCCACCACGGAAAAGTTCAACGCCGACCTGACCCTGGTCGACGATGCGAAATCCAAGGAAGCCATCGAGGCCCTCGGCTACCAGAACATCTCGGGCAATATCGAAATCGGCGGCACCTGGCAGCCGAGCGACGGCAAGATGGACCTGTCGAAATACGACATCTCGGTCGAGAATGCCGGCACGCTCGGCATGACCTTCGGCCTCGGCGGCTACACGGTCGACTTCGTCAAGTCGCTGCAGGAGATGCAGAAGAAGATGGCGGCGCAGCCCGAAGGGGCTGACAATTCGGCGCAAGGCATGGCCCTGCTCGGCCTGTTGCAGCAGCTCTCCTTCAACAGCGCATCGATCCGCTTCGATGACGATTCGCTCACCGGCAAAGTGCTTGAGTATGTCGGCAAGCAGCAGGGCATGTCGGGCAAGGACATCGCCAACCAGGCCAAGGCGATCGTGCCGTTCGGCATGGCGCAGCTCAACAATCCCGAACTGACCGCCGAAGTGACGGCCGCGGTGAGCAAGTACCTCGACGATCCGAAGAGCCTCGAGATTTCGGCCGAGCCGCCGGCAGCGGTGCCGTTCGCGCTGATCATGGCCGGCGCCATGTCCAACCCGGCCGACCTGACCAAGACGCTGGGCGTCCACGTCAAGGCCAACGAAGACTGATCGAAGTTCGCTCCCTTCTCCCCGTCACTATACGGGGAGAAGGTGCTGGCAGGCAGATGAGGGGCGGCGCCAACGCCTGCAAATTGTAGTTCGATGCTGAACCGATTGTCAGAAGGCGCCAACTGCTAAGGCCGTTCGCCAATCGCCTGCATGCGTGCTGCCCCTCATTGTCCTGCCGGACATTTCTCCCCGTATAGAGACGGGGAGAAAGGGCAGCTGCAACGCTGCCGTCAGTCCTTCTTCACTGCCGCGACACGCAGCGACAGATCACGCAACTGCTGCGGCGAGGCTTCCGAAGGCGCGTTCATCAACAAATCGTAGGCCTGCTGGTTCATCGGGAACATGGTGATCTCGCGCAGGTTCTTGGCCCCGACCAGCAGCATGACCACGCGGTCGACACCGGCCGCCATGCCGCCATGCGGCGGCGCGCCATACTGGAAGGCGCGATAGAGGCCGCCGAAGCGCTCCTCGACCGTGGCGCGGTCCAGCCCGACCGTCTCAAACGCCTTGACCATGGTCTCGGGCAAATGGTTGCGGATACCGCCAGAGGCGATCTCGAAGCCGTTGCAGACCATGTCGTACTGGAAGGCCTTGATGCCGAGCAGGTCGTCGCCGTTGAGCGCGTCGATACCGCCTTGCGGCATCGAGAACGGGTTGTGGGCGAAGTCGATCTTCTTCTCCTCCTCGCTCCATTCGAAGAACGGGAAGTCGACGATCCAGCACAATTCGAAGCGCTCGCGGTCGACAAGGTTCAGTTCTTCGCCGGCACGCGTACGCGCGGCACCGGCGAAGGTAACGAACTTCTTCGGATCGCCGGCGACGAAGAAGGCGGCGTCGCCATCGGCAAGGCCGAGCTGCTGGCGGATCGCCTCGGTGCGCTCCTCGCCGATGTTCTTGGCCAGGGGACCGGCGCCTTCAAGCTTGTCGCCTTCCTTGCGCCAGAAGATGTAACCCAGTCCCGGCTGGCCCTCGCCCTGCGCCCACGAGTTCATGCGGTCGCAGAAGGCGCGGCTGCCGCCGGTCTTGGCCGGAATGCCCCACACTTCGGCCTTCGGATCGTTGGCCAGGATGTTGGCGAAGACCTTGAAGCCGGAATCGCGAAAATGGTCGGAGACGGCCTGCATCTCGATCGGGTTGCGCAGGTCCGGCTTGTCGGAGCCATATTTGCGCATGGCGACATCGTAAGGAATGCGCTGGAATGTCTGCGTCACCGGCTTGCCGTTGGCGAAGGTCTCGAAGACGCCGCGCATCACCGGTTCCATGGTCGACAGCACGTCGTCCTGCTCGACGAAGCTCATTTCGAGGTCGAGCTGGTAGAATTCGCCGGGCAGACGGTCGGCGCGCGGGTCCTCGTCGCGGAAGCAGGGCGCGATCTGGAAATAGCGGTCGAAGCCCGAAACCATGATCAGTTGCTTGTACTGCTGCGGCGCCTGCGGCAGCGCGTAAAAGGTGCCGGGATGGATGCGCGACGGCACCAGGAAGTCGCGCGCGCCTTCCGGCGACGAGGCCGTCAGGATCGGCGTCGAGAATTCGGTGAAGCCGACATCGGTCATACGCTTGCGCATCTCGGCGATGATTTTCGTGCGCGCCACGATGTTCCTGTGCAGCGTCTCGCGGCGCAGGTCGAGAAAACGGTACTTCAGGCGGATGTCTTCGGGATAGTCGGGCTCGCCGAACACCGGCAGCGGCAATTCCTTGGCTGCCGACAGCACCTCGATCTCGCGGGCAAAGATCTCGATCTCGCCGGTCGGCAGGTTGGCGTTGGTGGTGTCCGGCAGGCGCGCCTTGACCTCGCCGTCGACGCGGATCACCCATTCGCCACGCAGCGTCTCGGCCACCTTGAAGGCGGGCGAATCCGGATCGGCGACGATCTGGGTCAGGCCGTAATGGTCGCGCAGATCGATGAACAGCAGGCCGCCATGGTCGCGCACGCGATGCACCCAGCCCGACAGGCGAACCGAAGAGCCGACATCGCTCTTTCTCAACTGGGCACAGGTGTGGCTGCGGTAACGATGCATTGTCATGTCAAAATTCCGGGGTGCTGGGTTGTGGGTCGAGCATCAAAGCCCGGTCCAAAATTTGCGCGAAAAGCGCATGGGAGGCCCGATTTGTCAAGGCAAGCCGGGTTTGGGTCGTCTCTCTATCCGCTAGTCAGTGTTGAAGTCTTTGCCAGGCTTGGCGCATTGCCGCCAGAAGTGTTTCTCGCGACAGTGCAGTCATCGAATGATCTGGAGATACTTCATGCCAGAACCCACAGTCCCGCCGGGTGTCGGGCCACATAATGGCCGCGAATTGGAGCTGATGCTTCAGGGCGACAAATCAATGGCCTTGTTCGCGGCGGAACCGGGTATGGACGCCGACGATATTGGCGATGCAGGTTTTGCACCGTTTGTCGACGAAGGTCGCATCCTGAAGTTCACCCAGATTGTTCCTAAAACCTCAGTGGAAGAGCGCTGCTACTGCCTGCCGACAGAAGAATGGCGCTGCAAACTGAGCTTGTTGATCTCCAGAATGTGCCGCAGCGGAGAGGCCTTTGACATCTTCACATCGAATGATCTGGCGAGGCTTGAAGGAGCCCTTCTCGGCTATTCAAAGGAAGATGTCGAAGTGTTCGTCGCCCATGCTGCGTCCCGGACTGCCCGCGCGCCGAGCTCCGTTTAAGCCAAATGGATTTCGGCGCCCTGGCGTTCGAAGTCGGCGAGGATTGCGGCCGGCGCGGTCTTTTCGACCACGAGGTGGCGGATCGCCTCTGGCCTGGCAACCCGGTAGGGTGCGGCTGTGGCCAGCTTGTCGTTGGTTACAGCGATGACGATGCCTGCGCTGTTCTTGGCCATGGCCCGCTTTACCTCGGCCTCAGCCGAATCGAAGGCCGTGACGCCGCGCGACGCATCGAGACCGCAGGAGCCGAGAACAAACAGGTCCGCGCCAAGTTGCGCGACAGCGGCAAGCGTGTCGGCGCCGACGCAGGCGCCGAGATGGCGGTCGAACCGCCCGCCCAGCACAATCAGTTCGACCAAAGCGTGGTCTGACAGGACGGAGGCAATTTCGAGCGAATTGGTGGCGACGGTCAGATCGATGTCGCGCGGGATGGCCCTGGCGATCGCGGCATTGGTCGAGCCGCTGTCGATGAACAGGGTCTGTCCGCGCGAAAGCAGTGCCACGGTCGCGCGGGCCAGCCGCGTCTTTTCTTCGACCGCATGGCCGGCGCGCAGGCCGACCGGCGTGGCCGCGAAGGGTGCGGCCGCGACCGCGCCGCCATAGACGCGGCGGCACTGCCCGGCCTTGGCCAACTCCCTGAGGTCGCGCCGAACCGTGTCTTCCGAAACGCCGAAGCGGCCTGCCAGCTCGCCGGCCAGCACCCTTCCCTCGACGGCCAGGCGATCGCGAATAATTTGATGCCGCTCATCGGTCAGCATTGCATGATCCTGTTTTTTTCCATGCACGTTCTTGCACGATTTGCATGTTTGTGCAAGATGTAGGCATATCAAACAGTGACAACCGTCGACTCTCTTCCCCGAAAGCATCGTCATGACCTTTGGCCTCCGCCTCGCTCCGCAACACCGGGTCTACGCCGGCTTTGCGATCTATTCGTTCGCCATGGGCCAAATCTTCCCGCGGCTGCCCGACATCAAGCACGCCATGGGCATCGGGGACGGCACGCTCGGGCTAAGCCTGATCGGGACGCCGATCGGCACCTTGACCGCGCTGACGCTGGCGGCGCCGATCCTGGAGCGCATCGGCTTCCGCCGCGCGCTGCTCGGGCTGGTGCCGCTTTTGTCGGTTGTCTTTGCCATTGCCGTGCATGCGCCTGGGCCGCTTGCGCTGTTCCTGATGCTGTTTCCGGTCGGCCTGATGATCGGCAGCGTCGAGATCATTCTCAATGTCGAGGCCGATAGAACCGAATTCCTGCTCAAGCGCCGGATCATGAACCGGGCGCATTCGTTCTGGAGCATCGGCTTTTTCGGCGCCGGCCTGTTCGGCGCCGCGCTTGCGCATCTCGGCATTTCGCCGCAACTGCACCTGGCGATTGTCGTACCGATGGTGGCGACAGGAATCGCGCTGTTTCTCGGCGGTTACGAACCGGCGCCGAGCCGCTTCGCCGGCAATGACGAGACGGCGCCAAGGCTGGCGCGGCCGACGCTGCCGATCCTCGTCCTCGTCGCGGTGACACTGTCGGCGATGCTGATGGAAGGCGCCAGCATCGACTGGTCGGCAATCTACATGCGCACCGTGTTCGATGCGGGCCCTTTCGTCGCCGGCTTCACCGTGGCGCTGTTTGCATTCTCGCAAGCGAGCACGCGCTTCTTTGCCGACTCCTTTGTCGACCGCCACTCGCCGAGCGTCGTGGCGCGGGTGCTGCTGGCGACGATGGCGGTGGGCGTGCTGCTCGTCTTCTTCTCGCCTGCCCCGCTCGTATCGATGCTGGGCTTTGCGCTACTTGGCATTGGCAGCAGCGTGCTCTTTCCGCTGGCGATCTCGGCGGCAGCCCAGCGGACGGACCGCTCCGCGACGATCAATGTCGCGGCGCTGTCGCAGATTTCCTTCGTCGCCTTCCTGCTCGGCCCGCCGCTGCTCGGTTTCGTCTCCGACCATTGGGGCATCCGCTCGGCCTTCGGTATCGGCATCCCGTTCATCATGCTCAGCCTGCTGACCGCCGGCTCGCTTGGCCGAAGGGCTGCCCGGGGCAAGCCTGCGCCGGCGAGCGAAGCTTTGGCGAGGGCCGACGGAGCTTGAACGGCCGCACTTGAAGCCACACACCTGTTGGCGGCGGGACAAGCCACTGGCATTGGCCACACCGATGGTTCAGAACTGTGGAGCCACCTAAGCAACGGTTCCGTATGTCCTCCATCCGCCCGCTGATCCCGCTCCTCATCGCCGCCGGCATCCTGCTTGGCGGCAACGGGCTGCAGGGCACGCTGATCGCGCTGCGCGGCGCGCAGGAAGGATTTTCGGCCTCCGACATCGGCCTGATGGGCACGTTCTATTTCGCCGGCTTCCTGTTGGGGTGCCTGGCCGTCACCCGTATCCTCAAGGCAGTCGGCCATGTCCGGACGTTTTCAGCACTGGCCGCCATCGCCGCGGCCAGTACGCTGCTCCTGGTGCTGGTGATCGATCCGGTGATGTGGTGCGCGGTGCGCTTTGCCGGCGGTTTCTGCTTTGCCGGCCTGTTCACCGTCATGGAAGCCTGGCTGAACTCCGGCGTCGAAAACAAGGATCGTGCGCGCGTGCTGGCCATCTACCGCATGGTCGATATCGGCTCGGTGACCGGCGCACAGTTCCTGATCCCGATCTTCGGCCCCGGCGGCTTTGCCATCTTCGCCATCATGTCGATGATGATCACGCTGTCGCTGGTTCCGGTGTCGCTCGGCGACCGCTCCAACCCGACGCCGCCGGAAGACGTCAAGCTCGATCTCGCCCGCGTCTGGCGGATTTCGCCGCTCGGCTGCTTCGGCTGCATCTGCGTCGGCGTCACCAACAGCGCGTTCCGCACGCTGTCGCCAGTCTATGCCGAACAGATCGGCATGTCGGTGGCCGATGTCGTCACCTTCGTCAGCGTCGGCATCTTCGGCGGCGCCCTCATCCAGTATCCGCTGGGCTACCTCTCCGACCGCTGGGATCGGCGCGCGGTGCTTTTGGCCACGACATGCGGCGCCATGTTCGCCGCGCTGGCGCTGGTCTTCGTCGCCGGCGCCGATCCGACCCTCAATTTGATCATCGTCTTCATCTTCGGCAGCTTCGCCATGCCGCTCTATTCGCTGTCGGCGGCGCATTCCAACGACCGCGCCGACAAGGGCGAGTTCGTGCTGATCAACGCCGCCTTGATGCTGTTCTATTCCTTCGGCGCCATTGGTGGCCCCTTCGCGGCGTCCGCAGTGATGCAACATTTCGGACCGGGCGCCCTGTTTGTCTTCAGCGCAGTCGTCTACGCCACCCTCATCGCCGTCATTCTCTACCGCATGCAGGTGCGCGGCAGCGTGCCGGCGGGCAAGCGCAGCCGCTTCACGGCGCTGCTGCGCACATCAACCGTCTTCGCGCGGCTGGCGCGCAGGAATGGCGATTCCGACGGATCGGCTGATACTTGACCGAAGGGCGGCTTGACGAAAGCGCCCATGGCTGAAATTGAAAGAGAACCTTACCCGTTACTAAAAAGCGATTTGATGCACGTCATCACCACCCAAAATGAGCTCGAGTCCGTTCTCGCCGCTTTTGAAAAGTCGGATTTCGTCACCGTCGACACCGAATTCATCCGCGAAACGACATTCTGGCCGATTCTGTGCCTGATCCAGATGGCGGCGCCAGGCGTCACCGCGCTGGTCGACCCGCTGGCGCCCGACATCAACCTCGCCCCATTCTTCCGGCTGATGGCCAATGAAGCGGTGGTCAAGGTTTTCCATGCCGCGCGCCAGGACATTGAAATCATCGTCCATCTCGGCGATCTGGTGCCGCATCCGGTGTTCGACACCCAGGTCGCGGCCATGGTCTGCGGCTTCGGCGACAGCGTCTCCTACGATCAGCTGGTGCAGCGCATCACCGGCGCACGGCTCGACAAATCCTCGCGTTTCACCGACTGGCGCCACCGGCCGCTGTCGGACAAGCAGCTCGACTATGCCTTGGCCGACGTCACCCATCTGATCGACGTCTACAAGCATCTCAGCGCCGAACTGGAGCGGGAAAACCGCGCCCATTGGCTAAACGAGGAAATGGAGGTGCTGACTTCGCGCGAGACCTACGATCCGCACCCCGAAGACGCCTGGAAGCGGCTGAAGATGCGGCTGCGCAAGCCGCAGGAGCTGGCGATCGTGCAGACGGTGGCGGCATGGCGCGAACGCGAGGCGCGCGAGCGTGACGTGCCGCGCGGCCGGGTGCTCAAGGACGACGCCATATACGAGGTCGCCCAGCAGGCGCCGCGCGATGCGGCAGCCCTTGGCAAGCTGCGCACCACGCCGAAAGGCTGGGAACGGTCATCGACGGCAACGGCGCTGCTCGGCGCGGTCAACACGGCGCTCGCTTTGCCCCGCGAAGAAATGCCGAAGCTGCCCAAGAGCTTTCAGCCGCCCGAGGGCTCCAATGCCGCCTCCGAGCTGTTGAAAGTGCTGTTGCGGATCGTCGCCGAGAAGGAAGGCGTCGCCTCGAAAGTGCTGGCGTCCAGCGACGACATCGACCGCATCGCCGCCGAGGGCGAGGATGCCGACGTGCCGGCCCTGCAGGGCTGGCGACGCGCCGTGTTCGGCGAAGCCGCACTGAAGCTGGTGCGCGGCGAAATCGGCATCAAGTTCGACAAGCGCAAGATCGCGGTGTTCGATTTGTAGACCCCCACCCCGCTCCGCTGAGCGGAGCGACCCTCCCCACAAGGGGGAGGGTAAACGACTGCCCTACACCGCTCCGAGCAGGTGTAGCGCGAACCAGATCCATGCCAACAAGAGAATGATCGCGCCGACGTAGAAGGCGCGGCTGCGAAACCGCAGATTGTTGCTGGTGAGGTGGACCCAGGCGTGGCCATAGCGGGAAATCACGAAAATCCACATCAACGCCAGGGTCAGATAATTGACGCCATTGGTCGCGTGCAGCGCCAGGCACAGCACATAGAACAGCACCGGCAGTTCGAACTGGTTGATGAGATTGTTGGCAACCGTGACGCTCGACCCGGGCTCGGTCGTGCGCACCTTGTATTGACCGACCTTGGCCTCGCCCGATTTGACCGCGCCGTAGCGGCGCCGGCCCATCACGACATAGACGATATAGACGAGCAACACCTGCGCCAGCATCGGCCAGAAAATCGCGGTCTGGCTCATGGCGTTGCCCCTGCTCTGTCGTTCATGCCTGTGGACGCCGCTGGGCGGCAAGGATCAAAAACGCGATGACGATGACGGGGATCGCCAGCAGCGCGAATTTGGTGACGATCAGCGACGAGGCGAAAGACAGAGAATCCGGGTTGGCCGACAGCGCATCGGACAAGAGCCGCGCCACCGCAATGTTCTGGGCGTAGTCGGCGCATGTGTAGGGCAGCACGATGACCAGCGCGAACAGCGCCTGAAGCTGCACCGGCATGGCACGAAAATTCTTCAGCCGCCGCCCCGTTGCCAGGATCAGGCTGACCATGGTCAGCGACAGCAGCGCCGGGAAGAGAAGGTCGAAAGTCAAATAGTGCCAGACCAGGATGATCTCGCTGCCGCGTCGGCCGAGTGCCGTCAGCCAGGCCATGCCCTCATCGGGCGTGAACCCGCCAAGGCGCACGTCGAGCGACGGCAGGCCACCGCTCAGCCGGCGGAAATAGAAGAATTCCAGCAGCGTCATGATGATGAAAACCGCCGCGGCGGCAAAGCACAGCGCGCCGGCATGGCGCGCCAGCCGCAGCACGATCGTCGCCTGGTGGCGCCAGAGCATGTACCGCTCTGGCTGCCGGTCAGGCTCCGCCAGGATAGTTCGGGCTTTCGCGGGTAATCGTGACGTCATGGGCGTGGCTTTCACGAAGTCCGGCGTTGGATATGCGCACAAAGGTGGCGCGTTCGCGAAAATCGGCAAGGTCGCGGCCACCGACATAACCCATAGCGGCTTTTAGCCCTCCCGCAAGCTGGTGCAGCACGCCAGACACAGGTCCCTTGTAGGGCACCTGCCCTTCAATGCCTTCCGGGACCAGTTTCAGCGTGTCGCGAACCTCGGCCTGGAAGTAGCGATCGGCCGAGCCGCGCGCCATGGCGCCGACAGAGCCCATGCCGCGATAGGCCTTGAAGGAGCGGCCCTGATGCAGATAGACCTCGCCCGGGCTTTCGTCGGTGCCGGCCAGCAGCGAACCGATCATGGCCGCACTGGCGCCCGCGGCAAGCGCCTTGGCCAGGTCACCCGAATATTTGATGCCGCCGTCGGCGATGACCGACACGCCTGATCTATGCGCCGTCTCGACCGCCGACATGATCGCCGAAAGCTGCGGCACGCCGACGCCGGCGACGATGCGCGTGGTGCAGATCGAGCCCGGGCCGATGCCGACCTTGACGGCATCGGCGCCGGCGTCGATCAGCGCCTGCGTGCCTTCGGCGGTGGCGACGTTGCCGGCCAGGATGCGGACGGAATTGGAAAGCTTCTTGGCCCGCGTCACCGCATCGAGCACGCGCTGCGAATGGCCATGCGCGGTGTCGATGACCAGGAGGTCGACACCGGCATCGATCAACCGCTCGGCGCGCTCGAAGCCGTCATCGCCGACGCTGGTGGCGGCCGCCGCCCGCAGGCGCCCCTGCGCATCCTTGGTGGCGTGCGGGTTGAGCTGCGACTTCTCGATGTCCTTGACGGTGATCAGGCCGACGCAATTGCCGGACTTGTCCACGACGACGAGCTTTTCGATGCGGTGCTGGTGCAGCAGCCGCTTGGCCTCGTCCTGGTCGACATTCTCCTTGACCGTGATCAGGTTCTCACGGGTCATCAATTCGTAAACTTTCTGCCCCGGATCGGAGGCGAAGCGCACGTCGCGGTTGGTCAGGATACCAACCAGGCGGCCGATCTTCTGGCCGCCGGTGCCGCCATTCTCGACAACCGGAATGCCCGAGATGGAATAGGTGCGCATCAGCGCCAGCGCGTCGGCGAGCGTGGCGTCGGGGCCGATGGTGACCGGATTGATGACCATGCCCGATTCGAACTTCTTGACCTGGCGAACCTGCTCGGCCTGTTCGGCCGGCGAGAAATTGCGGTGGATGACGCCGATGCCGCCGGCCTGCGCCATGGCGATGGCGAGCCGCGCCTCGGTGACGGTGTCCATGGCGGCCGACAGGATCGGCACGTTGAGGTCGATGTCGGTGGCGATGCGGGTGCGGATGTCGGTCTCACCGGGCATGACCTCGGAATGACCGGGCTGCAACAGCACGTCGTCAAAGGTCAGCGCCAGCGCGCCGGTGGACGTTTCGATGATTTTTGCCATGGCCAGTCCTCGGATACGAAAAGCGCTGGGAGAATACAAAAAAGCGCTGGACCGAAATGGACAGCGCCGACTCGTTTCTTCCCTTTCAGGATTGGCGCTGGCTGGTAACACGTCGCGGCGTGGTTGAAAAGCCGGTCGTGGCCTATTCGGCGGACTTGCCCAACAGGGCATCGAGCAAGACATGGCGCGGTGACGCGAAAGGATTGACGACCGTTACGCCGCCCCAGGTGAAGCCGTCCTGCAGATCTTCCGACAGCAGCAGCCGGCAACCGGTTTGCGAGGCAACAGACAGGATGGTCGCATCCCAGATGCCGAAATGGTGATCGGTCGCAAGATCAGCCGCGACCGTCATCACCTCCGGCGTCGTGCCGACAACCGGAAACGCGTCGCGCCAGCTCAACAGGGCGTCGCGCGCTTGTGCACGTGATCGTCCGGCCTTGCGTGTGAGAACGGTGAACAATTCGCCGAGCACTTGGACTGGAATGACGGCTGCCTCTTGCGCAATGTCGTGCAGCAGGCCGAAAACGATGTCGCGCTTCTCGGCTCCGTTGATCCCCTCGGCATAAACAAGGATGTTGGTATCGAGCGCGACCTTCACCGCTCGTCCTCGTAAAGCTCGTCGCGGCTCCAGCGCCCGGCTTCTACAACAGGCTGGCGTTCGAGGCGCGACAGCAGCGCTGTGCGCGAACGAGACGCCGCAGGGTCGGGCTGCCCTGCAGGCACGATCCGCGCCACGGGACGCCCATGGCTGGTCACGACATAGCTCTGTCCTTCGCGGACACCGCGCAGGAGGAGCGAGAATTTGCGGTTGGCGTCGGCTGCGGAAACGGCTTCTTCCATGGCATTGTCCATATAGTAGTTATATTCACTACAGCATAGTGAACCCGGTCAATTTTCGCAAGTTCATTCAATGTGGCGAAACGCAGCGACGCCTCTTGTCCGCCCACGGTCGCACAAAAGTGACAGCAAATTAATGCGACATCGCGCCTGAGGCGTGATAACCGCCGGTTCGTATCGCTTGCCCCGCCTTTTCATTGCCTGGATTGGCCGGCACGCAATTTTGGCCAATTCGGACGCGTTCGTTGAACCGCATCATTCCGCTCATTCTGGCGGTCGCCTTGTTCATGGAAAACATGGATTCGACCGTCATTGCGACATCGCTGCCGGCGATTGCCGTCGACATCCACACCAGCCCGATCGCGCTCAAGCTGGCGCTGACCGCCTATCTGGTGTCGCTGGCCATCTTCATTCCGATCAGCGGCTGGATGGCCGACCGGTTCGGCGCCAAGACCATTTTTCGCGCCGCGATCGGCGTGTTCATCGTCGGCTCGGTCTGCTGCGCCGTCTCCAACTCGCTGCCGGCCTTTGTCGTCTCGCGCTTCCTGCAAGGCATAGGCGGCGCCATGATGACGCCGGTCGGCCGGCTGGTCCTGGTGCGCGCGACGCCGAAGAGCGAGCTGGTTGCCGCCATGTCGTGGCTGACGGTGCCGGCGCTGGTCGGCCCGCTTGTGGGACCACCGATCGGCGGCTTCATCACCACTTATTTCACCTGGCACTGGATCTTTCTGATCAACGTGCCGATCGGCCTGATCGGCATCTGGCTGGCGACGCGCTTCCTGCCGCAAACCGACTCGATGGAGACGCCGCCGCTCGATTTCGTCGGTTTCGTGCTGAGCGGGCTGGCGGCCTCCGGCGTCGTCTTTGGCCTGTCGGTGGTCAGCCTGCCCTATCTGCCGCCGGCGACCGGCCTCATCACCGTGGCGGTCGGGCTGATTTCCGGCGTGCTCTATCTGCTGCATGCGCGGCGCGCCAAGAATCCCCTACTGGCGCTGGAACTGTTCCGCAACCAGGTGTTCCGCTCCTCGGTGCTCGGCGGCTCGCTGTTTCGCATCGGCATCGGCGCGGTGCCGTTCCTGTTGCCCCTGATGTTCCAGATCGGCTTCGGGCTGACGCCGTTCCAGTCGGGCATGATCACCTTCGTCTCGGCCATCGGCGCCATTGGCATGAAGTTCGTCACCGCGCTGATCTTCCGGCTCGCCGGCTTCCGCCGGGTGCTGATCTGGGGCTCGCTGATCGCCGCCGCATCGATCGCCATCTACGGCCTGTTCACGCCGGAGACGCCTTACGCGCTGATGCTGGCCATATTGCTGGTCGGCGGCTTCATCCGCTCGATGTTCTTCACCGGCGTCAATGCGCTCTCCTACGCCGAAGTGTCGGCCGAGGACACCAGCAAGGCAACGCCGATCACGGCGGTGTTCCAGCAGCTGTCGATCGCACTCGGCGTGGCGCTGGCCGGCGGCATCCTGGAAGTCTCGACCTCGATCCATGGCGGCCCGCTGATGCTCGGCGATTTCCACATTGCCTTCTTCATCGTGGCGGTAGTGTCAGCGGCGGCGTCGGTATCGTTCATGCGGCTGGCGCCGGATGCCGGCAACGCCGTGTCGGGTCATGGCCGGATGACGACGCCGAAGACACTGGAGCCGGTGAGCACGGCTGGGAAGTAAGGGGCGGCGCGACGAAAATCGTCGACGTCGGCGATCCTTCACACCCCCCTCTGGCCTGCCGGCCATCTCCCCCGCAAGGGGGGAGATCGGATATCACGCGGCTTTCGCCAATCTTGCAACTTTGAAGGAATGGCGAGACGGTCGCAGCTGCCAATCTCCCCCTTGCGGGCGAGATGTCCGGCAGGACAGAGGGACGGAACGCTACGAAGCGTCTTTCACGCCGTGCCGTCTCTGCCCTTAAAATCCTTCGCCAGCAAATACAGTTCCACCGACTCATCCCGCGACGCCGGCGGCTTCACGTGGTGCACCGAGCGGAAGTTCTTCTTGAGCATCGACAGCAGCTCGTTTTCGGCGCCGCCTTGAAACGTCTTGGCCAAAAAGTGCCCGCCCGGCTTCAGCACCGACAGCGCGAAATCGGCGGCCACCTCGCACAGATGCATGGTGCGGATATGGTCGGTTCGCTTGTGGCCGGTGGTCGGCGCGGCCATGTCGGACAACACGATATCGGGGTCGCCGCCCAGCGCCTCGGCGAGCTTTTGCGGCGCTTCCGGGTCGAGGAAATCCATCAGCAGCACCGGCGCACCCGGCACCGCATCCATTTCGAGATAGTCGATGCCGATGACATGTGGATTATCAGCCGTCGATTTCGTCCTCGCGGCCGCCACCTGGCACCAGCCGCCGGGGGCCGCACCGAGATCGATGACCTTCATGCCGGGTTTCAGCAGATGATGCTTGTCATCGATCTCGATCAGCTTGTAGGCCGCGCGCGAGCGATAGCCGTCGGCCTTGGAGCGCTGGACATAGGGATCATTGATGTGGCGCTGCAGCCAGCGGCGCGACGATTCCTTCAGGCCGCTCTTCTTCTTGATCCGCGTCTTGAGGACACGAATGCTGGCGGAGCCCGGCTTTTCCGGCTTCTTGGTCATGACGTTATTTCTTGTTTGAGTTTTTGCGCTGGCCGAGTTGCCGCCGTTTTTCGGCGGCTTCGCGTTTCGCGAAGGACTTCCCCCACTCCGTCGCCGCTTCGCGGCGCCACCTCTCCCCCCTCCGGAGGGAGAGGAAAGGCGCCGGTCTGCATAAGTTCGCGCCCTTCCTCTACCCCGTCGATCGGGGGAGAGGTGTAGAGCCAAGCACGACGGGGGTGGGGTGGCCCGGTAAACAAAACAAAACAGGACAAATGTGTATAATAAAAAAAAGAACCAGCCG